>NZ_JADQWB010000033.1 GCF_015704895.1 Agrobacterium leguminum | reverse complement strand
GGAGCGACAATCAGAAAACGACGAAGAACTTGTCAGCGACAATCAGCATGATAACTTGAGCCCGACCGCGACCTAAGAATCTCATCCAGATTGTCGCCAGCGTCTCATCCTGATCGCCGCGCTATACCTTGCCACTGCCGGTACCCGTCTATAATAAGCGCATAATCGGACACTGTCCGACGTGCGGAGGAACATGGACCTCTCAGGCCTCATCGCATATTGCAGCGCGCTGGCTAACGCCGCCATCATTCCCGGTCCCCAGATCGTGGCAATCGTGGCACAGTCATTGCGGTCAGGGTATCGGTTGGCCGGGTGGATGACGACCGGCATGGTGCAAGCGACATCATCTATCTTGCAGCAGCGCTCGCGGGCCTCGCTTATATCGCCGAAACGTTCACGACCTTATTGATCGTTATCAAGTGGGTCGGTGTCGCCTATCTAAGCTGGCTGGCCGTGCAGTTCTGGCGCGCCGTCCCACGGCCAGCCTAATCCCTACTACCCAGGAAAGCGACTGGAATGCGTTCATGTCCGGCATTCTCATTAGGCTGGGTAATCCAAAGTCCGTTCTATTTTATGTGTCCATTTTCCCTACAGTGATCGATGTTTCGACGGTGGGCATGGCGGACACCTTGCTGCTTACCGCTGTCACCGGAGTAATCTTGTTGATTGCGCAATACCCCTTCGCGCTGGCCGGTGCGCGGGCTCGGCACGCGCTGAACTCTCCGCGCGCGGTGAAGTTGATGAACCGCGGCGGCGCGGTTTGTATGAGCGGGGTCGCAACGGCGATTGCAACACGTCAGTAAAACTTTCCGGTTGGCCGCTTCCACCCCAACTGCAAAGTTTGGCACAGAATCCTCTATCGGTTGCTGTTCGCGTTCGATCTCCCCAATTATTATAAGCAGCAATTTGGGCAGCTTTTTGGTCCGTTTGACGCCGCTCGCGCTCTGGCATGTTCGTGACGCTATCGACTTCATACACGTCAACATCGTCCCGTATAGATGGTGGGGGAAGCCGTCAGTGTTTCTACCAGCGCGCTCGAAACCGGTTTCCGCAGTTTCAGGGAAACGACACCTTCGGCTTATCTGCGTGCTGTCCGCCTTCGCACCGCGCGTGAGGATATTCTCGATCCTCCGAAACCGGAATCCGTGATTGAGCTTCTCCACGTTGGTCGTCTTCCTCCTCCGATCATCGGGGAAGGGGAAACCATCGGAAACACAAAGGCGAGCGGTAAGAGGCTAATCAAATCGATAGATGTCCGATTTTCAGAAACATTGTCCACATTTTGCGTCTTTAGGTATCTCAGGGGACAAAGGTTAGCCGTTGTTAACCTTCACAATTGTCTAACGGTAGCCAGCCAAGTGCTCACGGGAGGCAGACGCGCAGGGATAAAAGGTCAGCCTACTGAGCACGCCACCCGTCGCCGCTCGAATGATTCGAGCGGCATTTCGCTCAAAGCTCGACTGGAAGCATGGCGCTTTCCTCTTTCGGCTACGCAGGAACTTCAATTAATGGCTACAAACATTTTCTCACGCATCAGTACCAAGCTCGCGCTCATGTCCGGGGCAGGCTTCCTTCTTATGGTACTAACTACGTTGGTTGGCTGGATTCTCGCCCAAGACGCCAATGAGGCGACCTCACGCGCATTCACTCAAATGACTATTTCCCGTAATCTTGTCGATGCAAAGGCTTCCGTGCGCGGCATGCAGATCGGCGTACGCGATCTCCGTCTGGCCCGCAAAGCCGATGATGCGAACAAAGCCATTACCAGCGTGCAGGAGCGCTATCACTCCGTGCAGAAATATCTGGACGAAGCAAAGGCGCAGATGTGGACCCCGGCCAACAGGGATCGCGTTCAGACGATCAAGAATCTCGCCGAGACCTATTCAGGTATGGCCGGCGATTTGGCGAAGGTGGTCCAAGCCAGATCGAACGGCGTCGCATCAACCAAGGAGATCGATAGCAAGGAGGAGGAACTTCGCTCATCCCTGCTTGCAACTGCGGAAGCGATGACGAAGACGCTGGACGAAGGCGTTTCGGTCGCGAAGAACCTTGCGACTGAGGCCGTCAATGAGAGCCAAGGGGTGCAGGCGTTTACGCGCATCGTTAACATCGGCATGGCATTCGCCATGATGCTGCTGCTGATCGGTTCCGCCGTGTTCGGCGCACGATCGATAGCGCGGCCGATCGGCAGGCTGACGCGCGGTATGAGCGTTCTGGCTGGTGGTGATCTGGACACGGATGTTCCGTTTACCGATCGTCGCAACGAAATCGGCGAGATGGCCCGCGCCGTCGAGGTGTTCAAGCAGAACGGTATCAAGGTGCGCGAGATGAACGCGCAGGAGGCGGCGCTTCAGGCGAAGAGCGCCGACTTGCAATCGAGCATCGGCGAGGTCGTCAACGCAGCGGTGGCCGGCGACTTCACGAAGCGCATCAACAAGGACTACGACAACGCCGACCTCAACCGGTTCGCCGCCCAGGTGAACGAACTGGTGACTTCGGTCGATCGCGGTGTGGCCGAGACCCGCCGGGTTATCTCCGCATTGGCGGAAGGCAATCTGACGGAAACCATGCGCGGCGAGTTCCAGGGCGCCTTCGGCGATCTGCAACAGAACGTCAACCAAACGCTGGCGAACCTGCGCTCCGTTCTTGGTGAGGTACGCTCGGCCATCGACACGATCAATGGCGGCGCCGGCGAAATGCGGATGGCCTCAGGAGATCTCTCCAAGCGCACAGAGCAGCAGGCCGCCTCGCTCGAGGAAACCTCCTCGGCCTTGGAAGAAATCACCGCCGCCGTGCGGAGTTCGACCGAGCGGGCGACGGAAGCCAGCCACATGGTTGACGAGGCGCGTCGCAGCACCGAGCAGTCGAGCACGGTCGTTAAGGATGCCATCTCGGCGATGGGCAAGATTGAGCAGGCTTCCGGCGAGATTGGTCAGATCATCAACGTCATCGACGAGATCGCCTTTCAGACGAACCTCCTGGCGCTCAATGCGGGCGTCGAGGCTGCACGCGCCGGTGACGCCGGCAAGGGCTTTGCCGTCGTCGCCCAGGAAGTACGGGAACTGGCCCAGCGCTCGGCCGGTGCGGCCAAGGACATCAAAGCCCTGATCTCGCGTTCGGGCGAAGAAGTGAACTCCGGCGTCAAGCTGGTGACAGCAACCGGAGAGGCGCTGTCGCTGATACAGGGCCATGTGGTCAAGATCAATGAGCACGTGCATTCGATCGCCACTGCAGCGAAGGAGCAGGCGACGGGGCTTTCCGAGGTCTCGACCGCCGTCAACCAGATGGACCAGACGACGCAGCAGAACGCCGCTATGGTGGAGGAATCGACGGCTGCGACCAACCGGTTGGCCGACGAGGCCGCGAACCTTGCTCGACTGATCACACGCTTTAGGCTCGACGGATCGGCATCCCTGCCGCGCACGGTCGTCGCCGACAGCAAGTCGGCTCCTTCCCCTGCCCGCGCACTCGGCCGCAAACTCGCCGGCGCCTTCGGCGGCGAGGGGGCAACCGCAGTTGCCATGGATACCTGGGAGGAATTCTGATGCAGACAACAGCGATTGCCCCAAACCAAGCGACGATGCAAACGGCGCCTTGACTGCGGGCGAGCGAAGGTTTCCGCACCCACGATCTGGAATAGATGGCTCTGACTGCCCTGCGGGCAATCAACACCGGTGTGGTCGTGATCGATGAGTTGCACATATGCTGGCCGGATCGGCATCCGCACGCCGCGAACTTCTGAATCTGCTGCATATCTAGGTACGCGCTACGTATTCCCTTGCTCGGTGTCGGAACGCAGGAGGCCTGTATGGCCATTCGCACCGATCCGCAGATGGAGAATAGGTATCCTGCCGCTGTGGGAGCCCGACTCGAAGACGGCGACGTTGTTGATGAGCTCACCGCGTCACTACCCCTTCGAAGCTCCTCACCGGACTTAGTGCGGTCTAACCTGATCGGGAACATCGCCTCAAGGACGGAGGACGATCGGAGAGATGCTTGCCTTGCCGCGTGCGGCGATGATTTTTGCCACCTTGGGTATAAGTTCAAACCTGTACGGCCGAGGATAGTACTGTCCTTAAATTTACATTCGGAGGTCCCAGTTTCAACGCAGTAGACTTTTTTACGCCGTGCCAGCATATCAAAGACCTCAGAACGGCTGACGACATCTAGGCTGTGCTTAGCAATCGCAAACCGCTGGGTATCGTTTTCCGCGATGCATCCTAACGCGGATCGCTCGCGATTGCTGCGACGCGCGCGTCGCACAACCCTTGAAAACTAACCTTTCAGCCATCTGCTCCTTCTTGAGCGACCTCATTGGCAACTTTTACGAAGTTCAGAGCGATCTGCGATGGCGTGTCTTTCCGATGCGCGACAGCGAGACCCACTCTTATAGAGGTATGAGTGAGTTCGCGAAACACGACCCCGGCAATGGGAAGCTGGCGAAGGGATGCAGGGACCAAAGAATAGCCCAACTCCGCGGAAACGAGTGACAGGAGTGATCCGATCTGTGGAGCGGTTGGCCCCATGATCGGGTCTACGCCTGCAATACGACATGTTTCAAGTGCCGCGTCGTGGAGGCTTGTTCCCACCATACGCGGTGTCAGGATAAGTGGTGACGATCGTAGATCCCTTAGATCAATCGTTTTCGATCCGCCCGCATGGCCTGATGCAATAGCGACGACCAAATCCTCGTGCAACAGGGGAAGCGTCACAAGATCATCGCGGTCGCAGGTCGACGGGCGCAAGAGAGCTGTATCCAGCCGGTCTTCGGCAAGATGCGCAGCGAGCGCAACTGAATTGGTTTCCTCAAGGCTTACCTCCGCATCGGGAAATCTCCGATGGAAAGCGCGGATAATTGAAGCCACAATTGGGTTCAATGCAGCTGAGCCCGTGAAACCGAGACGAAGATGTCCGATCTCACCTTTTGCCGCGCGTCTTGCGGCGTGAGCCGAGACCGCGATCTGAGCAGGGATTGAGGCGATCGAGTTTTTGAATGCAATCCCTGCCTCGGTCAGCGTCGCGCCCTGAGAGGAGCGGTGAAACAACTGTACTCCTATTTCCCTCTCCAGATCTTTGATCTGCATACTTAGTGGAGGTTGGGCCAGACCTAAGCGGTCGGCAGCACGAGTGAAATTCCTTTCCTCAGCAATGGCGAGGAAATAACGAATATGTCGTAATTCCATGTGATACACCTTGTATATAGAGTCTGTACATATGATATATTGGATAGATGGTTGCGTCATGGATATAGTGATCTCGCGAAAGGTCACACAATGCTCCAAAATCGTTCGGCCACCACCGTGCAAGATGCGTCGCCGCATTCCCCTCATGATGATCGTCGCGTTGCATGCAGCGATGGGAGCGATACGCATTGGATTATGCCGGGATCACAAGATTATCAGCGGGCGGGCCTATCTCTTTTCCTCGTGGGGTTCGCGACCTTTTCCCTTATATACTGCGTTCAGCCGCTGTTGCCTGTATTTTCGGAAGCTTTTGATCGTAGCCCTGCTGAAAGTTCCTTGGCGCTGTCGCTCACGACGGGACTCCTCGCGATTGCAGTTGTACTGGCCGGAGCATTTTCTCAAGCTCTCGGGCGGCGTGGCGTGATGTTCGCCTCAATGGCCCTAGCTGCCGTATGTAACATCGCGGTAGGCCTCGCCCCAAATTGGGCAACTATATTGACTGCGCGCGCCATTGAAGGCCTCGTGCTTGGCGGCGTGCCAGCCGTGGCCATGGCTTGGCTCGCTGAGGAAATCGATCCTCGCCACCTGGGAAGAGCTATGGGCCTATACGTCGCCGGAACTGCATTTGGCGGCATGGCTGGACGGGTAGGCATAGGTCTGGTGATGGAATACACCTCGTGGCGTGCTGCCATGGTTGGGCTAGGAACGCTCGGCTTGGTCGCTTGTCTAGGCTTTCTACTGCTGCTACCTACATCCAGAAATTTTGTTCGACGCCCTGGCCTGAACCTGCGCTATCACTTGAGAGCATGGGCCACCAGCCTTTGCAGTCTCGCCTTGCTGCGGCTCTATCTCATCGGGTTCGTCTTGATGAGTATCTTCATCGCGCTCTTCAACTACGCATCATTCCGCCTTGCCATCGCGCCATTCAGCCTAAGCCATTCAACAATAAGCCTTATCTTCCTGGTTTATAGCCTTGGCATCGTATCGTCGTCCATCTCGGGATATCTGGCAGATCAGTTTGGTCGCCGTCGATTGATGGCGTTCGGATTGAGCATGATGCTGGCCGGCGTCCTGGTAACGCTCTCAACCTCGCTTCCAGTCATTATTCTCGGCATAGCTCTTGTCACCGCTGGATTTTTCATCGGTCACTCAGTTGCGAGTGGCTCTGTTGGCCGCCTCGCCGGTCCCCATAAGGGCCACGCATCATCGCTCTATCTCTTATTCTACTATCTCGGCTCGAGCGCCATCGGGTCCATCGCGGGATGGTCTTGGCAGCACGGCGGCTGGATGTCGGTCGTCATGTTGACGAGCGGGCTGGCAGTTGTCGGACTCATGCTGGTCTTGTTCTCTCCACACTCACCCGATGGCTCTAACTGAGTGACTCCTCACCCTTATAGGCTGAGGGTTTCACCCCCCCCTCCGCAGTACGGCCAACTATACCACTTTCGTTTTCTCAAAGTTGGCCCTTGGTAAGGGTATCCCGATCCCGAAAAGAACGGTGCTTGCTAGGTAAAAGCCCCTGCCAACCGAGCATCTGCACCGCGACTGCGCCGATAGCCGCCTCTACGATCCCAGCCAGAGAATGTAAAAGCGTAAAAAGACCAAACATACCTGTGTCAATCCCATGACGCTGCCAGAGATGGCATCAACGCTTTCCGAGAAACACCATCAGGGGGCTGTTTGTATCATTGTTCCTAGCTCGATCGCACCATTTGTGCTGCGTAAATGCATAGAGCCGCTGACGGAAGTGAATCCCATTCTCTCACCGGATGTTGTAGCGACCGATCGGCTGATCGTCATCACACAAATCCGATGAAGGACGGTTGGTCCGTTGTCTCAAAGAATGGTGCCCTCCATGATCTTTTTTTTATATATTATTATAGCCGAAACAGATACATGCCTGCGGCCCTGACATCCGGAAGCTTTCGTCAAGCAACTTCCTGAGAACGGATCTTAGAGAAATCCTCTATTGACATGCGATGCGCCGCTAGGTCTTCGATCGTTATAAGGTGTATGTCATGACGTTCGGCGAAGCGTTCCAGCTCGGGCAGGCGTGCCATCGATCCGTCGTTGTTGGAAATCTCGCAGATCACTGCGGAAGGCACAAACCCGGCCAGACGTGCAAGGTCAACCGCCGCTTCTGTATGCCCCTGCCGGCCGAAGACACCAAGTGGATGCGCGCGCAGCGGAAACATATGGCCAGGACGGGCAAACTCCTCTGGTCGAGCCTTCGGGTTCACGAGAGCCCGCACAGTTGTCGCTCTGTCGCTCGCGCTAATGCCCGTTGTTGTTCCTGGAATAAAATCTACCGAAACAGTGAATGCGGTCTGAAAGCTATCGCTGTTTCGAGCCACCATCAACGGGAGGCCTAGCTCGTCCAGACGCTCTCCCTCCATCGCAATACACACGAGGCCGCGGGCGCGGTTCATCATAAAGGCGATCGCTTCATCAGTGACGACTTCCGAGGCGATGATGAGGTCGCCTTCATTCTCCCGATCATGGTCATCGACAACGATGACCATCTTCCCGCCTCTCATGGCGGCGATAGCATCGGCTACACGCGAAATTGTCATAGTACATTCCTTTCCCTTCGAGCCTCGAAGTCGTGAACGACCGCCAAAAGTTGATCTCCTATGAACGCGGTTTTCTCCTGAGTTACGGCGGTCCGAGCCTGTCCGTCTACAGGACCCGCTTCGGTCGCATAGAGCGTACGACACACAATCCTGGCATTAAAAAATGCCGAAGAGCGATTCGAACAGGTGTCAATCATAATGTTCGGGTGCCTTGCGCACTGCTACAAAGGACGCCTCAATACTTCCCTGTCGATAAGCTCGAGTAGACCAGTGTAGGAAGCCCTATAGACAGTCACCCGACGATAAGAGTCACATCCCAAGACCGCAAGACCGGCTCTGCAGTGCCGCTGCCAGCGACTGGGTTGCCCCCAATCTACCATCGGAGAAAATCAGCGGACGGATATCTTCTTCAACCCGTACCGCGGTTACTCTGCCAATAACGATCGAATGCGAGCCAAAGGGGATTTCACTGTCGACATCGCAAAACAGGTTGCATTGGGCGCCATTCAAGTACGGCGTCCCTAGGCTCTCGCGGAACCAGTCACCCATTTCGAAACGGGCATCGCCTTTAAGCTTTCCACTGAAGGCGGCCACGAGATCTTCGTGGTCGGTGGTCAGGACATTGACGCAAAACCGACCTCGATTGATCAGCGGCGCATAGATGCTGGCGTCGTGGTTCACGCAGACGAGCAGCGAGGGCGGGTCCATGGAAAGTGAACTGACGGCGGTAGCGGTCATCCCATGGCGTATGCCGTCGAAATCGTCGGTGCTGATGATTGTCACCGTCGCGGCAAGGCGACGCATCGCTTTCTTGAAATCCAGTGTGACCTGGTCGCATGGGCTCGTATTGTCGCTCGACATGGAATGATCTCCTGTTCCTGGGTGCATCAGAAGGAAGCAACCCGTTGGCTTGCCACCGGGTCGCAATCTCAATCAGCCGGCAACGCGCATCGGCTGCGCATCATTGCGTTCGCGCAGGCCTGACTTTTCCAGCAAGGGCATGACTTCGGCATTCCACTGCTTGATCCCGTTATTGTAGTCGAGCCAGCTCAGGCAAACGCCATCCATGCCGGCATCCGAAAGGAGACCGAGATGATCCACCATCATTTCTGGCGTGCCAACCAGAGGGAAACCCGCCCAGCCTGCCTTGAAATGGTATCGGAACTGCTCTGCCTGGTCGGGCGTGAAGATGCCTGTCTGGATCCCGAGCTCCTTGACGATATTGTCGCAAGCCTGATCGTCGCCATAGTCAAGCACGTAACGGTCGACGTAGCTTTTTGCCTTTTCCAAGGTCTCTGCCACCGAGACATAGGAGTAGCACCAGACTTTGAGGTCACGGCCAAATTCATTCTTGGCAAGGTCCTTATAGGACCGAACCTGTTTGGCCACACCTTCGAGGTCATGGGCGCCCAAAATGATAAAGGCCGCGTCACAGTGCTGGGCGCAATAGCGCTTACCCCGTGCCGAACCACCGGCATTGATCAGAAATGGCCGGCTAAGGGGCTTCGGCTCCGAAAAAGCCTGCTCGATATTGAAGTATTTGCTCTTGTAGTCGAAGTACCCTTCGGTCGTCCAAGCCTTCTGTGCGATCTCCAGCCACTGGTCAGCAAAGTCGTAGCGTTCGTCGTGCTCCATCATCGAGCCGCCGAACATCCTCATTTCCGGACCGAACCAACCACAAATGATGTTGAGACCGAAGCGACCGCCGCTGACATGATCGATCGTTGCAGCCTGCTTTGCTGCAAAAAGCGGATGCACGGTCGGCACATGCGATGTCGTAACTGTCGCAATCTGCTTGGTGGACGCAGCGACTGCCGCCGCCCAAGTATAGGTTTCGAGGCTCGTACCTCCGAAATTGCTATCGCCGCCAAATCCGCGCCAGCGCCCAATAGGGATCGCCGCCTCGAACCCGGCTTCGTCGGCCAACTTCACCGTCTCAATATTGGTTTTCCAGTCCTCGGCACGGTGCACCTCGGGTGCGGTTGTGATCGCGCATCCCCCATGCGCATTGATGGCAAAAACCCCCAGCTTCATCTTGTTTGTGGAACTGGCCATAGGGTTCGAGCTTACTTGAGCCATTGCGTTCATGTCATTCTCCTCCATAACATTCGTGGCTTGCAGATATAGTCGAGGAAGGTCGATCCCGACCTTTCCTCCCAATCAATCAGATCCCGCTGAGCGCATCCGAGCGCCAGACCATCATCTTTTCGGTTTGCATGTCGTGCATCGTGTGGTGCATGCCCCCAACACCAAGTCCCGATTGCCTTGCCCCGGCAAATGGCATCCAGTCGACCCGGAAGAGCGTATTTTCGTTGACCATGATGCCGGTCCCGTCAAGGTGGCGATAGCAGTGCATCGCCGTATCTATATTCTGCGTGAAGACAGCAGCCTGAAAGGAAAAAGGCAGGTCGTTCGATAACGCGATGGCGCTGTCGATATCGTCATAACCGTAGACGCATACGACCGGGCCAAAGATTTCCTTGCGCGTCACATCGGCGTCAGTTGGTGGCTCCATGAGCACGGTATTTGGATAGCAGCTATCGGATATTTTCCGGCCACCTGTGACAAGGCTCGCTCCATCGGAAACGGCTTGGTCAATCCATCGACCGACGCGCTCCACTTCGCGATGAGTGATAAGAGGACCAACCTCCGTTTCCAGATTGAGGGGATCGCCGACAATCATTCTGTCAGCGATGACTGCCAGACCCTGTGCGACGTCGTTCACCACCCGCCGATCACAAAACACGCGCTGCACGCCGACACACGCCTGGCCGGCATGCCAGAATGCCCCTTTGCCAATCCTCGGCAGGGCCATCTCAAGGTCCGCATCATGCGAGACGATGATGGGCGCGACACCTCCATGTTCGAGCGCACATCGTGCGCCGGGAGCCAATTTCGACCGCAACATCCACCCGACGGCGGCCGAACCGATGAAGCTCAGGAAGCCCACGCGCGCATCGCTGACTAGTTTCGTTGCTAGTTCTGGCTCTGGAACGACCATCTGCGCCCAGCCGCTGGGCAAACCTGCTTCCTCAAATATGTCAACCAGAGCCTTGCAGGAGAGTGGGGTTGTCGTCGCCGGCTTAAGGATGACAGGCGCACCCACGGCAACGGCCGGCGCAATCTGGTGAACGACCAGATTAAAGGGGTGATTGAATGCACTGACACCCACGACGACCCCGATCGGCTCGTATTGCGTGAACGCGATGCGATCGGCGGATGTCGCATTGAGGCCCATGGGTATGACGCTTCCCGCGTTAGTGCGAAGCTCCTCAATGCATGTTCTGATGCCGTCGACGCCACGATCGACTTCGATCAGGGAATCCCTGAGAGGCTTCCCACCTTCACTGGCCGCCTGGCGAGCAAGAACTTCGCGACGCTCTGTGATGATCTCTGCCGCCTTGTGAAGGATCGCGATGCGCTTCTGCTTCGAAATCCATTGGCGACGATCGCGAAACAGCCCGAAGGCGGTCGCGAGTGCGTTCTCGATATCATCCGGTGTCGCCGCCTTGACATGGCCGACCTGGCGCCGGTCATAGGGTGACAGAACCTCGATCATCGTCATCAATCTCTCCTCATGCTATCGACCAAAGTGTGTAAGTCTCTGAAAAGTTTAGGCACGGCTCGTATTGGAACCGGAACCGCTTTCAGGCTGGAACCGGCATCTCCCGTGGCTGTGTGTCGAGGAATGACGGTCGGTGGCTGAGCGAGCGGGCAAATGCATCCAAGGCTGGAACATCGGGCACCCATTCAGCTGTTGGGAACCGGAAGCGGACATAATCGAGCAGGACGACAGCTGCGATAGCGTCGATCGTCGGTGTCCTGCCGGCGATTGTGGAGGAAGCCTCCTCAAGGCGTTTCAGCACATCGATGATGGTACGTCTCCTGCGCAGTCCAACCGCAGTTTCGTCGAAGCCGGCGTCTGTCATCTTGCGCCCGATAATAATGGCCGCGGCGGCTTCTATTCCGCCGACCGCCACACCTGCCCTAGCCAGATGTCCTGCGGGATCCGCCCCGAAGAGTGAAGCCGACTGGCCAGCGTATGCCGCTTCGAGCCAGAAAACGATCAAAAGACTTTCTGTCAACTCGATACCGTTTTCGAGAACGAGCGTCGGTACGCGAACGCTCGCATTGGCGCGCTTGAGGGCCGGGTCGTCTTTCCAGGGATCTGTCAGGTAGCCATCGTAAGCCACGCCTTTTTCGGCGAGCGCAATCCGAACCAGGCGCGCGAATGGCGATGTCGTACTGTAAAATAGTCTCATGACTTCCTCCCGAAGGCATATGCTTCAACGGTTTGCGGCTCTCGCCTTCCTCAAGGTACAGAACGGCCGCACCCGAATTCGCTTTTCGATTTGACCGCCGGCATGCTCCTGAACACCGCTGCCGCTTCACTCAGCTTTTGAGAAATTTAAGCGCAACCCCGAATGCAAGTCGAATAACCCGGAGCATCGAAACCGATAGGCATTGCTTATGGATATAGCGTGGTCGACTACCCGTGGATATGGATCTCCCCCCGGCATCGTCTCGAAGCGGGGCAGCAGCTTTATTATAGGAGAGGCCATCGATCGGTGTTACGGCTGCAAGGGAATCCCTGACGCACTAATGATCGGCCGCTGCCATCGACGCGGACCTGACGTATGTATGCTGTCGCCGTCGGCGGTGACAGCGACCGTCACGGGCATATCCCTGACCTCGAATTCGTAGATCGCCTCCATGCCAAGATCGGCAAAGGCAACGACCCTGCTTTTGCGTATCGCACGTGCCACGAGATATGCGGCGCCGCCCACTGCAGTCATGTAGGCGCGGCGATGTGATTTGATCGAAGCAATTGCCTGCGGCCCCCGCTCAGCTTTTCCGATCATGGCCAAAAGCCCGAGATTCAGCATCGTATCGGTAAACTTGTCCATGCGGGTGGAGGTCGTCGGACCAGCCGGGCCAACGACTTCTTCCCCAACCGGATCGACCGGACCGACGTAGTAGATAACCCGGCCCTTGAACTGGACCGGGAGATCTTCACCCCGCGCGAGAATATCCTGAATGCGTTTATGCGCGGCATCTCGACCAGTGAGTAGCTTGCCCGATACCAGGAGGCGGTCGCCTGCTTTCCATTGCGCAACTTGATCCGGCTCCAGCGTATCGAGATCGACATGCAGAGCCGCCGCATCCGGCTTCCAGGGAATATCAGGCCACGTCGACAGATCCGGCTCCGGCAGAAAAGTCGGCCCAGATCCATCAAGGACGAAGTGGGCATGTCGGGTGGCTGCACAGTTTGGGATGAGCGCAACCGGTTTCGATGCGGCATGCGTTGGCCAATCGATAATTTTCACGTCCAGAACAGTCGTCAGTCCGCCTAGGCCTTGCGCTCCAATGCCAAGCGCGTTGACCTTGTCATGGAGTTCAATCCGAAGCGCCTCGATATCATTGCTCGGGCCGCGCGCTTTAAGTGCTGACATGTCGATCGGAGCCATCAGGGACTCCTTTGCCATGATCATCGCTTTTTCGGCGGTTCCCCCTACCCCGATTCCCAGCATTCCGGGAGGACACCATCCCGCTCCCATGGTCGGGACGGTTTCCAGCACCCAGTCCACCAGCGAATCCGATGGATTGAGCATCTTGAACTTTGCTTTGTTCTCCGATCCTCCACCCTTTGCGGCGATGGTCACTTCGACCCGATCGCCAGGCACCAATTCGAGATGAAGGACACTTGGCGTGTTATCCCGCGTATTGAGGCGCCGGAACGCCGGATCGGACACGATCGAAGCCCGTAGCGGGTTGTCCTTGTTGAGATAAGCCCGCCGCACCCCCTCATCCACGATCGCCTGCAGGCTTCGGTCAGATGCAAGGAGACAGTCCTGCCCCCATTTTATGAAGGTCGTGACAATTCCGGTGTCCTGACAGATCGGGCGATGCCCTTCAGCCGACATGCGGCTGTTCATCAAGATTTGCGCAATTGCATCACGCGCTGCTGGCGACTCTTCTAGTTCATAGGCCTCTGCCAAGGCATCGAGATAATCGGAGGGATGATAAAAGCTGACATATTGAAGAGCATCGGCGACACTTTCAACGATGTCCTCGGGACTTATAGTAGGCATACCTTCCTCCAAAAATCATATCCTGCGAAACCTGGCGCCGTGGCGAAACTCAAGATAGCCTTGCCGATCCATATCGTCTAATAATGCCAGCCGAGCTTCCCGATAGGTGACAGTTATGGAATTCCGGCATTACCGCTATTTTCTAGCCGCGGCAGAGGAGCTGCATTTCACGAGAGCCGCACAGCGTCTCAACGTGGCTCAACCGGCCCTCAGCCAGCAGATAAGGCAGTTTGAGGACGAGTTGGGTAGCCAGCTTTTCCATCGCCTGACCCGTGGTGTCGAGCTTACCGAGGCGGGCGAAGCTCTGCTGCCATTCGCCCGCGCCGTCCTGCTCGCCAGCGAGCAGGGCGCCTTGGCCGCTCAGCGTGCAGCCAAGGGGGAACTTGGCAAGCTTCGCATCGGATTCACGAGTTCGGCATCCTTCAATCCCATCGTCACAAGCGCGATAGGCCGGTTCCGGCAAGCATACCCGGAATTGGAACTGGAGTTGCAGGAATACGCAACGACGATCTTGATGCAGTCGCTTCGCGATGGACGCATTCAGCTTGCCTTCGCGCGGCCCGCAGATGACGAAGTCGAGGGCTTCCGCCACACTCCTCTTCCTGACGAAGCGATGTGGGCGGCCTTACCGGTGAGCCACAGGTTCGCCGAAGCGGATGAATTCCCTCTGAGCATGCTTTCAGGCGAACGTTTCATCGTATACCCAAGGACCAATGGCAGACAGCTTTACGATGCGATGATCGCAGCGTGTGGGCAAGCAGGTTTCAGTCCAAGGATAGTACAGGAAGCCCCTCAACTGGCCTCGACCATCAATCTGGTCGCCGCAGGCGTCGGTGTAGCACTGGTGCCGGCCTCCATGCGCCACGTGAATGCTCCGGGGGTTTCCTACCGTCGGATAACTGAGCCGGTTCCTCTCGCTTCGATGCAACTGGTCCATGGTCCTGATCTGCTCATGACGGCGGCAGTACGTAATTTTATCCGTTGTCTGGAAGATGCGAAGCGAGAGGCCCTGGCCGAAAATCCGCAGGCCATGTGGGTAGAAAAACCCCGTTAAGGCGCCTCGACTTGCCTGATGACATCCATCACGCTCCCGTCCCGATATTCCACGACGGCGACGATCGGCGCTTCTTGCCTGTTCGGCCTGTGCCGGGCCGACGAACCTGTTTTGGCAGCTGCGAGCCTTCGTAACTCCCCTATATCCAGAACCGTTATCCCCTCGGCCACCAGCAGGCGCCTGATTTCCTCTCGTCTCGGATTGACAGCTACTCCCACCTCCGTGACCACGACATCGATGGTTGCCCCGGGTGTTGTTCGGCATTCGACCAGATCCACGACCTTTGCATTCGTGCCTGAGGTCAGTCGGGTCGTGACGATTGTCAGTTTCGCGCCCGAAGCTGTGTCCGCATGCCCTCCGGAACCGCCAATGATCTGGCCGCCGTTCACCGCCGTGACATTGACGTCAAAGTTCAGATCCACCTCGGCGGCCCCGAGGACGACCACATCCAGACTGTCGACCATGGCCCCTTTCGAGGCGGGACTCGCGTACAACGATGCCGAAATCGCGATGTGTCCTCGGTCCTGCCGATAGGATTCGACGGCCTCAAGGTCAAAGCACTGCACATCGAACAATGTCCGGAAAAGCCCTCCCCTGAACATCTCGACGATCGCGGACGTTACGCCACCCAGCGCAAACCCACCAACAATGGATCGTCGGCGCATGCTGGCGGCAAGTTTCTCTGCAACCGCCAGCGAGATCCCGCCGGCGCCCGCCTGAAAAGAAAAGCCGTCTTTGAGCAAGCCGGAGGTCTCGATGATCCGAACGGTTGTCTCCGCAATTGCCTCGGCAAGAGGGTCAGAAGCCACGCGTGTTGTTCCTGAAACGATTCTTGCAGGGTCCCCAATCGAATCGACCTCGACAACGAAGTCGACCAGGTCCTGCGATATGTCGATTGCCGGCAGGACCCTCTGGCTCAACGTGTCTGTGATCGCGACGACCCGATCGGCGTACCTGGCATCCACCATTGGGTAACCCAGCGGTCCACATGCCGCCCTGCCGAGCGAGCCGCTCAAATTGCCGGAAATATCCGCGGCCGGCGCTGCAATGAACGCGACGTCGATGTGGAGGTCGCCGGTCTCGATCGCCCGTGCGCGCCCTCCGTGACTCTGAAGGACCGCCGGCTTAGCCAATTCGCCGCGTGATATCGACGTTGCGACGGGGCCGACAATGTAGCTGGAAATGATCCGGTCGACGACGCCGCTTCTGATGTGATCGACAAGTACCGCATGCGCCGGAAAAATCGAGGTGGCGGCAACACGGAGGTTTCTAAGTCCGAGCCCTGCGACCTCCTCCATCACGGCGCGAAGAACATCGTCTCCGTTTCTGAGATGGTGATGAAACGAGATCGTAGCGCCATCCTTTAATCCGCATGCCAAAATAGCCGCGCGGATGGATTCCAAGCATTTCTCTTTGTCGCTTTGCCCTCGGTGTATGACGGCGCCCACTCGTTGGACGACGCATGAAGGAGAAACGCCTTCCGCGTAAAGATGCACAGCGCCATATCCGACTATGAACTGCGGGATCTCCGATTTCAATGTTGCATCGAGAACATCTGCCGTTTTACTCATGTGCATCGACACCTCGCGCAGTCTTCAAGATTGATTAGGGGACTGGGAGCGGGTCCGGTTCGCGTTCGATGACGGTGAAGCGCCAAGTATCCGCTTTGCCCTGGCGAGAATCGGCTTATCGATCATTCCACCGCGAAACGAAAAGGATCCGGAGGTTTGATCGCTTCTTTCATAAGCATCCATGACCTCGCGAGCCCAGTTGACCTCGCTATCGGCAGGCATAAAACCATTGTTGATGAGCTCGATCTGGCCCGGGTGTATCGCCAGCTTTGCACCAAATCCGAAGCTTTTCGCCACGCCTATGCTTGCAACCAGCGCCTGATCGTCGCGAAAATCTGCTGTGACACCTTCGATCGGTGCAGGCCGATTTGCCAGTCTTGACCGGAGCACCAATTCAGAACGGGCGCTTGCCAGCCCGATACCGTCGCCTGCTATACACAAATCTAGGCAGTAGTCGATAGAACCGAATGCCAGCCGCGCGACCGATTCATGCTGCGCGATTGACGCAACATTGGCTATTCCGGCTGCCGTTTCGATCAGTCCAACGACGATCAGCCCGTCCGCAATTGCAACTGCTCGGGCGACATCCGCGACTTCCTGGGTCTTTGAAAGCATTATTCCTTGGACACCCGCCGCCCTGCACGCGTCGAGATCATCCTTGAACCATGGGGTATCGGATGCGTTCACCCGCACCAGCACGCGGGCCTTCTCTTTCCCCCATTCATGGGACTTCAAGGCGAGGCGCGCTGCCCCCTTGCTCGCCTCGGCAACCGCATCCTCGAGGTCGACGATCACAATGTCGGATAGCGTAGACAACGCCTTTTGAAACCACTCCTGCCTGTCTCCTGGGACAAATAGAAACGACCTAGCCTCAGCAATGAGCTTGCGCGTATCGGTCATGCTGGCACCTCCAGCTCTCTCAAGATCGCAGCATTGTGCTCCCCGACGCTCGGCACAGGCCCCATAGCCGGGGCAAACCCATCCGGAAGCGCCGGCGGCAGCAACGCTGGAAGTGATCCGACGGGTGTTTTGACCTCTGTCCAGCGGCCCCTCGCGAGCAATTGCGGATGCTCCCAGACCTGCTGCATGGTGCGAACTTCCGCGTTCGCAATATCCGCAGATTCAAGGCGGTCGATCACCTGTTGAGCCGTGAACTTGCCAAACACCTCAAGGATCAGAGCGGTCAATTCACCGCGAGCGACCGAGCGCTTGCTGTTTGTGTCGAAACGCTCGTCGAATTGCAAATCGGGCTGCAACAGAACCTTGTCGCAAAATTTCGCCCATTCCCGTTCATTCTGAATCCCAAGCATGACGGTTCGTCCGTCACCTGCGAGGAATGGCCCATAAGGGAAGATACTTGCATGCGATGCGCCGGCCGGCACAGGGGGAGCAGCGCCGTCGAGCGCGTAGTATAACGGAAAGCCCATCCATTCCGTCATGCACTCCAGCATCGAGACATCGATGCGGCAGCCTTTGCCGGTCTTGCCGCGCTGGATGACAGCAGCGAGGATTGCACTATAGGCGTACATCCCTGCAGAGATGTCGGCGATCGAGCATCCCGCCTTTGCGGGGCCATCTTCCGTCCCGGTTACCGACAAGAAACCAGCCTCACTCTGGATCAGGAGATCGTAGGCCTTCTTCGCATGGTAAGGGCCGCTGGATCCATATCCAGAGATATCGCATACGATCAGTCGATCATTGATCGTCTTCAGTTCGACATAACCAAGACCCATGCGATCGGCGGCGCCGGGCGCTAGATTTTGGACGAAGACATCAGCCTGACGGAGCAGGCTTTTCAGAACATTGAAATCTCCTGGAGATTTCAGATCGAGAGCTAGGCTCTCTTTCGAGCGGTTGACCCAGACGAAATGCGACGCAAGGCCTCTTGCTCTGCTGTCATAGCCTCGCGCAAAATCACCTCCGCCCGGGCGTTCAATCTTTATTACCCTGGCTCCGAGATCGGCCAGATGTCGCGTGCAGAAAGGAGCGGCAATCGCATGCTCTATGCTGACGACCATGATGCCACTGAGCGGACCGGACATTCCCATGCGCGTTTCCTCATTTTTTGCTCGTCTTCGACGGTTCTGAGGTGCAGCTTCGCGCAAGCACACCATTGCGTCCAATATCTCGAATGGAGGAAATCGATATGCGCTGCTTATGCCTAGTCATGTGAATATGACAAAACCGCTATAGCGCCTTTGCACCGCGCGGGGCGACGTAAAACGGATCGCAGCGCGCTATCGACCCGAAGGCAAAGGGGTAGATCGACGAAAATTCCTTGCTCTTGCGGGTGTAGATCCGATGGATGGACCGGCGGCTGCTCGTGGGTCGGTATGGTCTGAAGAGCGCGAAACTGAACGCCGTCGCGAATGGCGTGGCGCATGTCGGTGCTTACCTGACCGGCGGATAAAGACTGATCGGCGGTCCCTGCTCGTAGCCCTATCGCGTGGCACGAATGCGCTGCTTTGTCGGCAAATCCGTCGCGCGAAAGCTCCTGCAAGAAGCTGTCGGCTTTCAGGCCGGCCAAGATCGCATCGAGGCCGGGCTCGATCTGCGGGCCAAGGGCAAGGCCCTGGCCACCGTTCTTTTTCATCGTGGGCATCAATGCGGTCGTGCCGTCGGCGAAGGTGGCCTGCCCATTCGTAGACATCTTGGAAAAGATGGCGATGGATGCCGCGCAGATGCACAGAATCGAAGATTGGTCTGTTCCAGACCTTGATGCGACTCGATCAGTCGAATAGCGAGCTGCGCATGCTCCTTGAGCTCCAAATCTTCGTAAGAATTGGCGCCATCGTCGAGGGTATCTCCCGGCAGCACTGCTTCCCATTGGCGCTGGATTTATGATCGATCGATTCGGCCTCGTGGATGGAGTCTCAACCTTAGCGACAACGGTGGTCGTGATCGCCATGGCATGCCTGCTTATCGAATACCTCTACGATGATCACTGAAGCGACGATCCTGGCACCTTTCAGTGATGGTACACGAAGCGCTCACCGTCTGATCATCACCCTATCGTTATCCGATCCATCCCGTTAACACGCGCGCCGCGCTATCGTAGCGGTGTTTGCGTGTGACAAGCGCGGCGTGTCATGCAAATGACGTTCCCCGATGCCGAGTTCCCATCGATAACACTGTCCTCGAGGCGGACATCGTCAGCCAGTGTCGTCAGGCCACGGTTCCGCAGCCAACCCTTACCCCAGGCGCATAACTGGATAAGGATCGGCCCGATCGTCTTGCCTTCCTCGGTCAAGGAATACTCCGCTTTCGGCGGAATGACTAGCACTACTTTGGCAGAATATATTCTGCTGTCCGAATTTGCCCTTTGCAGTGGGGACATCGGATTGCCATCATGGGGATGGCAAGTGCGCTGATGACGGCTCGACGAACGGCTGGCAGGGTCGGC
>NZ_JADQWB010000032.1 GCF_015704895.1 Agrobacterium leguminum | reverse complement strand
CCCCTGAAGATGCACTTCGGCCCAGGCATGGGTGGCCGTCTGTTCCTCCACCTCTTCCATCATCAGATAACCGGAAACGTAACGGGCCGGCAGGCCCATCAGCCGGGCGGCGGAAATCAGGATATGGGCGTGGTCCTGGCAGACGCCCTTGCCCGCTTCCAGCGCCGTTTCCGCCGTGGTTTCGATATCGGTCGCGCCGGGCACATACTCCACCTTGCGGTGAATATTTTCCATGAGGTCATGCAGGCGGGCCAGCTCGCTGTCGCCGGCGCTCACCTTCACCAGTTCGCGCACGAGCTTTCCCGGTTTGGTGCGCGGCGTCTCGCGCAGGAAAAGCCACAGCGGCGCATTGCCGATGTGGTAACCGAACACGCCGGCCTTGTCCTCGGTGTTCACGGTGCCGCTTGCCACCACCTTCACCCGCTGCTGCGGACCTTCCGTTTCCACCAGCGCAACGCGGTTGCCGAAATGGTCGTCATAGGTCACTTCGACGGTGGCGCCATCGACCGAGACATCCCAGTTCTCCACCGTCTGGCCCGGGCCGGTCTGCGGCGTCAGGCGCAGCCGCTGCAACGCATAGGGCATCGGCTCGTCATAGACATATTCCGTCGTATGGGTGATTTTCAGACGCATAAGCTGTCCCCGTCCACGCGCTTATTGATAGAAGCGGTAGCCTTCCGTGATTTCCTGTCCCAATTGTCCGTTGCGGTTGACAAATCTCTCCAGAAATTCGTGCAAGCCTTCATCCATCACCCGGCTGATGGTGGTCGCGCGCAGGCTGTCGCGAATGCTCTCGGCCGTGTCGTGCGCCTTGTGCCTCTCGCCGTAATCCTCGGCGATGTAATTGAGGTTGCTGGCGATCTTTTCATAACAATAGGCCAGCGAGCGCGGCATGCGGCCATTGAGAATGAGAAAGTCGGCAATGTTGGAGGGCTTGTATTCCGCATCATAGACCCAGCCATAGGAGCGGTGCGCCGAGACCGAACGCAGGATGGATTCCCACTGCGCATTGTCGAGCGAGGAGCCGACATGCGCGACCGCCGGCAGCAGCACGTAATATTTCACGTCGAGAATGCGGGCCGTGTTGTCGGCACGCTCGATGAAGGTGCCGATGCGGGAGAAATTATAGAGATCGTTGCGCAGCATCGAACCGTGGAAGGCGCCGCGCACCAGACCGGCGCGATGTTTGATGACATCGATGGTCTGCGGCAGTTCGGCGTGGTTGAGCTTGCGGCCGAGAATGTTCTTCAGCTCGATCCAGAATTCATTAGTGGCTTCCCAGGTTTCGCGCGTCAGCGCCGTGCGCACCATGCGGGCATTGTTGCGGCCCGCCTCGATGCAGGACATGACGCTGGAAGGGTTCGCCTTGTCCCGCAGGAGGTAATCGATGGCATTGGACGCCGTTACCTTCTCGCGCGTTTCGAGAAAGGCTTCATGAACGCCCGCACTTTGCAACACGCCGTCCCAGTCCTCATCGCCGCTGCCTGAGCGCGTCAGCGAAACGCGCAGGCCCGCATCGATCAGCCGGGCGATGTTTTCAGCGCGCTCGATATACCGGAACATCCAGTAGAGCCCGTTTGCCGTTCTGCCCAGCATGGCTTAATCCTCCAGTACCCAGGTATCCTTGGTGCCGCCGCCCTGGCTGGAATTGACCACCAGCGAGCCCTGCTTGAGGGCAACGCGGGTCAGTCCGCCGGGAATGATCTTCACCTTGTCCGAGACGAGCACATAGGGACGCAGATCGACATGGCGCGGCGCAATGCCGTTCTTCACCATGATCGGCACGGTGGAAAGCGAAAGCGTCGGCTGCGCAATGTAGTTGGAGGGGCGGGCTTTCAGCTTGTCCGCAAACAGCGCCCGTTCCTTTTTCGTCGCCGTGGGGCCGACCAGCATGCCGTAACCGCCCGAACCGTGGACTTCCTTGACGACGAGGTCGGCGAGGTTGTCGAGCACGTATTTCAGGCTGTCCGGCTCCGAACAGCGCCAGGTCGGCACGTTTTCCAGAAGCGGTTTGCGGCCGGTATAGAACTCGACGATTTCGGGCATATAGGAATAGATCGCCTTGTCGTCGGAAATGCCGGTGCCGGGGGCATTGGCGATGGTGATGTTGCCGGCGCGGTAGACATCCATGATGCCGGGCACGCCGAGCGCCGAATCCGGCCGGAAGGTCAGCGGATCGAGGAAGTCGTCATCGACGCGACGGTAAAGCACGTCGATGGCCTCATAACCGCGGGTGGTGCGCATCTTGACCTTGCCGTCCATGACGCGCAGGTCGGAGCCTTCCACAAGCTCCACGCCCATCATGTCGGCGAGGAAGGAATGTTCGTAATAGGCGGAATTGTAGATGCCGGGCGTCAGCACCGCGACGCGCGGCTTGCCGGAACAGCCGGGGGGTGCGAGCGAGGCGAGCGACTGGCGCAGCAGATAGGGGTAGTCTTCCACCCGCCGCACCCGGTTCTCGTGGAAAAGTTCCGGGAACATCTGCATCATCGTTTCGCGGTTTTCCAGCATGTAGCTGACACCGGACGGTGTGCGGGCATTGTCTTCCAGAACGTAGAACTGGTCTTCGCCAGTGCGGACAATATCCGTGCCGACAATATGGGTGTAGACGCCGCCGGGCGGAGTGAAACCGATCATTTCCGGCAGGAAGGCTTCGTTTTTCTCGATGATTTCGCGGGGGATGCGGCCGGCGCGGATGATTTCCTGCTTATGGTAGATATCGTCGAGGAAAGCATTGAGGGCGAGGACGCGCTGTTCGATGCCCTGGGCCAGTTTGCGCCACTCCCGTCCGGAGATGATGCGCGGGATGATATCGAAGGGGATCAGTTTTTCTGAACTGTCGGCATGGCCGTAGACTGCGAAAGTAATACCGGTTTTTCGAAAGATGTTTTCCGCGTCTTTTGACTTCTGGATCAGGTGCGCCCTGTCCTGTCGGCTGTACCACTCGTTATAGTTTTCATATGGGCTTCGCGGCGTGTCGTCCGCATTTATCATTTCGTCAAATGCCAACTTCGATGTCCCCTTTTTTGCCATATGAATACAACGCCAAATGCAATGCAAGAACTATGCGGAGCTCCTTGCGAAGATTTTTCACCACTCTAGAGTTTTAAAAAAGAAGCGTTTTTCGGTTTCAGCCTATAAATGCGGCATTGGCAAATTGGTTGCGCGGGGATGAGGCGCGTATTGGGGTGGCGGTGCTGTGTGCGCCGTGGGCGAATGCATAAATTTTAGTCGGTCGCTTTCGGTTGATGAATATCGGGCGTCGCATCAGAAAATCTGAAAGATGCGATCACGAAAACGCCTTTGACCTTTCGTCGGGATGCGGATACCGCCTTGCTGAATGCCCGGTTCGATCTTTCGCCGGTTTGCGTGAAGCCGCAGAAATATCAATTCGCCGCCTTTCCCGCACCGTGTCCGGTTACGGGCATCGTGCGGCACAGGGGATGTTCCCATGTCGCTCGACCGTCTGGCTCCGGCCATCTTCGTCTTTCTCTGGTCGACCGGCTGGGTCACCGCCAAATATGCGGTCTATTATACCGGACCGCTGACCTTTCTCTGTCTGCGCTATCTGCTGGCGGGGGCGCTGCTGTGGGCGATCTGCCGCTTTTCCTCCATTCAGTGGCCTGAGCGGCGTGCCGATCTCTTCCGGGCGATCCTGTCCGGCGTTTTCCTGCACGGCCTTTATCTCGGCATGATCTGGTGGGCGATAGGGCAGGGCGTGCCGGCGGCGATCGGCGGTATCATCGCCGGTCTGCAGCCGCTCATGACGGCGGTGGCCGCCCGTTACATGATCGGCGAAAGGATCTCGCCCTTACAGCGCGCCGGCCTGCTCATCGGCTTTGCCGGCATCGCCATTGCCGTGCTGCCGAAGGTCATGGCCACCGGTGCTGTCGGCCTGTCGGTGCCGCTTTACGCCGTGGCGGTGAATGTGCTGGGCATGACTTCGGTTACCTATGGCACGCTCTACCAGAAGAAATATGTCCATGGCGGAAACATCATGGCGGTGGCCACGCTGCAATATGTCGGTGCGCTGCTGGTCACCGTGCCCTTCGCGCTTCTGCTGGAGGATGGGCATGTGGACTGGAGCCTCGGCCTTGCCGCCACGCTCGCCTGGTCGGTGGGTGCGATCTCCATCGGCGCCGTGGCGTTGCTTCTTTATCTGATCCGGCGCGGGCAGGTCTCGCGGGCCGCCTCGCTGATCTATCTCGTGCCGCCGCTTGCGGCGGTGGAAGCAGCACTGCTTTTCGGCGAAACGCTGACACCCGCCATGATTGCCGGCACCGTTCTGGCGGTGACGGGGGTTTATCTCGCCAATCGCAGACCTGCCGCAGCGGTTGTCGCACGTTAGAGCGTTTTTCGAGTAGCGAAAGCGCTCTAACTCTTTGTTTTGCCGTATTTCCGGACGGAAAGCCGGGCTCCACTTTTCCTGGAAATGCTCTAATTACCACAACCTCATATTAGGGGTTTGTTAACCATAAAATTATACCTCTCGTTAATCCAAAGATTTGGCGGGGGTTACATGTCTATTTCACGTCGTGGTGTTCTGTTCGGATTGCCGCTGTTTCTGGCCGGCTGCGCGAATACCGGCATCGGCCAGCAGAGGCTGAATTATGCGGCAAAGCCGGAGGAGAAATTCCCGCTTCCCGCCATGCATCTCGACAAGGTCAAGCCGGAACTGCGCCGGCAGGAAGTCACCTACGATACCAGGCACCCGGCCGGAACGGTTGTGGTGGATACGCCGGCGCGGCGGCTTTATTACGTTATGGGCGATGGTCGCGCCATGCGTTACGGCGTCGGTGTCGGCCGGCAGGGTCTTGCGCTGAAGGGCGATGCCTATATCGGCCGCAAGGCGGAATGGCCGTCCTGGACGCCGACCGCGAACATGATGCGCCGCGATCCGCGCAATCTGAAATTCGCCGGCGGCATGGCGGGCGGCCCGAACAATCCGCTCGGCGCACGCGCGCTCTATCTCTATCGCGGCGGCAACGACACCATGTTCCGTCTGCACGGCACCAACCAGCCGCAATCCATCGGCCACGCCATGTCGAGCGGCTGCATCCGCATGCTGAACCACGACATCATCGATCTTTACAGCCGCGTGCCGGTCGGTTCGAAGGTCGTTGTCTTGCAGGCGTGAGGAAGAGGCGGATTTTTCCGCCTTTGCCACGCCAGAAAATGCCTGTATCCTTGAGTTGATTTTTTCGGCAGACGGTCAATTTTATGCTTGAAAATCAACCATGTGTAGAATGCCTCCCTTTCTGTATTTAAGGGAGTTCTGCTATATCGGAAACGTGATTTCCGGTGTTCGAGACGTGTATCCATAAAGGGTTAAATGCACTGTATCGAGCGCGGCACCACTTCAACGGGGACACATGAACATGGCAACTTTCGACTCTCTCTCCCGCTATCGCCCGCAGGCACTCGGGGCGCTGCGCATCATGACGGCGCTGCTTTTCATGGCGCATGGAACGCAGAAGCTGTTCGGCTTTCCGGCGTCGCAGATGGAAGGCTCGCTGCCGACCCTGATGCTTGTAGCCGCACTGCTGGAATTCGTCGGCGGCATTCTCGTGCTGATCGGCCTGTTCACGCGTCCCGTCGCCTTCATCCTGTCCGGCCAGATGGCGGTCGCCTATTTCATGGCGCATGCGCCGAGCAATTTCTTCCCGGCCCTGAACGGTGGCGACGCCGCCATCCTGTTCTGCTTCATCTTCCTCTATCTGTTCGTTGCCGGTCCGGGCGCCTTCTCGGTGGATGAACGCCGGGCCTGATTGCCGACCCGTCATCGATCTCTTTTGCAGAAGCTCCGCATGGTCATGCCGTGCGGAGCTTTTTTTAGAGAATGATTGAAACTTCGGCCGTGGCCGAAGCATAGATGCTTGTTTTCGGGTTAAGAACGGGTCATCCTGAACGCAGTTGGAAAATCGATCCGTGACCTCCCAGAACCCCATCGCCCGCGAATTGCTGTTTCTCGCCCTGTTGTCCACGCTGTGGGCCGCATCCTATACTTTCATCAAGATCGGGGTGGAGACGATACCGCCGATCACCTTCATCGCATCGAGAACCCTGATTGCCGGTCTGCTGCTCTACGCAGTTATCCGCCTACGCGGGCTGCGCCTGCCCACGGATTTGGCGACGTGGCGGCTGTTCTTCATTCAGGCCTGCATCAACAGCGTTCTGCCCTTCACATTGATCGCCTGGGCGGAGCAGAGCATCGATGCCGGTCTTGCCGTCATTCTCAATGCAACGACGCCGATCTTCACCTTTCTTCTCACCGCACTCGTTATCCGGCACGAGCCGGTCAGCGGGCGCAAGCTGTTTGGCACCATTGCCGGCATGACGGGTGTGTGCCTCATCATCGGTGTCGGAGCGCTGAGCGGCGCGGGCGAGGCGATATGGAGCCAACTCGCCGTGCTGACGGCGGCTTTTTCCTATGCCTGCGCGGCCATTTTCAGTAAAAATTTCAAAGGGCTCGACCCGATCATGCCGGCCGCCGGCTCGCTTATCTGCGGCGCTGTTTTCCTGTTGCCCGTGAGCCTGATCGTCGACCGGCCCTGGACATTGTCGCCTTCGGCGGCCTCACTGACGGCGCTCCTGTGCCTCAGCGTCTTTTCGACCGCGCTCGCCTTCATGATCTATTTCCGGCTGATGCAGACGCTGGGTTCCGTCGGCACCACCTCGCAGGCCTATCTCAGGGTGCCGGTCGGCGTCGCCATCGGCATGGCGTTTCTGGGAGAAATGCCGACACCTGCAATGTGGGTGGGGCTCGTCTGCGTCATTGCCGGCGTGCTGGCCATGACCCTGCCGTCACGGCGTCGTCCGGTCGCACAGGGCGGGTGAGGGGAAAGAAAAGCCCGCTACCGGGCGGCCTCTGCATGCACTCCCTCATTCCTGTGCTTGTCACAGGAATCCAGTCGACGCGCGTCTGCGCGACGGGAAGAGTCCTTTCAGCCCAAGGACTTGGGCTGGCTGGATCCCTGTGACAAGCACAGGGATGAGGAGGAAGCGTCGTGGCAATCTCCTACAGACACCAGGTTGAGACCGGACTTCTCCGCCTTACAAACGAAAAAGCCGGGCGAAAGCCCGGCTTAACGATTAACGTCTCTTAGCGGTTGCGGCCGCGATGGCCGTTGCCGGAAGCGCGCTTTTCCTGGCCGTTGCCGCCCGCAGGGGCGTGGCGGTTGGCGCCGCTGCCGCCGGGCTTGCGGGCCGGGCGGCGGTGCTTGCGCGGGCCGGCCGGGCGGCCTGCGTCGCCTTCAGCCTGCTTGACGCGCTTGAAGTCGGAGGTGACTTCCAGATCGTTGTCCGCGTCGCGCGGAGCATGGTGGCGCGACGGGCGGGATTCGCCGTTGTGACGGCCGCCTTCGCGGGGACCACGCTGATGGCCGCCATTGTTGTTGCGGCCGCCGCGGTTGTTGTTGGGGCGCGTCGGGCTGGCAAGACCGGCCGGGCGTTCGCCGGAGGCGACCGGAATATCGATCTTCATCAGCTTTTCGATGTCGTGCAGCAGGCGGGTTTCGTCCGGTGCGCAAAACGCGATGGCAATGCCGTCGCGGCCGGCACGGGCGGTACGGCCGATGCGGTGAACATAGGCGTCGGGCACTTCCGGCAGGTCATAGTTGAAGACATGCGTTACGGCCGGAATGTCGATGCCGCGGGCAGCGACGTCGGTTGCCACCAGCACCTTGATCTCGCCGTCCTTGAAGCCCTTGAGAGCGCGCTCGCGCTGGCCCTGGCTCTTGTTGCCGTGGATGGAGGCGACCTTGAAGCCGATATGTTCAAGATGCTTGTAAAGCTTCTCGGCGCCGTGCTTGGTGCGCAGGAACACGATGGCGCGGCCATCCGGGTTTTCGTTGAGCGACTTCTTCAGAAGCTCGGTCTTGTCGTTCTTGCCGGCGACGAAGTGAACATATTGCTCCACCTTGTCGGCTGCCTTGCCGGGCGGGGTCACTTCCACCTTGAGCGGATCGGTCAGGTAGCTGTGGGCGAGATCGGCGATCGCCTTCGGCATGGTGGCCGAGAAGAGCAGCGTCTGGCGCTTGGCCGGCACCATCTTCGAAATCTTGCGCAGATCGTGGATGAAGCCGAGATCGAGCATCTGGTCCGCTTCATCGAGCACCAGATAGGTGACCTTGGAGAGCGAGATGGCGTTGCGGGCGATGAGGTCCAGCAGGCGGCCGGGGGTCGCCACCAGAATGTCCGTGCCCTTTTCCAGCTGGAGCTGCTGCTTGTTGATCGATGCGCCGCCAACCACCTGGTTGATGCGCAGCGGCGTCTTCTTCACGAAGGAGCGCAGGTTTTCGCCGATCTGGTTCACCAGCTCGCGCGTGGGGGCGAGGATGAGCGTGCGGCAGGTGCGGTTTGCCGGGCGGTCCGCCTGCTTCATCAGCATTTCGATGATGGGCAGGCCGAAAGCGGCGGTCTTGCCGGTGCCGGTCTGTGCGAGGCCGATCAGGTCACGGCCTTCGAGCAGCAGCGGAATGGCCTTTGCCTGAATGGGAGTAGGGGTCGTATAGCCAAGCTGGGTAACGCTGGCCACGATCTTTTCGGAGAGGCCGAGTTCGCTAAAACTGGTCAATATAATGCCTTTCGGGGCGCCAAAAACCAATCGTCCGGAACAGGGCTGCTGTCCGGCGGTTTCGGCGTCAAGAACCCCGCGTGAATTGGGAACTTGTGGGTTGGAATAACTTTCTGCGCATCAGTGCGGCACATGCCGTCTTCTGTATTCTCTGCGCTTTTCCTTCATGCGGGCCAGATTCTTTATTTTAAGGACGTCTTTCCGGTCATACGCTGCAGCTCACGCGGCTGCCGAAGGTGAAAGCTTGAGGGCCATGTGGGCGTTTTGCGCGTCAAAGTCAAGCGATAGTTTTGTAACGCCGCCGCCACAGGGCGCATGGCAGCCATGCGTACCGGTAGCCGGCGATTGCCGGGACGGCGCGGGTGCCAGCGAAGAATTATGGTTAAAAAAGGGTAACGGCACCCTCGGATACATAGCAAAGATCGATTTTCTCACATAACGTTTTTTGCGACGGCGTCCGGAAATATTTGATTCGACAGGAATGGACTGCAAGGTGTGGAGTATCGATTGACCGAAGGCTGCGGGTTGCTGGAAAAGGCTTGCAGGGCTGTGGCCGCCCTGGACCTGCCCGCGTGCATCAAGGACAGCGAACTTCGCTATATCGCGGTCAATTCCGCCTATGCCCGGCTCATGGGGCGTCCGTCCGGGGCATTCAAAGGACACACCAGCCTTTCCCTTTCCGCCGATATTCGCGATGCCGAGCGCGAGGACAGGGAGCGCCGTTCGCTGGTCTTCGCCACGGATGAGATGATTGCCTGCCATGGCGGGGGCGCGCCCGGGCCATACACGCTTCGCTGCGAACGTTTCACCGGTGACGACGGCAATCTGTTCCTGTTCGAAGCGTTCGAGGATATGTCGTCCGCCACCGTGGAGGTTTTTCCGCAAGCCGATAGCGCTTCGGACCTGCTGTTCGGCAGTGGCGTGATCGATCTCGTCGATGCGGGTATCGTGATTTATGACCGCGAAAACCGGCTGGTCTACTGCAATACCCGCTTCAGGGAATTCTACAGCGCGCTCGGTGTCGACCTGAAGGCTGGCGTCCCGCTCGAGACGCTGATGAGGGCGATTTATTTTTCGAGCGGCTACCGCGATGCGAAGGACGGCGATCCGGCGTTCGAAGGGTGGATGCAGGAGCAGCTACGGGATTTTTCCCTGCCCTATCTCGAAAGGGTGGAGCAGTTTGCCGATGGCCGCTGGGTGCGCATGGTCAACAAGCGGCTGGAAAACGGCATGCTGGTGGGGCTGCGGGTGGATGTCACCGAGTTCAAGGCGCATGAGACGCTTCTGAGCACGCAGATCCGCGAGACCTGGCTTCTGCGCGCCGCGCTTGAGCAATTGCCGGTCGGCGTGTTCCTGAGAGACCAGGACAGGCGGCTGACCTTTGCCAATGCGGCCTATGAGAAATTTCTGGGCGGCAGCCTCGCCGACCATATCGGCAAGACCGAATGCGAGATGTTTCCGGAGGAAGGCCCGCAGTTCCAGCGGGAAAACGAGCATATTCTGCGAACCGGGGAAGCCATTGAAAAGACGGGAAGCGTTCCGCTTTCGGATGGCGGCGCCATTCCCGTCATCACAAGGCTCGGCCGGGTCGCGACGCCGGACGACGAATATTATCTGGTGGGCTCGGTCACCGATGCCAGCCTGCTGCAGGATCGGGAAAAGGCGCTGATCGCCGCGCAGGCCGAGGCCGAGGCGCTGCACCGCCAGCTCGAAGCGGTTCTCCATGCCCTGCCGGTGGGCGTGCTGCTGCTGAGCGCCGATCTCGTCATCGAATATGTCAATCCGTTCTTTTATGAGGTCTGGGGCGAGATCGGCGGCGAGAAGTCGCTTGTCGGCAAAAGTTATCGCGAATTCATGGAGATGAATTTCGACAGCGGCCTTTATGACTATGGCGACAGGCCTTTCGATGAGGTCTATAGCGAGCGGGTGCAGCGGCTTCTGAAGGAGGAGGTCTTTGCGCCCCGCGAGGTGCGCAGCAAAAGCGGCAAGGTCACGGTCATTTCGAAAACCCGGCTCGAAGGCGGGAAAATCCTCAGCACCTATGCCGACGTCACCGATGTGCGCATGCGCGACGTTGAGATCAGCAAGGCGAAGGCCGAACTGGAGCGGGTCGGCGAATATATGCAGGGCGCCACGCGCGCCATGGCGCAGGGGCTGGTGCTGGTCGAGCAGGGCACGATCATCATGTCCAACGAGGCGATGGCGCGCATGTTCGACGTGCCGCCGCATCTTCTGGAAAAGGGCTGCAACTGGTCGGGTTTCTTCGCCCATTGCGCCGGGCGCGGCGATTTCGGCACGGCCGGGGAGGCTTCCGAGACGCTGCGCGCCTGGAGGGAGAATATCGCCGCCAACCGACCGTTTTCCTGGCTCATCCATGTCGCCGGCAAAAGCTGGCTCAATCTGGAGGCCACCAACAGTTCCGGCAATTACTGGCTCATCATCGTCACCGATGTGACCGAGATGAAGCTGCGTGAAGAGGAATTGCAGCGGCTGCTATCGCGTGCGGAAGCGGCGGATCGGGCCAAATCGGAATTCCTGGCCAATATGAGCCATGAAATCCGCACGCCGATGAACGGCGTTCTCGGCATGGCGGAACTTCTGGCCAAGTCCAATCTGGATACGCGCCAGAAGACCTTTACCGATATCATCGTCAAATCCGGCAATGCGCTTCTGACGATCATCAACGACATTCTCGATTTCTCGAAGATCGAGGCCGGGCAGATGAGGCTGCGCAGCGTGCCCTTCGATCCGGCGGAGGCGGTCGAGGATGTGGTGTCGCTGCTGTCCTCAGCGGCGCTTGAAAAGGACATAGAGCTGATCGTCCGGATCGATGCTTCCGTCTTCGGCAAGGTCATCGGCGATGCCGGGCGCTTTCGGCAGATCGTTACCAATATCGTTGGAAACGCCGTCAAGTTCACCGAAATGGGGCATGTGCTGGTCGAGCTTTCGGCGCGTTCGGCGGAAGCCTCCGAGGCCATCCTGTCGCTGCGTGTCGAAGACAGCGGCATCGGTATTCCGGCCGACAAGCTCGAAACCATCTTCGACAAGTTCAGCCAGGTCGACGGCTCCGCCACGCGCCGGCACGAGGGAACGGGGCTGGGGCTGGCGATCACGGTCGGTCTCGTCGGCCTGTTCGACGGCGCGATCAAGGTCGTCAGCGATGTCGGCAGGGGATCGACCTTCGAGGTCAATATTCCGTTTCAGGTGACCGAGAGACAGCGCGACCTCCCGCTTCTTTCCGTGGCGATCGACGATATCCGCGTGCTCGTCATCGACGATAACGACGTCAATCGCCGCATATTGACGGAGCAGTTGCGCAGTTGGGGCATAGACGGCCACGCGGTGGAAGATGGGCCTTCCGGCATCGCCGTGCTTGAGGAGGCCGCCTCGCTCGGTTTTTCCATCGACGCCATCGTTCTCGATTATCATATGCCTGTAATGAACGGGCTGGATGTGGTGGAGCGGATCCGGGCGGATGCGCGCTTTGACGACATCGCCATTGTTTTCCTGACCTCCATGGATGTCGTCGGCGACGAGACGCTGTTCACCGATCTCAATGTGCAGGCGCATCTGATGAAGCCGGCGCGGGCGCGGCTCCTGCGCTCCACCCTGTTCGACGTGGTGCGGGATGTGCGGCTGAAACGCGCCCGGCAAGCGCCGGTCCCGCGTGAAGATCGCGGTGATGGCGCCGTCCGTCCGGAAAAAGGCTCCGCCGAAAGAAAGCAGCGCGATGCCGCATCGACGGCGGTGCCGGCGCGGCATCGGCCGAGCCTTGTCGATGTGCTGGTGGCCGAGGACAATGACGTCAATCAGATTGTCTTCACCCAGATATTGCAGCAGGCGGGTCTGCGCTTTCTGATCGTCGGCAATGGCAAGAAAGCCGTGCAGGCATGGCAGGAGAACAATCCCGCCCTCATCCTGATGGATGTCTCGATGCCGGTCATGAACGGACATCAGGCGACGCAGGCCATCCGCGCCGCGGAACAGACCGCCGCCGACGGCCGGCATGTGCCGATCATCGGCGTTACCGCCCATACGCAGGAGGCGGATCGGGAACTATGCCTGGAGGCGGGCATGGATGATTATCTGTCGAAGCCCATCAGCCCGGAAACGCTCGAAGACAAGATCGCGCAATGGCTGGGCGAAAACATGCCGCGCCGCGACGTGCCGGGCGTGTGACTATCCGCCGCGACTGCGGGTCTCCGAATTGCTTCAGCCGGAGCGCCATCTTCCATGACGCTCTTTCAGACGCAAAACCGCTTCACGCTTTTGCTGAAAATGCTTTGGTCCCGCAGAGCATTTCCCGCTTTCCGGCAAAACCTTTCCGGCGCTCCAGCTGAAAACCGGCGGCGATGAGGTTGCGGCGAACGAAGCCGGCGGCGGCATAGGTGGCGAATGTGCCGCCGGGCGCCGTCTTTGCGAAAAGCGCCTGCATGATTTCCAGCGACCACATGTCCGGATTGCGCGCGGGTGCGAAGCCATCGAGAAACCAGGCGTCGAAACTTTCCTCGCTTGCGGAAATGCCGGCGAGCGCTTCGCCGCAAACCACTGTCAGGTGCGTTTCGTCATCGAGCTGGATTTCGACCCGTCCTTTCGGCTCGGCGGGCCAGAGGGCGGTGAGCGCCTTGCGTTCGGCATCCACTTCCGGCCAGCGGGAAAGCGCCCGGTCGATTTCCTCCGCCTTCATCGGGTAGAGTTCGAAGGAGATGAAATGCAGTCTGGAGCGGCCGTTGCGCATCTCTTTCCATTGGCGCCATGTCTCGCAGAGGTTAAGCCCGGTGCCGAAGCCCAGTTCGCCGATGCGGAAGGCGCCCTCCCGTTCGAGCCAACGTTCTGGCAGGCCGTTTCCGGAGAGGAAGACATGGCCGCATTCCAGCCGGCCATCCGTCTGGCAATAAAAATGGTCGTCAAAGGCCAGTGAATAGGGCATATCCCCGTCACGCCAGTCGAGCGCGGCGGGGACTTCCCCAGCCGGTGAACCGGCCGCTACGCCGGTCTCTGTGATATTTTCGTTGGAATGTTTCATGGCTAAAGCCGATAATCCCGCTTTCGAACAGGGTCAATCTCCAAGATTGCCGGCTTCCGTGCCGCTTCTCGTCGTCGGCGGCGGCATCATGGGGCTGTGGGCCTCTGTCAAGGCGGAGCGGCTCGGCATCGAGACATTGCTGGTGGAGGCGGATCGCCCCGGCGGCGGCGCCAGCGGCGGGCTGCTGGGCGCGTTGATGCCGCATATGCCGGACCGCTGGTCGGACAAGAAGCAGTTCCAGTTCGATGCCCTCGTTGCGCTGGAAAAAGAGATTGCCGGGCTGGAGGCGGAAACCGGGCTTTCCGCCGGCTACCGTCGCTCAGGCCGTATCATTCCGCTGCCGAAGCCGCATCTGCGCGCCATTGCCGAACGGCACGAACGGGATGCGCTGGAGAACTGGGTGTCGGGCGAGCGCCGGTTCCATTGGCATGTCGGCGACAGCCCTTCGGTCGCGGGCTGGGTGGATGATGCGGCGGGTGAGGCGGGTTTCGTGTTCGATACACTGGCGGCGCGGGTCTCGCCACGTGCGATGATCGCCCTTCTTTCGGCTTTTCTCGGCAAGGCGCGGCATGTGCGGCTGGCGGGAGGTTACCGCGTTCTTTCGCTCGACGCGGATGCCGGGCGGGCGGTGCTCTCATCGGGCGACGAGGTTTCTTTCGGCCATGTCATCGTCGCCAATGGCCATGGTTCCTTCCCCCTGATCCGCGACGCCCTCGGCCTGGAGGCTGGTGTGACGCTGGGGCAGGCGGTGAAGGGGCAGGCGGCGCTTCTCGACGCGACGGCCGATCCGGCGATGCCGGTCGTGTTCCTGAACGGTCTTTATATCGTACCGCATGAGGATGGCACGGTCGCGATCGGCAGTACCAGCGAAGATTGTTTTTCCGATCCCTTCGGTACCGATGAAGAGCTCGAAAAACTGCTTGCGGATGCATGTGCGGTCGTGCCTTCGCTTGCCCGTGCGCCGGTGCTCGAGCGCTGGGCCGGGCTGCGCCCGAAGGCGGTGGGGAGGGACCCGATGGTGGGCACGATCCCCGGCCATCCGAGGCTCGTTGCGCTAACCGGCGGCTTCAAGGTCAGCTTCGGGCTTGCGCATTTTCTTGCCGATGCGGCGTTGCAGACCGTGTGCGGTCACACGCCTGCCATCCCCTCGGGCTTTCACCTTCAACAACATGTGAGTATTGCCGTCGCGGACTTTAGAAAGTTCTGATTAGGCCGCCCACGTCGTTAATCTGTCACGCAAATCACTTATCTGCTGGCCTGCAACGAGGCCGGTTTGTCCGCTTTTGCGGCGAGGTGACAGCGCATGCGATACGCCATTCATTTCACGCCTTCCCCCAATGACCCCCTGACGCAGGCGGCCGCCGCGTGGTTGGGGCGCGATGCCTATTCCGGTCAGGCGGTGGAGCCGCCGGGCATGATCGATCTCGGCATGCAGGAGATTTCCTACCATACGGCGCTGCCGCGCCGTTACGGTTTCCATGGCACGATCAAGGCTCCCTTCCGTCTTGCGGAGGGCCATTCCGAGGCCGCGCTTCTGCGCGACCTGATGTATTTTTCCGGCAGGCAGGAGCCCTTCACGCTACCGCAACTGGTGGTGGCAAGGCAGGAGAATGTCTTCAGCCTCGTTCCCGAGCGCCCCTGCGAAGTGCTGCATTTCTTTGCCGCCCGCGTGGTGCAGGAATTCGACCGTTACCGGGCGCCGCTCTCCGACGCGGAAATCGAGCGCGCGGATCCGGACCGGCTTTCGGCCTCGCAGCTCACCAATCTGCATCGCTGGGGCAGCCCGCATGTGATGGATGAGTTCCGGTTCCAGATGTCGCTGACCGGCGGTGTGGAAGCTTCCAGCAGCCAGAGGATAGAGCGGGCCGTGCGCAAGGTTTTTGAGCCGCTGCTCACCCGGTCCCTGCAATTTTCCAGCCTTGCGCTTTTCATCGAGGATGAGCCGGGCGCGCCTTTCCGGGTACACTCGCTTCACCCCATGGGTCGCGTTTCCGCCCGAAAGATCGCCTGAAGAGCACGTCGGAGTAATCGTATACAAAAAAGCATCGGAATGTCGGCAAGATTGATCTCGACATTCCGGATGCGGATGCTACCGTTCGGATATCGCATATCTGAAGCGTGCGTTGTGTCCCTTTCGGGTCATCGCGCTTCGGAGGTCTGTTTTATGTCTCCCGAAATCGGTTTCCGCCTTGGGAGAGATGTTCTGGGTGGCTGCATGATTTCCGAAAATTACTCCCGCAATCTGGTGGGCTATGGCCGCAATGTTCCCGATCCGAAATGGCCGGGCGGCGCGCGCATCGCCGTGCAATTCGTCATCAATTACGAGGAGGGCGGCGAGAGCTGCATTCTCGACAATGACAAGGCGTCGGAATCGCTGCTGTCGGAAATCGTCGGCGCCCAGCCCTGGCCCGGCCAGCGCAACCTGAACATGGAATCGATCTATGAATATGGCTCGCGCGCCGGCTTCTGGCGGCTGTGGCGCATGTTCACCGGCCTTGGCGTTACCACCACCGTTTATGGCGTGACCGCCGCCATGGCCCGCAACCCGGAAGCCGTTGCGGCGATGAAGGAAGCGGGATGGGAAATCGCCAGCCATGGTTATCGCTGGCTGGAATATAAGGATTTTTCCGAAGAAGAAGAGCGCAAGCACATAGTCGAAGCCGTGCGTCTGCACACGGAGGTTACCGGCGAGCGTCCTTACGGCATGTATCAGGGCAAGCCTTCGGACAATACGCTGCGCCTTGTCATGGAAGAGGGCGGTTTCCTCTATTCGTCGGATTCCTATGCCGACGATCTGCCCTATTGGGTGAAGGGCGTAGGCGACGAGCCTTTCCTGATCATTCCCTATACGCTCGAAACCAACGATATGCGTTTCGCCACGCCGCAGGGTTTCAATTCCGGCGACCAGTTCTTCACCTATCTGAAGGATGCCTTTGATGTGCTTTACCAGGAAGGTGTCGAGGGGGCGCCGAAGATGATGAGCATCGGCCTGCATTGCCGTCTTGTCGGCCGACCCGGCCGTGCGGCGGCACTTCGCCGTTTCATCGAATATGTGCTCGGCCATGAGAAAGTGTGGATCCCGCAGCGCATCGAGATTGCCCGTCACTGGCATGAACATCATAAGCCGGAGGTGCTTTGATGGTGACGCGTGAGGACTTTGTCAGCCGTTTCGGCGGCGTGTTCGAACATTCGCCCTTCATTGCCGGACGGGCCTACGATGCCGGCGGAGCCGGCCTGGAACTGACGGCGAAGGCGGTTCACGCCGTGCTTTGTGCGCAGTTTCGCGCGGCTTCCGAGGCGGAAAGGCTCGGCGTATTGCGGGCGCATCCCGATCTTGCCGGCAAGCTGGCGATTGCGGGCGAGTTGACGGCCGACAGCCGCAACGAACAGGCCGGTGCGGGGCTGGACCGACTTACCCCCGAAGAGCACGCCCGTTTTACCGAATTGAACGGCGCCTATACCGAAAAATTCGGCTTTCCCTTCATCATCGCGGTCAAGGGGCTGAACAGGTACGATATTCTTTCCGCCTTCGAGACGCGCATCGGCAACGGTGCAGCCGAAGAATTTGAGACGGCGACGGCGCAGGTGGAAAAGATCGCCTGGCTTCGCCTTTCCTCGATGCTGCCGGAAGGCTGAATTGGCGAGTGGTGGCCGTTCTGCTAGAATCGTGCCGTCTGGAGATGAAGATCATGAGACCTTCCGAGGTGCTGGAAAAGAACAGGGAAGCGATCCGCGAAGCGACGAAACGCTTCAACGCGGCAAACCCGCGCGTGTTCGGCTCCGTCGCCCGCGGCGAGGACCGGCCGGACAGCGATCTCGACATTCTGGTGGATGCGCTGCCGGGCACGACATTGTTCGATCTCGGCGGTTTGCTGGAGGAATTGAAGGCACTGCTTGGTGTCGAGGTCGACGTCGTCACCTCAGGCGGCCTGCATTCGGATATACGGGCGCGCGTTCTGAAGGAAGCCAAAGCGGTATGAGTACGGATCGGCTTCTGCTCTATCTAAAGGAGATGGATGTTGCCGCCTCCAGAATACAGGATTTCATTCAGGATATGGATGAGGCCGCTTTTTCTTCCGACACGCGGACGCAGATGGCGGTCATGATGGGGCTTGCCCTGATTGGCGAGGCGGTCGCCAAGCTGGACAAGCACTACCCCGCATTTTTACAGCAGCACCCGGAAATCCCCTGGATCAAGATGAAGGGAATGCGCAATCTGATCGTGCATGATTATTTCCGGGCGGAGCTTTCGGTCGTCTGGAAAACGATAACGCAGAGCATTCCGGATCTGCAGGCGCGTCTCTCCCTCCTCCGAAACTGGCATGCCCAAGGTGAATGACATTTGACTGATTTTCTCGACATAAAACCTCTCACCAAAGAGGCTTTCGCATGTTTCGGCGATGTGATCGAAACGACACCCTCTTCCATGCGGCATATCAATGGCGGCCAGACCGAGCGGCATCATGCGCTTGCAGCACCGGAGGCGGCGGGTGAGGGCGCGCGTGTCATCCTCAATATTTTCCGCGGGCAGCCCCGCGCCTTTCCGCATGAAATCGAAATGATGGAGCGGCATCCGCTCGGCAGCCAGAGTTTTTCGCCGCTTTCCGGCCGGCCCTTCCTCGTGGTCGTCGCCGATGACGATGGCGGCCGGCCCGGCCGGCCGCAGGTGTTTCTGGCGCGGGGCGATCAGGGCGTGAATTACCGCCGCAATGTCTGGCATTATCCGCTGATGCCGTTGCAGGCGGTTTCGGATTTTCTGGTTGCCGACCGCGATGGGCCGGGTAACAATCTGGAAGAGTATTTTTTCGATGAGCCCTATATGATCGCGGAGCCCAAGCCATGACCGGTTTGACCACCCATGTCCTCGATGCCGCCCATGGCACGCCCGCAGAAGGGCTGACGATCGAGCTCTACCGGCTCTCCGGCGATCGCCGCGAGAAGCTGAAGACGGTGAAGACCAATAGCGACGGCCGTGTGGATGGTGGGCCGCTGCTCGCCGGCGACAGTTTCAAGGTGGGCCAATACGAGCTGGTTTTCCATGCCGGCGATTATCTGCGCGGCAAGGGTGTGGCGCTGCCGGAGCCGGCCTTTCTCGATATTATCCCGATCCGTTTCGGCATTGCCGATGAGAGCGGCCACTACCATGTGCCGCTTCTGCTTTCGCCCTATAGTTATTCCACCTATCGAGGAAGCTGATTGCCATGATCTTTGCCGCCATTGCCGATATTCACGGAAACTGCGCCGCGCTTGAAGCCGTGCTGGAGGATATCGCGAGGCTTGGCATCAAGGACATCGTCAATCTCGGCGATTGTTTCAGCGGCCCGCTAGAAGCGGGGTTTACCGGCGACGTGCTTGTTAGCAACTGGATTCCCAGCATTCGCGGCAATCATGACCGGGAACTGATCGACCGTGCCCCGGATGAGATGGGAAGCTGGGAAAGGCCGGCGCATGCGCAGTTGAGCGCCGCCCATCTGGACTGGCTGCAAACCCTGCCATTCAGCATGGTGTTTAAGGATGTCGCCTATTGCTGCCATGGCTCGCCGCGTGACGATCTGGAATATTGGCTGGAAACGCTGTCACCGGAAGGCGTTCTGAAATTGCGGCCGCTGGCCGAAATCGAAGCCATGGCTGAAGGCATCACCCAGCCGCTGATGCTGTGTGGCCATACCCATATTCCCCGCACCGTGCAGCTTTCCGACGGCCGGCTGATCGTCAATCCCGGTAGCGTCGGCTGCCCCGGCTGGAAGGACGACACGCCTTTCGACCATCACGTCGAGGCCGGCCACCCGCTTGCCACCTATGCCGTGCTGGAAGAGACCGGGCGCGGCTGGCAGGTCTATTTCCGCAATATCCGTTACGACAATATGGCAATGGCCGAGATGGCGAAGGTCAACGGCATGCCTCGTCTCTCCGATGCGCTGGCGGGCGGCTGGCTTGGCAAACGGGCTTGAATTTCCAGGAGAGTTGTACTATTTGTTGTACAACTTTCATCGAGGTTCATCCATGCGTACCGTTATGTTTTCGAAAGCACGCGAATCCCTTGCATCGCTTCTGGATGAAGTGTCGCAGGACCGGGTGACTGTGGAAATCGTGCGCCGCGACAAGCCGTCCGCCGTTCTTATCGATAAGGACGAGTATGAAGGCTTGATGGAAACATTGCATCTCTGCTCGTCGCCGGAGAATTTCGCCAGACTTAGAAAGTCGATGTCCGATGTGGACGCGGGTACTTTCGAAAGTCATGATCTTATCGACTGATTTTTCAAACCCATCGCGCATGAGTGCGAGCTTCCATCAGGAGAAACTCTCTTGCAGCAAAAGGGCGCGATTGCTCTCGGCTGGAGTCATCAGGGCTGGGAAGACTATCTTCACTGGCAACAATATGATCGCAAGATGCTCGAACGCATCAATGAACTCATCAAGGATTGTCGACGGCATCCGTTTGAAGGGATCGGAAAACCTGAGCCACTGCGTTTTCAGTTGAAGGGCCTATGGTCACGCCGGATTTCGCAGGAGCATCGGCTTGTCTACGAATTGCGCGGCGAAGCCGAAAAGACGGTCCTGATCATTCACCAGTGCCGTTTCCACTACTGATCCTCACCCCTCGCTGGTCATCACCACGCAGGAATAAGATTGCGCCTTCAGTTCCTTGCACGCGGAAACCGCCGAAGACTGGTCTTCGAAGCCGGTGAAACGGGCGCGGTAGAGGGTTGCCGATCCGCTTTGCACCGCTTCGGTATAGGGAGCGATCCCGGCATAATTTCCGGCGATGTTGGAGCGGGCATTGGCGAGCAGCGAGCGGGCGGCGGCTTCGCTGTCGGTGGCGGCGATCTGCACTTCCCAGCGGCTTCTCTGGCCGGCGGAGACGGCAGTGGGGGCCGGCCGCGGGATGGCCGAAACCTGCATCATGTCGGCCATCTGGTTATTCGCCGTGGCGATTTGCATGGCGACCGGATCCTGACGGCGTTCGGCGAACATCGGCAATGGTATGGAGGTGGGCGGTACTGAGGCGGCGGGCGCGGCTGCGGGCGTCACAGCAAAGGTGCGGCTGACATTGGCGCTGGCGACGAGCTGTTCGGTGTTGCGGCTTCTCGATGCCTGCGGCACGGCCTTGTCGAGAAGGGCGGCCATCTGCGCATCGCGGCTACGCGCCGTCTTGCCGCCCAGCACCACACCGACGACGCGGCGACCATTGTGATTGACGGCGCTGACGAGGTTGAAGCCGGAGGCATTGGTATAACCGGTCTTGATGCCGTCCATGCCCTGATAACGATACATCAGATTGTTATGGCCGCGAATGCGTTTTCCCCGGAAACTGAAGGATTCCATGGCGAAGAGGTCGTATTCCTTGGGAAAGTCGCGCTGCAGCGCCAGGCCGAGTTTCGCCATGTCGCGCGCCGTCGTCACCTGCGATTTGCTGGGCAGGCCGGAAGCGTTGCGGAACACCGTTTTCGTCATGCCGAGCTGGCGGGCCTTGCGGGTCATCATCTCGGCGAACCTTGCCTCGGAGCCGCCGAGATGATCGCCCATGCCTTCCGCCATGTCATTGGCGGATTTGACGATCATGCCGTAGACCGCCTCGCGCACGGTGAAGGTCTGCCCCTGGCGCACATAAAGCTTCGAGGGGATAACGGCTGCACCGTTCTTGGACATCTTTATCTTCTGGTCCCAGCGAAGCCGGCCGGAATGCAGCGCCTCGAAGGTCATGTAAAGCGTCATCATCTTGGTGAGCGAAGCGGGGTGGTTCAGCACATCGGCGTTGCGGGACGCCAGAACCTTGCCGGTATTGGCGTCCATGATGAAATGGGCGTAACCGGCCTGGGCAGGCGATGCCTGCAATGAGAGGATCGCGCAAAAGAAGGCGAGTGCGAAAACCCATGCGCCCGCCATTCCCCGTTTGATCGTTCCCGACATAATCCACCCCTTTTGTTCGGCCGCCGCGATGAGCGAAGTTTTACTGACACTTTCCGGCAACAAAACCGCTAAAACTTTAGAGATCGCTTTCATGCTTAATTAAGTATGAATTTCAAGCTGTTGGCAGCCCTCACAATTTCCTTGCAAAGAAACCAACCGTCCGGTATGTTCCGAAACATGAAAAATGCACATGAACGGAAAAAGCAGCCTGAGATCGTTCGCCGCAGTCTTCTCGATTGCGCGGCGAAACTCGCTGCCGAACAGGGTGTTGCAGCACTTTCCGTGCAGGCGGTGGCGGATGCCGCCGGGGTGACGAAGGGCGGGTTGTTTCATCATTTCGCCTCCAAGCAGGCTTTGCTGGAGGCGGTGATGGCGGACCTTCTTTCGGCGCTGGACGCGGAAATCGACGCGCTCATCTCACAGGATTGTGAAGCTTACGGATGCTTCACGAGGGCCTATGTGAACGCGGTTTTCGCCGATCGCGACCGGGAATCGGGCAGGCAATGGGCGGCGTTATCGGTGTCGATGGTTGGTGAACCGTCGCTCAGGCGCATGTGGACCAGCTGGTTCGAAGGACGTCTCATCCGTCATAAGGAAACGGATGAGGGGGTGGTATTGGAACTCGTAAGGCTTGCGGCTGACGGCATCTGGTTTGCCGATCTTCTGGCCGATGACGGCAGGGCAGGTGGCGACAGGGCGGCTCTCAGAGCCCGGATGATCGCCCAGACGAAAAAGGAAATGGAACAATGAACGCGGCTATCTTCACCTACGGGGCGCTCGTCGCGGCCATTGTCTGCGAGGTCATAGCCACCTCGTTCCTGCAGCAGTCGCAGCAGTTCACCCGGCTGTTGCCGACGGTGCTGATGGCGCTGTTTTACGGTGCGGCCTTTTATCTGCTGTCGTTCACGCTGCGGGCGCTGCCGGTCGGCGTGGCCTATGCGATCTGGAGCGGGCTCGGCATCGTGCTGATTTCCGGCATCGGCTATTTCGTGTTCCGCCAGGCGCTGGATATCGCCGCTGTCGTCGGCCTCGGGTTTATCGTGACGGGAGTGGTGATTGTGAATGTGTTTTCGAAGACGGTGGGGCATTGAGACTGGCTGCTGAGGGCGCTCGCGAAGGCAACATCCGCAGGCCGTCACCCCGGACCTGATCCGGGGTCCAGCGCGATCAAGTCCTTGATCGCAGAAGGGTCTTTTCACGGCGCAGACGCGCCGTGGCTGGATGCCGGATCAAGCAACCGTGGATGATCAAGCAAATGCTGGATCTGTCCTTGCGATGGCGTTGAGGATAGTGATGAGCTTCCGGATTGTTGCGACGATGG
>NZ_JADQWB010000031.1 GCF_015704895.1 Agrobacterium leguminum | reverse complement strand
ACCGCCGTTCGGCGTCTTGTAGACGCGACCAGCCTGCGCCGCCGCCGTCTGCGACAGCACCTCGTCCTTCATGATCGTCTCGCGGCCGGCATCGGCCTCATGCGCCGTCAGCATGATGATATCCGGATTCCAGGCCGCGATCTGCTCGGCATTCACCTCGGCCTGCACCCCGAGACCCGTGCCGACATTCTCGCCGCCGACCAGCGAAATGTAGAAGTTTTGATAGCTCTTTTCGCCGGTCGCGGTGAACTTGCCCTTGGAGGAGCGCAGGTGCAGGATTTTCGGCCGGGCCGCGTCGGGATGGGCCGCGAGCGTCGCCTTGATCTCGCCGATCACCGCGTCACGCCATTCAAACAGCGCCTCGGCCTTGTCCTGCTTGCCAAGGATGTTGGCGACGAGGCGGATATTCTCCCGCGCCAGCTCCTCCGTACCGCCATTGCCGCCGCCGACCATCAGCGCAACAGGAATGCCTGCATTGCGCAAGGGGGCTATAAGCTCGTCGCCCCGCCCGCCCCACTGAATGACGAGGTCCGGCTTCAGTGCGGCGATCGCCTCGACATTCGGCATCCAGCCATTGCCGCCCTCCGCGACGATGCCACTCTCGATGGAGGCGGCATCCGGGAACATCTTCTTGAGGAGGCCGGTCTCGAAAGCCTTGCGCGAGACGGGATTCATGCCGACCAGATGCTCCGAGGAGCCGTCCACCGCGATGACGGTCGCGGCGCCGGGCTGCGGCAGCGTGACGATCCGCTTCGCCGGGCCCGGAAGTATGATCTCCGCGCCCGTGACATCCTTGAAGGTGACGGGATCGGCAAGCAGCGGCGCCGGCGAAAGGGCGAGAAGGAAAAAGGCGGCAGACAGGCGCAGTTTCAAAGTCATCGGTCACCTCCATTATTCATGATTATTGCAGTCATGTTTTCGTACAGAGGGGAAGGCGTCGTATCAAGTCGAACAAATCGGACAATGTGGAAAGAAATTTCGAACAGCGACACCATCGGGAAAGCTGCCGCCGGACAACTGTCGATCGCATCAATGCCGACGACAGGTGAGCGCCATTGGCGGGAAATCGTGTCAAGCATCCGCACAGGCCCTCAGATTGGGCGCAAAGCGGTCTAGGAAGCGGGTCGTTGCCGGCATGAAGCATGAACCGTGATGGTACATCGGGTCGAGCGAGGAGATGACCATCGTGCCGGCCGTCGAAATCGCGTCCATGTAGAGGATGGCGCGCCCCTCGCCGTCGCGAGCCAGAACCGTTGAGCCTTCCGGTGGCGTGAACCAGCCGTGCAGATGCCAGGTCACGTCTTGCTTGCCGATGTGGCGCATCAATGGGTGTGTCCTGGCCTGATCGGTCAGTTCGACCCCGAGATCGGCCCCAGGGGTCAGCCACCACCACCAATTTGTCGGCGTTCTGGTGAAATGGACCGCAGGAAGCCATAATTCCGACTGGCTTTCTCCCAACGCGATCACCGTGCCGCCGGCATCAAGATGGCGTGCGATGACAGCCCTCTGCTTGATCATGCGCTGGGCCGGGGTTCGGCATGGCACCCAGAGGATATCCTGGGGGCGCAGTACGTTGACGAGGTCCTCGGGTGCGCAGATGACATCGAAAATACCGGTATAGGCCGACCCTTCCAGACTATGGATATGATAGTAGGTGCCGGAACTCGGCGCGACGATGCGCGGGCCGGCCCTGCCTGTATCGCGCGCGCCGCCATAGCTCTCGGCCCTGGCCAGCGGCAGGTCTTCGACCGGCGGTGTCTGCACGAAGCGATTCGAGGAGAGGCAGGAGCCGCCGTTTGCCCAGTTGATGACGCGCCGCGTCAGGTCCGGGGCGAGGTTCCATTCAAGCCCGATCGTGCCAAGATCATTGCCAGCATGGGAGAAGAACCGGCCACCCCGCGGCCTTGCCCACACCCAATCGACCGGGACTCGCGCGGGACCCAGCCCGTTGACGGCCACCGCGCCCTCCGGTGGCGGATTGCAGCCGCGTCCGTAGAAACCCGCGACGCCCCTGTTGGTCTCGATCTTCTTCAGGTCGATACCGTCATAGAGCGGATGAGGATTGATCGACGACAGACCGAAATCTTGTCGTTTTGGTGCGACGATCGAACGATACTGACCGATGCCATCAACCAGCGGCCGCGCCATGTGGCCGTTGAAGAACCAGCGCCCACCGTGATCGAGAAAAGACGCGAGCGCATCCTTGAGCGCCAGCATGGCATTCTGGTCGAGCTGATTACCGGTGATCAGCCCCTTGTGCGACATGAGCATCTCGGCCGTGAAATCGGTTTGCTCAGTGATGGCGACCTCTCCACGGAGCGCGGCAGCCCGAACCGTCTCGGATGGCTCTTCGAAAGTGGATTTCAAGAAAATCGTGGTCATGCTGCCCCCTACCGATCAGTTCTGTCTGCAAGGCAAAGTCATGAGCCAGCATGGTTCTGAATATCATGACTAGTACTATCATGTTTTCTCGGATAGGAGATGAGGTGGCGTTTGGACAAGTCGAATGAATAGAACAGATCGAACGATCATATCGAACAAGCTCTCGGCGGTATCGATACGGGATTTTCTCCTTGTTACGACCGTCTGGAAGCGCTCCAGCTTTAGGGTCGCGGCGCGGGAGTTAGGGATAAGCCCGTCGGGCCTCTCCCATCAGGTTCGCAAGGTCGAGGAAGCTCTTGGCACGACCTTATTTGAACGGTCCAGCCAGCAGGTGAAGGCGACCCTGGAAGGTGAGGTTCTCTTGTCTCACATTCAGGATGTCCTCGGAGTGGTTGGTAAACTTGACCTCCTCGCCGTGAAGACGAGCCGGCCCTTCGGAGGGCACCTTAAACTTGGCGCGATCTCAACGATCGGTGCCTATGTTTTGCCTCACGTCGTAAATCTGTTCGAGGCAAACTTTCCCGACGTCAGAATTGATCTCCTGGAAGGCAAGACCGAAGGGGTCACCCAACGTCTCCGCGGAAGTGAAATTGACATGATGTTATCTTGCCGTTTCGCTGACGATGCGGATCTGGAAACAAAACCTCTGTTCACCGAGCGCTTTGATTTGATCGTCAACGTAGCTCATCCACTTGCTGCAAATACATCAATAAACGTTCAAGATCTTGATGCATCTGAGTTTATGACGATGGCAGACGGCGAGGGTTATAGCGAAGATACGCTACCTGCAACGATACGCACGGCACAGCACGACTACAATGCTTGTTGCACCGAAATCAGAGGGTTGAGTCTCGAAACAATCGGTGCGCTCGTTTCAACGAGAGGGGGGGCTAGCCTGGTTCCTTCGTTAGCCTCTCCCCGGCTAAGTACCTTTCCTAATGTGAAAATTGTGAGCATCTCCGGCCGCGCGCCACAACGAACCATATACGCTTCCTGGCGCAGATCGTCGCCTCATCAGGAGGCATTTCATCAGTTGTGCCATGTTTTGAGTGAGATGCAGGCGGTATGCGATCTTCCGATCGCAGGTGCGAGTTCCTTATAGTTGGTTAGAAAAGTTGCAAGATTCGAGCACTGTTCTTGGAGCGTTACCTGCTCCGTTTTTCGGATGTTGAAGCAGCCTGTCGGATGCAATTGTCGCGGAAATCCTAAAACCCGCGACACATCGGCCGCCCCCGGAAAATCAGGGCTTTTCGTGTCGCATGTCTTTGTCGCAAGTGGTAGAAAACTTGCGACATGATTTGCGACAGGGGGAAGCCGTGAGCAGCCGACCAGATTCCGACGCCGGCCGCGTGTTCATCGGCTATGCCCGCGTTTCGACTCGCGGCCAGGACCTCGATGCGCAGCGGGCCGCCCTGGGTGCGGCCGGCTGCGTCCGCATCTTCGAGGAAAAGGCTTCCGGGGCGAAGCGGGATCGGCCCGAGCTGGCGCGGATGCTCGACCATCTGCGTGCCGGCGACGTGGTGACGATCACCAGGCTAGACCGCCTCGCCCGATCGACCGGCGACCTTCTGGCGATCGCGGAGCGGATCAAGGAGGCCGGCGCTGGCCTGCGTTCGCTGGCCGAGCCGTGGGCCGATACCACGACGCCGGCGGGGCGCATGGTGTTGACCGTGTTCGCCGGCATCGCGGATTTCGAGCGCAGCTTGATCGTGGAGCGCACGAGCGCCGGCCGGATCGCGGCGAAAGCCCGAGGCGTGAAGTTCGGCCCCTCCCCTGCCCTGTCGGCCGAGCAGATCGCCCATGCCCGCCAGCTTATCCATGACGACAAGAAGCCGGTGGCGGAAGTCGCCCGGCTCTTGGGCGTGCATCGTGCCACGCTCTACCGGGCGCTTGAGAACGCATTGACGTGAATACGCATTGACGTAACCACGTTTAGTTGCCGGCCCTAGAAGTAGTGCCTTTCGCGGTTCCTTCCGCAAGGGATTGCAGAATCGGGCGAGTTCGTCCTTACTGCTAAGAATGAAGCGCGACTCGGAAAGGATTCGGAAGGACGTTGCCGCCCATCGGGCGCGGCAGCTTGCGGCCGGCCGTATCGCGCTGACCACGTATGTTCCGACTGATCTTCTCGCCCAAATCGACAAGATCAAGGAGCAGCGGGGCGTGCTTGGCCGCGCGCCGATCATCGAGGAAGCATTGAGGCTCTATATCGAAGCGAAGCAAGGGACATAACGGCAAAACGCCCGACCGCGCCAACGGTCGAGCGTTTTTGTAGGCCGTCAGACACACCGTAGAGACGGGGCCAAAGCTCTCCCCTTATCTACGCTACAGCACTCCAATCCGCAAGATTGATTCTTGCGGAAACAGGAAAGCCGTGCCTGCCGTCCGCGCCGTCATGTCCTTCAAATGGAAGGACGACAGGCATGTTGAGGACGCAGATCGCGGCCGCGATCGGCTGCGCGCGCGCAAGCGCGCTTGATGAGATCATGCGGGAGGTATGGACGCGCTACAGCGCCGGCCAGCTCACCGAGGAAGACGCCGGGCAGCTCTCCACGCTCGCCCATGAGCGCCGCGAGGCGTGGCGGGGATCGGGACAGGCCGGGCTTGGCCTGGTCATGCCCCCGGCCGAGCGATGCCCGACGCCAGTTCGCCGGCATAGTCATATCCGGGGCCGATCGGAGGGCCGGATATGGCGGCCGACGACGCGCAAGGACGTTCAGGCAATCTTGAAGGCGGCCGAAATCTACAATGAGGCCGGCTTGCACGAGAAGGGCGAGCGAAGCGGCCCGCTAGGATCGGTGGCGCTCGACGTGCTGCGGCTGTTCGTCAATCTCATAGACTTCCGCACCGGCCGGTTAGAGCCGTCAATCACCACGATCATGGATCGGCTAGGCCGGTCGCGCGATACGATCGTGCGGGCGCTGAAGAACCTGCGGGCGCATGGTTTCATCGACTGGCTGCGGCGCTACGAGCCGACCGGCAACGAGGGGCGCGGCCCACAGGTCCAGCAGACGAGCAACGCCTATCGCCTGTCCTTGCCGGAAAAGGCCCGTCAGTTTCTCGGCAGGTTCGGCAAGGCCCCGCCCCCGCCTGCTGATCATGGACAGGATCAGCAGGCATGGAGCGAGGCAATCGACGCCTACAAGACCACCCTGCCCCTCGATGAGCGGACGCAGCTCGACACCGGCGATAGCCCGCTCGGTAAGGCCCTCGTGATGCTGGCAAAGAGTGTGATGAAACGTGAGTCCGATAACCAGACTGAATCCCCATCTGATCTTTATCTAAGAGGGCAAACATAAGCGGTCGCCGCTGTTCGGGCTGCTTGCGCAGCCCTGCGGCGGTTCCGATCCGCGTATAAGGCGGATCGGGAGGCGGCACCCTCACAGCAAAACCGCCACGTTCGCGCCGGCGGCAACCGTCCTACGGGCTTTCGAGAGGGAGCGAGGGGCAAGGGCGGGGCTTAATATTTGCTGTATTGCCAGCAATAAGGCATTTAAGCAAAAATTCTTGCCGTCAATGCGGTTTGCTGCTATGCCAGCAATATGAAAACAATCGCCATAGTCAGCCAAAAAGGCGGGGCTGGAAAAACCACCCTCGCCTTGCACCTTGCTACGGCCGCCGAGGCGGCCGGGCTTCCCGCCGCTATCATCGACCTTGACCCCCAGGCAAGCGCCGCCGGATGGGGCGATAGCCGACAAGGTGAGGCCCCGGTTGTCGTCGCGCTTCCTCACACTCGTTTGCCGCAAGGCTTGCAGGCCGCGACCGATGGCGGGGCCGAGCTGGTCGTGATCGACACCGCGCCGCACTCGGAAGCGGCCGCAATGGCGGCAACGCGATCGTCCGACATGGTGTTGATCCCGTGCCGAGCCGGAATCCTCGATCTTCGCGCGATCGGAAGCACGGCCGAGCTGGTGAAACTCGCCCAAAAGCCGGCCTTTGTCGTTTTGAACGCCGTGCCGCCGCGTGCCACGCAGCTTCTGGCCGATGCGCGGGAAGCCGTTCAGGTTCACGGCTTGGAGGTTGCCCCCGTCGCCTTCCAGCAGCGGGCGGCTTTCGGACATGCGCTCACGGCCGGCAAAACCGCTCCGGAGTATGAGCCGGCCGGCAAAGCCAGCGAGGAAGTGTCCGAATTGCTGACCTGGCTTAGAGGCCAATTGCTGATTTGACGGCAAGCTGTATTGCCAGCAATAAGGCATAATGGTATTGCTGGCAAACTGGCAGTTTGATGGGATAAAACCATGTCGAAAAGACCGAGTTTAGCCGCGAGCATGAAGGCCGTGGGCGCGCAGACCACGCCGCCTGTTGCGCCTATCGCGGAATCCGCCCCCGCGCCGACCCCGGATCGTGCCGAGGGTAAGCGTTACCATGCCGCCACGCGGGCCGGAATGAAGCGGGTGACAGTCGTGGTCGAGCCGGAGGAACATCGCCGGGTTAAGCGGCTGTCAGCCGACACCGACCGCTCCATTGAAGACCTCATGCGCGAGGCGCTTGCTGACTTGCTGGCAAAACATAGTGCTTGATTGCCAGCAAAGCGGCGATGCGGTAAGGGCCTTGAAGTGTAACGCTATGTGTCATACATTCAGGGGCGAGGAAGTCGCGTGAGGGTTTTCAAAAACAGCCGGTTTCACAAGTTTGCCCGAAAGGAGAAAATCTCTGACGCGATGCTTTGTGAGGCTGTAGAGCGGGCTGAGCGCGGCCAGATCGACGCCGATCTAGGGGCCGGCCTTATCAAGCAACGAGTAGCGCGGCCCGGCGCTGGAAAGTCTGGCGGCTTCCGAACGCTGGTTTTCTTCCGCGCGGAGACGAGGGCGGTTTTCGCGTTCGGGTTTGCCAAGAGCGATATGGCGAACCTTGATGATGCGGAAGAAGCCTACTTGAAGAAGGCCGCAAAGCTGGTCTTGGGGTTTGCAGATGCGCAGATGGACGCGGAAGTTGCTGCGGGTCGAATGTTCGAGGTGAATTGCGATGAGCAAGACTTACAAGAGTGAAGCTCTGGCGGCCGTCCATGAGATGATGGAAGGCTTCTATGAGTCCGGCGCGATCGACAAGCAGACGATGCGCGAATTTGACGAGGGGTGTCTGACAACCGTTGAGCCGCTGACCCCCGAGGAAATCCGTTCTATTCGTGAGCGTGAGCGTATCTCGCAGCCTGTCTTTGCCCGCTATCTCAACGTGAGTAAGGGGCTGGTGTCAGATTGGGAACGTGGGGTGAAGAAGCCCGGCGGCCCGGCGCTGCGGCTGCTGACCGTTATTCAGAAAAGGGGCCTTGAGGCGATTGCCTGATTGCTGGCAAGTTGGCAAACAAGCAATTTGGCAAGTTGTCTGCCTGCATCCCGCCCCCGGCCGTCCCTACGGCCCTAGATGATGAGAGCGGGACGGCCGGGGGCTAGCGTCGCGGGTGTGGCCTGGTTGAGCGATGCCGGCGAGCAGCCGGCCCCGGCCCGGAGGGAACGCGCTCCCACATAGCGCCGAAGTGACCGGAGGGCCGCAAGAGAGAAGCCCCGGTGCGTCAGCGCCGGGACCGCTTTTCCCATCTGGCCGGCTCGGGCAGGGGGGCTTCGCGCTTTTCGCGCAGTAGGGCTTTCATTTCTTCCATCGAAATACCCGGTCGGGAATCATCGGCCGCCACCTGTATGCGGCGCTTGAGTAGTTCCCGGCGCAGATCGGCATGGGGTGCCAGCTCCTTATGCTCGCCCAGGATCACGAACACGGCTTCGGACGGATCAAGGAACGTGTCCTGTTCGATCAGATCGAGCAGCCACAGGGCCAGCGACGGCGGCAGATAGGCTTCAAACCGCAAGCCGCCCTTGGCGGCCTGGTCACGGAGCTGCTTGGCCTGTTCAACGGCATGGGCCTTGTCGGCGGGATCGGGCCATTCGGGCGCATCGGTGTCGGTCATGGTTTCATCCTTTATGCTTGGTCGAACAGCCCCCGGAATTCTGCATCGGCGTAATAGGCGAGCTTGCCGGCGACGATCGGCCGTTGCCCGGCGAGGAACAGCAATTCGACATGCTGCGGCAGGTTGCGGACCTCATCGGGGGTCAGCAGCGGCCGGGCCGTGTGTTGCTCGCCATAGGAGAGGCCGGATTTTTCGGAATCGAGCGCCCGGCTCATGGTCTGGAACACCACGGTTTCCTGCCCGAGCAGATCGGAGACGAGGCGGGCGCTGTCGTGATCGTTGACACCGAACACCTGTAGGACGCCGGCGTTTGACAGGAAGGTTCCGGCGCGTTGCCCGTAGGTGGCGCGGAGCTGGTGAACGTCTTGCAGGATCGGCCAGAGCTGGACGCCATAGCCGGCCATGAGGCCCATTGCGCGCTCGACGGGGGCGAGGTGGCCGAGGGCGGCGAACTCATCCAGCAGGTAGAGGACCGGCACGGCCGGCTTGGCGGGGTCGCGCGCCATGTCGGTCAGGCTTTGCGCGACGAGCAGACGCAGCCAGCGGGAATAGGTGGCGAGGCGATCGGGCGGCAGGACGAGGAACACCGAGGCGTTGCGGCGCTTGAGATTGGCAAAGCGGAAATCGGATCGGCCGAGGACCGCGACCATGCGGGGGCTGTCGAGGAAATGGGTATGGCGCTGCGCGGCCGAGAGGACGCCGGCCGCTTCCCGGTCGGATTTGCCGAGGTGGCGGTTTGCGGCGCGGGCGATCAGGGCCCCTGAACATTAAAGGGGCGCAGATATACGGTAGGCAGATCAGACGGTGAACGACAATGGGCGGAAGCCAGTTTCATCGACGGCAGGCTTGTCTTCCCAAAGATAATCGCCGGTCAAATTCACATGCTCCCATGTGAGCGGCGACAGACTGGAGAGCATGTGCTCGGGGACAGTCTGTCCAGCGTTTTGTAACGCGTCGACGACACGGCCGGTGTAGATCGTATTCCAATGAATGATGGCTGTGACGACCAGGTTGAGGGCTGACGCCCGGATCGACAGGTTTTCCTGGCTGCGATCGCGGAAACGGCCAAGACGATGAAGATTGACGGCGCGTACGAGGCTGTTGCGGCTTTCGCCTTTGTTCAGTTCCGCCGTGGTGGTCTTTCGTAGCTCCTCGTCATTGATCCAGTCGAGGGTGAACAGGGTGCGTTCGATCCTGCCCATCTGGCGCAATGCCTGGGCGAGACCGCTCTGCCTCGTGGTCGCCGACAGTCTTTTGAGCATGAGTGATGCGCTGACGGTCCGCGTCCGCAACGAGGTCATCAGCCGCAAAATTTCGTCCCAGTGCGTTCGGATCAGGTCGGCATCGATGCGATCCCCCATGACGTTCTGGAGAATGCCATACTGCTTTCCAGTACCAAACCCATAGAGACATCGTCCGTCGAGATCGGGAATACGAGGCACGAAGGCAAAGCCGAGCGCATGGCAAAATGCGAAGACGAGATCGCTAACACCGCCGCCATCGACGTGATGACGGACGATGTCCAGACCGGCGTCGGTTTCGAGAAGCGCGTCGAGCACATGGACGGCCTCGCTCGCCGTAGCAGCGATGATCTTTGTGTGGAACGGAGCATATCGACCAGAGATCGCAGTGTAGAGCTTGATAATCGGGTTCGTGCCGTAACGACCGTTGACGCCGCCAGCGGCTTCACCGCCGTCGCCGAGATGGATATGCTGTCCGTCGGAAGTTGAGATGGTGTGTGAGCCGAATACTGACGCGAACGGGGCGGCATGCTGGGCCTCGACCAGCCGGGCGAGCGCGAGGGTAAAGGCCTCCTCCCTGAAGTGCCAGATTGCCATTTGCTGTAGCTGGCGACGTGTGATGCCAGGGCAGGCAAGCGCCATCTTCGAGAAGCCGAGATTGGTGGCTTCGGCGATGAGAGCCGCATAGAACACGCGCATGTCGCCCGGTGTGCGTCCTGTTTGAAGATGCTCGAACAGGGAGCTGAAACCGGTCATTCGATCGATGTCGGCGACGAGGTCGGTCAGCCTGATCGGTGGCATGACCGTCGCGACCCGCCTTGCAAAGGCGACTGCGGCTTCGGTCTCTGTGGTTTTGACAGCCGGCACCCGCAGGCCTTTCGCGCCGATGCGGGTGTCGCTCCGGCCTGCTTCCAGCCGGGTCGCGGCTTCGCGCAGCTTTTGATCGAGCGCTTCGGCTTTCTGGGCGAGATAGATCTCGACATCGACCGGAATGGCGACGGGAATGCGGGCCTCGGCCTTGATGATGGCATAGGTCTGCTGGGAGATCATGTCTTCGTCGAGAGCACGATAGGTGCGCGACCCCTTGATCCAGATCTCGTTGGCAGCGATCCGGTTCTTCAGCTCGACGATCATGAAGAGTTCCAGCATTTTGAGATCAGCCGCGCCGTCCGCCGCGATGATTTCCTTGCTCCAACGTTTGTCTACAAGGTCGAGTGCGTCCTTCACCCATGGTGGATTCGTCGATCGCTTTCGACCTTTCCGTACTGCCCTCATTTGCATCACGGCATCGATGAAGTCGCGATTCTGCCGATTGCCCTCGAAGGTGAATGCGGCCATGAACGGGGCGGCGAAACGCCGGATGCGCACGTATTGAGCTGGAAGGTAGGCGATCAGGTCGTCATCCTTGCGGGTACGAGATGCGGCTTTTGCTGCCGCGGTCGCCTGTATCAGCTGCTCCCAACTGGCGACCGCATTGACGGCCTCATCAAGAGAAAGTCCATTTTCCCGCTTGGCCGTGATCGCCTCGCCAAAACTCACGAAGAAATCCAGTGCCGATGTTGCCGAGGTGGCATTATCCAGCAGTTGTTTGTCCCGGATCGACTCTGCCTGCCGGAAAGCCTTGCCGATCAACACCTCGAACATGGCGATCGCTGCATCTGTCAGCGCAATCTCCATTTCCAGAAGAAAAGCTGCAAGCGTTGCGTGCCGGCGGCCAGACCGCATTTGCTCGAAGTTCTGTGCCGTCAGCCGGCGCCCCTCCTGCGCCATGCGGCGCACGCGATGGGCTGGGACCGCCTGAAGCAGATGAGTACAAAGTCCGACATGGCGCACGGCCTCAAGCCGGTCGATCAATCCGCGCATAGCCGCTTCCCCGGCCTTTCCGGGTGGTTCGCGCAACCAGGAGACTCCACTCTGACGGGTGCGGGGTCCCATACTCAGCAGCGCTTCCATCCTGACGATGATGTCCGGCGACAATCTTTCCGCGACATCGGCGAACAGCGTCTCCTCGGCCTCGGTGCAGGCCTGCCCGGCCAACCTTTCAATTACGGTGATGCCGGGAATGACGATACGCCGCCGGCGCATCTCATCGGCAAGAGCCGCGACAACGAATTTGTCCTTGGTCGAGGCGATCGCCACGCCACGCGCGAAGGCAAGCAGGTCGACGCGTAATGGGTGGCTCAGTTCGCTGAACCCGTAATGTTGGCGAAGGACAGCCAGTTGCTCATAGCGCGTGGGCGCTCTTCGTGCGAAACTTGCAAGTGCGTCCGGCTCTGTTCCGAGCTGCTCGGCCAGAAATGCGATAGCAGCCAGCGGAATGATCTCCCCGCGCTGTATCAAACGGCCAGGATAACGCAGTGCGCAGAGCTGAAGGGCCAATCCCAATCTGGTATCATCGTGTCGTCGAGTTTCAATAAGACGGCGATCATCGGCATCAAGGCTCCAGTGCCGGATCAGGGTGTCGTCATCAGTCGGCAGGGCAAGAAAGTTTTGTCGTTCGGCATCCGTCAAAATCATACGTCGAGGCATCGGCACTCCTTATGTCACAAAAAGACTGGAGATAGCCGTTCACGGAACTTACATTGCAAGACGGGTTATGTGACAATCTACAGAGTTTGGCGATGCCAAATGCAAAATGTCACACAGACGGACGTATAAATGACAGCCTTGATCGGGTACGCGCGGGTGTCGAAAGCTGACGGTAGCCAGGTTCATGATCTCCAGCGAGATGCGCTGGCCCAGGCCGGCGTCGAGGCTAATAACGTCTATGAGGATTCCGCCTCTGGCAAAAAAGACGATCGCCCAGGTCTGGCCGCTTGCCTGAAAGCACTCCGCCGAGGTGACACGCTTGTCGTATGGAAGCTTGACCGCCTCGGCCGCGATCTTCGCCATCTCGTCAATCTGGTCGATGATCTTACGAAGCAGAGTATTGGCCTTAAGGTTCTCGCTGGCGAAGGCGCGTCGATCGATACGACGACCGCCAATGGCAGACTGGTGTTCGGAATATTCGCCGCGCTCGCGGAGTTCGAGCGGGCGCTGATTATCGAACGAACCAAAGCTGGCCTCGCCGCAGCCCGGGCGCGGGGCCGAAACGGTGGCGCGCCGTTCAAAATGACGCCCGCGAAACTGCGCCTCGCCCAAGCGGCGATGGGAAAGCCGGAAACGAAAGTGGCAGACCTTTGCGCTGAACTCGGCGTCACCAGGCAGACGCTATATCGATTTGTTGGCCCAAAAGGCGAATTGCGAGCCGATGGCGAAAAGCTGCTCATCCGTCACAAACGCGGAATTTGAGTCCTGCAGGGTAGTGAGCCTTGCACCTTCTCGGCCGCTGTCGGGACTTCAATGGCCCTGCTCTGCAGACAGGGCATGCGGCCCTGGCCTCGTGTCAGCTAAGTGTTGGTTGCGGGACTGCAAGCCCTTCCACCAGAGTGGCAATGGCTGCGTCCAGCGGCTCTGGTCCGACTTTTTCTGGCACCAGGAGTCCATCGATCGCGAGCAAGGTAATGCCGTGAATGAGCGCCCATGCGGTGGCTGCCTGTCCCCTGACTGGCCGCTTGCGAATGGTGCCAGCAGCCTGACCGCGTCCGAGGATGTCCAGCACTACGTCGAATACCGCAAGCGCCCGTTGATCGAGATGCATTCCTACGGAGCGTCCCTCCTCTGCACTGAACATCAGCCGATATAGGGCCGGGTTATCGGTTCCGAACGCGACATATGCCAGAGATATAGGCATGATTTCTTCGAGTAGAGATCGGGGGGCTTCGGGTTTCGCCTCCGCTAGCGCCTCGCGTAGTCGATCGAATCCAATCATGGCGAGTTCAACGAGCAGAGCTGCTTTATCCGGAAAGTGTTTGTAGGGCGCAGCATGGCTGACGCCGGCCCGACGGGCGACTTCTCGCAGCGTAAACTGCCAGTTCTTGTCATCCCGGAGCATGTCTAGCGCCGTTTCAATGATTGCGCGGCGGAGATCACCGTGATGATAGGGGCGATTTTGGACGTCTGTCATGATGATAAAGTTTCTCTTGGATACATTGTTGACAGTGATAACATTGCGGTCTATATAGACCCTCATGTTGCTTTTGTCTACATCGGAGTGTGCCATGAACGCTATAGAAGAATTCACCGACGCCAACCACATGGGCGGTATCCTCGCTGCCCAGCGAGCCGCCTTTCTCCGCGACGGCGCGCCATCGCTTGCCGAACGTCGCGCCAATCTCGCTAAACTGAAGCAGGCGCTGATCGGTCGCCGCGCGGCCCTTGAGGCGGCCGTCTCTTCGGACTTTGGGCATCGTGCCCGGTACGAGACAGCGATCATGGAGGTCTTCGGCGTGGTTGCTGGCATCGACTACCTCAGCAAGAACCTGCGTCGCTTCATGCGGCCCGAGCGCCGTCATGTCTCGCTCATGATGCAATTCGGCCGGGCCTGGATCGAGTATCAGCCGCTCGGTGTGGTTGGGGTCATCTCACCATGGAACTATCCAATTCAGCTGTCTCTGATGCCGATGGTGACCGCGATCGCCGCGGGAAACCGCGTCATGCTCAAGCCGTCTAATGTGACGCCGGCAACAAATTCCCTCATCGCCTCGATGCTCGGTGAAATCTTCACGGAAGAACAGGTTGCGCTCGTCGAGGGTGACGGTGCGGCCTTCTCAACCCTACCGTTCGATCACCTTGTCTTCACCGGTAGCACAGCAGTGGGGCGCGCGGTGATGAAGGCGGCGAGCGACAATCTCGTGCCGGTCACCCTGGAGCTTGGCGGAAAGTCCCCGGCGATCGTCGCCAAGGGCGGCGTACAGGATCGCTTTGTGTCCGACATTGTCTGGGGGAAGCTTCTTAGCGGTGGGCAGACCTGCATCGCCCCCGACTATGCCTTGGTGCACGAATCCGAGGTCGACACATTTGTCGCGAGTTTCGACAGGCTGGCAAAGGCGGCCTATCCAGACGGTCCGACCAGCGAGGACTACACTTCCATCGTCAACGACCGTCAGTATGGGACGCTGATCGACCTGATCGAGGATGCCCGTGCCCACGGCGCACAGATTATCGAGGTCGGGCACCGGCCTGGCGACGCCGCCCGCCGTCCGCATACGCTCGCGCCGACGGTAGTGCTGGGCGTCACCGATGAGATGAAAATCGCCCACCAGGAGATATTCGGTCCGATTCTGCCTGTCTTTCCCTATCGAGACATCAGTGAAGCGATCGCTTATGTGAACGCCCGTCCCCGGCCGCTCGCACTCTATTATTTCGGTGGAGACTCTGCGGAACGGCGAAAGGTGCTCGACCGCACGACATCGGGAAATGTCACGATCAACGGAACGATCATGCATGTCGCCCAGGATGACCTGCCTTTCGGCGGCGTGGGCGCAAGCGGAATAGGCGCCTATCACGGCGTCGAGGGCTTCAGGCGACTGAGCCATGCCAAAGGCATCTATGAGCAGGGACGGTGGAACACCATCAAACTGTTCCGCCCCCCATACGGAAAGCTGGTCGAGCGCATCCTGAAACTCATGCTTCGGTGAAAATTAAAAATCCTCAGGGGCTAACAAGCAAGACGTCGTGTCAGCTCCGCAAAAATATCCATCTCATTGAAAGGAAACAAAATGCAAAACGTTGCTAACGCGGAAACGCAAACATCCCTCGTCGGAAAATCCAATGGTGCCGCAACGAAGCGGGCCCTGATCACCGGCGCCTCCAGCGGCATGGGTCTCGAATATGCCGAACTCCTGGCAGCGCAAAAGGTCAATCTCGTGCTCGCCGCCCGCCGCAGGGAGCCGATGGAGAAACTCGCCACAGAACTTCGCCAGAAATATGGTGTTGAGATCGTTGTCGAACCCATCGATCTTGCGGTCCCTGGCGCTGCCACTCGCTTGAAGAGCAGTCTGGACGACAAGTCGCTGCAGATCGATATTCTGGTGAACAATGCCGGCTACGGGTTGCACGGCGATTTTCTGGATACCCCGCTGGAGCGTACCACCGATATGATACAGCTCAATATTACGGCGGTGACGGAGCTGAGCTTTATCTTCGGGCAGGATATGGCAACCCGCGGGTCGGGACAGATACTCCTCATAGCGAGCATTCTGTCATTCCAGCCGGTTCCCGGGTTTGCCGCTTATGCCGCGACGAAGTCTTACGTGCTGTCGTTTGGAGAAGCTTTGCACGACGAGCTGCGCCCTCGCGGCGTGACTGTCACCTGCCTTTGCCCGGGCCACACCGAAACCGGATTCGATTCGGCCGCTAGCGCCCCTGTCTCGCTCATGCTGCGTATTTTGACGATGAAGCCCCGTCCTGTCGCCAAAAGCGGTCTCCGAGCGCTGTCACAAGGCAAGGCCTCGGTCGTTGCCGGGCTGATGAACAAGATCATCATATTTTCAAATCGCCTGACACCGCGTTCGATGCAGCGTGCCGTCATGAAAAATGTTACGGGGGGATAAAACGGCAATCGGCCGGCAACAGACGGAATCGAGCCTCGCACTCCGATCCCGACAGACACAGTGAGGAATGAATGGACAAGAAAGATGACCGCCCTATCCTTGTGACAGGCGCCGCGGGCGCCGTTGGGGCAATCGGCCGCAATGTAACGACCAACCTCCTGGCCAGAGGATTTTACGTCCGCGCCCTGGTGCGGCGGGAGGATGACCGCTCGGCAGCGTTGCGCGATCTCGGCGCTGAAGTCGTCGTCGCCGACCTGACGGACCTCCCCTCGATGCATCGCGCCATGGAAGGTGTTTCACGAATCTATTTCGGCATGTCCGTGTCGCCATCCTATCTCGAAGCAACCGTCAACACCGCGGCTATCGCTCGCCATCATGGGGTTGAGGTATTTGTGAACATGTCGCAGATGACGGTCTCGCAAATGAGCATCACCGAAACGACCGATAGCCCGCAGCAAAAGCAGCACTGGCTGGCCGAGCAGGCGCTCGAATGGTCGGGCCTGCCGGTGGTCACTGTACGGCCAACGGTCTTCATGGAAGGGTTTTTCCTTTTCTTCGCCGCCGCCGGGGTTCGGGAGAATGACGAGCTGATCCTGCCGCTTGGCAACAGCATCACCTCACCAATCTCCTCCATCGACATAGCCGACGCCGTCTCAACGATACTGGCCGAACCGACCCCGTACATCGGTCGCATCTACAATCTGACAGGTCAGGTCACCGCTGATCTGAACCACTACGCGAAAAACTTCTCCGACGCGCTTGGGCGGACCATCCGGTATCGGGACGTGCCGATCGCGGCCTGGGCCGACAAATTGCGCGAACGGGGAGTGCCGGCCCATGTCATCAGCCATCTGGCCACGATGGCCAAACTTCATCAGCAGGGTCGATACAATCGACTGACCGATGATTTCGCGGAGCTCGTTGGGAGAGAGCCGACGAGTATGCACCAGTTCGTCAAGCTTCACGCAAAGGAGTTCTCCCAATAAGATGTTGCTGCCTGACATGGGAGGAGCCCCACGCATGATATACGAACGGCGCCCTCTTATTCTTGCTTTGGGGGGCGTTCGTGGATGCCACGCGCGGCGCTGTGTTGCCGCCGCAGCAACTGCAGTTTGACGATGCATGTCCCGCACGTCCCTGACCAACATGCACTGTCGATGAAAACCAGGCCTCATCCGTGACGGAGCTCAGTCCTGCAAATCCGCCGGCGACAGACGCCTCTGTCGCCGGCCTGTTGATGTTGATAACTTGTGTGCCTTTTCACGAAGGCCAACCTTCGCACAGTAACGGCAAACGCCGTCCATATCACCGTACCGTATATCTGTGCCCCTTTAATGTTCAGGGGCCGATCAGGCCGCCGGCGGCCGTTGACGCCTGCATGTCCTTCAGGAGCGCCGCGAAGGCTTCAGGGGCGAGGGTGAGAGCTTCGCGCAGGGTAGCGAGGTTTCGCCTGTCGCGCGGCTCGCTGGCGGCAATATGGAGGATCAGGCCAGCAATGAGCGCCTTGGCTTCCTCGTTCCAATGCGCCTCGCCGGCCATGCCCGGTTCATCGAACACGAGAGCGTCGGCAAGGGTGCTTGCATCTTCCGCGACATCAAGGCCGGCGGGGTCGAGCTGGTCAAGAGGATTGAAGGCGGCCGAGGGCTGGCCGGTGACGCCGAAGGGGTCGAGGACATGGACCGGGCCGAACTTCTGTCGGGCGCGGCCGGCGATCTTGGCATTTTCGCCCTTGGGGTCGATGCAGATCACGGAGCGGTCGGCGGTGAGCAGGTTCGGGATGATGGTCCCCACACCCTTGCCGGTGCGGGTCGGTGCCATCGTCAGCATATGGGCCGGGCCGTCATAGCGCAGCAGCTTTCTTGATTTCGGATCGCGGCCGATCAGCAAGCCGGAATCGGCACGGGTTAGGACCGCCGTTTCCTTATTCGTGGCGAAGCGAGCCGAGCCGTGGGTTTCACCTTCCATGTCCCCAAAATGCAAAATCAGCGGGTTGGTGGCGAACCGGAAAGTGATCGCGGCCAGCACCAGCAGCGTGACGAGATCGAGCACGACGAAAAGAATCGAGCCGGGGCCGAAGCCTTGCTTTTCGAGGAAGAACCGGCCGCCCATACCGATGGTGAATGTCACAAGGATGAGGAGGAACAGAAGACCGAGGAGCGGTTTCCAGATTCGGAAAGGTAATCCGATCAGGGCTATAAATGCCCATAACGGATCACGAGCGGCCGCGCGCAGCATGTTCTTGAACGCGGCCCATGCAAGTCGTGCCTGCTTCATGAAGCAGCCTCCCCATTGTTTCCTGCCGGTTGAACGGTTTCAGGTTTGCCGAGCAGATCGGCAAAGAGTTCCTTGTCGCCGTCGCGCGTGAGGAAACCGGGTAGCTCCTTGCGCAACCAGGCCGTCAGGCGATTGGTGAAATCTGGATCGTTGGAGTTTTCGAGCCGGTGCAGGACGAGCGCCCCGAGCAGCACCTTGCGGCGTGTATCGTTGGCGCGCTCCTGCTTTGACAGCCGGGCCTTGAGCGAGGCGCGTTGCGCATCGAGTTCGGCCAGTCTTTGTTCGATCGTCTTGCGCGCCATCGTCGTTATTCCCTTTCCATGAATGCCGCGATTGCAGGCGGCAGTTTCTCATTCGGATTCGCCGCCACATAGGTTTTGATCCTCGCACGAATTGCGGAAACTTCCTTCGCGTCGTTCGGATCATACATCAGATCGTCCCAAGGTTTGCGGTGCGAGTTTAGTCCTTTCAGCAGGTTGATTGCCGTACTGTCATAGGAGACGCCGAACGCTCCGGCCTTCTTCTTTTTCAGATCGCCACCGAGAGCGGCAGCAGCGGAGAGGATATATTTGCTTTCATCGGGCATCGTCAGAATCCTTTTTTGGCAATGTATCGGATACACGGCCGATCATCAAACGTTGCTGCTATTCGCCTTGAAATTTCCCCGGTTTTGCAGCACAATCCGGCCCTCAGCTTCATTGCATCGACCTTGCCGCAGCGCGACACCGAGCGACGAAAGAGCGCAGCGATCGAGTTGAGAAGGGCGCACTTACGAGTTGCTACGCAACTCAGCGCGCCGCCAGCTTGGCGGCTGGCGGGAAAGGCGGAAACGGGATCGAGGCAACGGGTTGGCGATCTACCATTTGAGCATGAAGCCAGTTTCGCGGGCGAGTGGCCGTAGCGCCGTCGCTTCGATGGCTTATCGTGCCGGGGAGAAACTGACCAACGAGCGCGACGGGATCACGCACGACTACACGGCCAAGCAGGGCGTGGAACACGCCGAGATCGTCTTACCGGAAGGCGTCAATGCCGATTGGGCGCGGGATCGGTCGGACTTGTGGAACGCCGCCGAGTTTGCCGAGAAGCGGAAGGACGCCCGTGTTGCCCGCGAGTTCGAGGTTGCCTTGCCGCATGAGCTTTCGGCCGAGCAGCGCCTAGAGGCAACGCGGGAGATGGCGCAGGATTTGGCGAACCGCTACGGCGCGGCGGTCGATTTCGCCATTCACGCGCCGCACGATGCGAGCGACGTTCGCAATCATCATGCCCACATTCTCATGACCACGCGGCAGGTGACGGAGGACGGGCTAGGCGACAAGACATATCTTGAGCGCGAAAACAAATGGCTGTTGTCGAATGGGCTTGCGACGACCGACATGCAGCTTCGCGACATAAGGCAGACGTGGGAGGGGATCGCCAACGAGCGGCTTGCGATGGCCGGGCTTGATATTCGGATCGACCATCGTTCGCACATGGAACGCGGGCTAGAGATTTCGCCCACCGAGCATATGGGCGTCCATGCGTCGCAGATGGAACGGCGCGGCCTCGACGTGGGGCGCACGCGGCTGGACGAGGAAGCGGCACAGCGCAACGCCGATCTTATCCGCGAGAAGCCGGAGCAGGTTCTTAGCCTCATCACCGGCGAAAAGAGCGTGTTCGACCGGCGCGACATTGCCCGGACCCTGCATCGCTACATCAATGACGATGTGCAGGAGTTCCAGAGCGCCTTTGCGAAGGTGATGGCCTCGCCCGGCCTGGTCGAGCTTCAGCCCGAGCGGATCGACCAGGCTACAGGCGAGATCGAGCTGGCGCGGTTCTCAACCCGCGAAATGGTCGAGATCGAATCCGGTATGATCGAGAGCGCACAGCGGATGCACCAGGCGCAATCTCATGGCGTCGATCGCCGGCATGTCGAGCGCGCCATAGAGCGGCAGGACGCCGCCATTCAGCGCAGCGCCGGCGATGCTTCGGCCCGGCTGTCCGACGAGCAGCGCCGGGCGATCGAGCATATCACCGGGCCGGAGCGGATCGCGGCCGTTGTCGGTTATGCCGGCGCTGGCAAGTCCACCATGCTCGCGGCCGCGCGCGAGGCGTGGGAGGCCGAGGGCTATACGGTCCACGGCGCGGCCCTGTCGGGCAAGGCGGCCGAGGGCCTGGAGGAAAGTTCCGGCATCCAGAGCCGCACGCTGGCGTCGTGGTCCCGCGGTTGGGAGAACGACCGCGGCACACTCGGCCGCGGCGACGTGTTCGTGATCGACGAGGCGGGCATGGTCGGGAGCCGGCAGCTCGCCCGCTTCGTTGGCGAGGCCGAGGCGCGCGGGGCGAAGATCGTCCTTGTAGGCGACCATGAGCAGTTGCAGGCGATCGGGGCCGGTGCGCCGTTCCGGGCGATCACGGAGGAAATCGGCCATGCCGAGCTGTCCGAGATACGCCGGCAGCGCGTGGACTGGCAGCGGGAGGCGTCGGTTGACTTCGCCACGCACCGGACGGCCGAGGGGCTGGCGGCCTATCGGGATCACGGCAATATCAGCTTTGCGGAAACCGGCGAGGACGCACGCGGCCAGATCGTGCGCGATTACCTTGCCGATCGTGACGAGCGGCCGGAGGGAACCCGCGTAGCGATGGCGCACCGCCGGGCCGATGTTCGCGCCATCAATGACGGGATCAGGGCCGAGCTACAGGAACGCGGCGAGCTGGCGCAGGGCGAGGAAAACGGTGCGCTGACCTTCCAGACCAATGACGGCAAGCGGGAGTTCGCCCCCGGCGACCGTATCGTGTTCTTGGAGAACAATCGCGACCTTGGCGTGAAAAACGGGATGCTTGGCACCGTCGAGCATGTCGAGGCCGGCCGGATCGTCGCGCAGCTCGACGGCCGGGGCGGCGATAGCGTCAGCGTGCCGATGGGCGACTATCAGGCGATCGACCACGGCTATGCGACGACGATTCACAAGAACCAGGGGGCGACGGTCGATCGGTCCTATGTGATGGCGTCGGGGACGATGGACCGGCATCTAACCTATGTCGCCATGACCCGGCATCGCGACGGCGTGCAGCTCTACGCCGCCCAGGACGAGTTCACCAATGCCGGCCGGCTGGTCGAGCATGGTGTTGCCCCCTACGAACACCAGCCCGGCAACCGGGACAGCTATTTTGTGACGCTGGAAAACGACAAGGGCGAGCAGCGCACCCTATGGGGCGTCGATCTTGAGCGGGCCATGAAGGAGGCAGCGCCGGAGATCGGGGAGAAGATCGGCCTTCAGCACATGGGTTCCACCCCCGTCACCTTGCCCGATGGCACGCAGACGCATCGCAATACGTGGAAGGTTCAGGACGCCGGCGAGCTCGCCTATGACCAGCTTGAACGCCGCCTGTCCCGTTCGGGCGTGAAGGAAACCACGCTCGACTATACCCGCGACTTTGCCGAGCGGCGCGGGATCGCGGAGCAAATGGGCGTCCGCAGCGAGATCGAGATTCCGGCCGAGCGCGCCGGGCTACGTCCGGAGCGGGAGTCGACGGCCGAGCGGCACCCTGCCGAGCGGGAGCGCATCGAGGACCGCGCGCCGAGATCCTCGCAAAAAGTCGGTGTGGATCTCGCGCAGGATCTTCGTGCAGATCCTCGCGAGGATCTCGCCGCCGACCGCCAGCAGCAGCGCCGGGGCGCGGCCGAGCGGCCCGAGCGGACCCAAGCCGTCGAAAACGGCCCTCAGATCGAGCAGACGCGGCCGGAGAAGGCCGAGAAACAACGGCGCGGCATGTTCGCCGGCCTCAAGCTCAATGCGCGTCCTCAACCCTTCCAGGAGCGCAGCGAGCCTTCGCGGGTGGAGCAGCGGCCGGAAAGAGAGGGGAGCTTGCGGCCGGCGCCGGCGCAAGACCGGCTGGCCGAGCGGGCGCGGCGGCAGTCGCCGCTTGAGGCGGCCGTTGACCGTTATGCGCGCGCCTATCAGTCGATCGACCAGCACCGGCGCGAGGGTCTGCCGGTCCTCGACATGCAGCGGCAGGAAATCCGAGTGGCCGGGCAGCAACTCGACCAGGTGCAGGACGGCATGAACGATTTGATGCGCTCGACCTTGCAAAACGATCCGGCGACGGCGCGCGCCATGACCGAGCTTTCCGGCCGGGAGCGTGTCGGCCAGGTCATTGAAGGCATGAAGCGCGAAAATGCCGCCCTGCAAGACCCGAATGTCAGGGCCGAGCGGTTCGTGAACCGCTGGCAGGAGCTACAGGGCCAGCGTCAGGAACTTCGCGGTTGGCAGCACGACGAGGCGCGCGGCAAGGTCGAAAGCCAGATGAGCGGGCTTGCCAAGAGCCTTGAGCGCGATCCGCAGGCGGAATCCATCGTACGCGGTCGCAGCAAGGAGCTTGGTATCAGACATGAGCTGCGCCACGAGCAGAGCATTTCCCGCGCCCTTCAGGATGAAATGTCACGCGGCCAGCGCCTCAGCCGGGGCATTGGCATGGAAATGTAGGCAGGAGAGAGCATGACGGAAATGGACGACGACAGGGACGAATTTGGGCCGCAGGATGCCGGCGACCCGGCCGCCGCCTTCGACGCGCTACGGGAAACGGTCGAAAATCTCGCCGCCGACCTCAATCGGGAAATGACCACTATCCGCAAGGGCGTCGAAGCGGCCTTTGAGGAATTTGACCGGCAGGGGCCGGCGCAGGACTACAAGCCGGAATTGGCGCAGATCGTGCAGCAGCTCGCCCACGTTGGAGAGCGGGTGCATGGCGTCGAGCAGTCGCCCATTCTCCGGCAGGGCGCGCAGCACTATGCGGCCGTGCTCGAGCGCAGCGGCGAGGGCCTGGTGAGGACCGCCGTGCAGCAGCTTGAGCGCCAGGCGTCCGACCTCGAGCGCATCAGCAGCGTGCTTGCCTCCCATAACAAGAGCGCCTTTCATCGGAAGGATCAGGATTTCCGCATGTGGATGGCGGGCGGGATCGGCATCATAGCCGGGGCGTTCCTGCTGGCGTTCTTGCCGCGCTTTTTGCCCTTCTCGGCAGACAGCCATGTTGCAAGCCTTGTCATGGGTAACGACCGCATCAACGCGGCATATGCCATGATCAACTCTGTGGATCCTATCGGCGTCAAAAAGATGCAATGGGGGGCCGGGTTCTATGAGGCCAGCGGCGGGGAGATTTCCGCGTGCTTGGAGAAGGCCAGGCAGACGGCCAAGGATCAGAAGTGCAACATTACTGTGCCCGCGCCGAAGGAGGGCCTTTGAGATTTCGCATGCGCGTTTCGCGCCAGCTCGGTCAACCCGTTCTTTTTGATAGTAAAATACGCATTACGTAGCATCCTGGGTATCCGAAGTGAAAGCACGGTGGAACGGCTTGTGTTTAGGAGGTAGTTCGGCTTTTGTTGGAGCCAGTGAGATCGCTGTCCTTGCCGTTGGGATGCCGTCCTCGGTTTGGTGCACGCCGATGAGCAACGCGGTGCCCGCTCTCGCCAAGTCCGACAGGAAGGACCAAATGATGGGGTGCAGCGGTCGATCGAGCGAGGCGAAGGGCTCATCGAGTAGAAGTATCCGCGGTCGCCGCAAGGCGGCGAGCGCGATGTTGAGACGTTGCTTCTCTCCACCGGACCAGGTCACGGCAGGCAGATCCCAGATATGTGGCGGTAGCGCCAACTGCTCAAAGAGCCCTTCTATTTCGGTGAGGCAAGTGCCGGGCGCGGCCGTCTCTCGGGCAAGGTCGCGTCCGGACTTGCCCGGAATAGCTGTCAGAAACTGCGTGCAATAGCCAATGGTCGAACGCCGGATCGAGACCAGTTCCACCACGGAAAGGGTGAGAAGATCGCGCCGCCACCCGCCGGTATCCAGGATCGCCGTGCCCGCGCTCGCCACGCGCGTACCGTAGATAAGGTCCAGCAGTGTCGATTTTCCCGAGCCTGAGCCGCCGACGACCAGTCCCACCTCGCCTGCCGTCAGCGTGAAGGTCGCCGGGCCGATTGTCCGGTCGCCATAACGTTTCGCAAGGCCTTCGACACACAGGATCGTCATTCGAACACTCAAATCATCGACGCGACGAGATCGCGACTTGCTGGATGGGAGGGATCGGTAACCAATCGGTCCGGCGGCGCTTCCTCGACGATCCGCCCCTCGTGCAGAACGATGACGCGGTGCGCGAGGAGTCGTGCTATGCGCAAGTCGTGGGTCACGAGGAGCATCGCCACGCCCGTCCGGCGCTGGAGTTCGGACAAGAGCCTCAGGAGCCGCGCCTGGGCGGACGTGTCGAGGCCCGTCGTCGGTTCGTCCAGGAACAAGATGTCCGGCTCGTGCACGAGCGCGCGAGCGATTTGCAGCCGCTGTTGCATGCCGCCTGAAAACACACCCGGCAGGTCACGCATCCGCGCTTCATCAAGGTCCAGTGCCGCAAACCAGTGCCGTGCTGCCTCCAAGGCTCGGCCGAAGTGGCGTTCGCCATTGTCGAAGAGCGTTTGAGCGATGTTGGCGGCGGCGCTCGCGGCCAGGTCGAGCGTCTCGCGGGCATCCTGAGCGACGAAGCCGAGCCGCCGGCGGCGGAGCGAGACGAGGGCCTGCTCCGGCAGATCATAGAGAGACAGCGGCGTCTCCCCATCGACGGAGAGCAGGACCCGACCCTTCGTCGGAGGCAGGCATCCGGCCGCCGTGCGCAGCAGCGTCGACTTTCCCGCGCCGGACTTTCCAACGAGACAAAGAACCTCGCCTGGATAGAGCGAAAGCGAAGCACCTCGCACGATGCGCCCGCCGAAGGAGATGTGGTCAAGCGTCAGGAGGGGCTGCGGCAGATCAGGCACTGGCGGCTTCCTCCGCACGCTCGGCACAGCATTCCGTGTCGGAGCAGACCCATTCGCTCGTTCCGTCGTCGTTGAGGAGAAGGTGGTCGAGATGGCTCGTGGCGCACCCGCATATCACGCATTGCCGTCCGTCCGAGGGATGACTGGGGTCAAAGGGAACGTCCTCGAAGGCGATGCTTTCCACGCGCGTATAGGGTGGCAGCGCATAGAGCCGGCGTTCGCGCGCCGCGCCGAAGATCTGGATGGCCGGTGAATTGTCGAGGCGGACATTGTCGCGCTTGGGGATAGGAGAAGGTGACATCAGATAACGACCTTCCACCATGACGGGATAGTCATAGCCGGGCTGGGCGACGCTGCCGCTTCCCGTCCTTTCCTCGAAGAGCCGCGTATAGACCCGACCATAGTCAGATGCCGCGTGCATGCGGGCCGCCTCGCCGGCTGAATTGACGAAGGCGCGCAGCGGGTCCGGCCGCGGCACCTGGTAGACGACGACCTGTCCCTCGGCGAGCATCGCCTCGGGCACGCGCTGGCGGACCTGGATCAGCGTTGCCTCACGGGTCAGGGTCGTGGTGGCAACGAAGGCGGTGCGCGTGAAGAAGGCGCGGATACTGACGGCATTCACGGTCTCGTCGGAGCCGTGGTCGGTCACTTTCAGACGGTCGTCTGCACCGATGAGGCTTGCGGTCACGACCATGCCGCCAACACCCCAACCATAGGCGATCGGCATTTCCGGCGCGATGAAGGGCACCTGGTAACCGGGAACGGCCAGTGCCTTCAGAATGGTACGGCGAACGGAGCGTTTGCTGTCTTCATCGAGATAGGCGAAGGTCTCAGTCATCGCAGGCAAGCCTCCGGATCGTTTCAAGATCGGCCTGGAAATCGGAGTAGTGCGGCAGCTTGAGATGCGAGACGTAGCCGCTCGCCTCGACCCCGTCGCCATGCGTCAGCACCAGGTCCGGGTCGAGCCCGGATTTCAGCGCCTGATCGACTGTCGCCATCGCCACGGCCTTGCGCTCGTTGGCGCCGAAGGCAACGCCGAAACCCGGGGACAGATGCGATTGCCGCCCGTCGAGTACCGGGGCCACCATGCGGCAGGCCGTCACCTCGATATCGCCGACAGAGACGGTGAGGCCGATATCCTCCAGCTCGACGAAAACCTCGACTTCCCCCGCGGAAAGCTCCTCGACATAGGGATGGGACGCGCCGGCGGTGCGAAGGCGCGTATAGGCAATGCCCGTCAGGAAGCCTTCCTCGCCTCGCACCAGATGGCCGAGCGTTTCGGATGCACCGTAGGGAGGACGCAGCGGCACCCGCGTGATGTCGACCGGCGCCTCCTCCCGCTCCTGACTCTCCCCGGGAAGGCGATCGCGGCAGCGGGATGAGGGAGGCGCGCATGGAGTGCTCGCAACCTCCTCGGGAAGAGGCAAAGAGGCCGCCTCCTCCATGAGCGAGAAATCGAGCAGTCGGTGGGTGTAGTCGTAGGTTGCACCCAGGATCTGGCCGCACGGCAATTCCTTCACTGTGGCGGAGATATGCCGGTCGTGGCGGATGGTCGAAAAATCGATGGGCGCGCTATGGCCCATGCGCCGTAAGGTCGCACGATGGGCGCGCAGCAGAAACGTCGCCTCCGCCACGTCGCCCTGTGCCTGTTTCAGCGCCAGGGCAGCAAGATCCCGATCATAGAGCGCGCCTTCGGTCATCACCCTGTCGACTGCACCCCGCATCTGCTCACCTATCTGGGCGACCGTGAGTTCCGGCACGGAGGGATCACCCCGACGCCTGCGCGCCAGCGCATCAAGGCTTGCAGCGATAGCGGCCTCGCCGCCCTTAACGGGAACGTACATCGGATATCTCCAGCCTCACGCTACGGGGAAGGCAGGCGCACCAATCTCCCGCCGTCAGAATGAGGTCGACGCCGAGCGGATAGGCAGCGTTGTTGCACGTCCATTGCGCGAGAAACGTCGCCGGCAGGCCAAGGGGGGCGAAGGTGCGGGCCCCGGGTCCGATTCCCGGCCCCGAAAGGTTGAGCGCCGCGCCACCCGAAAGGCCCGTGACCTCCGCAATGACGGTGGCGGAAAGATGCGGGTCGGCCGGGGTCCCCTTCGGAAAGACATCGATCCGATCCAGCATCTCGCCACGACAGAGCGCAAAGGTGCAGGAGGCTCGATCCGCCATCGGCCACCGTGCCGCGACGGCGCGATCCCGGATATCCGCGAAGCTTTCGTCGATCCAGAGCGGTGTCGTGGTGTCGGCCAGCGTTGACAGGACGACCGCGTGCGCCGCCTGGCCTTCAGCAAGGACGACGACTTTGCCGGGGTAGGAAAAGGCTTCCAGAAGCCGGCGGAATGCGCGCTGGTCCTCGTGGATGCGGTCCGCGCCTCGCTGGTCTATCTCGATTTTCACGGTGCACTTCCTTGTCTCGCCGCGGTGAAGAAATGCGCCGTCGTCTTCTGCGCCTCCTCGGCCTTGCGGCATCGCCGCGCCATGATGGCGTCTTCGGCCGGCTGCAGCAGTTCCGATGCGAGCAAGGCGCGGGACTGCGGATCTTGCAGCAGCGCGTCGAAGAAGGCGGCAAGCTCCGCCCGCTCCGGATCGCGGCCAAGCACCACGGCATAACCGCGCCGACCATCGATCTCCACGACACAGCGCGTCATGGTCGCCTCGCCGAGATGGAAGGGCGTTCCCGTTACGGGTGCTTTCGCACGCAACTGGAGAAGGCCGACCTCGGGTCCGACAAGCCGGCGCGCCAAGTGGCGCTGCCGGCTGCCGTCGAAGGCCGATCTCAGGAGATCGATGGGCGCGCGGGCAAGCACACCCATCCATTCACGCCGCCCGCCCTCGGTGGAACAGTGCTCAGGCACGGCTGACCTTGGCGTCATAGACATCCTCGGGCGCAAGCGGCACGAGACGGTCGCGCATTTCGCGCTTCAGCGCGGCAAGGCGGGTTTCTTCCTCGGCTGAGCGACCTTCCTTGCGGGCAAGCTCGATGAACTCGCCGCGCACATGGCCGGGCCGGATCGTCACCTCGACCACGGTGCCACGATAGCTGAAGCGGAAATAATACTTCCCCTTCGGGCTTTCCTCGATGCCCTCCCAGCCCAGCGACCGGTCGACATGGTAGCGGCCATCGGTCAGCGCGCGCGTGACGAATTCGATGGCGTCGCGGCCGCCGGGGCCGGGAAACGCCGTATCGATGCGCACCTCGCGGCGCTCGATCGGCCGGCCCTCGTCGAGCAGCGGAAAGGCGCGTTGCATCACCTTCAGGCCATGCGCCACGCCGCCCGGAAAGGTGGTGCCGTGATAGTTCAGGAGTTCGGCAAAGCTGACGGTGAAGGTTTCGCCGTTTTCGAGATAGGTGATCGTGTCCAAGATTGGCTCCTGTCTTGCGGTTATCATGGAAGGGCCGCCGCCCCGAAGATCGGGGAAACGACATCGGGCCGGCCGGGGCCGGGGGTATGGCGGGCAAACGGCACGCCATAGAGACGGGCGAGTTCCCCGTCCGTCATCATCGCGGAGGCTTGGCCATAACGGACCTCGTCTCCGGCATGCATCATCAGCGCCCGGTCCGCGAGGAACAGGCCGTGCTGCGGATGGTGGGTCGTAAAGACGATCGTATGGCCGCGCGCCTGCCGCAGGCGCATGAGGACGCCGAGCAGAAGGTCCTGATTGGCAAGGTCGAGCGAGGCGGCCGGCTCGTCGAGCACCAGCACTTTCGCTTCCGTCGCCAGCGCCCGGGCAAGCAGCACGACCTGCCGCTCGCCGCCGGAAAGCTGGCCGAAGGGCCGTTCGGCGAAGCGCTCGGCGCCCACGGCCGCGAGCGCGGAGAGCGCCGCCGCCTCGTCCTGCTTGCCCGGCAGGCCGAAAAGCCTGAGCCGCCCGGCCCGTCCCATGGTCACGATATCGAGGCAACGGTGCTGCTCGCCGCCATTTTGCAACTGCGGCACATAGCCGACGACCGCCGGCATTGTGCGCTCACCCTCGGTCAATGTCAGCGAACCGAGCAAGGTGCGCAGCAGCGTCGTCTTGCCCCGCCCGTTGCAGCCGAGGATCGCCAGCACCTCACCCTCCGCCAGCGTGAAGCTGACATGGCGGAAGATCCAGCGCTCGCCCCTTCGAAGGCCGGCATTCTCGAGCGCGATCATCGGGCCGGGCCTCCCCGCGTCTGGCGCGTGCATAGGAGATAGATGAAGACGGGCGCGCCGATGACCGCCGTCAGGATGCCGAGCGGCAGTTCCGCGCTCGTCACGGTGCGGGCGAGGGTATCGACCGTCACCATGAAACTGGCACCGAGCAGCGCCGCCGTGCCGTGGAAGCGACGGTGGCTTTCGCCAACGAGCAGGCGCGCGGCATGGGGAATGACGAGGCCGACCCAACCGATGACGCCGGAAACCGCGACGCAGCCGCCGATGATCACCGAGATGACCGTAAAGACCAGCCAGCGCGAGAAGCCGACATTGACGCCGAAGGACCGCGCCTCCTCTTCCCCCATCGAGAGCACCGCGATGCGGAAACGCAGGCGATAGAGAAGCGCGATGGCGACGAGGATGACCGGGCCGTGCTCGACGACTTTCTGCCAGCTCGACGAGGAAAAGCTGCCCATCAGCCAGAAGACGATGGCGGGAAGCGAGGTCTCCGGATCGGCGACATATTGCGTGAGCGAGATCATGGCGGAAAACAATGCGTCTATGACGATACCGGCCAGGACGATGGAAAGGATCGAACGCCCTGCGACATGCGAAATCGCGGCCACCAGGACCAGCGCCGTAAGCGCCGAGGCAAAGGTGGCTGCAAACAGCATCGCGGCGCTGCCTCCGACGAGCAGGGTCAGCGTGCCACCCAGCGCTGCGCCGGAGGAAAGGCCCAGCACACGGGGCGAGACGAGCGGATTGCGGAAGAGCGCCTGCAGGGCCGCCCCGCAGAGCGCAAGTCCCGCTCCGACGATCGCTGCGAGCAGAATCCGCGGCAGGCGCACATTGATGAGTATGCGCTCTTCCATCGTTTCCGGTGCGGCCATGCCGGAAAGCCAGCGGCCGAGTATCTGCCATACGTCGGCAAACGGTATGTGGAACCGCCCGGCGGCGGCGGAGACGAAAGCCGCCACCGCAAGGACAAGCACGAGCGACAGCCAGTGAAGGGCGGCGCCAGCCGCGTGCCCGTTCGAAAGCCGGGCCTCGGTCAGGGCGGACGTCATTTGCGGGCAAACTGCTCGTAGTTGGCGGCATCCTTGTTGAGTTCGAGCTTCAGGACGGCATCGATCTCTTCATCGGTGGGCGTATAGTTATAGAGCCGCTCGAAGCCGCTCTTCACCTCGGCGCGCAGGTCGAAATGGAAGAGGTCTGGATGGGCGAGATTGGCGAGCCACATCCAGGTGAAGGGGCTTTCATGGCTGGCGCTGTCCCAGACATAACCGCCGTTCGGCGTCTTGTAGACGCGACCAGCCTGCGCCGCCGCCGTCTGCGACAGCACCTCGTCCTTCATGATCGTCTCGCGGCCGGCATCGGCCTCATGCGCCGTCAGCATGATGATATCCGGA
>NZ_JADQWB010000030.1 GCF_015704895.1 Agrobacterium leguminum | reverse complement strand
CCCCACAATGCCCCGCAACGAAACACCGCAGCGCGAAAGGCACATCATGACGGAACAGACGGCGAGACTTCGGCTTCCCTATATCCTCCCCTCGCAGGCACAGAAACACGTCACCCATAACGAAGCCCTGCAAAGGCTGGATGCGATCGTGCAACTGGTCATCAAGGCCATCGTCACCGCGCCGCCCGATAACGCTGAGGAAGGGGATTGTTTCCTCCTCTCCGCCGATGCCACGGGCGACTGGGCCGGCAAGGGCGGCAGGCTCGCTTTCCGGCAGGATGGCGCCTGGCTCTCAATCGCGCCGCAGCCGGGCTGGACGGCGTGGTTTGCGGCCGAGAGCAAATATCGCATCCTGCGCGACGGCAACTGGCGCGACATGCCGCTGCCGGCCGCCGGCCGGCTGGAAAGGCTGGGCATCGGCACGGAGGCCGACGCCACCAACCGGCTGGCGCTCACCGCCCCCGCCAGCCTCTTCACCCACGCCGAAGAAGGCGGCAGCCACCGCATGACGATCAACAAGGCGGGCAAGGGCGATACCGCCTCGCTGCTGTTCCAGTCCGGCTGGAGCGGCCGGGCGGAGATGGGCCTTGCCGGCAATGACGGGTTTTCGATCAAGACCAGCAAGGATGGCGCCTCATGGCACACCGCACTTCTCTGCAGCGGCGATGGCCGGGTCTCGATGCCGAACCGCCCGCTCGCCGTCGCCGGCCTGCCGGCGGGCACGACGAAACCCGCCAATGGCGCGGCGGCGGGTTTTTCCGTGCTCTCCATCGCCGAGGGCGGCTTTGCGCTCGGCGATGCGGTGAGCGGTGGCGGACGTGAACTCGTGGTTCCGGCAAAGGGCCTTTATCTGGCGGCCCTGACGCTCGCCGTGGTCTCCTCTTCCGGCCACCGGGTGACGCTTTTCATCAATGGCGCGGCGGCCGGCTTCGGCATCGCCGGCAATGCATCGACGTCAGGCACGTCGCAGTCGGCAACCTCCATCCTTTCCCTCGATGTCGGCGACCGCCTGCGGCTGCAGCATGAGGGAACGGCGGAATTTACCCAGGGCAACGGGAAAACGTGCCTTTCGCTTGCGGCACTCTGACGGAAACAACCGATGAGAGAGAAAAATTGCGATTTTTGGAAAAATTTTTTCCCGGCAAAATAAGGCGACTCGAACAAATCAGGCGAAACCGTTCAAATTCTTAATAAATTGTCTAGAGCTGCTTAGGCAATTTTTAAAGGTACCGGGATAGAGTTCCCGTCATATGGTCTTGAGTTTGTATAGAGTGTCCAATGACCGAAATGATACGCCCACGAGTTAAATATGTCATCGGCCCCGATGGCAGCCCTCTGACGATCGCGGATCTTCCGCCTGCCAATACCCGTCGCTGGGTCATTCGCAGAAAGGCGGAGGTGGTTGCAGCGGTACGCGGTGGACTGTTGAGCCTCGAGGAAGCCTGCGAGCGTTATACGCTCACCGTCGAAGAATTCCTGTCCTGGCAGTCCTCGATTGCCGATCATGGCCTTGCCGGCCTGCGCACCACGCGCATTCAGCAATATCGCCACTAAAACAGTGCGCCGGCGCGAAAACGCGCCCAGACCGAGTTTCCAGAACGCCCCGCCGGATTATCGACGGGGTTTTCGGTTTGATTTCGGATTTCCCCTGAGAACTGCCCGACAGGGCCGGCGATTGTCGCCGGTTTGTGTCCGCTGCGTTCGCTATCCCGCTGTTTCAATTCAGGCTGAAGCCGGTACAGTGGCGACAACGAACAGCAATGCGGAAGGCGCTCATCATGGACATCAAGACAACCGAAACCGGATCGCACGGCGAATATTCGGCGACCATCGACGGCCACAAGGCGGAGATGACCTATTCGCGCACCTCCCCTTCCCTCATCATCATCGACCATACCGGCGTGCCCGATGCGCTGCGCGGCAAAGGCGTCGGCCAGGCGCTTGCCGCCCATGCGATCGATGAAGCCCGCAAGGGCGGCTGGAAAATCATTCCGCTCTGCCCGTTTTTCAAGGCCCAGACGTTGCGCCATGCCGAATGGGCGGATGTTATTCAGGGGTAAATGAGCAGACATAACGAGCGTTATGTCAGTTATCTATGTTATCGACGGGTGTTTTGGCCAAAACGGAACATCCACACGCCGTCACCCCGGCCTTGAGCCGGGGTCCAGCAAGCTCAAGTCATTGAGCTGAAAAGACTCTTCTCGTCGCGCAGACGCGCGCCGACTGGATGCCGGATCAAGTCCGGCATGACGGCGGAGATATTCGGGTGTGCCAGCAATCACGCCACCTTCAACGGCGGCGTCCCGGCATGCATGCTCCGGCGGACTTCTTCACGGAATTCGAGCGTATCCTTTGCGCCGTGAACAGCCACGGCGTGTTGCACGGCCGCTTCCATAAGCTCCTCCGGAGAATCGGCGGAGATGGCGACGGTGCATCTGCTGTCACTGGGGAATTCGCGGCAATCGATATATTGGCGGGCCATTTTTTCCTCCCTGCAAGTGCCGCCCGCACCCGCACGGGGCGCGTGCGCGTAAAAGCCTCCGGCTCACGGTCGGAACCTCGGTAAAATACGCCTTTCCCCACCTCCGGACAATCGAAATCAGGCCTGACCGTCCCGGCGGGAAACACCGGCGACGCGGCAAAACAAAAGGCCGCCCTGAAGGAGCGGCCTTTCGAAAAAATGCATGGCGTCCCGTCATTGAAAGCCGCCTCCTGATCCACCGGCAGCCGTCAATGAGGACGATCTTCGTAAATTCCTGCGCCTATAGGTCAGGCGCGGGCGCGGATGGCTCCGTCGCGGTTTTCCAGTGCGGCGGCCTTTTCATATTCGGCCTGCACCTCTTCCAGCGAAGCTTCGGCGGCCTCCTGCTGGGCCTTCAGCTCACGGATCGAGACCTGAAGATTATCCGCCCGCTGGCGCGCGGCCTTGGCGAAGGTCGGATAGGCGAAATGCGTCGGATCGGTAATGCCCGACTTGCTTTCTTCCAGAGATATCTGATGCACCAGTTCCTTTGCCATCCGCTCGAACTCGGACATCATCTGCTGCAGCTGGTTAAGCTGCCGGCGTTTTTCATTGACCTGAAATTCCTTCAGGCGAACCAGGCTGTCACGCGACTTCATACGCAATACTCCATGGATAGCGAGACCCGGATCAAAAAGGCACTATGCCACCCTGATCGGCCCGTTTAACCCGCCCGTTTTTCCGTAAGGGTTGCCCCCTGTCCCGGAATGATTCCCAAAAGTTACCCGACGTTAATAAAAAACCGCCGTCGTTAACCTTTCGTTTACGGGCATCGTTAATGATAACGACGATCATTTAAGGGTCGGTAAATGCCAGGTCCAAAAAAATGGACCCGACGATGTAAGAGTCGATTGAATCACTTAACGGGATTTCCTCACGTTAAGCTTCAATTTTGGCGATGGTGGATTCACGTGCAAAAACAGCGAAATGCCTACTTTGCTTAATAAATTCGATACACCTTGCCAAAGGCAATTAGAATTTGTTAACCATTTGGTGGCAGCCTGCAAATCAGGCAACGTCTGGATCCGCATCGCGCGAGGCAATGATTTACCGGTTCGCGGGCGGCAAAGGGGATAATTATGCGGGTTCTACTTATTGAAGACGACAGCGCGACAGCGCAGAGCATTGAACTGATGCTCAAGTCGGAGAGCTTTAACGTCTACACGACCGACCTCGGTGAGGAAGGCGTGGACCTCGGCAAGCTCTATGATTACGACATTATTCTTCTCGACCTCAACCTGCCCGACATGTCGGGTTACGAGGTTCTGAGAACGCTTCGCCTCTCCAAGGTCAAGACGCCGATCCTCATCCTGTCCGGCATGGCCGGCATCGAGGACAAGGTTCGCGGCCTCGGCTTCGGCGCTGACGATTACATGACGAAGCCGTTCCACAAGGACGAGCTTGTTGCCCGCATTCACGCCATCGTCCGCCGGTCCAAGGGCCATGCACAGTCGGTCATCGCCACCGGCGAGCTTATCGTCAATCTCGATGCCAAGACGGTTGAAGTGGGCGGCCAGCGCGTTCACCTGACCGGCAAGGAATATCAGATGCTCGAGCTGCTTTCGCTGCGCAAGGGCACGACGCTGACCAAGGAAATGTTCCTGAACCACCTCTATGGCGGCATGGACGAGCCGGAACTGAAGATCATCGACGTCTTCATCTGCAAGCTGCGCAAGAAGCTGGCAAACGCCGCCGGCGGCGCAAACTACATCGAAACCGTCTGGGGCCGCGGCTATGTTCTGCGCGAGCCGGATGGCGCGACGGAATTCCTCGAAACCGCCTGATCCATTCCGGAACAGGACAGTTTTTAAAAGACCCGCTGGAAACGGCGGGTTTTTTGTTGCGATTTCAAGGTCGCAGGTAACGGTGTCATTGGCATATCACGACACACGATCATATTCCGGCGCATGGATACTCCCTCATTCCTGTGCTTGTCACAGGAATCCAGCCGATGCGCGTCTGCGCAGCGAGAGACTCTTTTCAGCCCAAAGACTTGGGCTGGCTAGATTCCTGTGACAAGCACAGGAATGAGGGAAGAAGAGCTAGGCTACGCGCCGTAAAAGGATGACGGCACATGAACCACCCTATCCCTACCCTCAAGACCGAACGCCTGACTTTGCGCCCGCTGATGATCACAGACTTTCCCGCCTATCGGGATTTCATGACGTCACTGCGCTCCATCGGTGTCGGCGGTCCTTACGACCTGCCCTCGACATGGGGCGTGTTCTGCCACGATCAGGCCAACTGGTACTTTTTCGGCCATGGCGCGCTGATGATCGAGCTTGGCGAAACGGGACAATGTGTCGGCCAGGTCGGCATCAATCATGGTCCGCTGTTTCCGGAAAAGGAACTGGGCTGGCTGCTTTACGACGGCCATGAAGGGCGCGGCTATGCGGCGGAAGCCGCCTCGGCGCTGCGCGACTGGGCCTTCAAGACCCTGAACCTGCCAACGCTTGTCAGCTACGTCTCGCCGCAGAACCGCAAATCCGCGGCCGTCGCCGAACGAATCGGCGGCAGGCTCGACCCGGCGGCACCCCGTTCCGATCCTGAAGACCTCGTTTATCGGCACTATTCGGTAAATGCCGTTTGAAAAAGGGACGCCTCAGGACTATCCCAGTCGTGAGGCGTCTGGAAAACCCGACCTAGCGCATTTCCGCTTTCAGAAAGCCGAGGATAATCTCGGCAATCTGCGCATGGATGGCCGCGCGGTCCCTGCCGCCGCCATCCCGGCAGACGAAACCTTCGCCCGGTGAAAGCTCCTCCACGATCTTTTCGCCGTTCGGCCTGCAAATCTGCATGAAGCTGAAATGGCTGGCATCCGGTATTTCCCGATAAACGGTCGTCGCCTTTGGCAGATGCCGGGCGATATAGTCGGAATCGGCCTTGATGGCAGCGATCTCCGGTGTTTCCACACCCGCGGCCAGAACCAGAACCGGCACGCCGACGGCTTGCAGCGTCTCCGGCAGGAAACCGGCGGCCGGCCCGAGATCCAGCGCGATGGCGGCGCGGATGCGGGTATCCTGCAAATTCATCGAAAGACGCGGATCGGCCCTGCCGTCACCGACAACCCCGACTTTGGCGAGCAGTCGCGGAGCCTTGCATTGCGGCGGACGTTTTTCTCCTTTGCAATCCTTCAGGGCAAGATCGGCGCTGTATCGCGCACCAACCAGCTCCATTGCGGTCCAACCGCCAAGGGAATGGCCGATTACGGCGATGCGCGTCGCGTCGATCCTGCCGGCGAATCGGTCATCGCCGAGCAATGCGGTCAGCGTTCTGCTGATGTCGCGCGGCCGTTCCCACAATGGAACGATCTCGGTCGCATTTTCTTCGGTGAACGATTCGCCGCCGTGATCCGGGGCGGCCACGACATAACCTTCCCGAACAAGCTCACCGGCAATCCAGTTCAGATTGCGCCAGCTTCCGCCGAAACCGTGCGACAGCAATATGAGAGGACGTGAACCGGCAAGAAGGGAAGCGCCCGGTTGAACCTCAAGGCCGTAAAAGGCGGCATTTTCGCCGACGATCTCGCTTTTGCCCGACGGTGCGGCCGGGTACCACAATGAAACGGCTAGCGTTCTCGAACCGGCCTCATCCGGCAATTCGATCTGTTTAAAACCGATGCCGCTTTCCGCCATTGCGGACTGGACAGTGGAAAAAATGACGATGACCGCCAGAAGAAGATAGCGCATGGGATGCTCCGGAGTTGATATGGACCAACTCCTGGTTCAATCCGCCGCCCGCCGAGACCTCGAACAGGTTTCAGGTCGTCCTGAAACGCGATCGGGGACAGCAACACCGGGCGCTGGAGAAAACCGCGTCGCACTCTTACTCGGAAATGCTCTGCCTCTTTGTTTTCACGCATTTTCCGGACGTAAAACCGCTTCGCACTTTTACTGGAAATGCTCTAGATATCCGCGATCCGCTCGAAAAGCCGAACGGGGCTGTCGCGGAACGCCGTATCGCGAAATGGCCGGAAGCCGAATCGGGCGGCTATGGCCAGCGACGGGCTGTTGAGCGGATTGATCATGCAGACGGTCCGCTGGGAAATCCCGCGACCATCGAACCATCGCAGCGCCGCCTCCACCGCCTCGGTCGCGACACCCTTGCCCGCCAGCGCCCCGTCGATTTTCCACATCGCCTCGGGCACGCCGTCGAAATCCTCACCGTTGCCACGGCGCATATGGGCAAAACCCACCTCGCCCACGATGCGCCCCGTGGCAAGCTCTTCCACCACAAAGGGGCCGAAGCCGAAAGCGGACCAATGGCCCAGAAAACGCAAAAGCCGGGCAAAGGCGAGTTCCGGGTCCAGCGGCGCAATCGATACGACCCCTTCGATCTGCGGAACATCCGCGCCCCAGAAGGCGCGATAAAGCGCTTCATCCGCGATGGCATGCGGCCGCAGGACAAGGCGAGCGGTTGTCAGACGTGTCATGAACATGCTCCCCAAACGGAAAAAGGCCGGCGCGTCGGCAGACGCGGTCCCGGCCCTTTCACAAATTCAGATCGGCGATTGAACGGTCACTCGGCAACCGTCTTGGCGGTAAACACGATGCGGTCGTCATGCACCTTGTATTCCACCGCCATATTGGCCTCCTCGGCCAGAAGCAGCGTGTAATAGGGCTGAACGGAATGGGCGTCCACCGCCTCTTCCAGCCTGCCCTCGTAAATTTCCACGAACTTGGCCGGCACGCGCATCATCCGGCCCTTGACGGTGATTTCGAACCTGGCGTCACCGTCGGGGCTTTCGAGCAGCACATCCACATTGCCGCCGCGCGGAATGGCGCCATAAGCCACGAGGAAAAGGTTGAGCAGAAGTTTGACACGATTCTTCGCAACGATGGCGCGCGGGCCGTTCCAGCTCACCTCCGCCTTCTTTTCGGCGGCGGCGAAATCCTGGGCGGCTTTTTCGGCCTCGCCGGTGTCGATGGACGCGCCGGCGGAGCCGGAAGCGCCGAAGGCAAGGCGGGCGAACTTCAGCCGCACGGATGCGTTAAGGGCTGACGTGCGGATGAGATCGAGCGCATCGTCATCCGTGCCGCCCTCGTCCAGGAGTTCGAGGCCGTTATTGATGGCGCCGACAGGAGAAATCACATCATGGCACACACGGCTGCACAGAAGAGCCGCCAGATCGGGACCGGACAGCGTGATATTGAGTTTGCTGGTCATAAAATTCTCTCCTGCGCAAGGGAGGCGCGGACGGTGTGGAAATTGTTAAGCCATAATGACACCATATTTGGTAAACCGATTGTTAATAGGATGGTTTCAAAATGCCAAATGCCTTAACAGGCCACACTGGAGCCCCGTGTATCCGCAAGGATGCGCGAAACATGCTGTAGAACTTTGACTCTGCGCATCGGCCCTTTCGAAAACCGATTCGGATTTTCGAACCGATGCGCTAACGAAACAGACGGACGGACATGACGATGCGCCTTACGAAAACCCGCACCATTGCACGCCTCGGACTGGGAAAGATTGTCGCGCTCCTTGCGAGCCTCCTGATATGGGTCGTACCGGCCGCGGCCCAGAACAGCGATCAATATTCTTTCCAGGAAGTCGTGGATGCAGGCCACGGATTCTTCGGTGAAACCACCGGCGGCCTTGCCAAGGTGGTGGAGCGCGCCTTCCAGCAATACGGTCTTCCAAACGGTTACATTCTCGGCCAGGAAGGCTCCGGCGCCTTCGTCGCGGGCCTCACCTATGGCGAAGGCACGCTTTACACCAAGAATGCCGGCCAGCACCCCGTCTTCTGGCAGGGCCCCTCCCTCGGCCTCGATTATGGCGGCCAGGGCACCCGCGCCATGATGCTGGTCTACAACCTGCCCTCCGTCGATGCGCTTTACCGCCGTTACGGCGGTGTGAGCGGCTCCGCCTTCATCGTCGCCGGCGTCGGCATGACCTATCTGAAGAGCAGCGACGTGACGCTTGCCCCCATCCGTACCGGCATCGGCGCGCGCCTCGGCATCAATGTCGGTTACCTGAAGCTCACCCAGCAGCCGACCTGGAACCCCTTCTGATTATGCGAGGGTGCCGCGTCTTTCTTCTCCCCGGCGGGGAGAAGGTGGCCCGAAGGGTCGGATGAGGGGGCAACGTTGCCGTATCTCACCACCCTTGCCCCCTCATCCCGCTGCCGCGGACTTCTCCCCCGCGGGGAGAAGAAACAAGTGGCGCCGACACCGCCTGTGCAATTGCCGGGAGACCCCTCCCCACGGTTGCAATAATAGCGTAACGTGCTTTCGCGCCCCTCTTTCCGAATGCGCGCGTATCTGAGTTTCGGAGACTGTCCCGCGTGATCGAATATGCCATTCTCTTCGGATTGGGTTTTCTCACCGCAACCCTGCTGGCCCTGCTGATCGCACCCGCGATCCACCGCCGCATCGTCGCCTATACGGAAAACCGAATACGCGCGACAATGCCCATCAGCCCGCAGGAAGTGCGCGCCCAGAAGGACATGGCGCGTGCGCTCTACGCCGCCGAAAACGCCAAGGTCCGCCAGGAACTGGATACGGAACGGGAAAAGAACACCTCGCTGCGTCTCGCCAACGAGGCCGCTTCCAGCGATGCCTATCGGCTGGGCGAGCAGAACCGCAGCTTCTCCCTGAAAGTCGAGGAGCTGACGCTGGAAATCGGCGAATTGCGCGCGGCCCTCGATGCCGCCGAAGAACACGCCGGCGCCGTACAGGCGAACCTCGCACAACAGGAACAGGCCGCCAACGAGCGCGCCGGCCAGATGTCCGATCTCACCGCCCGCCTCACCAATCTGACGCGCGAGCTGGATGATTCGAAAATCCTCGCCGCCACCCGCGATCTGGAAGCCGAGCAGGCCAAGCAGAGCGCCACGCGTTTCCGCAAGGAAGGCGAGACCGCGACCCGCGAATTGCAGGATGTGGCGGCCCGCAACAAGGAAGCGATGACGGCGGTTGCCCGTGAAAGCCGCAAGGTCACCCGGCTCGAGGAACAGGTCGCGACCGTCATGGCGAAAAATGCCGATCTCGACACGATGCTGACGCTGCGCAACCAGGAAGTCGCCCGCCTCAAGGAACAGCTTGCCGCAACCGGCGGCCGCGCCAACGACATGATCATCCGCCTGCCGAACCCGGCCGTGCCGGTCGAGAAAACGGTTAGCCCATCGCAACCCGCTGCCCCTGCCCCAGCCGCCGCGCTCGAAACCGCACCCGCCGCCGAAGAAGAGGCGGCACCGGAGGAAACAGCCCCCCCGGTCGTGACGGAGCCAGCGGCGTCGCAAGGTCTGGAGCGGGAAATCGAGGATATCCGCAATCAGGGCACGGCGCTCACCGAACGCCTGCTGAATGTGCGCGGTACCGGCAATGACGAACCCATCCGCCGCGAAATCGCAAGGATCGCCGCTGAGATGATCGCGCTCACCGCCGCGCAGGAGGGCGAGAAATCGCCCATTCCGGCGCTGCTCGCCAAGGCCTCCGGCTCATCGGGGCGGGAGAGCCTTGCGAAGCGGGCGAAGGTGGTGATGGAGAAGCGGGAACATTAGGTCCTCGGTGGGTGTGGTTTACCCCGCGTTGAGTGTGCGGCTTACCCCCCTCTGCCCTGCCGGGCATCTCCCCCTCAAGGGGGGAGATCGATATGCGGCGCTCTTCAGCCCAACTCTAACGTTGCGAATGAGCGAGCGTTAGCTCCCAGCGGATCTCCCCCCGTGAGGGGGAGATGCCCGGCAGGGCAGAGGGGGGTAAGCCGCATACGCCTCGGCATCATACCCGCCCCATAACCCCCGCCATCTGATAAAGCGCCAGCCCCGAAGCCGTCCCCGCATTCAAGCTATCCAGCTGCGGCGACTGCGCAATCCGTGCGGTATGAAACCGCGAGAGCACCGATTGCGGCAGCCCCTCGCCTTCGGTGCCAATCACCAGCGCCATGCGCTCGGACCGGGGAATATCGCGAATCTCGGTTTCGCCACCCGGCGAAAGGCTCCAGATCGCAAAACCGGCCTCGGAAAGCCGCTCCAGCATCTCCACCGCCCCGCCGCCGCGATGCCAGGGAACCGAAAGCACCGAGCCGACGGAAACGCGCAGCGCCTTGCGATAAAGCGGATCGCATGAGGTCTCGTCCAGCAACACCGCATCGGCATAAAACGCCGCCGCATTGCGGAACATCGCCCCCAGATTATCGTGATTGGAGATGCCGCAGCCCACGAGCACCAGCGACGAGGCGGGAAGCGCCGCCGTCATCTCCTCCAGCCCGCGATCCTGAACCCGCCGCCCGAGCGCCAGAATGCCGCGATGAAGGTGAAAACCGACAATGCCATCCAGCACCGGCGCTTCGGCCACATAAACAGGAACATCATCAGGGAAATCGGCAAGGATATCGGCGACACCGGCAAGCCGGTTGCGAAGGATGAGGATGCTTTCCGCCGCAAAGGCGCCGCCCGCTTTATGGGCGGCGGCCAGCATGCGCAGCACCACCGTTCCTTCGGCAATGAAGCGGCCCTGACGCCCGGTCAGGTCGCGCTCGCGAATATCGCGAAAGGCGGCGATGCGCGGATCGGCCGGGTCCTCGACCGGGATCAGCGCCCGCCCGTCCAGCAGCTTATTGGCCTCACTGGCCATCGACCGTCACATCGGCGAGGAACCGGCCGGCCGCGACGTTGAAGACCAGCGCCTTGCGGGTGCCGTTGGCGAGCCGCCCGTAAAACAGCATGTCGCCGCCGGAATAGCTGACATTATCGATGACGAAGCCCTGCGGCAGGCTGGCGGTGACGGCCAGCGGTCCGTTGCCGGTGGGAACGGCAAGGTTCGGCGCTTCGCTCTGCGTCTGAACCGCCTTCGACGGCCCCATCGCCTTGTAGACAACCGCACCGAAGACGGCCATAAGGCTGATAAACATCACGGAGCCCGACACGATCTGCAAACGGATCATCTTGCGGCGAACTTTTTCCATGGCCGGATCAAGCGGCTTGTCTTCCTGTTCGTCTTGCTCGATCTGCGTCATCGGGTTCCCTGAAATGCTGATGGATCGGAAAAATAAGAATGAACGACCCCTTTAAACAAGGCGGAGACGCAAGGAAAGTCCTGATTGCCGGGGAAAACGCCGAAGGCCGCCTCGATTCATGGCTGGCAGGCGAAGTGGGCGGCGACTTCTCCCGCAGCCGCTTGAAAGCGCTGATCGAGCAGGGCGCGGTCTCCATCAACGGCCAGCCGGTGACGGAGCCGAAAAAGAAGGTGCATCCGAAGGATCGCATCGAAATCGTCATGCCCGAGCCGGAAGACCCGGAACCCAAGGGCGAGGACATTCCGCTCGACGTGGAATATGAGGATGAAGACCTGATCGTGCTCATCAAGCCCGCCGGTCTCGTCGTGCATCCGGGCGCCGGCAACTGGACCGGCACGCTGGTCAACGCCCTCATCCACCATTGCGGCGACAGCCTCTCCGGCATTGGCGGCGTCAGGCGACCGGGCATCGTGCACCGGCTGGACAAGGAAACCTCCGGCGTCATGGTCGTGGCGAAGAACGACAATGCCCACCGCCATCTCGCCGCGCAATTTGCCGACCATGGCCGCACCGGGCCGCTGGAGCGCGCCTACAAGGCCGTCGTCTGGGGCCGCCCGCGCACCCTGCGCGGCACCATCGACGCAGCGCTCGGCCGCAGCGCCGACCGCACCAAACGCGCCGTCAAGCACGAAGATTCGGACGATGCCCGCGAGGCGATCACCCATTACGAGGTGATGGAGCGTTACCATGAGCGGCCGGACGCCACCTGCCTCGCCTCCATGGTGGAATGCCGGCTGGAAACCGGCCGCACCCACCAGATCCGCGTTCACATGGCCCATATCGGCCATCCGCTGATCGGCGATCCCGAATATGGCGCGGCCTTCCGCACCAAGGCGAACCTTCTCGAAGAACCGGCAAAGAGCACCGTTCGCGGCTTTCCGCGCCAGGCCCTGCATGCCTATCTGCTCGCTTTCGAACATCCGCGCACCGGCGAGGTGATGGAATTCGAAACCGACCTGCCGGATGACATGGAAGCGCTGACCGCCGCATTGCGTGGCTGAAAACCTGCATGGCGCGGTCAAAAAAACTGCGCCATGCATTTCGCCGGAAGCCCCGGATAATAAAAAAAGATTAGCGGATAGCGATATTCCGCAGTCGGTCCTTTTTATAGACCGCCCCAATTTCGCTTCAATCGTCACACCTCCTCGGCCCCGCAAAGCCTGAAATCGCCGCCATTGAACCGTGGCAATTTCAAGCCTGCCAAATAAAGCCGCAGGGACGCCATTCGTTCGATCCGCCCCCCGAACGGAACCGGCATGATGACGGGATCTATCGCATGAATATCGAAGACCGCCGCTTTATCTTTCAGGAGTTGCGCAGCGTCGAAGGCTATATCGACCCGCCCGATGCGCTCGTCTTCAAGGCGCTGTTGCAGGCCCAGACGAAAAGCGGCCTCCATGGCGGCATGGCGGAAATCGGCGTTTATTACGGCCGCTCCTATTTCCTGCTGCGTAAATTCGCCGGGAAGCAAGAAAAGGTGCTGGGCGTCGATCTCTTCGATCTCGATCCGCCCGAAGATGGCAGCCTCGACCAATATGAACGCCTGATGGAAAACGGTCGCCGGCTGGGTTTCGCCATGGATGAAGACCTGATCGTCAGGGGCGACAGCACGCGGCTGGCGCCCGCCGACATCACCTCCCGCATCGGCCCCGCGCGCTTCTTCAGCATCGATGGCGGCCACAACCTGCACCACGTGCTGGCCGATGCGAAACTGGCGATGGAGGTGATCGCGCCGCATGGCGTCATCGTCTTCGACGACACTTTCAATCCTGCCTGGCCGGAAGTGACGGTGGGCGTCGCCGATTTCCTGCGCACCCATGGCCACAGCCTCGTCTGCTTCGGCATGACGAAATACAAAACCTATGTCTGCCGCCGGGAATTTCACGCGACCTATGCGGACGCGATTGCCGCCGATCCGGATCTGCAGGCGCTTGCCCATGTGGAGACGCAGTTCCTCGGCTCGAAGGTGGTGCGCCTGCACAATCCCATGCGCCGGCGGGTGATGTATGAGCTGATGGTGCGCTCTGGCCTTGGCGGTTTTTCGGAACGAATCTACCGTTCGAAAGTTAAACAGGTCAAGGAAGGTGTCACTGGAACATAACGCATGTGTGAACGCAGCGTTCGCTTGAAACGCGGCGGGCGCGTACATATCTGTCACATGGGTTCGTGCGGGGTCGGTAACGACCCGCAGCTTACGGTGTGCCTCCGGCGGGTCAGTCGCCGATCAAAGAGGGTGCCGTTCCAGACCATAGATAAGGGGGTGCTTTATGGCCCGCAATAGTTTGCCTACGATTACAGCCGGCGAAGCCGGTCTCAATAGATATCTCGACGAAATCCGTAAATTTCCGATGCTGGAGCCGCAGGAAGAATACATGCTTGGCAAGCGTTATGCCGAGCATGGCGACCGCGACGCCGCGCATAAACTCGTCACCAGCCACCTGCGTCTCGTCGCCAAGATCGCCATGGGTTACCGCGGTTACGGCCTGCCGATAGGCGAAGTCGTCTCCGAAGGCAATGTCGGCCTGATGCAGGCGGTGAAGAAGTTCGATCCGGAGCGCGGTTTCCGTCTGGCCACCTATGCCATGTGGTGGATCAAGGCCTCGATCCAGGAATATATCCTGCGCTCCTGGTCGCTGGTGAAGATGGGCACGACCGCCAACCAGAAACGTCTGTTCTTCAACCTGCGCCGGCTGAAAGGCCGCATCCAGGCAATCGACGATGGCGATCTGAAGCCGGAACACGTCAAGGAAATCGCGACGAAGCTTCAGGTGTCGGAAGAAGAAGTCATCTCGATGAACCGCCGCCTGCATGGCGACGCCTCGCTGAATGCGCCGATCAAGGCGTCCGAAGGCGAGTCCGGCCAATGGCAGGACTGGCTGGTGGACGACCATGACAGCCAGGAAGACGTGCTGATCGAACAGGACGAGCTGGAAACCCGCCGCCGCATGCTGGCGAAAGCCATGGGCGTGCTGAACGACCGCGAGCGCCGCATCTTCGAAGCCCGCCGGCTTGCCGAAGACCCGGTGACGCTGGAAGAACTCTCCTCCGAGTTCGACATCAGCCGCGAACGCGTGCGCCAGATCGAGGTTCGCGCCTTCGAGAAGGTGCAGGAAGCGGTGCAGAAGGAAGCGCTGGAAGCTGCGCGTGCGCTGCGCGTGGTGGATGCGTGAGTGGACGCGCTCCTGACGCCAATGCGCTGACCGTGAATCATCCTCGGCCTCCGGCCGGGGATTTTTTATTTGTAAAAGGCGGGCGGGGAAATGCTCTGTCTCTGAGACCCACGATTGTGCTGGAGGAGAAGCGGTAGGGAAAATATCCGCGTTTCGGAGTATGCCGCTTACCCCCCTCTGCCCTGCCGGGCATCTCCCCCACAAGGAGGGAGATCGGCAAGACGCGCTGCGTTGCGCTATCTCCGACCGTCAAGAAAAACGAAACCTCGCCGCGAGTCGATCTCCCCACCTGTGGGGGAGATGCCCGGCAGGGCAGAGGGGGGTGAGCCGCACCCACCCACATCACCAAAACCCATCACCCGACAAAGCAAAGACAACGCCGCAGCCATTCCACAAGCACGTCGCCCTTTGCCATATAACAAAAAGGGCGGCCTGAGCCGCCCTTAAATCATCACTGCCCGGTCGCCGGCGTTGCCGCCGCCCATTCGCTGAGCGCCTTGTCGAAGGCGGCGATGCCGTCATTGCCCTTTTGCAGGGTCAGCAGCGCACGCCGGCCGTTGCGGTAGGAAACCGGGATGTCGATCCAGTTGCGGCTCTTCAGAAGCTCCAGATTGGTCTTCATCGCATCCGGGAAGTCGTTGAGCGCGATCATGTGGAAATCGTCGGTGATCTTGGCCGGAACCGCGATCAGCGCGTTGCCGCGATCCTGCTCGGTGCTCTTCATCGCGATGCGCTGGACGCTGTCGATAGCGCCGCCTTCGAAGCCGGGCGACACCGAGAAGACGATCTCGATCAGATGGCTGGCCGGCAGCGACGGATCGGTATTGCGCTTGAAGGTGATCAGCGCGCTGAGGCCACGGCCGGGAACGGTGATCTGGCCCTGCACGGTCGGAGAAGGTTTGCCCTCACCGTCATTTTCCTGCTGCAGCGACCAGGAAACGCTGCCCTGAATGGCGGTCGGCACCGTCTGGCCCAGCACTTCCTCATAAAGGAACATGCGGTCGCCGGCAGCGGCGGCAGGCTGCTGCGCCGGCGGCGTGCCGGCAGGCGTTCCAGCGGGTGCACCGGCATTATTGGCCGGAGCCTCGCCCGCAGGCGGCGGCGCGACATTCTGCTCATAGACCGACTGGCCTTCGGCGGTGACCGGCTGGCCGTTCGCACCGGCGGCAGGTCCCTCGTCACGCTCGGTGCCGTCGGCCAGAAGCCGCTGGGTGAACTTGGTGCCGCTGACGGAGCCGTCATCGCCATGGGTCGGGGTCTGATGGTTGGTCGGAGTTGTCGGCTGCTGCCCCGTGGCGGGCGGCTGCTGGGCCGCCGGCGGCGTCGAGGTCTGCGCCTCACCCGTGCCGTTCGAAGCCGTCTGGCTGGTGCCGCCGTTCTGTGCGGAGCTGACCAGCCCGCCGACCATATCGTTCAGCGCATCGCGGTTCATCCACACGGCATAACCGCCGCCGGCAAGCAGCGCCACGCCGACAAGGGCCAGAACCAGCGACGCATAATTGCGGCGCGGCTTCTTCTTGACCATATAGGCGGGCGTTGCGGCGGCAGCGCCCACGCCATTCGTTTCGCCCGAAGCCTGACGGGTGGTGGAGGACGACGCGCCGTCATAACCGATCAGTTCGTCCAGATCGTCCCAGGGCGTGCGTTCCTTATTGTCCTTTGCCGCTGCCTGATCGCCGAAGAGATCGTTATCCGCGCGCGGCAGCGCCGGCGCGTCCTTGGCGGGAATGGCAATATCCGCATCCTGGAAATAGGACGAGAAATCCTCGACCACGGCCGCCTTTTTCGGAGCCTGCTCTTGCGGCTGGCGATGGTCGTCAAAATCGTGCCGGCCGCCAAACGCCGGAGCATGCTCCACGGCGGCGGGACCGAAATGGTCGTCCGTCTCGCGCCGATCATCCTTTTCGTAAGGGGCGGGCTCGAAACTTACTTCCGGCTCCTGGTAATGCTGGGCGGCATAACCGGCAACGAGCGGACGTTCGTCGGTCTCGTTGCGAACCTCTTCATATTCCTCGGCGGCCGGACGCACATCGTCGTCCTGCGCTTCGTCGAGCTTGCGCCAGTCATCCTCATCCACCGGCTGCGCCCAATGGGAGGGAACGGAATCATCGGCAGCGCCGAGCGCCGTTTCAGGCTCCGGCTGGTGAGCCGGCTCTTCATCCGTCCGTGTGAAATAGGTGCCGACGGCTTCGTCGGAAGCGTGCGCCGGGGCGGGAGCGGCATGAACCGTTTCCGGCGCATCATAAAGCTCTTCCGGCTCGCGGTCGCCGTGATGCGGCTCCTCATCGGCAGCGGTGCCAGCGTGCCGGGGCTCTTCCTCTTCGGCCGCGTCTTCGTAAGCCGGCTCCGATTGCGCGGGTTCAGCGGATGCCGGCTCTTCGTAGGCCGGCTCGTGCCGCGCCTCTTCCCGGTCAGCATCCTCTGCCGGCTCGGCGGCGCGGGCCTCGTCTTCGTCGGCAGCATCCTGCTGGTAATAGGATGCCGCCGTCTCTTCCGCAGCGGGAGAGACAGCGTCATCATCCTCCAGCGCCGGAAGCGCCTCGGCATATTCGCTGTCCACCTCGGCTATGGCGGCGTCCAGCTTGGCGATCTGCCGGCGCAACAATTCTTCCGGCGGACGTGGCTTCATATTCTCGAGTTGGCGCACAACCGCACTGCGCGCCTTGTCGTAAACCTTCGCCCGGTTTTCGGGAGTATTGTTCGCCAAGCCATCCACGGCCTTGCGAATGACTGCTACAAAATCCGCCATAAGCACTTTCTCGTCGTGACCGGCGACGTACCGGCCCGATATGGTTTATGAATCTAGATCGCCGAGGACATTAATCCTCAAACGGATCAGTCACAAGTATGGTGTCGTCACGCTCCGGACTTGTCGACAGAAGTGCGACAGGCGCCCCGATCAATTCCTCGACCTGACGGACATATTTGATTGCCTGAGCAGGCAAATCCGCCCATTTTCGGGCACCGACGGTAGATTCCTTCCAGCCTTCCAGCGTGACGTAGATCGGCTCGACGCGCGCCTGCGCGCCCTGGCTTGCCGGAAGATGGTCGATTTCCTGCCCGTCCAGCTTGTAGCCGACGCAGATTTTCAGCTCGTCGAGACCATCCAGAACATCAAGCTTGGTGAGCGCGATGCCGGTAATACCATTGGTGGCGACCGACTGGCGCACCAGTGCCGCATCGAACCAGCCGCAACGGCGCTTGCGGCCGGTGACGGTGCCGAATTCATGGCCCTTTTCGCCGAGGAACTGGCCGATCTCATCGTTCAGCTCGGTCGGGAACGGACCTTCGCCAACGCGGGTGGTGTAAGCCTTGGTGATGCCGAGAATATAACCCAGCGAACCCGGACCCATGCCCGAACCGGCGGCGGCCTGGCCGGCAACCGTGTTGGAAGAGGTCACATAGGGATAGGTGCCGTGGTCGATATCGAGCAGCGAGCCCTGAGCGCCTTCGAACAGGATGCGCGCTCCGGCGCGGCGCTTCTTGTCGAGCAGCAGCCAGACGGTTTCGCTGAACGGCAGGATGCGCTCGGCAATCGAGCTCAGCTCTTCCATGATCGTCTCATGCGAGACTTCGGTTGCACCGAAACCGCGGCGAAGCGCATTGTGATGCGTCAGAATACGATCGACCTTGGCGGAAAGCGCCTCCATGTCGGCGAGATCCATGACGCGGATGGCGCGGCGGCCAACCTTGTCTTCGTAAGCCGGGCCGATGCCGCGGCGGGTGGTGCCGATCTTGGTGCCGCTGTTGGAGGCGGCGTCTTCGCGCATGCCGTCCAGCTCGCGGTGCAGCGAAAGAATGAGGGTGGCATTATCGGCGATACGCAGGTTTTCCGGGGTAACCTTCACACCCTGCGCTTCCAGACGGCCGATTTCGGCGATCAGCGCATGCGGATCGACCACGACGCCATTGCCGATGACGGCGAGCTTGCCGGGACGCACGACGCCGGACGGCAGAAGCGAAAGCTTGTAGCTGATGCCATCGATGACAAGCGTATGGCCGGCATTATGGCCGCCCTGATACCGCACGACGACATCTGCCCGCTCGGACAGCCAGTCGACAATCTTGCCTTTGCCTTCGTCGCCCCACTGCGAGCCGACCACCACAACATTCGTCATTTCTTGCTTTCCTGCTCATGGCGCTTGCGCGCCCGATAACCCGATGGGAAACCCAAACCCGCGAATGTATACTGTGTTGTTTTACGGAAAGCGACCCTGTTTCTTATGGAGAATTTTGCTTTTTCCGTGACAAGGCGCGGATTTCCCGCATTATCTCGCCTCGTGGGGGCCAAGCGCGGGCGCAAGACCGCCATTCACCCCTTAGCCGTTTTCCCGCCCCGTGAAGAAGCGAAACATCAGCGTGCCCTCCAAAGCCTATATCGCCCTCATCATCGCCACGCTCTGCTGGGGCGGCAACACCGTTGCCGGCAAGCTGGCCGTCGGCCACATCAGCCCCATGGCCTTCACCTTCCTACGCTGGGTCTTCGCCGTCGCCATCATCTTCGCCATTTCCGTGCCGCAGCTCATCAAGGACTGGCCGGTGGTGAAAAAACGCCTGCCCTATTTCCTCGTGCTCGGCAGCGTCGGTTACACGGCCTTCAACGTGTTTCTCTACACGGCCCTGCAACACACCTCGGCCATCAACGCCGCCGTCATCCAGGCCGGCATTCCCATGGTCATCTTCGTGCTGAATTTCATGCTGTTCCGCACCCGTGTGCTGTTCGGCCAGATCGCCGGCTTCTGCCTCACCATCGCCGGCGTGGCGCTTCTCGCCTCGCATGGCGATCCGGTCTCGCTGCTGCAACTGGAAATGAATGTCGGCGACGCGATCATGCTGCTCGCCGTGCTGGTCTATGCCATCTACACCGTCATCCTGCGCTGGAAACCGGCGGTCGACTGGCGCACGCTGATGGCCATCCCCGCCTTCTTCGCCCTCGTTACCTCCGTGCCGCTGATCTTCTGGGAAATCTCACGCGCGAGCGTCGTCTGGCCGGACCAGAAGGGGTGGGTGCTGGTGGTCTATGCCGCCATTTTCGCCTCTCTCGTCGCGCAGATCCTGTATATCAAGGGCGTTGAACAGATCGGCGCCAACCGCGCCGGCCTCTTCATCAACCTCGTACCCGTCTTCGGCACCCTGCTGTCGGTTATCGTGCTCAGCGAGACGCTGCATACCTATCAGATCGTCGCTCTTATCATGGCGCTGGCGGGCATTGCCGTCGCGGAACGAAAAAAATCGCCGGCTTCCTGAACCGACAGGGTCAGGAAAACCGGCGCAGTCTGGCAGGCATGAAAGAATGGAGCATCGGACCGAAGATCTTTCCGATGCTCGAACGAAAGCTCAGAGCGCGGTTTCGCGTTCGGCCGGAGAAAAAACGGCATTGCCAAGGACGATATCGCCCTTGTCGGTGGTGACGATCAGCACTTTTTCGAGCGATCCGTCATTGTTCAGCGAAAAGGCAAGGCGCAGCGCGCTGGAAGACCAGCCGGCGCCGGCAAGGGCCGTGCGCTTGATGGCGGCGCAGTCACCGCAATCGCCAAGGCTCAACGACGGCGTTGCCGGAACATCGGTTGCAAAACCGGAAAAATAATCGTCGAGCGCGCCCATGGTGGCGTTCACATCGCGGTTGACGCGCAGCAGTTCCTCACGGCGCTCACCGGTCAGCGGCGCGGCGATGGTGGAGACGCATTGGCCGGCGGAAAGAACGCAGCCGTCGAAACCGCCCGGCGCGGAAACACCGATCTGCGTCACCGCAGACTTCTCGACGGCGGCAAAACCGCGGGCAAAACCGGCAGCGCCAGCCGCGTCGGCATGATTGGACATGGAAGCAACGGCAATTCCGCAGATGGCGGCAGCAATAATCTTCTTCAGCATTTCATACCCCGTTTGCGATCCGCCGGCTTGTGCCGGTCTCGATTTCTGTTTTGTGGAGCGTCTCTTTCAAAGGCCGCTCCCCGTCTGTGATCCCACAATGGCACAGCACTGTTTTCAGCCGCTTTAAGCCGATTGCTACAATTTTATCGGTTTTCATTTTTGTACAGCGGACGCTTTTTTTCGAATATGCGCCGACACCGTCACCGCGAATTCCGCGGCAACGTTGGGAAGCGATATAGGGGCCGCATCGCTGCGGGGGTATCAAAGGGTATTGCAGGGTTTGCAGACGATGCGGCCCCGGCTTGAAACATATGACCCGCCCGCCAAACCGGTTTCTGTTTGGAGGATGGGCATATGCCGGCCGCCTCAACCGTGACATCGGGAAACTCCCCGGTTTCGGCCGCCTGCCCCGCCCACCTTGCGCCGCGCGCACGCCTGATGACCGGGATGAGCCAAGTATAGCCGGGCCGGCGGGACCGTGGACGTGCGGGGATGAACGCTTCTTGAAAAAAGGCGCCCGGAAGGCGGCCTCGCCCCATCCCGGCCACAGGAATTTTCAGCGGGTTAACGGACGGCCGATCGGCGGCATTTGAATTAACCTTGTCTTAAAACCCGACGTTAATGGTTAGCAATTTAAGAATAGCGGAACGAAAGGGTTCCGTTATGCGTGGCGTATTTGCCGTTGTTTTTCTGATGCTCGTTCTGGCCGGCTGCGCCACCGCACCGTCGCAGGTGACCAATGCCTGTGCGATTTTCGAGCAGCGGAACGGCATCTTCAACAACTGGCGGCGCGATGCGAAAGCGGCCGAGCGCGAATTCGGCGTGCCCGTGCCCGTCATGATGGCGACGATCTATACCGAATCCGCCTTCCGCCCCTATGCGCGGCCGCCGCGCACCAAGCTTCTCGGTTTCATTCCCTGGACACGCCAGTCGAGCGCGTATGGTTATGCACAGGCGCTGGACGGCACATGGAGCGTTTACCAGCGTGAAACCGGCCGCTGGTCGGCAAGCCGCACCGATTTCACCGATGCCATCCACTTCGTCGGCTGGTATCATGCCAAGAGCCGGCGCGAAAACGGCATTTCGCTGAACGACCCCTATAATCTCTACCTCGCCTATTATTCCGGCCATGCCGGTTATGCGAAGGGCAGCTGGCGCAACAATTCCGCCGTCCAGAAGGCCGCCCGCCGCTCCGCCAACATGGCGCTGCGTTACGAGGCGCAGCTGCAGCAATGCGGATATCGCTGAGGCGGAAGCACAGGCGAATGCCGGCTTAAAAGCCGGCATAATGCAGACATTCAGCTAAGCGTTATAAGCTGCCAGAAAACCCCTGACCGCATCGATCTCGCCCGAGCGGATTTCATGTCCGCCCGGATGCCACACGGTTTCCACCGTGCCGCCCTGCGCCTTGAGGCTCTGTTCCAGCGCCTTCGTCAGCGGCACCGGGCAGATCGGATCGCGCTCGCCGGCCGTGATCAACACCCGGCGCGAGGCTTTGGCGGGGGAGATTTTCGGTTCGAAAGGGATGAGCGGATGCATCAGCACCGCCGCATCGAAAAGCCCGGGTTCTTCGATCAGCACATTGGCGAGAATATTCGCACCATTGGAAAAACCGAGGCCGACGATCGGACCGGCCTGATAATGCTCCCGGTTCGCCCTGATGAAATCCGCCATCTTGACGGTCGCCCGTTGAAGGTCGGCCATGTCGTAGACGCCCTCTCCCGTGCGCCGGAAAAACCGCGCCGCGCCATGTTCGGAGACATCGCCGACGGGTGAGAGAATGGTCGCCTCAGGCAGCAGGCGCGAGCCGAAATCGAAGAACTGGTTTTCATCGCCGCCGGTGCCGTGCAGCAAAACGAAAAGCGGTGCACCGGCAGCGCCGGCGCGGGATTTGTGGAAATAGCTGTCCCTGGTCATGGGAGGATCCTTTCTGAAAGGAAGAGATTCAAAGGCTTCCGAAGGCCTCTTCGGCCAAGCGGAGCAATCATATGAAGCGAACGGACGCGGCTTGTGTCTTCTCCCCGCCGGGGAGAAGTCCGCGGCAGCGGGATGAGGGGGCAAGCTCTCCGAAATCCGGCAACGTTACCCCCTCATCCGACCCTTCGGGCCACCTTCTCCCCGGCGGGGAGAAGAAGCAGGTCGCAATGTCCTGCCAAGCGCTATCGAGCGGTTAAGCCGCCTTCTCGTCCCCCAGCGGCTCCAGATGCTCTTCAAGCACGGAGCGCAGATGCGCGTGCTGGGTCGGCAGCTTCAGCGCCTCGCCGAGATGGGCGGTGTCCTCGTCGCGGTCGAAACCGGGCTCATTGGTGGCCACTTCGAACAGCACGCCGCCCGGCGTGCGGAAATAGATCGCCCAGAAATAATCGCGGTCGATCACCGGTGTCACCTGATAGCCGGTATCCATCAGCGCCTTGCGCACCTCCAGCTGCTTTTCACGGTTTTCAACCGCAAAGGCGATGTGGTGCACGGACCCCGCACCCAGCCGCGCGCCGGAAATATTCGGCATGGTTTCGATGTCGATGAAGTCGGCACCGTTGCCGCCGGGAATACCGAGGCGCAGAACGCCATCCTGACGGTCCACTTCCTGATAGCCCATGAATTTCAAAAGCTCGGCGGTCGCACCTTCATCGCGAAGACGCAGCGAGGCGCCCTGAAAACCATGGATTGCCTGATCCGCGCCAACACCATTGCCGATCCATTGCGCACGGTTGTCATCCCTGACCTCGACCAGCGCAAAACCGTCGCCATCGGGACCTGCGAAATGCAGGCGCTTGTTGCCGAAGGCTTCATCGGCCTTCAGGCCATCCACGCCGGCCTTGGAAAGACGGTCCTGCCAGTAGCCGAGCGATCCCTCCGGAACGGAAAACAGCGTCGTGCCCACCTCACCGGTGCCGGGACGGCCGCGGGCGATATGCGGGAACGGAAAATAGGTCATGACGGAGCCGGGTGTGCCGACTTCATCGCCATAATAGAGATGATAGACGTCAGGCGCATCGAAATTGACCGTCTTCTTCACCCGGCGCAGGCCGAGCGTATCGGTGAAAAAACTGTTGTTCTGGCGCGCGCTCGCCGCCATGGACGTGACGTGGTGCAGGCCCTTGATCTGGTTGAGCATAATAAACCCCTTTTGCCTGGCGGGCCTCACGGTTGGGGCCTGCCCTGTTCATGGCGTAAAGATGGGGTAACAGCGCTCTCAGGCATAGAGAGGACAACGGGAACGGATTGTTCCCGAATGATGAACGATAAAACCGACTGTTCAACGGGCCCGATAAGGCAGCTCAATGATCGTCGGCGACGCCCATGGTCCAGTAGCCGACAGCGCGCAGCGATGCTTTCGGGAAAGAAATCTCGTCGGTAAGGAAGGATTTTGCCGCCCTCGCCTCGGATTTTTCGCAGGCGACAAAGACGTGCAGGCCGTCATGATCCGCGCTCCAGGCATGGTCACGCAGCGCCTTTTCGATGAGACCGGCGGTGCCTGCGGGCTTGCCGCGGCGATAAAGCCATGTCCACTCGACATTTGCCGCGCAGACGATCTCCTGCCGCTCGGCTTCATCGTCGATCTCGGCATAGACGCTGAGCTTTTTCCCGGCCGGCATTTCGGCCGCCATGCGCAGCATCACCGGCAGCGCCGTCTCGTCACCGGCAAAGACATAACGCTCGGCTTCCGGGCAGACACCGCTCGGGCCGATGATGCCGAGAACATCGCCGGGCTTCGCCGTCGCGCCGAAGGTCGCGCCCGGCATGTGGTCGCCCTCATGCATGACGAAATCGATATCGACTTCACCGCGCGCGATATCGCCGGAACGGATGGTGTAGACACGCCGTGTGAGAAGATCGTCGCCCGCCGGCCAGACGATCGCCCCGGTGGGCGCAAGATAAGGCCAGACCGGCGCGCGGGCCTGATCCGGCACCAGAAGCAGGCGCACATGCATGCCGCCGGTCAGCAGCCTTTCGATGCCGCTTTCGACGGAAACCACCAGCCGGCGCATATGCGGCGTCAGATTATAGGCGCGGGCGACCTTGCCGACGAAGAGATTGGGCAGCTCACGCTGTTGCGCGCCATGCCCGCTCCAGCGGAAATCCAGCCCCGTCTCGCCGGAGAATTCGACGATATGCTCGGCGACCATCGCCTTCACCGACATCAATATATGTTCGGAAATGCAGCTCACCCTTGCGGCGAAACGCCCACCCTCGGCGCTGAAGCTGCCATGGCCATATTCCGTCTTGAACCGCACTGTCGCGCCTTCCCGTTCCATCTCCATATGCTCGGAAAAATGATCCTCGAAAGCATCGACGATCGACAGCGGATCGGGCAGCGAGACGGAGGTTTCGGCAGACAGGAGAGACACGGGCATAATCCTTCACTTCGTAGTCCGGTTATCTTTAATCCCGACAACCGCAAAGCGTAAAGGTATTTTATGAGTGTCTAGAGAAGGTTTTTGTCGCTTCCCACCGTTTCCGGCAATTGCCAGTCGATCGGCTGACGGCCATGGGAGGCGAGAAAGGCGTTTGCCTTGGAAAAATGGCCATTGCCGAAAAAGCCGTTATGGGCCGAAAGCGGGGATGGATGCGGCGAGCGCAGCACGAGGTGCTTGCGCTGGTCCACGAAGGCCGCCTTCTTCTGCGCATAGGAACCCCAGAGCAGGAAGACGACATGGTCGCATTCGTCGTTAACGGCGCGGATGACGGCATCGGTGAACTTTTCCCAACCCTGCCCCTGATGCGAGGCGGCGCGGGATTCTTCCACCGTCAGCACGCTGTTGAGCAATAGCACGCCCTGTTTCGCCCAGCTTTCCAGAAAGCCGTGACCCACCGGGCGAATGCCGAGATCGCTCTGCAATTCCTTGTAGATATTGACGAGCGAGGGCGGAATGCGCACGCCGGGCTGGACGGAAAAGCACAACCCATGCGCCTGACCGAGCCCATGATAGGGGTCCTGGCCTAAAATGACGACCTTGACCTCGTCGAGAGGCGTGAGATCCAGCGCCCGGAAATATTCCGCACCCCTGGGGAAGATGCGCTTGCCGGCGGTCTTTTCGGCAAGCAGGAATTCTTTCAGCTTGAGCATATAGGGGCTGGCGAATTCGCCGGAAAGAACGCGTTTCCAGCTTTCCTCGAGTTTGACGCCTGCCTCTGCCATGCCCGCCTCTCCCATAATCGCGCTTATTTGAACCGGTTGCCGCGTTGCAGCACTTCGATCTTGTAACCGTCCGGATCGCAGATGAAAAAGTATTTCGCGAAAGGCTGGCCCTTATAATCGGCTTCGATGATTTTTCCGGGGGAAAGGCCGATCTCGGTGAAGCGCTGATGCTCGTCATCCACATCGGCCACGCTGACCGCGAGGTGACCATAGCCGTCGCCCAGCGCATAGGGCACTTCGCGACCCCGGTTAACGGTCAGTTCCAGCTCGAAATCGCCCTCGGCATTGCTGAGATAGATCAGCGTGAAGTTTTCGAACTCGGCGCGTTCCGCAACCTCAAGCCCGAAAGCCTGTTTGTAAAATTCCACCGAACGCTTTTCGTCCAGCACCCGGACCATCGAGTGGATCAGCTTGGCCATGGTGTTTTCCTTCTTCTTCTCAACCTTTGACGGCCCGGTTATGCTCCGGGCATCGCGGCCCAAGGGGATAAAGACTGCGTGCTTCGCTTTCAACCCTAAAGGCACTCTGCGACAGGACGTAACGGCCCGATCACGGCAAATGTGATGGCAAAAACCCCTTAGTTTTTCCGGTGCGGTTGGGACCTGCGGCAACGAGACCGCATGGTTTTGGCTCTGCCGCTCTATCCTGAGTAGAGAACTCATGATACCGGCTAGGCATGCGCCTTTTATACCTCTGTCTTGGCTGGCTTATGGTCGCGACCGGCATTGTCGGCGCGTTTCTTCCGGTTTTGCCCACCACGCCGTTCCTGCTTCTGGCGCTCTGGTGTTTTTCCCGCTCCTCGCCAAGACTCGAGGCATGGCTGCTGGCCCACCCCAGATTCGGCCCTTCGCTGCGGCGATGGCGCGAACGCGGCGCAATCGCCCGCAACGCCAAGGTCGCAGCGCTTTCTGCCATGTCCGTCAGTTACGCCGCTTTCTGGTTTCTGAGCGAGCCGCCGCCGCTGCGGGCCGCCATCGTCGCCGCCGTCATGCTCGGCTCTGCGCTCTTCATCGCCACCCGCCCGGAAAGCTGAGGCGAAGGACAGTCCTTAACGGTGGCGCGACTGCGGCAGCACGTAAGGAATATGCCGCGCCGGCAACCGACCGACGACGCCGCCAATGCCATAGACCCTTGCGATCGTCTCGTCGCTGATCGTTTCCAGCGAGGGGCCGCTCGCCGTCACCCGGCCGCCATGCATGACGATAAGTTGATCGGCAAATTCGGCCGCAAGGTTGAGGTCGTGCAGGATGGCGAGCACCAGCCCGCCGCCGCCTGCAAAGTCGCGCGCCGTTTCCAGCACGGCGATCTGGTGGCCGATATCGAGGCTTGCGGTGGGCTCGTCGAGGAAGAGCGCCCGCGCCTCGCCATTTTCCATCGGGTTCGGCACCTGCGCCAGCGCCCGGGCAAACTGCACCCGCTGCTGCTCACCGCCGGAGAGCATGTTGTAGGACCGCTGCTCGAAACCGCGCAGCCCGGCCTTGGCGAGCGCGCGGCGGGCCTGCTCTTCCGGCGCGCGAGACCCCTGTGCGACAGCCCCCATCCGCACGATTTCGAGCGCGGTGAAAGGGAAAGCAAGCTGGGTGCTCTGCGGCAGCACGGCCCTGAGACGGGCGAGCTGGACCGGCGTGAAGGCCGGCAGGCCGATGTCGTTATAGGTCACCGAACCGCCCTCGGCGCGCATTTCGCCCGAGAGAACCTTCATCAGCGTGGATTTGCCCGCACCGTTGGGGCCGATGATGACATTGACCTTGCCGGGCTTCAGATCGACGCTGACCGCATCGAGAAGCCGGCGGCCGGAGCGGATGAGGGTGAGGTTTTCGGCCCGGATCATGACATGTTCCGCATGGAAAAACCGCCGCGTCCCAATAGCAGGAACAGGAAGACCGGCGCACCGATGAGCGCCGTGACGACGCCGATGGGCAGTTCCGCCGGTGACGCGACGGTGCGGGCGAAACTATCGGCCAGAAGCAGAAGCGCTGCGCCGCCAAGTGCGGAGGCCGGCAGCAGGAAGCGGTGCGACGGGCCGATGGCGAGCCGCAGAAGATGCGGCACGACGATGCCGACAAAACCGATGGAGCCGGCCGCCGCCACGCTTGCCCCGCAGGCGGCGGCAACGGCCAGAATGACGATCCGCTTCAGCCGCTGCACCGGAATGCCCATGTGAAAGGCGGCGGCATCGCCCAGAATGAGCGCATCCAGCCCGCGCGCAACGAAGGGAATGATGGCGAGCACGATGACGATGAAGGGCAAGGTGGCGAGCACCTTGGCGGGCGTGGCCCCGCCGAGCGAACCGAGCGACCAGAAAGTGATGTCGCGCAGCGCCCGGTCATCGGCCATGAAAATCATCAGCCCCATCAGCGCAGCGCTGATCGCCGCCACCGCAATGCCGGCCAGAATGAGCGTTGTGGTGGAGGTGGCGCCATCCTTCGTCGCGATCAGGTAAAGTACCCAGGTGTTCAGCAACCCGCCGAAAAACGCCATCAGCGGCAGAAAATGCGGGCCGAAAAACACGGCGACGGTGGCAAGCGCACCTTCCCCGAGAGAAATGGCCGCGACCGCGAACAGCGCCGCCCCCGAGGTGACGCCGACAATGCCGGGATCGGCCAGCGGATTGCGGAACAGGCCCTGCATCATCGCCCCCGAAACGGCAAGTCCCGCGCCGATCAACATGCCGAGCGCCGTGCGCGGCAGACGAACCGCCTCAAGAATGACCCTGTCGCGCGCATCGAGCTGATCCGCGCCGCCGGTGAAATAGGCCCAGAGTTCGGACATGCCGACGCCCGTGGGTCCGCTGACCAGCGATACGCCACAGGCAAACAGCAGGATACCGACGAGCACGGCGAGGGTGACGACCCCCTGGCGGGATCTGTCGCCCGCAACCCTGCCTTCAGCGGAACTCAAGGCGGCAAGGCTCACGGCTTCACCACCTCAGGATAGAGCTTAGCTGCCAGCTCGCGGCCCGCAGCGGGCGTGCGCGGGCCAAAACCGATGAGATAAAGCCCATCCATGCTGATGAGCGCCTTGCTGGCGGCGGCAGGCGTGGACTGGAAGGCCGGCAGCGCGAAGATCTCTTCCGCCTTTGCGGCATGATCGCCGCGCGCCATGGTCAGCACCAAATCGGGTGCCGCGGCAATGACCGCCTCATCCGTCAACGGCTTGTAACCATTGATCTCCTGAGCCGCATTGATGCCGCCCGCCATTTCGATGATCGCGGCCGCTTCGGTGTCCTTGCCCGCCGCCATGATGCGGCCGCCAGCGGTGGAAAGCACGAAGAGAACCCGCTTTCTACCCTTTTCCGGCACGGCCGAAACATCCTTGGCGAGCGCATCGAGCCCGGCCTTGGTCTCGGCAGCCAGCGCCTTCGCCTTGTCAGAAAGACCGACCGCCGCGCCGACATCCTCGATCTTTTTGGGGATGGCGTCGCCGCTCGGCGGCGTATCGACGGTGACGAAAGGCACCGCACTCGCCTTCAGGATGGCGATGACATCGGCCGGGCCGGACCCGTCTTCGGAGAGGATGAGATCGGGCTTCTGCGACAGGATGCCTTCGGACGAGAGCGCCCGCATGTAACCGATATCCGGCTTGGCAAACGCATCGGCCGGATAGCTGCTGGTGCTGTCACGCGCAACGACGCGGTCTCCTGCGCCCAGCGCATAAAGGATTTCGGTGACCGTGCCGCCCACCGCGACGATGCGTTTCGCTTCCGGATTGCCCTTGTCCGAAGCCATGGCGGCAGGTGCGGCAAAGGCGATTGCGGCAGGTACGAGGGCGGCGAAAACAAAGGAACGAAGGCGGGAATTCAACATGGCGCTATCCTGAAACACGACCCGGCGCGGCTTTGCCCGCGCCAATTAATCTTGAGTTCTTTACACATGTTTATGGGCGGCGCAATCGATAAGTGGAGTAAATTTGTTCGCTTTGTCGTGAACCCCTTTCCAACCTCCCTGCGGCTGGATATCCTGACTCAAACTGGAAACTTAAAGGGAGAATTTCATGTTTATCGCAATGAACCGCTTTCGCGTCGTGCCGGGTTATGAAGAAACCTTCGAATCCATCTGGCGCGAGCGCAAATCGCATCTGAGCGAATTGCCGGGCTACATCGAATTTCACATGCTGAAAGGCCCGAAGGCGGATGACCACACGCTTTATGCCTCGCACACCGTCTGGGCCACCAAGGACGATTTCCTCGCCTGGACGAAATCCGAACAGTTCCGCGCCGCCCACGCCAAGGCCGGCGAAAACCGCGGCAAGGTGGAATATCTCTCCGGCCCGCATTTCGAAGGCTTCGACGTCATCATCCATGAAGACAAGAATGGCGAACGCCGTTCGATTGCCGCCTGAGGCCGCCCGATGAGCATTGCAGCCCAAAAGACCGACGACGACAGGCAGGCCCGCGCCGCCGCTGCGCTCGCCGAAAAGCCCGATGGTATCGTGGAGGCTATCGCCGCCAAGGCCGAGGTGACGCCGGCCGAAATTCTGGCGATCCTGCCGGAAGGTGCCGCCGTTTCAGCTGCCGCCGACCGCTTCGACGCCATCTGGAACGAGATGCGCAGCTGGGGCGAAGTCCTGATGATCGTGCAGACCGGCGATATCGTGTTCGAAGTGCCGGGCCACCTGCCGGAAGGCAGCGAAAGCCACGGCTGGTTCAACATCCACGGCGACAGCCCCATCGGCGGTCACATCAAGAAGGACAATTGCGCCGGCATCACCTTCGTCGACCGCGGCTTCCATGGCCGCCGCTCCTGTTCCGTCTGGTTCATGAACGCCGCCGGCAGCGCCATGTTCAAGATTTTCGTCCGCCGTGACGAGAACAAGGAACTGCTGGCCGGGCAACTGGCGAAGTTCGAAGCGCTGCGGGACGGTTTCCGCGGCTGAGACCTGTGGGGAGGCTGCCAGCAGCCTCCCCACTGCTTTCATAATCGCACGCGTCATCATTCGCCCGGAACCTCTCCGGCTCACGCGTGAGAAAACAACCACCGGTTCATCGCCCGTTCAGTGCCGTTTTTTATCATCCGCTGAAATTTGATCGGCACCAGCACGGAGCAAGCACATGACCGACCGCCAACCTCTTCTTTCGCGCCGCAGTTTCGCCGGGCTTGTTGCGCTTGCGCCGCTTTTTGCGGCGGGCGGCGCGGCTGCCGCACCGGCAAGCCTGCGCGGCAGCGTTTCCTATCGAGAGCGCATCGCCCTGCCGCCGGGCGCGACCGTTACCGTGCGACTGATCGACGTTTCGCTGGCGGATGCGCCGTCGCAGACGATTGCCGAAACCACCATCCGCCCGCGTGGGCAGGTGCCGGTACCCTTCGTGCTGCGTTATGATGACCGCGACATCCGTGGCCGCCGCTCCTATGCGCTGAGCGCCGAAATCCGCGACCGCGACCGGCTGCTCTTCACCACCACCCGCCGTTATTCGGTGCTGACCGGCGGTCGCGACGATACCGATCTGGTGCTGGAGCGCGTCGGCGCGGGTCCGGGCCGGCCGGAGCCGGAAGCCGGTATCGAAGGGCGCTGGCTGGTGCAGGACATCCGTGGCGAGCGGGTTCGCGGCCGCCGTCAGGCGACGCTGGAAATTACCCGCGAGGGCCGCGTTTCCGGCAATGCCGGTTGCAACGGCATTGGCGGCGAGGTGAAGATCAGCCGCAACCGCGTCGATTTCGGCCGGATGATTTCCACCCAGATGGCCTGCGCACCTGACATCATGCGCCAGGAACGGCAGTTCATCGAAGCGCTGGAAGGCGCTCGCTCCTTCAGGCTGGAGCCGCGCCGCGGCACGCTCGAACTGCTCGACGGTCGCGGCCGCACGGCGATGCGCCTGCGCCGCGCCTGATACAGGCAACGGCCCACAGAAACAGCTGGCGTCGCTGTGCTGGCCATGGAACATTCCATGTCGCTTCCGGCACGGCGCGCTGCCCTTTCCCGCCCTATGACTTTGGCTGCGTTCGTCTTGACGCTTTGCTCCGCCGCGGAGCTGCGCTATGGAACGCGCCGAACTGCGCTGGCTGATGCCGGCGCGACGTCTTTGAGGAAAAACGAATGACATCCTATGTTCTGACCGTAGCCTGCAAATCGACCCGTGGCATTGTGGCTGCGATTTCCGGTTATCTGGCGGAAAAAGGCTGCAACATCGTCGACAGTTCGCAGTTCGACGAC
>NZ_JADQWB010000002.1 GCF_015704895.1 Agrobacterium leguminum | reverse complement strand
ATGGTACTTCGTCTCAAGACGCGGGAGAGTAGGTCGCTGCCAGGTCTGCAAAACGCAACACAAAATCTTCTCACTCACAAAAGGGCCACAAAGCCCAAATCAAAAGGCCGCAAATGCGGCCTTTATGTTATAATAAAACCATCAACGCGGGGTGGAGCAGCCCGGTAGCTCGTCAGGCTCATAACCTGAAGGCCGCAGGTTCAAATCCTGCCCCCGCAACCAGAATCTTCAAGACTGTCAAAGGGCTCCGAGGAAACTCGGAGCCCTTTTTGCATTCGCGGTGGTTTCTCAAAAAATCAATCACGCTACCTGCTGCCACGGCCAACTCCATCTTCGGCATTGCCATCGATCCCAAAACCGTGATGATGCACAATCATTCCACTTCGGATAAAAACCGCCGTGACCGCTGATCCCTTGCATATCCTCAAGACCGTCTATGGCTACGATGCATTCCGCGGGCGGCAGGCCGACATCATTCGACATGTAATGGCGGGAAACAACGCCTTCGTTTTGATGCCGACGGGCGGTGGAAAGTCGCTTTGTTACCAGATCCCGGCGCTTGCTCGTGATGGCATGGGGTTGATCGTCTCGCCGCTCATCGCGCTGATGGTCGATCAGGTCGCTGCCCTGCGTCAGGCCGGTGTGCGGGCCGAAGCTCTCAATTCCGATCTTTCCCCGGAAGAGCGCCGCGCGCTTTGGCGGGACATGCGGGCCGGCAAGGTCGATATTCTTTATGCCGCGCCGGAAACCCTGCTCAAGCCGGATGTCCTCGATGCCTTGCAATCCATCGACCTGTCGCTGATCGCGGTCGACGAGGCCCATTGCCTGTCGCAATGGGGGCATGATTTCCGGCCGCCCTACCGCCAGTTAGACACGCTGATCGAGCGTTTTCCCGATACGCCGCGCATGGCGTTGACGGCGACGGCCGACGAGCCCACGCGCGCCGAAATTCTCGGTCACCTGGGGATTGAAGAGCACGATGCCTTCATTGCCGGGTTCGACCGTCCTAATATCCGCTATGCGATCATGGAAAAGGATAATCCGCGCGCGCAGCTGAAACGCTTTTTGAAGGATCGCGACGGTGAGAGCGGTATCGTCTATTGCCTTTCCAAACGCAAGGTGGACGAAACGGCCGCATGGCTGCGGGAGGAGGGTCGCGATGCGCTACCCTATCACGCTGGCATGGACAAGGCCGCCCGTGAGGAGAACCAGACCCGTTTCCAGCACGGTGAGGCTGTCATCATTGTCGCGACCGTCGCTTTCGGCATGGGCATAGACAAGCCGGATGTGCGTTTCGTGGTTCATATCGACCTGCCCGGCAGCATCGAGGCCTATTATCAGGAAACAGGCCGAGCCGGTCGTGATGGTCTGCCGTCGGACGTGCTCATGCTCTATGGCTATGAAGATATTGCCCTGCGCAATCGTTTCATCGAAGAATCTGATGCCGTAGACCAACGCAAATATATGGAGCGCCAGAAGCTCGATGCGCTGCTCGGCCTCGCAGAAACGGCCAGTTGCCGCCGGCAGGTTCTGCTCTCCTATTTCGGCGACCGGTGTGAGCCCTGCGGCAATTGTGATACCTGCGCCGAGCCGCCGGACCTGTTTGACGGGGCCATTGCCGCGCAGAAACTTCTGTCCTGTATTTATCGCACGGGTGAACGTTTCGGCCAGGCCTATGTCATCCGCGTATTGCTGGGTGTCGAGGACGAGCGGATTTCCCGCTTCGGACATGACCGCATCACCACCTACGGGATAGGCAAGGAGCACGACAACCGCACATGGCGCGCCATCCTGCGTCAGCTGGTTGCGTTACGCATGATTGAAGTGGATCTGTCGGGACATGGCGGCCTGTCCATCTCCGAGGATGGACGGCGGTTCCTGCGCGAAAAACCGGCATTGATGCTGAGGATACCATCCGCTCCCCGCTCCGCACGGCAACAGACGCCCCGCAACACGGTATCGACGGTCTTGCCGGAATCCGATCGCAGTCTTTTCGAGGCACTGCGTGCGAAGCGCATGGAAATTGCCCGGGCACAGAACGTTCCACCCTACGTGATTTTCCACGACAAGACCCTCATAGAACTTGCGACGGCAAAACCGGCCTCGGCGAAGGAAATGGCTGGGATTCCCGGCGTCGGAGATACCAAGCTCGAGCGATACGGACCTGCCTTTCTGGCGGCGATCATGCAGCACGCAGCTGGCGAATGACCGGCAGATATCCAAATTAATAGCCGAGTAATAAAACCGCAGAGCGTTGCGAAGGCTCAGCCGGTCGTGTCCTTGAACAGAACGTTCTGATCGATGAGATAGCGCGAAAACAGGGGCAGGCTCGCGCCGCCGATTGCCCGCGCCTGGCTACCGACCGCACCTTCGATGATGTCAGGCACCGTGACACCCTGCAGATCGTGGTGTTTAAGGGCAAGGCGGGTGGCGGCGACGATTCTGGTTCTGACCCAGTCGGGAAAACCGCCATCGATGATGACGCTCGAAAAATCGATGATGGAGGCGGCGGCAATGACGGCCTGCGCCAGCGCCGCGGCGGTTTTCCTGATCCAGCTTTCCAGCGGCTCGCCGAAATCGATCCACTCGTCCGGAGAAAACCACAGGGGGCGCGGATCGATACCCTTTTCACGCAGCATGTTTTCCAGAACGAAGATCGACGCGATTTTCAGAAGCTGGACGGTATTGCCATCCTGCCCCTGCACCGGCAGGGGGCCGATGGCGCCGGCCGTTCCCGTCTTTCCGGAAAATAGCGCCGAATTCAAAACGACGCCGCCGCCTATGAAGGAGCCGATGAAAACGTAAAGAAAATCCGGATAGTGCTGGCCTGCGCCAAAAACCAGTTCGGCGCCGCAGGCGCTGGTCGCGTCGTTCTGCAGAAAAACCGGATAGCTGACGTTTTCAGCAATTTCCGACCGGATATCGACGCCCCGCCATCTCTCCATTTCAATCTGTGGAGCGCCCACTTCCTGGGCCCAGTTCCACAATTCAAATGGAGCGGCAATGCCGACGCCGGCAATTTTCTCCCGCTCCGCAGGGGAAAGTTTCGATTCGAGTTCCGTTATGCCGTCGATTACGAAGGGTAGTATCCATTCCGGAAGAGGGTAGGGATAGGTTCTGCGCAGCTTGAGCCTGATCCGGCCGACAAAATCCATCAGCACGAGATCGACGCTGCGTCGGCCGATCTTCACACCAAAAGAAAAGACGGCGTCGGGATTAAGCCGCATCGGCGTCGATGGCTGGCCGACTTTGCCGCGCAGCCTTTCACCGCGAATGAGAAGCCCGTCCTTTTCAAGCGAGCGCATGATGACCGAGACGGTCTGCGCTGAAAGGCCGCAAAGTCTTGATATCTCGGCTTTTGACAGTCCGCCGTGACGGCGAACGAGAGACAGCACGAGCCGCTCATTATAAGCGCGCACTCCGATCTGGTTGGCGCCGCCGCTTATATCCATGGTGGTGGGCGGCGCCGGCGGCGCCGTCTCGACAGATTGTCTCATAGTGTCATCCTCCCGCCCGCCCTATCCGCCGCGACCGATACAGCAGGCTTTATGGCAATCTTGCTATCGCAACGTTAAACGACGTGGCGATATTCCTCCCTGCCGCATATTAGAATGCCATAGGGAATTAATAATTCAATCGGATTTATTTATTGACAGGCGTTTCCTTTGGTGGTTCCATCTGAGCCAACGGTCGTCGATCTCGGAGGAGACGGGATCGTCGGGTAACCGTCACGGTGCTCAAATATCCATTGGGAGGATCTCATGAAGACCACTGTTTCCGCTCTTCTGGGCGCGCTTGCGCTTGGCGTTTCTTTCGCTTCCGTTGCGTCTGCGGCCGATACTTCGGTTTGCCTCATCACCAAAACCGATACCAATCCCTTTTTCGTCAAGATGAAAGAAGGCGCGACCGCCAAGGCTAAAGAACTTGGCGTGACGCTGAAATCCTATGCCGGCAAGATCGACGGCGATTCCGAAAGCCAGGTAGCCGCCATCGAGACCTGCATTGCCGATGGCGCCAAGGGTATTCTGATCACCGCATCGGACACCAAGGGCATCGTTCCGGCCGTGCAGAAGGCGCGTGATGCCGGTCTTCTGGTCATCGCCCTCGATACGCCGCTCGAACCCGTCGACGCCGCTGATTCCACCTTCGCCACCGACAATCTTCTGGCTGGTGAGCTGATCGGCAAATGGGCTGCCGGCAGCCTCGGCGACAAGGCCAAGGATGCGAAAATCGCTTTCCTCAACCTCACCCCCTCCCAGCCGACGGTGGATGTGCTGCGTAACCAGGGCTTCATGAAGGGCTTTGGCATCGACGTGAAGGACATCAACAAGATCGGCGATGAAAACGATCCGCGCATCGTTGGCCATGATGTTACCAATGGTAACGAAGAAGGCGGCCGCGCGGCGATGGAAAATCTGCTGCAGAAGGATCCGACCATCAATGTCGTCCACACCATCAACGAGCCTGCGGCAGCCGGCGCTTATGAGGCGCTGAAGGCGGTCGGCCGTGAAAAGGATGTTCTGATCGTTTCCGTCGATGGCGGTTGCCCCGGCGTCAAGAACGTGGCGGAAGGCGTGATCGGCGCGACCTCGCAGCAATATCCGTTGCTGATGGCGGCTCTCGGCGTCGAAGCCGTCAAGAAGTTCGCCGACACGGGTGAAAAGCCGAAGCCGACCGAAGGCAAGAACTTCGTCGATACCGGCGTGACGCTGGTAACCGACAAGCCGGTCAAGGGCCTCGACTCCATCGATACGAAGGAAGGTCTCAACAAGTGCTGGGGCTGATGCCTCACCGTTGAAACCCGCGGGGGCATTCGTGCCCCCGCCCTTGGACGAGAATGATTGAGGCACGATCCGGGGGATCGGACAAAGGAACAAACGAGCGCGTCACGCGTCCTGCGGGGATGATATAGGCCGCTTCACAACACTTTGAAATCTACGCATCATTCTCTTTTGAGATAGACCCCGGTGTCAGGGCTGGTGCGATAGAGCGATCGGGAGGAAAATCCATGAGCGATCAGCCGGTGCGGGCTCAGCCGCATAATGAATTTGAAAAAGTGCTTTCGGGAAGTTCGACGCAGGTCGCCGCTTTCGATACGCATGACAAGAGTGTGCTGGAAAAACTGCAGCACTTTCTCCACTCCAGCCCGGCGGCCGTTCCGCTTATCGTTCTGGTGCTGTCGCTGATTGTTTTCGGCCTGCTTCTCGGCGGCAAGTTTTTCTCGGCCTTCACGCTGACCCTTATTTTGCAGCAGGTCGCCATCGTCGGTATTGTCGGCGCGGCGCAGTCGCTGGTCATCCTGACGGCGGGCATCGATCTGTCGGTTGGCGCGATCATGGTCCTGTCCTCCGTCATCATGGGACAGTTCACCTTCCGTTACGGCTTGCCGGCGGAACTCTCCATTCTCTGTGGCCTTGCCGTCGGCGCATTTTGCGGCTTCATCAACGGTATTTTGGTCTCGCGCATGCGCCTGCCGCCCTTCATCGTCACGCTCGGCATGTGGCAGATCGTACTGGCGACCAACTTCCTCTATTCCGCAAACGAGACGATCCGCGCCCAGGATATCGCCCAGCAGGCGCCTATCCTGCAATTCTTCGGCGCCAATATCCGTGTCGGCAGCGCGGTCTTCACCTATGGCGTCATCGCCATGGTCCTGCTCGTCGCCCTGCTCTGGTATGTGCTGAACCGCACCGCCTGGGGCCGCCACCTCTATGCTGTCGGTGACGATCCGGATGCCGCCGAACTTGCCGGTGTCAACGTCAAGCGCATGCTGACGACCGTTTATACGCTGTCCGGCCTCATCTGCGCCTTCGCCGGCTGGGCCTTGATCGGCCGCATCGGTTCGGTTTCGCCGACCGCCGGTCAATTCGCCAATATCGAATCCATTACCGCAGTGGTTATCGGCGGCCTGTCGCTGTTCGGTGGACGCGGCTCCATCATGGGCATGATCTTCGGCGCCCTGATCGTCGGTGTCTTTTCGCTCGGCCTCAGGCTTATCGGAACAGACCCGCAATGGACCTATCTGTTGATCGGCGTCCTCATCATCATGGCTGTCGCAATCGACCAGTGGATCAGAAAGGTAGCAGGCTGATGGCAAAAGAACCCATTCTCACAGCACGCAATCTCGTCAAGCGCTACGGTCGTGTGACCGCCCTCGACCATGCCGATTTCGATCTCTATCCGGGCGAAATCCTGGCGGTGATCGGCGATAACGGCGCCGGCAAATCTTCTCTCATCAAGGCGATTTCCGGTGCGGTGACACCCGATGAAGGGGAGATCAAGCTGGAAGGCCAGCCCGTGCAGTTCCGCTCGCCGATAGAGGCGCGCAAGGCTGGCATCGAGACGGTCTATCAGAACCTCGCGCTGTCGCCGGCGCTTTCCATAGCCGACAATATGTTTCTCGGCAGGGAAATCCGCAAACCCGGCATTCAGGGCAGCCTGTTCCGCGCGCTGGACCGCCCGGCCATGGAAAAATTTGCCCGGGAGAAACTGTCGGAACTCGGCCTGATGACGATCCAGAACATCAACCAGGCGGTGGAAACCCTCTCCGGCGGCCAGCGTCAGGGTGTGGCGGTGGCGCGTGCAGCGGCCTTCGGCTCCAAGGTCGTCATTCTTGACGAACCGACGGCGGCGCTTGGCGTCAAGGAAAGCCGGCGTGTTCTGGAGCTTATTCTGGACGTGCGCTCGCGCGGCCTGCCGATCGTTCTCATCTCGCACAACATGCCGCATGTGTTCGAGGTCGCGGATCGCATCCATATCCACCGGCTCGGCAAGCGCCTGTGCGTCATCAATCCGAAGGACTACTCCATGTCCGACGCCGTCGCCTTCATGACCGGCGCCAAGGAAGCGCCGAAGGAAACGCTTGCCGCATGACGCTGAAGCTTGAAACGATCGCCGAAGACGTTCTTCGGCGGGCAGAAGGTAAATCCCGTTTTATCGTCGCTATTGCCGGTCCCCCTGGGGCCGGCAAATCCACGCTGGCGGATGCCCTTTGCGATTCTTTGCTCGCACGGGGCGAAACGGCCGCCGTCCTGCCCATGGATGGCTTCCATATGGACAATGGCATCCTTGAAGAACGGGGGCTGCTGTCGCGAAAGGGCGCACCGGAAACTTTCGACGTGCGCGGTTTCCTCGATATCGTCTCCGCCGTCCGCAAGGGTGGGCAGGAGGTGCTTGTTCCGGTTTTCGACCGCTCCCGTGAAATCGCCATAGCGTCCGCCCGGACGATTGCGCCGGAAACACGCTTTATCCTCGCTGAAGGCAATTATCTGCTGCTGGACGAGGCGCCGTGGACAACTCTTTCCAAAAGCTTCGACCTCACCATTTTTGTAGGGCCGTCCGTCGCGGTGCTTGAGGAGAGGCTGCGGAAGAGGTGGCAGGGCTATGGTCTCGACGAGGCCCAGATCCACGCCAAACTTTTCGAAAACGATCTTCCGAACGGAAAAAGGGTGATCGAAAACGCTCGTCCCGCGGATATTCACGTCGATATCTGGGAATAGATTAACGCTTTTCTCTGTTTGAGCGGCGGCACGCATGTGCCGTTAAGCCTTTGTTGACCATGTGTTGAATCTTTTTGATCCACAGGGTGGGGCTTTTGTGTGTCTATTTATTGACGCGAAAATTTCCTCATATACTATATGTGGTGTTCGAGGTTCTTCCGATTCGCAAGGGTCGGGAGCTAAGACGGGAATTCGGTGCGTAACGCCATATGGCGGAGCAAGGCCGAAACTGCCCCCGCAACTGTAAGCGGTGAGCATCGTTCCGATTTGGGTCACTGGGGCTGAAAGCTCCGGGAAGGCCGGAATAGATGTTGTGACCCGCAAGTCAGGAGACCTGCCTTGAGCGCAAACGTCCACGGGCGGGGTGTCCGGAGGAAGGTGTATGACGCAAATGATTTGCGTGCGCCCTTTTCTGCCCCCTCCAGAACAAGCTTCGGGGTGAAGTCATGCCAGTGCATTTGTTTGAGTTGCTGCGCTCGTCGGCGTAGAGAGTGATTTTACGCGGCTAAAAGCCGCGCACGCCCACCCTAGTGACAGAACCACCGCCGCCCGATTGCGATTGCAATCGGCAATGTTGAGCTGTGTCCGAAACCGGCTTCGAGAGAGGAAATTATGACCGTCACCGTTTACAGCAAGCCCGCCTGCGTCCAGTGCACCGCAACCTATCGCGCCCTCGACCGCATCGGTGTCCCCTATGAGATCATCGATATCTCCGAAGATGCGGATGCGCTCGATCATGTGCGTGGCCTCGGTTACATGCAGGTGCCCGTCGTCGTCGCCGGCGAACGTCATTGGGCGGGTTTCCGGCCGGATATGATCGGCTCGATCAGCTGAGGCGGCGGGGCGATGGGCCTGATCGTCTATTATTCCAGCCGCTCTGAAAACACCCATCGTTTCCTTCTGAAACTGGGACGGCGTCTGTTTCGCCTGCCGCTCGGCGTTGAGGAAGACGTTCCCCATGTGTCCGAGCCCTATGTGCTGGTCACCCCCACCTATGGGGGCGGCGGCACCAAAGGTGCCGTGCCGAAACCGGTCATCCGGTTTTTGAACGAGCCCTCCAACCGAAATCTCATTCGCGGCGTCATCGCGGCGGGAAACACGAATTTTGGCGCAGCTTTCGCATCCGCCGGAGATATCGTCTCGCGCAAATGTGCGGTGCCGTTTCTCTATCGCTTCGAGCTTCTCGGCACGGAGGAAGATGTCGCCAACGTCAAACATGGATTGGAACGATTTTGGACACGCTGACCTCGAGCGCCATGCGCAAGGACGCCAAACAGCCGGCAGCCGCATCCCAGAAACCGCTCGATGCGGCTCTGGACTACCACGCGCTGAACGCGATGCTGAACCTTTACGACGAGAACGGGAAGATCCAGCTCGACAAGGATCGACTGGCCGCCCGGCAATATTTCCTCCAGCACGTCAACCAGAACACCGTCTTTTTCCATAACCTCAGGGAAAAGCTCGATTATCTGGTGACGGAGGGATATTACGAGCAGGAGGTACTGGACCAGTATTCCTTCAATTTCGTCCGCGACCTTTATGACGAGGCCTATGCCCGGAAATTCCGCTTTCCGACCTTTCTCGGCGCCTTCAAATATTACACCTCCTACACGCTGAAGACCTTCGACGGAAAACGTTATCTGGAACGTTACGAGGATCGCGTCTGCATGGTGGCGCTGGCTCTCGCGCGTGGCGATGAGCAGCTTGCCCGCAATCTGGTCGATGAGATCATTTCAGGCCGATTCCAGCCGGCAACACCGACATTCCTCAACGCCGGCAAAAAGAGCCGCGGCGAGCTGGTCTCGTGTTTTCTGCTGCGCGTGGAAGACAATATGGAAAGCATCGGCCGCTCCATCAATTCGGCCTTGCAGCTTTCCAAGCGCGGCGGCGGCGTGGCGCTCTCCTTGACCAATATTCGCGAATTCGGAGCGCCGATCAAACAGATCGAAAACCAGTCGTCCGGCGTTATTCCCGTCATGAAGCTGCTGGAGGACAGTTTTTCCTATGCCAACCAGCTTGGCGCGCGACAGGGTGCTGGCGCGGTCTATCTGCATGCCCACCACCCGGATATCATGCGCTTCCTAGATACCAAGCGCGAAAACGCCGACGAAAAAATCCGCATCAAAACCCTGTCGCTCGGCGTGGTGATCCCCGATATCACCTTCGAACTCGCCCGCAACAATGAGGATATGTATCTGTTCTCGCCCTATGACGTGGAGCGGGTCTATGGCGTGCCGTTGACCGAGATTTCGGTCACCGAAAAATATCAGGAAATGGTTGCCGATAGCCGCATCCGCAAGAAGAAGATCAAGGCGCGCGAATTCTTTCAGGTCATCGCCGAAATCCAGTTCGAGAGCGGTTACCCCTATATCATGTTCGAGGACACGGTGAACCGCGCCAATCCGGTCGCCGGCCGCATCAGCATGAGCAATCTCTGCTCGGAAATCCTGCAGGTCAGCGAAGCGAGCGAGTTCAACGCCGATCTGTCCTATAGCCATATGGGCAAGGATATTTCCTGCAATCTCGGCTCGCTCAACATTGCCTCGGCGATGGATTCTGCCGATTTCGGCAAGACCATCGAGACCTCCATCCGGGCGCTGACGGCAGTATCGGATATGAGCCATATTTCCTCCGTGCCCTCGGTGGAAAAGGGCAATGATGCCAGCCACGCCATCGGGCTTGGCCAGATGAACCTTCACGGTTATCTGGCGCGTGAGCGCATCTTCTACGGTTCCGAAGAAGGCGTCGATTTCACCAATATCTATTTCTACACGGTGACCTATCACGCTATCCGCGCCAGCAACCGGCTGGCGGTGGAAAGGGGCCAGAGCTTCAAGGGCTTTGAGAACTCCAAATATGCCTCGGGCGAATATTTCGACAAATATACCGACCGGGAATGGCTGCCTGCGACCGAAAAGGTGAAGGCGCTGTTTGAAAAGGCCGGTATCGCCATTCCGACGCAGGAGGACTGGGAGGCGTTGAAGCAGGACGTGATGGTATCAGGTCTCTATAACCAGAATCTCCAGGCTGTGCCGCCCACCGGCTCGATCTCCTATATCAACCACTCCACCTCCTCCATTCATCCGATCGTCTCGAAGATTGAAATCCGCAAAGAGGGCAAGATCGGCCGCGTTTATTACCCGGCTTCCTACCTCTCGAACGACAATCTCGAATATTATCAGGACGCCTACGAGATCGGCCCCGAAAAGATCATCGACACCTATGCGGCGGCGACCCAGCATGTCGATCAGGGCCTGTCGCTGACGCTGTTCTTCCGCGATACGGCGACGACGCGCGATATCAATCGGGCGCAGATCTACGCGTGGAAGAAGGGCATCAAGACCATCTACTACATTCGTTTGCGCCAGATGGCGCTGGAAGGCACGCAGGTTCAGGGCTGCGTTTCCTGCACGCTCTGAATTGAGGGACAAGACAATGAACATCGCCGTAAAACCCGCGTCCCGCATCCGCGCGGTCAACTGGAACCGCATCGAGGACGACAAGGACCTCGAAGTCTGGAACCGCCTGACCTCGAATTTCTGGCTGCCGGAAAAAGTGCCGCTCTCCAACGACATCCCCTCCTGGGGAACGCTGAAGCCGGAAGAACAGAAACTGACAATCCGTGTCTTCACCGGCCTGACATTGCTCGACACCATCCAGAACGGTGTCGGCGCGGTGCGCCTGATGGAGGATTCGGCAACGCCGCATGAGGAGGCGGTGCTTTCCAACATCTCCTTCATGGAGGCCGTGCACGCCCGCTCCTATTCCTCGATCTTCTCGACGCTCTGCCTCACCCCTGACGTTGACGACGCCTATCGCTGGTCTGAGGAAAACGAGTTCCTGCAGCGCAAATCCGCGCTCATCATGCGGGAATATGACAGCGGCGATCCGCTGAAGAAAAAAATCGCCAGCGTGTTTCTGGAAAGTTTCCTGTTCTATTCCGGCTTCTATCTGCCAATGTTCTGGTCAAGCCGCGCCAAGCTCACCAACACGGCGGACCTGATCCGCCTCATCATCCGCGATGAGGCCGTGCATGGCTATTATATCGGCTACAAGTTCCAGCGGGCGCTGGAGCGTCTCGGCGAAACGCAGAGACAGGAGATCAAGGATTTCGCCTTCGATCTCCTGCTCGAACTTTACGACAACGAAGCGAAATATACCGAAGACCTCTATGACGGCGTCGGCCTGACGGAGGATGTCAAGCAGTTCCTGCATTACAACGCCAACAAGGCCCTGATGAATCTGGGTTATGAGGCGCTCTTTCCGGCCGAGGCCTGCCGGGTCAACCCCGCGATCCTCTCGGCGCTCTCGCCCAATGCCGATGAGAACCACGACTTCTTTTCCGGTTCCGGCTCGTCCTATGTCATCGGCAAGGCGGTTGCGACCGAAGACGAAGACTGGGATTTCTGAAGCCGGTTTGTCGGCAGGACCCGCAAAAACTATTGCGGGTTCACCACCTGGCTCGCAAGGCGGAAGGGGCTGGCGACGGTGGCGCCGATCGCATCGAAAACAAAGGCTCCGGCGCTGTTGATATCACCCCCGCGCCTGCTTGCCTCAAGTTGCGGCACCATGGAGGCCAGCGCCGCATAGCGGTCGTGGTTGAGCGGGTCCGACGCCTTCAGATTGGAGATGTCGACGAATTGCACGCCCTCCTTGAGGGCGGCCTCCTGCACTTGGCGATCGGTGACATCCAGCGCGCCAATACGGGTAACGTCCGCACCGAGGATGGAAGAGGCTTTGAGCGCGCGGTCGTCCTTGGAAACGAGAACGGTGAGCGGCGGGCTGAGCCGGCCGACAACCTCGATCTGCTTGCGGAAGACATCGGCATCGATATCGGGCGCAGCCAACACCACCTGCAGCTTGGCGATGACATCGTTCCTGCCCTGGAAGCGCAATTGCCGCAGCGCCTCCATGACCAGCCAGCCGCCCATGCTGTGCCCGAACACGACGACGCTCTTCTTAGGGGTCTGCCGGGTGAGATCGATCAACATTGCGGCGAGCGCATCGCGTGAAAAAGTCGCGGACTCCTTGTCGGCCACATAGCCGGCGACAGAGGCTTGCGACGGCCAGGAAAAGACCAGCGGCACGCCGTTCATATTGGCATCTGCCGCCATCTGCGCCGCGCGGAACAGAGCTTCCTGATAGCTGTAATTATAGCCGTGTACAAAAAGTGCGATCTGCTTGCCGGAGCGGGCTACGTCGCCGAGATCGGCATTAAAGCGCGTCTTCGTCAGCATATCGGCCCTAGTGACGACGAAATCCTTTTTCGGGTCGGGCTTGCCGCTGGCCCATTCGATTTTTCCGCTTTTATGGGTGGGCGGAATGGAAATATCGAAACTGGCGTAGTTTGGCTCCATTGCTCGCGCCGTGCCGAAGCCCTTTTTCGCGTCCGTATTTTTCTCCCGCGTGCTCGCCACGAAGGCGGTCACGATTTTCGTGCCGTGGGTCCTGGTGTTGATGGCCTCCAGCACATCCGCTCCCGGTCGGCCTGCGCAGGAGGAGAGAAGACCGAGAGTGAGAAAGAGAGAAAAGATCAGGCGCATGAATGGGCTACCGGTGATGAGGACCGGCTCATAAATAACCGGCGACTAAAAAAGTTGCTACTGGAGAATGAATTGCACTGTAGCGGCGGTCTTCGGGTGCGGACGGACGTTCGCCACCTTGCTATCCGTCCATGTTCGTTTTAGGCCGTAAACATGACGAACAAGGTGTCGCTTTTACGGCTGAAACTCACGGACTTCCGCAATTATGCGGCAGCTGCGCTCACGCTCGATGACCGCCATGTGGTGCTGACGGGCGACAACGGTTCCGGCAAGACCAATCTTCTGGAGGCCGTCTCCTTTCTTTCACCCGGAAGGGGCCTGCGCCGCGCCACCCTGTCTGATGTGACGCGGGTAGGGGCCGAAGCCACCGGTTTTTCGATCTTCGCCGATGTCGAGGGCATGGATGGCGAAGTCGCTATCGGTACGGGAATTGAAGGGGATGGCGAGGTGGTGTCGCGTCGCCTGAGACTGAACGGGACGCCAGTGAAATCCGTCGACGAATTGACCGACCATCTGCGGGTATTGTGGCTGACGCCCGCTATGGACGGTCTCTTTACCGGCTCGTCCTCGGATCGCCGGCGTTTCCTCGACCGGCTGGTGCTGTCGCTCGATCCCGCTCACGGAAGGCGGGCAAGCGATTTCGAAAAGGCCATGCGTGGCCGCAACCGGCTGCTTTCCGAAGGCCGCTTCGATCCGGTCTGGCTGGACGGCATCGAAAAGCAGATGGCCGAACTCGGCATTTCCATGGCGGTCGCGCGTTATGAAATGCTCGGCCTCTTGAAGAGCCTGATCGAGGGGCGGGCGGGCAATGCCGCTTTTCCCTCGGCGGTGCTTTCTCTCTCCGGTTTCATGGACGATGGGCTCAATCGTCCCGCCGTCGATCTGGAGGATGAATACAGGCTTATGTTGCGCGATGGCCGGTATCGTGACGCCGCTGCCGGCCGCACACTGGATGGGCCGCACCGCGTCGATCTCTTCGTGCGCCATGCGGAAAAGGACATGGAGGCTGAGCGCTGCTCAACCGGAGAACAGAAGGCGCTGCTGGTGGGGCTGGTGCTTGCACATGCGCAGCTGACCGCCAATATGACTGGTCATGCGCCGGTTCTGCTGCTGGACGAGATTGCCGCCCATCTGGATGAGGGCAGGCGGGCGGCTCTGTTCGATCTCATTCATGCGCTTGGCGGCCAGAGTTTTATGACCGGAACGGATACGGCGATGTTCTCCGCCCTTGGCGACAGGGCGCAATTCTTCAATGTATCCCACGGGAGCATCACCGCATGACGGCTAAGACATGGAGGGCGACATGGACCCGCTGAGCCCGGAAGAAATCGAACGCTACAAGCGTCATATCCTGTTGCCGGAAATCGGCGGCGTGGGTCAGCAGCGGCTGAAGGCGGCGCGTGTGCTGGTCATCGGGGCCGGCGGTCTCGGCGCTCCTGTCCTGCATTATCTTGCAGCCGCCGGTGTCGGCACGCTCGGCATGATCGATGACGATGTGGTTTCCCTGTCCAATCTGCAGCGACAGGTGATCCACGATACCGGTACGATCGGGGAGCTGAAGACGGAGAGCGCGCGCAAGGCCATCGCCCGGCTCAATCCGCATGTCCGCACGCTTGTTTATGAAGAGCGCTTTTCGCAGGTCTGGGCGCATGACCATCTGCCATCCTTCGATCTCCTGATCGACGGCTCGGACAATTTCGATACGCGTTATACCGCCGCCGATGCGGCGGAGGCCGCGAAAAGACCGTTGGTAACGGGGGCTGTCGGCCGTTTTGATGGTTCGGTGACGGTGCTGAAACCCTATGAGACGAATGCCGAGGGCGCTCTGTTGCCCGGCTATCGTGACCTGTTTCCGGAACCGCCGCCGCAGGGCCTCATTCCCAATTGCGCTGAAACAGGCATTGTCGGCGCGCTGACCGGGGTCATCGGCACGCTTATGGCCATGGAGGCGATCAAGGTTATCACCGGTGCCGGCGAGCCGCTGATCGGCCGCCTGCTCCTCTATGACGCCCTCTCGGCCCGTTTCGAAACCGTGCGCTACAAGCGGCGGTCAGCGGGAAAAAAACCATGATGAAGATTGTCAGGATCGGGGAGGAGTTCGATCGCTGGCAGGAATTGCTGGCGCTCATCATGTCCTCCTTTGCTTATATGGATGGCGTTATCGACCCGCCGTCGTCGGCCCATCGCCTGACGCTGGAAAATCTTGCCGAGAAGGCGAGGGTGGAGATCGCTTTCGTCGCACTGAACGACGATGAACTGCTGGGCTGCCTGTTTTGCAGGCCGGAGCCGACCTGTCTTTATATAGGCAAGTTATGCGTTTCGCCGAAAGCACAGGGAAAGGGTATCGGCAGGATGCTTGTGCAGAAGTCCGAAGCGCTGGCCCGCGAACTGGCGCTGCCGGCGCTGCGGCTGGAAACCCGCATCGAACTCATCGCCAATCACGCCAGATTCGCCGCCTGGGGTTTCGTCAAGACCGCTGAAAACGCCCATGCCGGTTACGATCGCACGACCTCAATCGAGATGACCAAGTTCCTCGGTTAAAATTGCCTTCAGCCGACCCCACTGCGTCCTTCGCCAATCGCAGAGCCTATTGCAAAAGGCCGGATTGCACCATCTGGGAGAGAAAAACGGAGGAGACGCGGTCAATGCCGGTCTGCGGCTGGTTTTCTGCCGACCCGACCCGCCACACAGCTTTGTCAGGCCCGCTGAAGAGCTGGATTTCCGTGCTGACCTTGTGGGTGAGAGGAGCCGCCTTCGTCGCTTCCACCATCTGCTTCATCAGCCTTACGGACGGCATGCGCGTTCTATCGCCTGTCTCGTTCGCATTTGCGCTGGCCTTCAACCGCTGGAAGGCTGGCGCGACATCCGGCAGAGAGCAGTTCATCTTGATTCGCGCCACAACAACACCCGTGGGCGTTTGTGCACCGAGACGCGCAGGTTCCGCCTTACAACGCGCCCGCTCTGTACTCGCCACCCAGAGCCTTGCGAACTGCTCCGATTGTTCGTTCGTCGTCCCCTTGGGTGAATGCATACCCCTGTTCTTGCGCTGCCACGCGACCGGGTCCACAACCAGTTCCATATCGGTGTAGCGCGGGCCGCCACCCGAAGCCCCCCATTCCCTGTTCAGGCGGGACATGCTGGCGCGATCAAAATTCAGCCAGGCGCGATAATAGAGTTCCGCAGTCTCTTCAGGGGAAGGTGAAGCGGCCCAGGCCGGACCGCCGACCAGCATGAGCAGAACGGAGATCAGCGCCAAGAACTTCGCCCGGATACCCATTGAATTCTCCCTCCCCATGATCGAAAGATTGCGGCCCGAACCGGCTCAGTTCCGCCCCGGCAGCACCCGGTTCGGCGGACGGTGGCCGTCGAACAGCGTGCGGATATTGATGATGACCTTGTCGCCCATTTCGATACGGCCTTCGATCGTCGCAGAGCCCATATGCGGAAGCAGCACGACCTTGCCTTCCTTGGCGAGCTTGATGAGCTTGGGATTCACCGCGGGCTCATTCTCATAGACATCGAGACCGGCGCCGGCGATCTTGCCTTCGCGCAGGCACTGGATCATGGCCGCCTCATCGATGATATCGCCGCGCGCCGTATTCACGATGTAACTGGTCGGCTGCATCAGCGCCAGCCGCCGGGCTGAGATCAGGTGATAGGTTGCGGGCGTCGAGGGGCAATTGACGGAGACGATATCCACCCGCGCCAGCATCTGGTCGAGACTGTCCCAATAGGTCGCCTCAAGCTCCGCTTCCGTCGCCGGATTGACGCGCTTGCGGTTGTGATAATGAATGGAAAGCCCGAAGGCCTTGGCGCGTCGCGCCACCGCCGTTCCGATGCGACCCATGCCGACAATGCCGATGCGCTTGCCGGAAATGCGCCGCCCGAGCATCCAGGTCGGTGACCAGCCGAGCCATTCGTCCGCACCATTGGCGAGCACGCGTGTGCCTTCGATCATGCGGCGTGGCACGGCAAGCGCCAGCGCCATCGTAATGTCAGCGGTGTCCTCGGTCAGCACGTTGGGCGTATTGGTGACGGTAATGCCCTTTCGGGCGGCTGCATCCACATCCACATGGTCGATACCGTTGGAAAAGCTCGCGATCAGCTTCAGCTGCGGTCCGGCCTGCTCGATCATCGCGGCGGTGATGCGGTCGGTGACGGTGGGTACCAGAACGTCGACCCGCTGCAAGGCGGCCACAAGCTCGTCTTCGCTTCGCTGCGTATCGTCGATATTCAGTTCGGCATCGAAGAGTTCGCGCATTCTGGTTTCGACGACGTCAGGCAATTTGCGGGTGATATAGACTGTCGGTCTCTTCTTGTGGGTCATCGTTTGCCGCTGCCTTGTTCAGAAGTCATTAACCAGAAAGAGCGATAATTTCTTTCAATCAGGGCGTTTCTACCAGACCCACCGGCGAAGACAAACAAAACTCGCTGAAGCTTGAGGCATGTGGAAGCGAGCCTCCTTAAATATCATCCGGTTTGCAGAAGGCAGGAAACGGAAATGGGCATGCGCAGTGTGGTTTCTATCGTTTGCATTGCATTGTCTTTGGGCCTCCTCGGTGCGGCAACCGACGCCATGGCGCAGGGTGCCGCCAAAGGCGCAAGTGGTTTGCCGCTGCCACGTTTTGTCAGCCTGAAATCCAAGCGCGTCAACATGCGCATCGGACCGAGCACGGATTATGCCGTGTCATGGATGTATCTCAAATCGGGAATGCCGGTGGAAATCATTCAGGAATATGAAAACTGGCGGCGCATCCGCGATGCTGATGGGACGGAAGGCTGGGTCAACCAGGCTCTGCTTTCCGGTGAGCGCACGGCCGTTGCGGCTCCGTGGATGCGTGGCAAGGGCAAGGAAGTTTACGTGAACATGCGCCGCGAGGCGCAGTCGGGCGCTTCCGTCGTGGCGCGGCTTGAGCCGGGCGTCGTCTTCAGGATCGGCGAATGCAATGGCGACTGGTGCCGCGCCGAGGCCGGCCAGGCCTCGGGCTGGGTTTCGCAGGGCGAAATCTGGGGTGCTTACCCCGGTGAAGCCTTTAAATAAGGCCGTGCTTCTCGCCAAGCGCCTTGAGCGATGACATCGGGCGCGGCCCGACCTGCTGAATGACGGCGGCAGCCGCAAGGCAGCCGAGCTTGCCGCAATCTTCGAGCGACCGGTCCTGCGTATAACCGAACAGGAAGCCGGCGGCGAAAAGATCACCGGCGCCCGTCGTGTCGACCACATCATGCACCGGATAGGCTTCGACCTTCACACGTTCCATGCCGCGCAGGATGACGGCGCCTTCCTCGCTCATCGTCACCGCTGCGATCTTGCAGTCGGCTGCGATTTTGGTCAGAGCAAGCTCGAAATCGTCGGTTTCGTATAGCGAAAGCGCTTCCTGCTTGTTGGCGAAAACAATGTCCACAGTACCGGAGCGCATCAGGTCGAGGAATTCGTCGCGATAGCGGCCGACGCAGAAGCTGTCGGAAAGCGTCATGGAGACTTCGCGGCCGTTTTCATGGGCAATGCGGGCGCATTCGCGAATGGCGTCCTTGGCGCGCGGCGGGTCCCAAAGGTAACCCTCGAAGTAGGTGACTTTCGTATCCGCCACCACGTCTTCTTCCACGTCTTCAGGACCGAGATCGACGCAGGCGCCGAGATAGGTATTCATCGAACGCTCTCCATCTTCGGTGACGAAGATCATCGAACGCGCAGTCGGCGGGAAGGTGCCTTCCGGCTTGGTTTCGAAATAGACGCCCTGCGCGCGAATATCGTGCTGGAAGATTTCGCCGAGCTGGTCTTCGGCCACCTTACCGAAATAGGCGGCCTTGCCGCCGAAATTCGCCACGCCCGCTGCCGTGTTGCCAGCGCTGCCGCCGGAGGCTTCGAGAGCCGGTCCCATCAGCGAGTAAAGCAACTCGGCCCGTTCCGCATCGATGAGGTTCATCGCGCCTTTGGTAATGGCATTGTCGTTGAGAAAGCGATCATCGCAGCGGGAAATGATGTCGACGATGGCATTGCCGACAGTCAGTACGTCGAATTTCGTCATAGGCCCTATCCGTTTCGCACGGTGTGTGCGTATTTTTCGAAAGGTCTTAAACATTTCTGGCGGCAAGAAAAGCCCAAACAGAAAATATGCGGTTCTCCGCGAGGAGCGAAAACGCGTCATCTGCCTGTAATGTGGTTAAGCTATTTCATTTGTCAGAGCAAAAGGTGTGTGAATGCATACCGGAATGGAAGACATGATGGTCTTCTGGCTCAACCGTTATCTCCGCCACGGATGTACTGGCGGCATATAACGGACACAAAAGGCGGGGGAGACCCCGCTTTTTCTTTTGGGCAACGTTCGGCCTTGCGAATTTTACGGGCCAAGATGCGCTTTCTGCCCGAAGCGGCTCACTGGCCTCCTCCTTCTTGGGCGCCCATTTGGCGAAAACAAACAGTGGGAGCGTTTTCGCGATTCCATTCCCGTGGAAAAGGCTCTAAAGCGGAGTATCTCCCGCAAAAGCCGCGAAAGCTTTCCCTCCATGTCTGCCGTTGCCGCGAATGTCGCCCCGATTTTCATTCTCATCCTGATCGGCTGGCTCACCGTCAAGGCCGGTCTGTTCAGGGCCGATGCCGGCGATATCCTCAGCGATTTCGTGTTCAAGATCGCCGTGCCGACCTTGATCTTCCGCACACTTGCGGAAGCGAATTTTCACGGTGCTTCGCCCTTCCGGCTCTGGATCGCCTATTTCGCCGGCGTGGCCGTCACCTGGACGGTCGGGCATATCGTCACCCGTTATGTCTTCAAGCAGGATGTCCGCATCGCCGTCATTGCCGGCATTTCCTCCGCCTTTGCCAACAATATCTTCATCGGCCTGCCGCTCGTCGGGCGCTCCGTCGGGGATGAGGGGCTGGTGGCTCTCTCCATTCTGCTGGCCATCCACTTGCCGGTGATGATGATCGCCGGCACGATCCTGATGGAAAACGCCACGCACAAGGCGGTCGGCGGAGAAAAGCGAAGCATGGCGGCGGTCTTCAAGCAGGTGGGCCGCAACCTCATCACCAATCCTTTGGTGATCGGCCTGTTCATCGGGCTTTCGACCAATGTTTCCGGCGTGGCGCTGACGCCCATCCTGAAAACCGTGGTCGATCAGATCGCCTCCATGGCGGGGCCGGCGGCGCTTATCTCGCTCGGAATGGCGCTGACGAAATACACCATTCGCGGCAATCTCGGCATTGCCGTCACCATGACGGTGTTCAAGCTACTGTTTTTCCCGGCCTGTGTCTGGGCTATGGGTCACTTTCTCGGCCTCAGCCGGGAATGGACGGCAGCGCTTGTGCTCACATCTTCCGTGCCGACGGGCGTGAATGCCTGGCTGATCGCCAACCGCTTTGGCATCGGCCACAGCGTTGCGGCCTCCACCATCAGCATTTCCACGGCGACAGGCGTTCTTTCCGTGTCGCTGTGGGCATGGCTGCTGAGCTGATTATTCTGCCGAGTTGATTATTTCTGGGCGCTCAGAATCTTGAAGCGGGCATTGCGGCACACTTCAGTGCTGGTGCGGAATTCCGCCGCGAGCACCGGCTCATAGGGCATGCCACGATTGGCGACCATCAGCAGCTTGCCGCCGCTGCGCAGCGCGCCGGCGGCAGCCTTGATGAAAGCCTGCCCGAGAGCAGGTTCTGCTGCCTGTCCCGCCGCATGGAAAGGCGGGTTCATGATGATGAGATCGTATTTTTCCTTCGGCGGTTCGTTTGCCAGATCCTGCCAGAAGAAGCGCGCCGTCAGCCGCGGATTGTTTTCGAGAAGATTGGTTTTGGCGAATTCCAGCGCATTCCAGTCCGCCTCGAACAGATCGATACGGGCCGTGCGCGGCGATTTCTCGGCCAGCATGACGGAGAGATAACCCCAGCCCGCGCCGAAATCGGCGGCATTGCCGTCAAAATCGGTCGGCAGGCGCGATGCGAGCAGTTCCGAGCCGTCATCCACGCGGTCATGGGAGAACATGCCGGGCAGGGCGGTGAAGCGGCCTTCGACCGTGACGGGCTTTTGAGCGAGCTTCGATACGACGGCTGCAACATCGTCCGGCCGTTTGAACCAGAGAGCGACGCCGTGATACTTCGGCGTCGATTCCGCTTCGATGCCAAGCTTTGCCAGCGTCTTGCGCAGCGTCACGATGCCGTCTTCCTTCGATCCGGCCGCGACGATCAGGCCACCGGCCTTCACGCGCGAAAGCGCTTCGGCGACGCGGTTTTCATTCTCGCCGCGATGTTTGCCGCAGAGCAGCAGCGCCGCATCGTAATCCTCGCCCGAAATATCCGGTGTCACCTCTGCGCCCTGAGCCTGCAGAGCACGATAAAGCGGCCGTAGATGCTGAACCGCGACGATCTCCGCGTCAAAACCGTCCAGCCGGGGACCGGCTTCCGCTCCCAGAAACAGAACGCGTTCGCCCTCTTTCGGCATGGAAAGCATGTCCGAGGCGAAGGGATGGAAAAGGGTTTTCACGGCGTCACGGCTCATGGGAGCGTCCTCGAGGTAGGATGGAGTTTGTCAGGGAAAAGTGGAAACCGGTTTTCCAGAAAAGACAAACGATAACAAAACGAAAAAAAGGCGCGGGCAAAACCCGCGCCTCGATAGGGTCTGGCGGCGCGGCCTTATTCGGCAGCGGCTTCGCCGTCTTCCTTCTTCTTGTCGGCAGCGACTTCCTTGCCGGTTGCCTGGTCGACAACCTTCATGGACAGGCGAACCTTGCCACGCTCGTCGAAGCCCATCAGCTTCACCCAGACCTTGTCGCCTTCCTTGACGACGTCAGAGGTCTTGGCGACACGCTCGGAAGCGAGCTGCGAGATGTGGACGAGGCCGTCACGGGCGCCGAAGAAGTTGACGAAAGCGCCGAAGTCAGCGGTCTTCACAACCGTGCCTTCGTAGATCTGGCCGACTTCCGGTTCCGCAACGATGGAGTGGATCCACTTGCGGGCCGCTTCGATTTCCTTGCCGGAAGAAGAAGCGATCTTGACGGTGCCGTCGTCTTCGATGTTGATCTTCGCGCCGGTCTTCTCGACGATTTCGCGAATGACCTTGCCGCCGGAACCGATGACTTCACGGATCTTGTCGACCGGAATGTTCATAACTTCGATGCGTGGTGCGAATTCGCCGAGCTGGCTGCGGCTCTCGGTGATGGCATTGGCCATTTCGCCGAGGATGTGCTTGCGGCCACCCTGTGCCTGCTCCAGAGCGATCTTCATGATCTCTTCGGTGATACCGGCGATCTTGATGTCCATCTGCAGCGAGGTGATGCCGTCGGCAGTACCCGCAACCTTGAAGTCCATATCGCCGAGGTGATCTTCGTCACCGAGGATGTCGGAGAGAACCGCAAAGCGCTCGCCTTCAAGGATGAGGCCCATGGCGATACCGGCAACCGGCTTTGCCAGCGGAACGCCGGCGTCCATCAGTGCAAGCGAGGTGCCGCAAACCGTTGCCATCGACGAGGAGCCGTTGGACTCGGTGATTTCGGAAACGACGCGCAGCGTGTAGGGGAACTGTTCCGCAGTCGGCAGCATCGGGCGGATAGCGCGCCATGCGAGCTTGCCGTGACCGATTTCGCGACGGCCCGGGGAACCCATGCGGCCTGTTTCGCCGACCGAGTAGGGCGGGAAGTTGTAATGCAGCAGGAAGCGTTCCTTGTACATGCCGGTGAGGCTGTCGACATACTGCTCATCTTCGCCGGTGCCGAGGGTCGCGACAACGATCGCCTGGGTTTCACCGCGGGTGAACAGTGCCGAACCGTGCGTGCGCGGCAGAAGGCCGACTTCCGAGATGATCGGACGAACGGTCGACAGGTCGCGGCCATCGATACGGCTCTTGGTGTCGAGAACGTTCCAGCGAACGATCTTCGCCTGAAGGTGCTTGAAGACAGCGCCGATTTCTTCCGGCGTGTACTTGGCTTCGCCTTCTTCCGGCAGGAAGTGCGCCTTCACCTTTGCCTTAACGGCGTCAACGGCGGCGTAGCGGGCTGCCTTTTCGGTGATCTTGTAGGCGTCGCGCAGTTCGGCTTCGGCGAGCGCCAGCATTTCGTTTTCGAGCGCGGAGAAATCTTCCGGTTCGAATTCGCGCGGTTCCTTGGCGGCAACTTCGGCGAGCTTGATGATCGCGTCGATAACCGGCTGGAAGCCCTTGTGGCCGAACATGACGGCGCCGAGCATGACGTCTTCGTTGAGTTCCTTGGCTTCGGATTCAACCATCAGAACGGCGTCGGAGGTACCGGCGACAACCAGGTCGAGCGTGGATTCTTCCATCTCGTCCAGATGCGGGTTCAGAACGTATTCACCGTTGATGTAGCCAACGCGTGCGCCGCCGATCGGACCCATGAACGGAATGCCGGAAAGGGTCAGCGCAGCCGAAGTGGCGACCATCGACAGAATGTCGGGGTTGTTTTCCAGATCGTGCTGGATGACGGTGACGACGACCTGCGTGTCATTCTTGTAGCCTTCCGGGAAAAGCGGGCGGATCGGACGGTCGATCAGGCGCGAAACCAGCGTTTCGTTTTCGCTCGGACGGCCTTCGCGCTTGAAGTAGCCACCGGGGATCTTGCCGGCTGCGTAGGTCTTTTCCTGATAGTTGACGGTCAGCGGGAAGAAGTCCTGGCCCGGCTTCGGAGACTTTGCGGAAACCACGGTCGCGAGAACCATCGTCTCGCCGTAGGTTGCGATGACGGCGCCGTCAGCCTGACGGGCAACCTTGCCGGTCTCGAGCTTCAGCGGGCGGCCTGCCCATTCGATTTCCACGGAGTGTTGATTGAACATATCTTGTCCTTGGTTGTGGCTGCCCGCTCCGGCGTCGTACCGGCGGAAGCAGCGCTGTGACTCAATCACGGGCAAGACAGCGGGAGGCTTCGAAAAGCAAGCATCCGGCAATCCTGCCCCATGACAGGTCTGCGGTTGAAAAAGGCGGCACCGGCCCATCCGGGTCACCCTTATCGTCCGGGGCCACATTTGCGGCGAACGCCCGGAAATTTCTGTGGCCTCGAAGGCCGGATATAAAAACCGGCGGGCATCGTTGCGAAACCCGCCGGAGAAGTTATTAGCGGCGAATGCCGAGAGCACCGATCAGCTTGGTGTAACGGGCTTCGTCCTTCTTCTTCAGATAGTCGAGAAGCGAACGACGGCTCGAAACCAGCGTCAGAAGGCCACGACGGGAGTGGTTGTCCTTCTTGTGGTCCTTGAAGTGACCGGTCAGGTTGTTGATCCGCTCGGTCAGGATAGCAACCTGAACTTCCGGCGAACCGGTGTCGCCTTCCTTCGTGGCATATTCCTTGATGAGGGCGGCTTTGCGCTCTGCAGTAATCGACATCGGACGATCCTTTCTGTTTTAAGGAAAAATGGGACGCCTAAAGCCGGGATGTCGTCCAGCTCTGGCCATTCAGCAGCATAGGCAAAGCCCAAGCTGGCGCTGCCTATAAACTATTCCGGGTGCAATTGAAAGAGGCGATTGACAGCGCCTCCATGAGCGTTTCCAGGAAAAGTGCGAAGCGGTTTTCCGTCCGGAAACGCGTAAAACAAATAGATAGAGCCCGTTTCAGCCGAAAACACGCTTCGGCCGGAATTCGCCTTCGCCGATTTCGCCAATGGCGACGAGCTTGCCATGCGCGGTGGCATAGGCTTCCGGATGATTGGCCGGTGCATCGCGCCCGCGCAGCAGGATGGGGTTGCCCATTTTCAGCCGGTGCGCCTGGTCATCGTTGATGATGAGGCGGGGAAGGGCGGAAAGCGCCTCGGCCGTGTCGATCAGGAAGGCATCCAGCGCCTCCAGTCGCTCGTCGCGATCCTCCACTGCTTCCAGTGCCGTCAAGGTTTCGAGCGGCACCATCATGTCTTCACCGAAGGGGGCGACCATGGTGCGGCGCAGTTCCGAAATATGGCCGAAGCAGCCGAGATCGCGGCCCATGTCGCGCGCCAGTGCCCGTACATAAGTACCCTTGCCGCATTCCACTTCGAAATGCGCGGTGTTGGCGTCCGGACAGGCAAGCAGCGTCAGGCGATGGATTTCCACCTCCCGCGCCGGGATTTCCACCGTCTCGCCGTCACGCGCCAGATCATAGGCGCGCTCGCCGGCGATCTTGATGGCCGAAAATTGCGGCGGTGTCTGCATGATAACGCCAGTGTAATTGGGCAGGATATCGCGGATCGCCTGTTCGTCAGGGCGCAGATCGGAGGATTCGACCACCTCGCCTTCCAGATCGTCGGTCGCGCGCTGCTCACCCCAGGTGACGGTGAATTCGTAGATTTTCCGGCCGTCCATGACATAGGGGACGGTCTTGGTGGCGTCGCCAAGCGCGATCGGCAGCATGCCGGAAGCTAGCGGATCGAGCGTGCCGGCATGGCCGGCCTTCTGGGCGTTGAACAGCCATTTGATCTTGGAAACGGCCTCGGTGGAGCCGAAATCCAGCGGCTTGTCGAGAATGAGCCAACCGGAAATCGGACGGCCCTTGGGTTTGCGGTTTTGCTGTTTGCGTGGTTTGGACATGCTTCAGTTCTGTTCGTCGTCTTTTTCGTTTGAAGGTCCAAGATCGCGCTGCACCTCCGGTGACCGCAGGAGTGCGTCGATCTTCTGGTAATTGTCGAAACTCGTATCGTCGCGGAAACGCAGTTCCGGCATGTATTTCATCTGCCGAAGCTGCGGACCAAGGCGGCCGCGCATGAACTTGGCGTGGCGGTTTAGTGCCGTGATGATGTCGGTGTGATCGGCGACGCCAAGTGGCGTCACGTAGGCGGTGGCGATCTTCAGATCGGGAGACATGCGCACTTCCGAGATGGAAATGACGGTGCCTTCGATCAGATCGTCGCGGACTTCACCGCGCTGGAGAATTTGTGTCAGGGCGGCGCGCACCTGTTCGCCTACACGCAGCATGCGTTGCGAAGGGGCCGATGATGTAGCTTTTGCCATTTTATCTCAGGCTTTTTGTTGTTCGTTGAAGCACAATTGCAGTTCCTATAAGGAGCGGGACGCTTAATGAGGCTGTAATGATGATCCACGATAGCGAGTGCAGACAGCCTTCTCTAATCATGGCTTCAATATATGGATCGTTTGGATCTCCAAGAAGCGGCTCGTAAAGCGTAACCATTAGCCCCAGCAGCAAATATAGCATCATGGACCAAACAAGCCAGAACCAGCGCTTATATGCTCCCAGAGCGATCAGCAGAGTCGCCAAGGTCGACCTAATTATCCCGCTTATTATCTCAGAAGACAGGGTAACGACGCCGTCCTCTGGTTCCCATCCTGCTTTGTCGCAAACTTCCGCAATGGCAGGGTGCGCGAAAAGAAAACAGACGGCGAGCAGAGCTGCCGTCCATTTCGTTTTCAGGCCATAAGCCAGCATGGCTTAGAGCGTTCTTGTGATGTGCTCGACGCGGAAGCACTCGATGATATCGCCTGCGCGGATATCTTCGTAGTTCTCGAACGCCATACCGCATTCCTGACCGACCGGCACTTCTGCCACTTCGTCCTTGAAGCGCTTGAGCGTCTTGAGCTTGCCTTCGTGAATGACGACGTTGTCGCGAATGAGACGAACGCCTGCACCACGTTCCACCTTGCCTTCGGTGACGCGGCAACCCGCGACCTTGCCGACCTTGGTGATGTTGAACACTTCGAGGATTTCCGCGTTGCCGAGGAAGGTCTCGCGACGCTCCGGCGACAGGAGGCCCGACATCGCTGCCTTCACGTCATCCACCAGATCGTAGATGATGTTGTAGTAGCGGATCTCGATGCCGGCGCGTTCGGAAGCCGTGCGTGCCTGTGCGTTGGCGCGAACGTTGAAGCCGATGATCGCGGCGTTGGATGCCTCGGCAAGCGAGATATCCGATTCCGTGATGGCGCCAGCGCCTGAGTGAACGATACGAGCGCGGACTTCGTCGGTGCCGAGCTTGTCGAGCGAAGCGATAATGGCTTCGACCGAACCCTGCACGTCTGCCTTGATGACCAGCGGGAATTCCTTCATTCCCGAAGTCTGCAACTGGCTCATCATCTGTTCCAGCGAACCGCGCTGGCCCGTCTGACGTGCGACAGCCTTGTCGCGTGCCAGACGCTGGCGGTACTCGGAAATCTCGCGAGCACGGCTTTCGTTTTCGACAACCGCGAAACGGTCACCGGCAGATGGCGTACCGGAAAGACCGAGAACCTCGACAGGCATGGCCGGACCGGCTTCCTTGACGTGTTCACCCTTGTCGTTGACGAGGGCGCGAACGCGGCCCCACTGGTCGCCAGCCACGATGATCTGACCAGGCTTCAGCGTACCCTTCTGCACGAGAACCGTGGCGACGGCACCACGGCCGCGGTCGAGTTCCGCTTCGATGACGGTACCTTCTGCGGTACGGTTCGGATCTGCCTTGAGGTCGAGAATTTCAGCCTGCAGCAGGATCGCTTCAAGCAGTTTGTCGAGACCGAGCTGCTTCTTGGCGGAAACTTCCACGTCAAGCACTTCACCGCCCATGGATTCCACGAACACTTCGTGCTGCAGGAGCTGCTGGCGAACCTTTTCGGGGTTTGCCTCGTGCTTGTCGATCTTGTTGATCGCAACGACGATCGGAACACCGGCCGCCTTGGCATGATTGATAGACTCGATCGTCTGCGGCATCACGCTGTCGTCAGCGGCGACCACCAGAACGGCGATATCCGTCGCCTGCGCACCGCGGGCACGCATGGCCGTGAAGGCGGCGTGGCCGGGGGTGTCGATGAAGGTGATCTTCTGGCCGTTCTTTTCGACCTGATAGGCACCGATATGCTGGGTGATGCCACCGGCTTCGCCTGCGACCACATTCGCCTGACGAATGGCGTCGAGCAGCGAGGTCTTGCCGTGGTCGACGTGGCCCATGATCGTGACAACCGGCGGACGCGGCAGCATTTCGCCTTCGTCGTCTGCCTGGTTGAAGATGCCTTCTTCCACGTCGGATTCAGAAACGCGCTTGACGGTGTGGCCGAATTCGACGGCGATCAGTTCCGCCAGATCGGCGTCGATCACGTCGCCCGGCTTCATCATCTGGCCTTCCTTCATCAGGAACTTGATGACGTCGACGGCGCGTTCGGACATGCGCTGCGACAGTTCCTGAATGGTGATGGTTTCCGGCAGGATCACTTCGCGCATGACCTTTTCACGGGTCTCCTGCATCTGGCTGCGGCGGAATTTTTCCTGGCGGCGGCGCATGGATGCCATGGAGCGTCCGCGCGGCGTGCCGTCTTCATCCAGGTTGGACGAGGTGACGGTCAGCTTGCCGCGACGGCGTTCTTCTTCCGTCTTCAGGCGGGCTGCGGGCTTTGCCGGTGCAGGCGCGGCGACCTTGCCACGGACCGGCAGGTTGCCACGGCGTGCACCGCGATCGTCCTCGTCGTCGCCATCGGTACGGCGTCCGCGCGGAGCGGCGGTTTCGGGAGTTGCGCGAGCGGGGGTGGCAGCGGCGGGCTGAGGACGAGCCTCGGCGCGCGGCGCCGGCTGAGCGGCGGTAGCCGGCTTTTCATCGACCGGTTCCGGCTTTGCTTCCACGGCAGGCTGGCTTGCGGCCACCTTGGCGGCTGCGGCCTCTTCGGCGGCGCGGCGTGCGGCCTCTTCCTTTTCGGCGGCGATGCGGCGCTCTTCTTCCACCTTGCGGCGCGCTTCGTCTTCGGCGCGCTGCTTGGCTTCGATCACGTCGCGGGCCTGTGCTTCCATCAGCGCACGGCGGCGGGCTTCCATCTCGCCTGCCGACAGGTCGTGCAGGACGTTGCCGCGCGGACGCTCAGGCTGGCGCTGCTGCGGTGCGGACGAGCCGGGACGCTGCTGCGGCTGGGAGGAACCCGGACGCTGCTGCTGGCCGCTTGGCTGGTGAATGCGCTGCTGTGGCGCCTGCGGACGCGGTGCTGCCGCGGGGGCAGGGGCGGCCGGCTTCGGAGCGGGCGCTGCAACCGAATGAACCTGCTTCTCGTCTTCAGGACGCATGGGGCGGCGCTTGCGTGTTTCCACGACAACCGCGTTCGTGCGACCTCGACCCATATCCTGCCGCACGGTGCCCTGATTCATCCCGCCCGGCTTGAGGGTGAGAGTCTTCTTGGCAGGCGCGTTAAGTGTCTTGTCGTCGTTGTTGTCGGTCATTCCGTTCCCGTTCCTTCGGACGAGAACCGGATGACGTTCATCAGGTCTCGTCGTTCAATTGCTGCATCAGAACGCGGCGACCGTTCATATCGGGCAACCGCGTCATTGTTCTGTCCGGGCAGCGTCGCGTTCCGCCTGAGATCGACCGCCAAGACGGTACTGCTCAAGCATCGTTGCGCGCTTCACTACACCCTCACCCGCCTGCCCTGCAAGCGCGCAGGCATGGATAAAAGCATTCTGGCCCATCAACTCGTCCATTTCGGCGCCGCTGAAGAGCCGGAAGGACGGAATTTCGTTGCCGGCATCGCTGCCGAGCGCCCAGGCCTTGCGGGCCTGGTCCAGTTTTCTCACGCCGTCTGCCGCAGCATCGGTCGCGTGGAACACGGCGATCGCATTCCCCGAACGGACGGCGGCGTCGACTTTCATCGCGCCGCTGATGAACTGGCCCGCCTTGCGCGCCATGTTCATCATGCCTGCAAGCTGCTGCGCCATCAGCCGATCGAGAAGAGCAAGAAGCTCCGGCCCGGCCTTGACGTCGCGTTTGAGCGCCCGTGCGAATAGCTTCTTCGCGATGGCTTTCTCGATCAGGGCGCGCTCGGGTGTTACCCAGCAGCCGCGCCCCGGCAATTGGCGTTTCAGATCCGGAACGACGCTGCCGTCCGGCCCTGCGACGAAGCGGATCAGCTCATCGGGCGATCCGCTTTGCCGTGTCACAATGCACATACGTCCATTGACGTCGCCCTTGAGCCGCCCGTCGTCATCCGTTTCGGGCAGCTCATCCGGCTCATGCGCCTGCGATATCATTCCTGTTCGGCGGTATCCGCCTCCTCGGCAGCCTCAGGATCGGCTTCCTCTGCGGAAGCAAGCTCCTCGGCGGTGATCCAGCCTGCCAGAAGACGGGCCTGTACCACCATGTTCTCGGCCTCGATGCGCGAAACATCGAGCTTGGAGAAGATGCCTTCGAACTTCTTGGTCTCGCCGTCCTTGCGCTCGCTCCAGCCAACGAGATCGTCTGCGGCACAACCGGCAAAATCCTCGATGGTCTTGATGCCGTCTTCACCCAGCGCCACCATCATCTGCGAGGTCAGGCCGTCGATCTGGCGCAGCTCGTCGGAAACGCCGAGTTCCTTGCGCTTGGCGTCCATCTCGGCTTCCAGGCGTTCCAGATATTCGCGGGCGCGGGTCTGGATTTCATCGGCGGTGTCTTCATCGAAACCGTCGATCGAGGAAATTTCGTCGAGATCGACATAGGCCAGTTCTTCGACCTGCGCGAAGCCTTCGGAGGCCAGAACCTGACCGACCATCTCGTCGACGTCGAGGGCTTCCATGAACAGGGCCGTGCGCTCGTTGAATTCCTTCTGGCGGCGCTCGGATTCTTCCTGCTCGGTCATGATGTCGATATCCCAGCCGGTCAGCTGCGATGCCAGACGCACGTTCTGGCCGCGGCGGCCGATGGCGAGCGACAGCTGCTCGTCCGGAACCACCACTTCGATGCGCTCGGATTCTTCATCCAGAACGACCTTGGCGACTTCCGCCGGCTGCAGGGCGTTGACGATGAAGGAGGCCGGTTCCTGGCTCCACGGAATGATGTCGATCTTTTCGCCCTGGAGTTCACCGACAACGGCCTGAACGCGCGAACCGCGCATACCGACGCAGGCGCCGACCGGATCGATCGACGAGTCGTTGGAGATGACGGCGATCTTGGCGCGCGAACCCGGATCACGGGCAACCGACTTGATCTGGATGATGCCGTCATAGATTTCCGGGACTTCCATGGTGAAGAGCTTCACCATGAACTGCGGATGGGTACGCGACAGGAAAATCTGCGGGCCGCGCTGTTCGCGGCGAACGTCGTAGACGTAAGCGCGCACACGGTCGCCGTAACGCATGTTTTCCCGCGGGATCATTTCGTCACGACGGATGATACCTTCGCCACGGCCGAGATCGACGATGACGTTGCCATATTCGACGCGCTTGACGGTGCCGTTGACGATTTCGCCGATGCGGTCCTTGAACTCGTCATACTGGCGGTCACGCTCGGCTTCACGCACCTTCTGCACGATGACCTGCTTGGCGGACTGGGCGGCGATACGGCCGAAATCCATCGGCGGCAGCGGATCGGCGATGAAGTCGCCGAGCTTGGCGTCCGGGTTGCGGTCGCGGGCCAGCTCCAGCGGGATCTGGGTCGAATAATCCTCAGCGGCCTCGACAACTTCCAGAAGACGCTGCAGGCGGATTTCGCCGGTCTTGGAATTGATGTCGGCGCGGATGTTGGTTTCCGAACCATAGCGCGAGCGGGCGGCTTTCTGGATAGCGTCGGCCATTGCGGCAAGCACGATTTCGCGGTCGATGACCTTTTCGCGCGCCACAGCATCGGCGATCTGCAGAAGCTCAAGCCGGTTAGCACTCACTGCCATTTTTCTATCTCCGTAAGTCGCATGATTGCGGGGTTCGCCCTTGTTTCCGGGCTTTACGTTGGAATTAGTCTTCGTCTGCTTCGTTTTCGTCGTTCTGGTTTGCGGCGGCGGCCTTGGCCGCCTTGTCTGCCCGCAGCGCATCACGAATAAGATCGTCCGTCAGAATGAGCTTCGCATCCGAAAGCGCGCTGAACGGAATGATGACTGTCGGTTCCTCGCCATAGGCGATCTGGTCGCGTTCCAGCTTGAAGCCGTCCGCATTGACCTCGACGATCTTGCCGCGAAACCGCTTGCGGTTCTCGACCAGAATGGAGGTTTCGACCTTCACCAGATGACCCTGCCAGCGGGTGAAATCCGATTTGCGAACCATCGGCCGGTCGATGCCGGGCGAGGAAACTTCGAGATGATACGCTTTATCGACCGGATCTTCCACATCAAGAACCGGTGAAATCGCCATGGAGACGGCTTCGCAGTCCTCGACGGTCATGGTGCCGTCTTCGCGCTCGGCCATTATCTGAAGCGTCATGCCGTTCTGGTTGGAGAGCCGCACGCGCACCAGAAGATATCCCATGCCTGTCAAAACAGGCTCGATGATCTCGGCAATACGCTGGTCGATGCCCGTTTCGGTTATCAGTCGCGGTTCATGTGCGGTGTCTGCCATCTGGCCTTCCGGTCTTTGATGTTCACCGGGCCTTCTGCCCGTGGTTTCCGGTTCGCCTAACGAAAAAGAGCGGAGCCTTGCGGCCCCACTCTTCATCAAGCGATCAAGAATTTCAGGGCTCATATAGACCCATCCGGGCATGATTGCAAGGTTTTCGCGGCCGTCTGCGTTTCAGTGACGGCTCGGCCACATTTTCACCCTTACCATGTCGGAAAGGCTGGCATGATTGCCGGCACTGTCTATAGTTGCCGTTTGACAAATCGCAGTTGCATCAAGTGGACAGAGCGTGCCTGACCGTAAATCGCCACTCGCGCCTTTAAGGCATTTGACTTACAGACGAATCTGGATCGCCAGCCTTGCCTCGAATTTCGGCGGATTGATCCAGGCGGTGGGCGCCGCATGGATGATGACGTCGCTCTCAAGTTCGGAAAACATGATCGCGCTGGTGCAGGCCTCCACCTCTTTACCGATCATGCTGTTCTCGCTGATTTCAGGGGCGCTGGCCGATAGTTTCGACCGCCGCCGCATCATGATTTCGGCGCAGCTTTTGATGCTGACGGCTTCCGTGCTGCTGACGGTTTTTGCCTGGTCCGGCTGGCTCACGCCGTGGCTTCTGCTCTTCTTCACCTTCATGATCGGCTGCGGCACGGCGCTCAACAACCCGTCCTGGCAGGCCTCCGTCGGCGAAATGGTGCCGCGCGAGGATTTGCCCGCCGCCGTGACGCTGAACAGCGTCGGCTTCAACATCACCCGCAGCGTCGGCCCGGCAATCGGCGGCATCATCGTTGCTGCCGCCGGCGCCGCTGCCGCGTTTTTCGTGAATGCGCTGAGCTATTTCACGCTGATCTACGCCCTGTTTCGCTGGCAGCCGCCCAAATATGCGTCGACCCTGCCACGCGAGCAGCTTCTGGCCGCCATTTCGGCCGGCATGCGTTATGTGGCGATGTCGCCCAATATCGGCAAGGTGTTGGTGCGCGGCTTCCTTTTCGGCCTTTCCGCCAGCGCCATCCTTGCCTTGATGCCCATCGTTGCCCGCGATCTGGTCGAAGGCGGCCCCTTGACCTACGGCGTCATGCTGGGCGCCTTCGGCGTCGGTGCCATTGGCGGTGCCCTGATCAGCGCCAGATTGCGCGAGGTGCTGTCCAGCGAATGGATCGTGCGCGTCGCATTTCTAGGCTTCGCCTTCAGCGCTGGCGTAACAGCTGTGAGCACGAGTGCGATCGTCACTTCGCTGGTGCTGACCGTTGCCGGCGCCTGCTGGGTTCTGGCGCTATCGCTCTTCAACACCATCGTCCAGCTCTCCACCCCGCGCTGGGTGGTTGGCCGGGCGCTCTCGCTCTACCAGACGCTCACCTTCGGCGGCATTGCGGTCGGTAGCTGGCTGTGGGGCGAGCTGGCGGAAGATTACGGCATTTCCTATTCGCTGCTCTGTTCGTGCGCACTGATGCTGCTCGGCGTCGTCGTCGGTCTTAAGCTCGCCATGCCGGCTTTTGCTTCGCTCAATCTCGATCCGCTCAACCGTTTCGTTGAACCGCCGCTGAGGCTGGATATCAAGCCGCGCAGCGGCCCCATCGCCATCCTCATCGACTATGAAATCCACGACGAGGACCTCGGCGAATTCCTGCCGCTGATGGCCGAGCGCCGCCGTATCCGCATCCGGGACGGTGCCCGCAACTGGAACCTGATGCGCGATCTGGAAAATCCCGATATCTGGACCGAAAGCTACCACGTGCCGACATGGGTGGAATATGTCCGCCATAACCACCGCCGCACCCAGGCGGATGCGGAGGCCTGGGACCGGCTGCTCGAGCTTCACCGCGGCAAGACACGGCCGCGTGTGCACCGGATGATCGAGCGGCAGACCATTCCGCCGACCGACGATATTTTTCATAAACCCCACACCGATCAGCATTGAGAGGCGATGGTTAAGTGAGTGGCGATGCCCTTCCCATACACTCCCCGTCATCCTCGGGCCTGTCCCGAGGATCCAAACACCTATCGTTAAATCAATCGGTTGCAGATGCTCGGGACAGGCCCGAGCATGACGGAGGAGAGGTTTTCACACGTTGCCAGCAACCGCTACTTCAGCTTCGTCTTCAGCGTCGCATCCGGAAAGCAGGTCGGAGCGAGGCCGTTTTTCGCCTGCCAGTCGCCCAGCGACCGCCGCGTCTTGAAACCGGCCAGCCCATCTGCCTTGCCGACATCGTAACCTTTGGCCACCAGCGCCTTCTGCATGGCGAGAACATCCGAGCGCAGCATCGATCCGACATTGCCCCATTCACCCTTGAACGGGCCGGCCCCATGGGTGATGCGGTCGGCGAGATTGCCGATGAACAGCGCATAGAGATCGGAATTATTGTATTCCTTGATGACGTAGAAATTCGGCGTCACCACGAATTCCGGTCCGTGCCGTCCGGCCGGCACCAGCATCATGCCATCGGCGGATAGGTCATTGGACGGGAAAGCTTTTCCGGAAATGCGGGTGATGCCCATCTTCGCCCAGTCGGCCACCGGCCGGGCAAGATCAGGGCCTTCCTGCGCGCAGGAGACATTGGCGGGGATCGACACTTCGAAACCCCAGTCGCGATTGCGCTGCCAGCCGCGCTGGGAAAGATAGTTCGCTATGGATGCCAGCGCATCCGGTACGGAATTCCAGATATCGCGATGGCCGTCGCCATCGAAGTCCACGGCATATTTGAGATAGCTCGACGGCATGAATTGCGGCTGGCCGAGCGCACCGGCCCAGGAGCCCATCATGCGTGACGCTGCGATATCGCCGCTTTCGACGATTTTCAGCGCATCGATCAGCTCGGTGCGGAACATCTCCTTACGGGTGGACATATAGGCTTTCGTTGCCAGCACATCGACCACGGAATGCGGCAGTTTCGCCCGGCCGAAACCGGATTCACGGCCCCAGATCGCAACGATGATATCGCCGGGCACGCCGTATTTCGCCTCGATCCTGCGCAGCGTTGCCGCATGGGTGGCGGCAAGCGAGCGGCCGGTGCCGGCCAGCCCCTGCAGCCGTTTTTCGGAGAAATAGGCGCCGGGCGAAGAAAATTCCGCCTGACTCTGGCTCTGTTCCTTGGGTGGCTTCTGGCCGGGAATGACGAGATCGGGCAGGTTCCAGCTGATGGAAAGACCGCTGAGCGTGGCCTCAAGTGTTTTCTGCGAAATACCGGCCTTGCGGGCTTCAGGCCAGATTTCCTTTTTCAGCCAGGCATTAAATTCAGCGTCATATCGGGCTGCCGCTGCTCCTGTCGGTGCCGATTGCGCCAAGGCCGTCGTTGCTGAAAAAACGGAAAGAAGTGCAGCCAGTGCCTTCGGGGCAAAATGGTTTCGCATTCGGTCTCCTCTTTGAATGACGGGGAGGGAGGGCGACTTCAGATCGTCGTGCGCGCCCGAAGCGCCGCCGTCAATGTACCCTCGTCGAGATAATCGAGTTCACCGCCCACCGGCACGCCATGCGCAAGCCGGGTGATCTTGATGTCGAGACCGGAAAGGCGGTCGGTAATGTAGTGGGCGGTTGCCTGCCCCTCCACCGTCGCATTGACGGCGATGATAAGCTCGCGGATGCCGCCGGCGCTGACACGGTCGATCAGGCCCTTGATATTCAAATCCTCCGGCCCGACGCCGTCGAGCGGCGAAAGCGTGCCGCCCAGCACGTGATAGGCGGTGTTCATCGCGCCCGTCCGCTCCAGCGCCCAAAGATCCGACACGTCTTCCACCACGATGATGACCGACTGGTCGCGCCGGTCGTCGGTGCAGACGGTGCAGGGATCGATCGTATCGACATTGCCGCAGCAGGAGCAGATCTTCACCTTGTCATAGGCCTCGCCCATCGCATGGCCCAACGGCCCGAGAAGCTGTTCCTTCTTCTTGATGAGATGCAACGCCGCCCGCCGCGCAGAGCGGGGCCCAAGCCCCGGCACTTTTGCCAGAAGCTGGATCAGTTTTTCAATTTCGGGACCGGTGACTCGTTTTGCCATGAGCGCTTTCTACTGCATAAATCGGGAAACGGGAATCATGAAGCGCAAAGGGCAGTCCATGAAAATCAGGGCGGTATGCCGGGGCGAGGCAAAAAGCCTGCCGGGAAAGACGATGAAGACGGGCATCTTCAAGCATCCCGTCCACGGCCCGGTCATGGTTGATGCGGAAGGCATCGTCAGCGATGCCGTCTGCAATCGCAAACATCATGGCGGGCCTGATCAGGCGATTTACGTCATGGGGTCCGTCGATCTCGATTTCTGGTCGCGCTCTCTGGGCTTTGTCGTCGAAGCCGGGTTTTTCGGCGAAAATCTTGTTCTTGATGGCGTCGACAGCGCAAAACTCCATGTCGGCGACAGGTTCTCGGCCCACGAAGTCGTGCTGGAGGTGACTGCTGCCCGCATTCCCTGCGCCACCCTGTCAGCCCGCATCGGCGACCCCGATTTCGCACCGCGCTTCCGGCAGGCGGGCCAGCCGGGTTTTTATTGCCGGGTGCTGAAAGGTGGAATGCTCGCCTCCGGGGAGGATATCGCCTTCGCACCCTATCAGGGAACGAAACTGGCCATACCGACTATTCTACAGCGCTTCCGCCCCATGCAGCTCGATATGGCTGAACGCGCGGCCTATCTCGAAACGCCGCTTGCAAGCCGGTTCCGCGCGATGCTGGAAGCCTGATCCTGCCTTGAGACAACGACGGCGACCACTCCCCGCGTGTCGCCATCCTCTTCACCTTGATTATATCAGAACGGGAACTTCATGCCGGGCGGCAGCGGCAGGCCCGCGGTCAGGCCGGCCATCTTTTCCTGCGCCTGCGCTTCGCCCTTTTCCTTGGCGTCCTTGTGGGCAGCCACGATCAGGTCTTCGAGGATTTCCACCTCGTCTTCCTTGAACAGCGAAGGATCGATTTTCAGGCCGCGCATTTCGCCCTTACCGTTGAGAATGACGGTCACGAGGCCGCCGCCAGCCCTGCCTTCGACTTCAAGGGCGGCGATTTCTTCCTGCACCTTCTCCATCTTGGACTGCATTTCCTTGACCTTGCCCATCATGCCCATGATGTCACGCATGTGCCAATCTCCTGTTCTTTTTGTTTAAAACTCGATGTCGTCGCCGGGAAGGATGTCGCCTTCGCTCGATTCGGCAACCGATGGAGGCGCGATCTCTTCGGCCTCATCCTGTGCGGCGGCGCGGATGCGCACGTCGGTGATCTTTGCGCCGGGAAACTGCGCCAGAATGGCGGCAACGTCAGGATCCTGCCGCGCATCGACAAGACGGGCATCCCGGGCATTGCCTTCCGCTTCAACAAGGGTCGGCTCGCCCTGTTCCTTGCTGAGGCTGACGATCCAGTGGATACCGGTCCATTCCTTGAGCTTGACGCCAAGCTCGCCGGGAAGCGATCCGGGCGCGCCTTCGCCGAGGCGCATATCAAGCCGGCCGGGCTCCAGCCGCACCAACCGCACAAAGTTGCGCACCTTCGCCCGCATGACGGGATCGCGGTTCTTCTGGCAGAGATCGGCAATATCCTGCACCGAATTAACGGGAACCTTCGGCTCCGGCCGCTCTTCGGTTTTCGGTGCCGCGACCTGCATCTCCTGCGGGCGGCTGTCCGGAACCGCGCGCAGCACGGCGGAGGTCTGCGGTGTCGTCTGGCGCTGGGCGGGAAGATCGACAGGTCTTCCCGCAGCCACGGCCTGTCCTGACGAATAGGCGCGGGCACCGCCGCCATTGCCGCCGCCCGAAGGTCCGCCATTGGCGTAACCGCCTTCACCGTTCGAAAGCTCCAGCAAGCGCCGCGCGGCATCTTCAGGTGCGGGCAGATTGGCGGCGTGCGAAAGCCGGATCAGCACCATTTCGGCCGCACCCGCCGGGCGCGAGGCGTTTTCCGTTTCCGGAATGCCTTTCAACAGCATCTGCCAGATGCGCGAAAGCGCGGTTATCGCAATCGTCTCGGCAAATTCCGCGCCGCGCACGCGCTCGATCTCGGAAAGCGAGGGGTCTTCCGCCGCGTCAGGCACATATTTCATGCGGGTGACGAGATGGGTGAAATCGGCAAGATCGTTCAATACGACGACAGGGTTTGCGCCCGCCTCATATTGCCCGTTGAACTCCGAAAGGGCGGCCGCGACATCGCCTTTGACGACATGCTGAAAGAGATCGACGATACGTGCACGGTCGGCAAGACCGAGCATGCCGCGCACGGCTTCCGCTTCCACACGCCCGCTGCCATGGGCAATCGCCTGATCGAGCAGCGAAAGGCCGTCACGGGCGGAACCTTCGGCAGCGCGGGCGATCATCGACAGTGCCTGCGGATCGGCTTCGAAACCTTCCTTGCCGGCAATGGCGGTGAACAGGCCGACCAGATCGGCGGCGCTGATGCGACGCAGATCGAAGCGCTGGCAACGAGACAGAACGGTGATCGGAACCTTGCGGATTTCGGTGGTTGCGAAGATGAATTTCACATGCTCTGGCGGCTCTTCCAAGGTCTTCAAAAGACCGTTGAAAGCCTGCGTCGACAGCATGTGCACTTCGTCGATGATATAGACCTTGTAGCGCGCCGAAACCGGGCGGTAACGCACCTGTTCGATGATCTCGCGAATATCGTCGATACCGGTATGGGAGGCGGCGTCCATCTCGATCACGTCGACATGCCGGCCTTCCATGATCGCCTGGCAATGTTCACCGGGAATGCGCAGGTCGATGGTTGGCTTGTCGATGGTGTCGGTCTTGTAATTCAGCGCGCGGGCGAGAATGCGGGCCGTGGTCGTCTTGCCCACGCCGCGAACGCCGGTCAGCATATAGGCCTGCGCGATACGGCCGGTCTCAAACGCGTTGGTCAGCGTGCGGACCATCGGCTCCTGGCCGACCATCAGATCGGAAAAATCCTTGGGGCGATATTTGCGCGCCAGTACCCGGTAGCCGGTCCCGACCTGGGATTCGCTTGATGTGGTGGGTACGGTGTCGCTCATTGCCTCGCCAGTTTGTTTTGCCAGTTGTCTTGGGGCGCTGAACTGGCCCGGCGAAAGCTGAGCACGTCTTTTAAAAAAGGTGGGAGGCTGGCACGGCGACCCGTGCCGGGCTCGTTAGGGCTGCTTCCTTCCGGACCTGACCCGGTTGGCGAGTGGCTCGTCCACCACCAACCTCCCGGGGCCACATATCGGCAATATCGAAAGCAAATGCAAGCCAAGCCTTCAAAAAACTGCTATCACAATGAAAACAAACATGGAGGACACCTTGGAGACATTCCGGCTGGACGACAGACTGGCGCGCGACAGCGTGCTTGTGACGCGTTTGGGACTATGTGAACTGCGTTTGCAAAACGACAACCGCTGGCCCTGGCTGGTGCTGGTGCCGCAACGAGACGGCGTCAGTGAATTGTTCGATCTCACCCCGCTTGATCAGGCCGTGCTGACATTCGAGACCAATCTCGTCGCGTCTGCCTTGAAAGAAATCACCGGAGCCACCAAGATTAATGTCGGTGCTTTGGGCAATATCGTCCGGCAGCTTCATGTCCATATAATCGCTCGCAATGAAGGCGACACCTGCTGGCCGGGTCCCATCTGGGGTCACGGAACGCCTGTGCCCTATGCCGCGGGCGAAAAGGAAAGTTTGATGAAAAAAATCTCCGGCGCGCTCTGATGATTTCCATGAAAATTTTTGAAACCACTGCCCCCCATCCCGAAGCAAGCCTGCTGACAGCCTTTTCCAAGAACGCCCTCGACCGTTTTGCCGAAAAACGGTCGGAAGAGTGCGTTGCCGATGCGCTGAAGGTCGATGGCACCCATATTTTCGCTTTCTCGGGCAACCGACTTGTCCTGAAGCATGACGAACAGGTCATCGATCCCCTGTTTTCCGCTTATGAGCTGGCAGAACTGCAGCCGGATTTCGACAATGCCGTGCTGCTCGGATATCGCGAAACCGGCGAGCCGAGAATTGCGGTGCCGGTCGCCGTAGCCGAGGACCAGCTGGCCAGCCACTATAAACTCGCCGACGCCCGCACCCTTTATCGCGACCATCTTCTCGATGAGGAATTGCTGAGCGAGGTTGCCCAGGCCGTCAGCCTTACCCACTGGAACGCCGAAAATCGGTTTTGCGGTAAGTGCGGCGGCACTATGGAGCTGCGCATCGGCGGCTACAAGCGCATCTGCGCCGCCTGCAATCACACGATTTTTCCCCGCACCGATCCCGTCGTCATCATGATGACGATCGATATCGAGCGTGATCTTTGCCTGCTTGGCCGCGGTGCGCATTTTGCACCGGGCATGTATTCGTGCCTCGCCGGTTTTGTGGAGCCGGGCGAAACCATCGAGCAGGCAGTACGCCGCGAAACGCATGAGGAATCCGGCGTCGAGATCGGCCGCGTGCGTTACCACGCCTCGCAGCCCTGGCCGATGCCGCATACGCTGATGATCGGCTGTTATGCAGAGGCGCTGTCTTTCGATATTGCCCGCGATGAGATCGAACTGGAGGATTGCCGCTGGTTCACGCGGGCGGAAGTCGCCAAGATGCTGGAGACGGCAACGGGTGAGGGCTTTTCCGCGCCTCCCGGCGGCGCCATCGCGCACCGGCTGATGCGCGATTGGGTGGAATGGACGAAATAATCGCGTTCGGCAGGCTCAACCCTGGTTGAGCTTGCCCCGCATCGCATGGCCCTTGTAGACGCCGAGAATGCGGACTTTTTCGGAGAAGAAGCGCAACTCATCCAGCGCATGCCGCACCGGTTCGTCGTCGGGATGGCCTTCAATATCGGCATAAAACTGCGTTGCTACGAATTTGCCGCCGAGCTGGTAGCTTTCGAGCTTCGTCATGTTGATGCCGTTTGTCGCAAAGCCGCCCATGGCTTTGTAGAGCGCGGCCGGAATATTGCGGACGTTGAAGACAAAGGTGGTGACGACGATTTCGTCGCTAGACTGACGCTTGGCCCAATTTTCATCGCGGGAAAGCACAACGAAACGCGTGACGTTGTTTTCCGAATCCTCGACGTTTTCAGCGAGAATATCGAGGCCGTAGAGATTGGCGGCAAGGCGCGGCGCAAGTGCCGCCATGCTGCGGTCGCCCTTTTCGGACACCAGTCTCGCGGAGCCCGCCGTATCGCCGGCGATGACGGGCTTCCAGCCGTTCGAGCGGATGATTTTCCGGCACTGGCCAAGCGCGTGAATGTGGCTGTGGACGGTGCGAATCTCGTCCTTCTTCACGCCCGGCATCACCATCAACTGGAAGCGGATCGGCATGAAATATTCGCCGATGATGTGCAGGTGCGATTCCGGCAGCAGGTGATGAATATCAGCAACGCGGCCGGCCAGCGTGTTTTCAATCGGGATCATGCCGAGATCGGCTTCGCCGTTTTCAATGGCGTTGAAGGCATCCTCGAATGTCGGGCACGGCAAAGGCTCCATATCCGGGAACATGTCGCGGCAGGCCATATCGGAATTCGCGCCGAATTCGCCCTGGAAGGCAATGCGATTTGTGCTCAAGGTCATGGGACTGTCCGTTAGAGGGTTCTGCTTGCGAGAATTTTGCGGGCTTTTTCCAGATCGTGCGGCGTGTCGACGCCGAGCGGCACGGAACTGACGATTTCGGCGTCGATGCGCATGCCGGCTTCCAGCGCGCGCAGCTGTTCCAGCCGCTCGCGTTTTTCCAGCGGCGAGGGCGGCAGGCTCACGAATGTCTCGAGTGCTGCGCGGCGATAGGTATAAAGTCCGATGTGATGATAAAGCGGGCCATCGCCATAAGGGGCGGTGGTGCGGGTGAAATAAAGCGCGCGCAATCGCGACTCGGAAAGCGGGCTGCCCACCACTTTCACTACGTTCGGATTGGTTTTTTCTTCCTCGTCGGTGATTTCGACCGTCAGTGTCGCAATATCGACGGCGGCATTTTCCAGTGGACGCAACGAAGCGCGGATCGTCTCCGCTTCGATGGTCGGAAGATCGCCCTGGACATTGATGACATATTCCGCCTTGCCATAGGGATCGGCTTTCTGCAGCGCTTCGAAAATGCGGTCCGAGCCGGATTGGTGGTCGTCGCGCGTCATCATCACGTCGAAACCGGCATTTTTGACGGCCGAAAACACCTGTTCGTCATCGACGGCCACAACGATTCGCTCTGCGCCGGCCTCGCGTGCGCGCAGCGCCACCTGCACGATCATCGGCTTGCCGCCGATGTCGGCGAGCGGCTTGCCCGGCAGGCGCGTGGATGCCATCCGCGCCGGTATGAGGACGACAGCTTTCTCGAAATCCCGATTCTTCATCCGACACCCTTCAAATCCCGCCCGAAAAGTGTCAAAACGTCACGGTGTGGGGAGCATTATTCAAGTTGCGCAGGCTGTGCAAAAGCCATAGCTTTCGAGCAATTTCAAGATGCCCGTTATATCAAGCGGATGCGAGGGAGCGCATATAGATGAATTCTTATGTAAATATGGGCGTTGGGGCGTTGCTTGGCACGGTTTTCGTCCTGATGTCGGTGTCGATTGCGTCTGAGGGCATTTTCCATGCGCCTGCGCCCGAAAAGGAAGGTTATGCCATCGCTGCGGCAGAGGGTGGCGGCGACGCAGCCGGCGGAGAAGCCGCTGCCGCGGCGACGCCGATCGCGCAATTGCTTGCCAGCGCCGATGCCGCCAAGGGTGAGACGGTCTTCAAGAAGTGTACGAGCTGTCATACCGGAGAGAGTGGTGGTGCAAACAAGGTCGGCCCCAATCTCTTCGATATCGTCAACCGGCCGATCGCCAGCCATGAAGGTTTCAGCTACTCCGCAGGGATGAAGGATTTCTCCAAGGGCGGTTCCGTGCATTGGGATTACGATCATCTCAGCTTCTTCCTCGAAGCTCCCAAGAAACACGTTCCCGGCACGGCCATGGGCTTTGCGGGCGTGAAGAAGGAAACGGAACGCGCCGATCTCATCGCTTATCTGCGGACGCTGTCGGCAAACCCGGCACCGCTTCCGGATCCCGCTGCGGCTCCCGCGCCGACAAACTGATCGTTACGATGGTTTCATGAAAAAAAGCCCGGCATCGCTGCCGGGCTTTTTATTTTTGCAGCGCCGGATTGCGGCTGCGGCAATGGCGCCTGAAAAATCAGAACCCCTTGCCGCCGCGCAATTCGGAAATCACCGTTCCGACCATGATCTTGATATCCAGCCAGAGCGAAAAATTGTCGACGTAATAAAGATCGGAGACGATTCGGGCGCGCGCCTTGTCGCTGCGATCCGTCGGGCCGCGCAATCCCCGCATCTGGGCAAGGCCGGTAATGCCCGGCCGCACCCGGTGCCGCATATGGTAGTGCGGCACCAACTCCTCATAAAGACGGCCGGCCGCCAGCATGCCGATGGCATGGCAGCGGGGCCCGACCAGCGACATATCGCCTTTCAGCACATTCAGAAGCTGCGGCAGTTCGTCGATATTGGTGCGGCGAAGAACCGCGCCGATCCGGGTTATTCTGGGGTCGTTCTTCACCGTCTGCGCCACGCCGGTGGCGTCGCAGAGATCGGTCCTCATGGAGCGGAATTTATAGACACGGATTTTCCGCCCGTTCATGCCCCAGCGGACCTGCGAAAACAGGACCGGTCCCTTGCTGTCGAGTTTGACCATCACTGCCACGGTGAGCAGCACCGGCGCGAGTGCGACAAGGGCGATGGACGCCCCTGCGATGTCAATCGTTCTTTTGAGCGCGAACTGGCCGCGCAGGAATGCGGAGACGGTTTTTTCCGAAGAGGAAGGTTGCGTTTCCGGCGATTCGAAAGTGGTGGCTGCGGAATAGGAGGCACCGTAAAAAACGGCATGCGATGAGCCTTTAGTACCCAGCATAATATAAAGCCCTGAAAAGTTATTTTGATAGAAGAAAATTAATTTATATGAACGATTAATAATTCATTTACCGTAAAAAGTCATCCGAAATGTAACCGCCCCGGCGCAAATGGCAATCTACGGTTAATGCGACTGCACGCGGATGTTGCAGGGTCGGCGTCCTCTCCGCTCGTAGCTGCGGAGACGGCCTGTCCCATGGAACCAAAACCTGCAAAATCGGGAATTTTCGTGCAGCGCTGGCGAAATCGCCATCGGCCCTGAGACAAGCGCTTTTCGACCACTCTAAGTCGTCAGTTTCCCATCAGAATATCGAGCAGGGTCGTCTGCTTCGGTCCGGATGGCGCCTGACCGCCGATATCCGCGGGTGGTACAGGCCCGTTGCCGGCTGAATAGCCGGGTTCGATATCGCGGGAAGGGATATTTGCCGGCGGCATCGGCGCACCGGGCTGATTCGGGTTTGGTGCAACCGGGGCTTCGGGATAGGCGCGCGTATCCACCGTTCCGCCGCCGAGCGCATTGGAAATGATATCGCCGATGGAGGAGGGCGTGCTTTCCGGCGCCGGCTGCTGCATTTCCCCAAGCGGCGGCACGCCGCCTGCGCCAAGCCCGAAGAGCGGTGAGGGCGAAAGCCCCGAATGGGCGGCGGTCATGAAATCTTTCCAGGCCTTTGCGGGAAGCCCGCCGCCGGTGACCTTCTTCATCGACGTGCCGTCGTCATTGCCGAACCACACGCCGGTGGTCAGGTTGCTTGTGTAGCCGACAAAAAGGGCGTCGCGGAAGGATTGCGTCGTGCCGGATTTTCCTGCCGCCTGCCAGCCCTGCAGCCGTGCCGCCTTGCCGGTGCCTTCGGTAATGACGCGCGACAGCATGCTGTTCATGGTCGCGGCGATCTCTTCGCTCAGGACGCGCGGCGGGTTGTCGTATTTGTTTTCGTAAAGCACTTTGCCATCCGCATCGGTGATGCGTTTGACGATATGCGGCGTCGCCTTGTAGCCGCCATTCATGAAGGGGGCGTAGGAGGCCGTGAGCTCCATCAGCGACACTTCCGAGGTGCCGAGCGCGATGGAGGCATTGTTCTGCAGTTCGGATTCGATGCCCATGCGATGCGCCACCTGGGTCACACGATCCGGACCCACTTCCATCACCAGCTGCGCGGCAATGGTGTTCAGCGAATTGGCGAGCGCGGTGGCGAGCGTCACTTCGCCTCGATATTTCTTCTCGTAATTTTCCGGGGTCCAGTTGCCGATGCGAACAGGCGCGTCGTTGCGGATGGTATAGGGCGTGAGCCCGGATTCGAGTGCGGCGACGTAAACGAAGGGCTTGAATGCGGAGCCGGGTTGCCGTTTTGCCTTGGCGGCGCGGTTGAACTGGCTTTCGGCATAATCCGCCCCGCCCACCACGGCCCGGATCGCGCCCGTGCCATCGATGGAAACCAGCGCCGCCTGCGAAGCGCCCTGCTTCTTGCCGTCACCCTGCAGCACGTGGGTCAGCGCCTTTTCGGCGTCACGCTCAAGATTGGGGTCGATGGTCGTGTCGACGACGATGTCCTGCTTGACCTCACCGACGAGGTTGCGCACTTCCTCCAGCACCATATCGGCGGCGTAGTGTTCGGCGCCAGACCAGAAACGTTTCGCCTTGGTCGGCGGCTGCGACATGGCGGTCTTGATTTCATCGTCGGTGATGAAGCCGACATCGCGCATGGATTGCAGCACGACCTGCGCCCGCTCTTCCGCCGCCTGCGGATCGCGCGCCGGCGAAAGGCGCGAGGGCGCTTTAAGAAGCCCGGCCAGCATGGCCGCCTCGCCCAGATTGACGTCGCGCGCGGATTTGTTGAAGTAGCGCCGCGAGGCAGCCTCGACGCCATAGGCATTGGAGCCGAAATAGACGCGATTGAGATACATCGCGAGAATCTGGTCCTTGGTGAACTTATGCTCCAGCCAGAAGGACAGCAGCACTTCCTGAACCTTGCGTTCCAGCGTGCGATCCGGCGAGAGGAACAGGTTTTTCGCGAGCTGCTGCGTCAGCGTCGAGCCGCCCTGCACGGTTCGTCCCGTCAGCACATTCGTGACGATGGCGCGTCCGAGACCGAGCGGATCGACTCCGAAATGCGAATAAAACCGCCGGTCCTCAATGGCCATGACGGCCTGCGGAATATAGGGCGACATATCTTCCAGCGCGAGCGCCTCGCCGCCGGTGGTGCCGCGATTGGCCAGCACGCTGCCATTCACCGAAACGATCTTCACATTCGGCGGGCGTTCGGGAATGGACCAGCTGCTGGCGCTCGGCATGCGTGCACCGTAATAGAGAACGAGACCGGCAACACCGATGCCGCCCCAGATGCCGAGTACGATGCACCAATAGACGAGGGAGCGAATGAAGCCCGTCGCGCCGCGGCCGGAGCTGCGGGTGCGCTTTTCTTTTTTCCTGGATTTGGTGCGGCCGGATGTCGGCTTCGGTTTTCTGGCTTGCTGCTTTGTGGTTCCGCTGATGCGCTCGCTGGCGTCGAGGCGCAGGTCATCACCGGATTCGTGGAAATCCCCGAAGGAGGGTTCTACCCGTTCGCGTGATTTACCCTTGCCTGCCATCCAGCCGAAGTCGCTCCTATTCGCGAAACCGCGCGCATCCCGTTCGGGTTTAAGGCTTCTATGCCTGCGCGATCCTTAATCCAGGATGAAGAGTTTAAATGCGGCAATTTAAGGCGGGGTTAAGTCCTCGCCGGATCAAATCGGCGTCATTGGCAGACGTCGACCCATTCCGCATCCGTCAGCTCGGCCATCGCCTCCGGCGAGATCTTCACCGCCGCATTGGTGGCGCCGGCCGCGGGAACCACCTCATGATAGTTTTTCAGAGAGACGTCGCAAAACACCGGAAGCGGGGAGGGCAGGCCGAAAGGGCACACGCCGCCGATCGGATGGCTGGTCACCGCAACCACCTCTTCCGGTCCGAGCATGCGCGGCTTTGCGCCAAAATGATCGCGGAATTTGCGGTTGTCGAGCCGCTTCGTGCCGGCGGCGACGACGAGAAGAATGGTTTCACCCGCCTTCAGGCAAATGGTTTTCGCAATCTGGTCGGGGTCGACACCATGCGCTTCAGCGGCCAGCGCAACCGTCGCCGAACTCGTTTCCGTTTCGATCACGGCAACCTCGGGCGACTTTTCGGTAAAAAAGGCTCTGACGGATTCGATAGACATGCGTATTTATTAGGCGTTACGCGGAGAAGCTTCAAGTCACCTCGAAACAGCTATGCATTATACGCAATGCTGCGCTGCGATGAAACGTCTGTTTTTTAAGCGGCGATCCTGTATCTTCAAATCATCGAAGCGACGCACTCCTCCTCCCAGCGTCGCCCGATTGGACTGACAATACTCCTCCTCCCAATTGTCAGTCAGTTTCAAGAACCCGGCGCACCTCCTCCCGCGCCGGGTTTTTGCTTTTTGGCGTTCCTGTCGTCTGGCTCCCTGCTGAACCCTGACCAGATGGTCGTGTTCAAAGAAACTTGACTTTCAGCCCCTTCCAACCTAGGTACTTCGCCATCGATATTTGTTTGACGACCAGAGCTTCGGCGTCTTTTTAGGCGCTCACGACGATCTTTTCCTTCAAATTCGACCCAAGTCCGCACTGCTCGCAGTGCAAATACAATTGCCAACGGAAGGAAATCGTTATGGCGACTGGTACAGTAAAGTGGTTCAACGCAACCAAGGGCTACGGCTTCATTCAGCCTGACGACGGTTCGCAGGACGTATTCGTTCACATCTCCGCTGTTGAGCGCGCTGGTCTGACCGCCCTCAACGACGGCCAGAAGCTCTCCTACGAGCTGATGCAGGATCGTCGCTCGGGCAAGATGTCCGCAGGCAACCTCGTTGCTGCCTGATAAGCGCTTTGGCCCGAAAGGGTCATTCGCATGAATGGAAAGGCCGGATTTTTCCGGCCTTTTTCTTTTGCAGGAAGGGGCTGGACCGGTTGCCCTTGAAAAAGCCAGGTCACATACCAATATAGGGTTCAACAGTGCTCCGGACCGGAACTGCCGGGAATGGCGCTTTTTAAAAGTGCCGCTGCTGTTGTGTTAACCAAAGATTAACCAAAGCAGCCGATCCTGAGCCGGAAAGCAGCGTCGATATCTTTGACGCGCTCTGGAGCATCAGACCGTTTAAACGCTTTGACCACGGATGTACTGGCATTGACGGAAAACGGATGGAAAGGTCGGGCTTGCCCGGCCTTTTTGTTTTATGTGCAGAGGAGGTGCCGAATATTCGGCGCCTCCTCTTTTTTCTGGATTATTTCGCCGCGAGCGCGTCGAGAATACGGACCCAGGAGCGGATGCCCTTGTGGAAGGACTGCAGGTCGTATTTTTCATTCGGCGAATGAATACGGTCATCGGTAAGTCCGAAGCCGACAAGCAGCGAATCCATTCCCAGCATCTTCTGAAAATCGCCGACAATCGGGATCGAGCCTCCCATACCGATGACGACAGCAGGTTTCGGCCACTCCTCTGAAAGCGCATTTTTGGCTTTGGTCAGCACGGGCGAGTCGTAGGAAAGCTGGATGGCGGGTGAGCCGCCATGTTCGTGGAACTCCACGGAGCAATCGGCGGGAATCTTCGAGCGCACATAGGCCCGGAAGCTTTCACGAATGGCCGCAGGATCCTGCTCGCCGACAAGGCGGAAAGACACCTTGGCGGAGGCCTTGGCGGCGATCACGGTCTTGAAACCGTCGCCGGTATAGCCGCCGATAATGCCGTTGACTTCCGCCGTTGGCCGCGCCCAGGTCTGCTCCAGCACGGAGCGGCCCTTTTCGCCCGAGGGAACCGAAAGGCCGACTTCGCCGAGGAAGGCTTCGGCCGTCCGGCCCAGCGTCTCCCAGGAGGCCTTGATGTTGGCCGGGGTTTCTTCCACGCCGTCATAAAAGCCTGAAAGAGTGACCCGGCCGGTCTCGTCATGCAGGCCGGCGAGAATATCGGTGAGGATGTGGATGGGGTTTGCCGCCGCCCCACCGAACAGACCGGAATGCAGATCGCGGTCGGCCGCAGTGATGACGACTTCCTCGCCGACCAGGCCGCGAAGGGCTGCGGCAATGGCTGGCGTATCCCGGTCCCACATGCCGGTATCGCAGACCAGCGCATAATCGGCCTTCAGTTCTTCCGCATTGGCTTCGAGGAAAGGCTTCAGCGACGGCGAGCCGGATTCTTCTTCGCCTTCAAAAAGAATGGTGACGCGCACCGGCAGGCCGCCATTGACAGCCTTGTACGCCCGGCAGGCTTCCACGAAGGTCATCAGCTGGCCCTTGTCGTCCGCCGTACCGCGTCCGGTAATCACCTGCCGGCCGGCGCCGATATCCTTGACGGCGGGTTCGAACGGATCGTTTTCCCACAGCTCGAGCGGATCGACCGGCTGTACGTCATAATGGCCGTAGAAAAGCACATGCGGCGCGTCCTTGGTGGCCGCATCGTGATGCGCCACGACCATGGGGTGGCCGGCCGTATCGCGCACGGAGGCCGTAAAGCCGAGCGCCGAAAGCGTTCTGACCAGCCATTCCGCCGCCTTGCGGCATTCCGCCTTGTAGGCGGGGTCCGTCGAAATCGACGGAATACGTACGAGCTCGAACAGTCGCTCAAGGCTGGAGGTGAGATTATCGTCGGCGGTGGAAAGAATGGGGGAAACGTCTGTCATCGCTGATCCTGTCATGTCTGTCGTGACCCGGCGATAAGACGAAACATCCGGGCATCGCGCATCGCGGGAAACAAGGGGGCCGGCGCGTCGTGAATCGGCAAACGTGCGGCCGCCGGAACGATAGAGCAGTTCAGAGAAAGTGCGAAGCGGTTTCGGGCTGTAAATGCTATTTCGCTTTTTTGGCGCTTTCGATCGCCCGGCGCATATATTCCAGCAGAAGCTGTCTCTCGAAACGCCGGAAATCCTTGAGCAGCGCGTCTTCGGTGGCTTCGGAGGCGGCAATGGCGTTGGCTTCCAGATCCCTGCCGCGCTGGGTCAGTTCGATGATCTGGGCGCGGCGGTCGCTTGGATGGGATTTGCGGACGATCAGCCCGTCGCGTTCCATGCGCGAGAGCGTATTGGCGAGCGTCGCCTGTTCGACATCGATTCTATCGAGCAATTGTCTCTGGGTCAGGCCGTCCTCATGCCAGAGCTCGATGAGGATGGGGAATTGTCCGGGTGAGAAACCCAGGGCGGCGGCTCTTTTCTGCAGCGCCATGGTGAATTCCCGCGCCATTTTCGAAGCGAGATAGATTGCCGATTCGTCCCGGGAAAAACCCATTTTTCCGCCCATAAAGCATCACGGCCGGCTCAGCCCGGCAATTCGATAGCGCGATATATATCGCATGATATGTTTAAGCCAGTCCGAAACGGCGCATAAAATAAAACCGCCATGGCCGGGAGGGGTCGGCCATGGCGGTCATATTGGAGGACAAAGGCCCGGAGAGGGGGAAAGGCCTTTGTCCGGTCTGACGCGGCGGGGGACGAGCCAGCTATCAGACTACGGCGTGATCAGGCGCCGTCCCTTATGAAATGTGTCTGCAAATGCGGCTTTTCAAGGGAAGGGCGGATTACAAATCGGTAACGTTCAGGTGAATTTTGCGGGCCTGTGGTGCGGCCTCATTCCCCGCTCTTTGCGGTGCGTTGTGCGAAGTTTCGGTAGACGTCAAAACAGCCCCGCGCTATCCATGCTACCCATGAAAAAAGGCGATCATCTCTTCCTCGTTGACGGTTCCGGTTTCATTTTCCGGGCCTTCCATGCAATCCCGCCGCTGAACCGCAAGTCGGACGGGCTGCCGGTCAACGCCGTCTCCGGCTTCTGCAACATGTTGTGGAAGCTGCTGAAGGATGCGCGCAATACCGATGTCGGCGTGACGCCGACCCATTTTGCGGTGATTTTCGACTATTCGTCGAAGACCTTCCGCAACGAGCTTTATGATCTCTACAAGGCCAACCGCACCGCGCCGCCAGAAGATCTGGTGCCGCAATTCGGCCTGATCCGTGAAGCGACGCGCGCCTTCAACCTTCCCTGCATCGAGACGGAAGGCTTCGAGGCGGACGATATCATCGCCACCTATGCCCGGCAGGCCGAGGCGATCGGCGCCGATGTCACCATCATCTCTTCCGATAAGGATCTGATGCAGCTCGTTACGGCCAATGTACACATGTACGACGCCATGAAGGACAAGCAGATCGGCATTCCGGATGTTGTCGAAAAGTGGGGCGTAGGCCCTGAAAAGATGATCGACCTGCAGGCGATGACCGGCGACTCGACCGATAATGTGCCCGGCATTCCCGGTATCGGCCCGAAGACGGCGGCGCAATTGCTGGAGGAATACGGCGATCTCGATACGCTGCTGGCGCGGGCGGGCGAAATCAAGCAGCAGAAGCGCCGGGAAAATATCATCGCCAATGCGGAGCTTGCCCGCCTTTCCAGGCAGCTCGTGGCGCTCAGAACCGATGTGCCGCTGGATCAGTCTCTCGAAGCGCTGGTGCTCGAACCGCAGAACGGCCCGAAACTGATCGCCTTCCTGAAGGCGATGGAGTTCACGACGCTGACACGCCGGGTTGCCGAGGCAACCGAAACCGACGCTTCCGCCATCGACCCTGCCAATGTGCCGGTGCAATGGGGTGCCGATGCCCATGGTCCCGATCTCGATGCGCCGGCCGCTGCCGTGAAGGCTGGCGAAGTGGCCGCTGATGCGACGGGCGCTGCGGCTTCGCCTGCCGCGCCGGCAAGGAAAGTAACGGGGGAGGGCAGCGCGCCCGCTGATCTCGCCACAGCGCGACAGGCGCTTTTTTCCGCCGCCAAGATCGATACGACCGCCTATCTGACGATCAGGGACCTTGCGACGCTCGACCGCTGGATCGCGGCGGCCCGGGAGACAGGCATCGTCGCCTTCGATACGGAAACGACCTCGCTCGACCCGATGCAGGCGGAACTTGTCGGTTTTTCTCTGGCCATTGCCGATAATGGCAAGGATGCCACGGGCACCGATATCCGGGCCGCTTATGTTCCCTTGACGCACAAGACCGGTTCCGGCGGCGATCTCTTCAGCGATGGCATCAAACTGGCCGAAGGGCAGGTGCCCTTTGCCGAGGCGCTGGCGCGTCTGAAGGACCTCCTTGAGGACGAAGCCGTTCTGAAGGTCGCGCAAAACCTGAAATATGATTATCTGCTGATGAAACGCCACGGCGTCGTCATGCAGAGCTTCGACGACACGATGCTGATTTCTTATGTCCTTGAGGCCGGCAAGGCAACGCATGGCATGGATTCCCTGTCCGAACGCTGGCTCGGCCACACGCCGATCGCCTATAAGGACGTGGCGGGATCGGGCAAGTCGAGCGTCACCTTCGATTTTGTCGATATAGACAAGGCGACCGCTTATGCTGCGGAAGATGCCGATGTCACCCTGCGGCTCTGGATGGCGCTGAAGCCGAGGCTTGTCTCGGAACGGCTGACCAAGGTTTATGAGCGGCTGGAGCGTCCCCTCGTGCCGGTTCTGGCGCATATGGAAGAGCGCGGCATCACCGTCGACCGGCAGATTCTCTCGCGTCTTTCCGGCGAACTCGCCCAGAAGGCCGCGTCCTTCGAAGAGGAAATCTACGAGCTAGCGGGTGAGCGCTTCAACATCGGCTCGCCAAAGCAGCTCGGCGATATTCTGTTTGGCAAGATGGGCCTGCCGGGCGGCTCCAAAACCAAGACCGGGCAATGGTCGACTTCGGCGCAGGTTCTCGAAGATCTCGCGGCGGAAGGCGCCGAACTGCCGCGCAAGATCGTCGACTGGCGGCAGCTGACGAAGCTGAAATCGACCTATACGGATGCACTGCCCGGATATATCCATCCCGAGACGAAACGGGTGCATACGTCCTATGCGCTCGCCTCCACCACCACGGGGCGTCTGTCCTCCTCGGAGCCGAACCTTCAGAACATCCCGGTTCGCACCGCCGAAGGCCGCAAAATTCGCACGGCTTTCATCTCCACACCCGGTCACAAGCTTCTGTCGGCCGACTACAGCCAGATCGAGCTGCGCGTGCTGGCCCATGTCGCCGATATTCCGCAGCTCCGCAACGCCTTTGAAAACGGCATCGACATTCACGCCATGACGGCATCGGAAATGTTCGGTGTGCCGGTGGAAGGCATGCCGTCGGAAGTGCGCCGCCGCGCCAAGGCCATCAACTTCGGCATTATCTACGGCATTTCCGCCTTTGGTCTCGCCAACCAGCTCGGCATCGCCCGCTCCGAAGCCGGCGACTATATCAAGAAATATTTCGAGCGCTTTCCCGGCATTCGCGACTACATGGAGGCAACCAAAGCCTTCGCCCGCGAAAACGGTTATGTCGAAACGATTTTCGGCCGCCGCGCGCATTATCCGGAAATCCGCTCTTCCAATCCTTCGGTAAAAGCCTTCAACGAACGCGCGGCCATCAACGCGCCGATCCAGGGCTCCGCCGCCGATATCATCCGCCGCGCCATGGTTCGTATCGAGCCTGCGCTGGAGGCGGAAAAGCTTTCCGCCCGCATGCTTTTGCAGGTGCATGACGAACTCATCTTCGAAGTCGAGGAGGCGGAAATCGAAAAGACCTTGCCGGTCGTCGTCTCTGTTATGGAAAACGCGGCCATGCCGGCGATTTCCATGAAGGTGCCGCTCAAGGTGGATGCGCGCGCCGCTGACAATTGGGATGAGGCGCATTGATCGGTCAATGACCGACGGATGTCATTGCTTTGTCGCGTGCGGGGACTAGGGGAAACGTCTCACAAGGAGTTTCCCATGCACGCCCCGCTCGTCTCGAAAGATCTCGGCTATATTTCCGCCGCCAACCACGATCAGCCGCCGCGCCATCTCGGCAGCCGCTTCAACGCGGATGGCGAGTTTCTGCCCGACTCGGGCAACACGGTCGTCTGCCATCTTGTCGAGGGATCGCAGACTGAAAAGGCGATCATTGCGACCCGCCAGCGTTTTCTGGATATGGCCGAGGCGCCGCAGCTCGCCTTCACCCCTATTCCCAGCCTGCACATGACGGTATTCCAGGGTGTCAACGATTTGCGGCGCACGCTTCCCTATTGGCCGAGCGAAATGCCGCTCGATGCGTCGGTCGATGCGATGACGGACTACTATCGCGACCGTTTTTCAGCCTTTCCGGCTTTGCCGGCCTTCAACATGGAGGTTACGGGCCTGCGCCCGGTGGGACTGGTGATGAAGGGCGCAACCGCCGAGGACGATCAGATCGTGGCTCTCTGGCGGGATACATTCGCCGATTTCTTCGGCTACCGACATCCTGATCATGACACTTACGAATTTCACATCACCCTGTCCTACATCATTCGCTGGTTCGAGCCGGAGTGCCTGCCGCGCTGGCAGGCGATGCTCGACGAGGAACTGGAAAAGCTGCGCGCCGCAGCGCCGGTCATAGAGATGCGGCCGCCAGCTTTCTGTGAATTTAAGGACATGAACCACTTCAAGGAGCTTGTCGTTTTCGATAAGCCGTGAGGCATGATGTGTGATGCCTGAGGATCGCTTGCCACGCTGATTCCGTTGAATCGGAAAAAATGTGCGTCAGGGCTGGTCAAAGCCCGTTTGGGCATGTATAAGCGCGCCAAATTTCCGATATCGAGACATCCGACATTCGGCCTTTGGTTCTGGCCGGTTCCGTTGTTTCGCCGCTTAAGTGGAGTAACAAAAATGGCTGTACCAAAAAGAAAAACAAGCCCGTCCAAGCGCGGTATGCGCCGCTCGGCTGACGGTCTCAAGTCTGCGACCTATGTTGAAGACAAGAACTCCGGCGAACTGCGCCGTCCGCACCATATCGATCTGAAGACCGGTATGTATCGCGGCCGTCAGGTTCTGACGCCGAAGGAAAGCGCATAAGCTTTTCTGAAATCATCTTTGCAAAAAACCGGTCCTCGTGGCCGGTTTTTTGTTTTCGGGACCGTCCACCTGCCTTTTCCGCTCACTTGGAAAATTCGGCCACTCCTCCTACACTCTTTCAGGGAGAGCAGGTTTCGATGCCTGCAACAGGAGGGGAGCTTCGGTGAAATATCGCTGGATTTTATTGATGCTTCTCAGCCTCGGCCTCGGTTATGGCGCCGTGACGAGAGGTGGCGGCATCATAGCGGAAAGCTATTTCGGCGAAATGTCCGAGCAGGGCCGCACGACGCTGCGGCTGGCCGTCTCTGCGCTCGGCGGGCTTTTGAACCGTTACGAGCCGCTGCCGGCCCTGATTGCCGATCATGACGACATTGAGGAACTGGTCGCACATCCCAAGGATGCCGAACTGCGCCAGCGCGCCAATATCTACCTCAAATCCATCAACACCCTGCTGGAATCCTCCGATATCTACATCATCACGCTGGATGGGGAGACGATCGCCGCCAGCAACTATGATGGTCCGACAAGTTTCGTCGGTGAGAATTTCAGCTACCGTCCCTATTTTCAGGATGCCGCCAAAGGCTTCCAGTCACGCTTCTTCGCGCTTGGCACCACCTCCCACAAGCGTGGCTATTATTTTTCAGCGCCCATTCTCTTCAACGAGGAGATCAAGGGTGTCATCGTCTTCAAGGTCGATATTGAAGGCATAGAGGCGTCATTCGGCGATGGTGAGAACCGAATTCTGGTATCGGACCCGGAAGGCATCATCTTCATGACCGGAACGCCGCAATGGCTTTATTCCGGCCTGATGCCGCTGACACCCGAAAGGCTGGCGCGAACCGAGGCTTCCCGCCGCTACGCCAATGCCACCCTTAAGGAATTGCCCCTGAAAAACGGCAATTTCGGTTCGCATCAGCTGATGACCATCAGCCAGGATGACGGTGAAAGGGAATATATGGTCCTGTCGCAGCCGATGCCGGACGCGGGCTGGACAGTCAGCGTGCTGATGGACACGGGTTCGCTCCGAACGCAGGTGAAGACGGCGATGATAGCCATCATCCTCTGCCTCTGCCTGGCGGCCGCCCTCATCGCCGCCATGCTGCAAAGGCGTCGTCGCCTGCGGGAACGGCTGACCCATCAGGCGGAGGCGCAGGCGGAGCTGGAACGCCGGGTGGAGGAACGCACGGCCGATCTGGCGCGGGTCAATCAGGAGATCGAGCACGAAATCGCCGAACGCCGCCAGACGGAAAAACAATTGCGCAAGATGCAGAACGATCTGGTGCAGGCGGGCAAGCTAGCAGCGCTCGGGCAGATGTCGGCGGCGTTGTCGCATGAGTTCAACCAGCCGCTCGCAGCCGCCAAGAACTACGCCGAAAACGCCTCGCTTCTCGTGGAGCGGGGACGGCTGGAGGAGGTGACGGAAAACCTCAGGCGCATTTCGGGCCTTATCGACCGTATGGCCTCCATCAGCAAGCATCTCAGGAATTTCGCCCGCAAGCCCAATGAAAAAATGGCCGCAGTAAGTCTGGAAGCCGTCCTTCGCGATACGCTTGAAATCGTCGGTGCGCGGCTGAAGGCCGCCGATGCGGTGCTGGATGTGGATCTCGGCCGGGTGCCGCTTGCCGTGAAGGCCGGCCCGGTGCGGCTGCAGCAGGTGCTCGTCAACATCATCTCAAATGCTGCCGATGCGGTGGAGGGGCGGGAGGATCGCCGCATTGCGCTGCGTGCTGTGCAGCATGGCCAGTCGGTGTCGATTTTCATTCGTGATCGCGGTCCGGGTGTGCCGGCGGCGATTTCAGAACGCATTTTCGATCCTTTCTTCACCACCAAGGGCGTGGGACGCGGCCTCGGTCTTGGCCTGTCCATCTCCTATAACATCATCAAGGATTTTGGCGGCCAGCTCCGTGTCAGAAACCATGACGAGGGCGGGGCTGAGTTCGATATCGAATTGCCGGCCGCCGCCTGGCGCGTGGAGGCTGCTGCGGAATGACCATGTCGCGGGTTCTGTTGATCGATGACGAGGAAGAATTGCGCTTTTCCACCGCGCAGGCGCTGGAGCTTTCCGGTTTTGCCGTCACCATGCTCGCAAGCGCAGAACATGCGCTCGAACTCATCGGCTACAGCTTCGACGGCGTCGTGGTCAGCGATATCAGGATGCCCGGCATGGATGGCATGACGCTGCTGCAGAAGGTGCGGGAGCTCGATCCTGAAATACCTGTCATCCTGATGACGGGCCACGGCGATGTGCAGCTCGCGGTCAACGCCATGCGCAACGGCGCGTATGATTTCATCGAAAAGCCGTTCACGCCGCAATATCTCGCCGGTATCATCAAAAGGGCGAATGATCGGCGGGCGCTGGTACTGGAAAACCGCCGCCTCAAGGCGGTGGCGGGCAAGCATGACGATCTCGAAACGCGTCTGCCCGGCAGAACCCAGATCATGGTCGATCTGCGGTATCGTATCCGCGCCATCGGCGCGACGGACGCCGATACGCTGATCGTCGGTGACACGGGCGCCGGCAAGGAGGTCGTGGCGCGGGCTCTGCACGATATCAGCGCCAGAGCCAACCGGCCCTTCGTGGCGATCAATTGCGCCGCCCTTCCCCAGACTTTGATCGAAAGCGAATTGTTCGGTCATGAGGCAGGTGCCTTCCCCGGAGCGCTGCGCCCGCGCTACGGCAAGTTCGAACATGCTCGCGGCGGCACCATATTGCTGGATGAGATCGGCTCCATGCCCTTCGAATTGCAGGGCCGCTTCCTGCGTGTCTTGCAGGAACGGGTGATTACCCGTCTCGGCTCGAATGAAACGGTCGAACTCGATGTCCGTTTCATCGCCACCAGCAAGGTCGATCTGGAACAGGAAGTCGCGGCTGGCCGGTTCCGCGCCGATCTTCTTTATCGGCTCAACGTGGCGACACTTCTCGTACCATCGCTCTCGCAGCGCAGCGCAGATATACCGCTACTTTTCCTGCACCTCGTGCGGGAAGCCGCTGCCCGTTACGGGCGGGAAGACACTGACGTGCCGCAAAGTCTGCTTTCGGCCGTCTCCCTGCGTGAATGGCCGGGCAATGTTCGTGAATTGCGCAATGCCGCAGACCGCTTCGTTCTCGGTCTGGAAAGCGATGTTTCCGAAGCCTCGCTGCCGTTTCAGGGTGACGGAAAAGCGGCCCTTTCCGCACGGGTCGCGGCTTACGAAAAAAGCCTGATCGCACATGCAATCGCCGCACATGGCGGAAATCTGAAGTCCGTCTATGAGAATCTCGGCATTTCGCGCAAAACGCTCTACGAAAAAATGCAGAAATACGGGCTGCAGCGGCACATGACCGAGGTCTGATGGGTGGATTTCCACCCATGGATGAGCCCCTATGGGTAGAAATCCACCCATTGCCGTTCAGGGACAGCAATAAAAGCGCACCTCACGACAAGACCGCCATTGCTGAACGGCGATCCCGGATCGCAAATATCTCACCCCGGTCGCCATGGAGGAGCATGCGCGGCTGAAGTGGCGAACATTTTCATCCGGGAGGAATCGATGAAAATACTGAAGACAGTCACCGGCCTTGCTGCCGCCGCTGCCGTTTCCCTTTTTGCGCTGTCCGCATCCGCTCAGAACTATCCAGAGCGCAACATCACCATGGTCGTGCCCTTTGCCGCGGGCGGCCCGACGGATACGGTTGCGCGCCTTGTCGCTGAATCCATGTCGAAGGACCTTGGCCAGCAGATCATCGTTGAAAATGTCGGCGGCGCAGGCGGCACGCTGGGTGCTGGTCGTGTGGCATCGTCCGATCCGGACGGCTACACCGTTCTTCTCCACCATATCGGCATGGCCACCAGCGCCACGCTCTACCGCAAGCTCGCCTACGACACGCTGAACGCTTTCGAATATGTCGGCCTGGTCACCGAAGTGCCGATGACCATCCTGTCGCGCAAGAACCTCGAGACGACGGATCTGAAAGGTCTGATCGAATACGCCAAGGCGAACAAGGACAAGGTCACCGTCGCCAATGCCGGCATCGGCGCCGCCTCGCATCTGTGCGGTATGCTGTTCATGAGCGCCATCGAAACCCCGCTCGTCACAGTCCCTTACAAGGGCACGGGCCCGGCCATGACCGATCTGCTCGGCGGCCAGGTTGACATCATGTGCGACCAGACCACCAATACCACCAAGCAGATTCAGGGCGGCACGGTGAAGGCTTACGCCGTAACCACCGCCAAGCGGCTGGATGTGCTGCCTGATGTGCCGACAGTCGTTGAAGCGGGCCTGCCGAAACTCGAGGTCGGCATCTGGCACGGCATTTACACGCCTAAGGGCACGCCTGCCGAAATCAATGAAAAGCTCTCCAAGTCGCTCCAGGCCGCGCTGAAGGACAAGAATGTCGCGGCCCGGTTCGCCGAACTCGGCACGACGCCTTCCCCGGAAAGCGACGCGACGCCTGCGGCGCTGAAGGCCAAGCTCGAAAGCGAAATCGCTCGCTGGAAGCCGGTCATCGAGTCCGCCGGCCAATACGCCGACTGATGAGCAACGGAATGACCGGCGGCGCTATGCCGCCGGTTTTCTGCTGTCGTTTTAACGCGCGGAACGGTGTGTCGCTGGCCGCAGTGGAGGGGCATCTTTCATGAAGTCGTTTTTTATTGACCCTGCCGAAGCAGCCTGCGGGGCAATTTTCATCGGTTTTGGCGCTTTTTTCGCCTTGCAGTCCTACGGGCTTGATTTGGGAACCACATTCCGCATGGGGCCGGGTTACTTTCCGCTCGTTCTCGCCATCGTCTTGATCCTGCTTGGAAGCGTCATATTTCTTCGCGCTACCCGGGTGCAGGGAGACGCCATCGGAGCCATCGCCTGGCGGGGGATTTTTTTCATTCTGCCCGCACCCATCTTTTTCGGCCTCACGGTCCGGGGACTTGGTTTCGTACCGGCACTGTTTTTCAGCGCCCTCATCGCAGCCTTTGCCTCGCACAAGATGAGCCCGCTGATGGCCGTTGCCATTTCCGCGGCCATCACGGTCTTTTCCGTCGCAGTGTTCAACTACGGTCTCGGGCTGCCTTTCCAGCGCTTTGGCCCATGGCTTAACTTTTAAGGTGCCGTGATGGAGCTGTTCAATAATCTCGCACTCGGTTTTTCGACGGCGTCGTCGCTGGAAAACCTGTTTTTCTGCCTCATTGGTGTGCTGCTCGGCACGCTCATCGGCGTGTTGCCGGGCATCGGCGCAACGGCCACCATCGCCATGCTGTTGCCGATCACCTTCCAGCTGGAGCCAGTCTCTTCGCTGATCATGCTCGCCGGTATCTATTACGGCGCGCAATATGGCGGTTCCACCACCGCAATCCTTATCAACATGCCCGGCGAATCCTCCTCCGCCGTCACCGCCATCGACGGGTATCAGATGGCGCGCAAGGGCAAGGCGGGGGCTGCCCTCGCCATTGCCGCCATCGGCTCGTTCTTCGCCGGCACGGTTTCCACCTTCCTCGTGGCGATCTTCGCTCCGCCTCTGACGGCGATTGCGCTGGAATTCGGCGCGGCGGAATATTTCTCGCTGATGGTCGTCGGCCTTGTTTCGTCCATTGCGCTTGCCCATGGCTCCATCGTCAAGGCGCTGGCCATGGTCGTGCTGGGCCTGCTGCTGGGTTTGGTCGGCACCGATATCTATAGCGGCACACCGCGTTTCACCCTCGGCATCCGCGAATATGCCGACGGTCTGAACTTCGTGGCCGTGGCCGTCGGCGTCTTCGGTATCGCCGAAATCCTGCGCAATCTCGAAAATGAGCGCACCCGTTCGGTGCTGATCGCCAAGGTCAGCGGGCTGATGCCGACACGCGAGGATTTCAGGAAAATGATCGCGCCGGTGCTGCGCGGCACGGTCATCGGTTCCGCTCTCGGCATTCTTCCGGGCGGCGGCGCGATCCTCGCGGCCTTCGCTTCCTATACGGTGGAAAAACGCGTCTCCAAGAACCCGGAAGAATTCGGGCATGGCGCGGTTGCCGGCGTGGCCGGTCCGGAATCCGCCAACAATGCCGGCGCCCAGACCTCCTTCATCCCGCTGCTCACGCTCGGTATTCCCGCCAATCCGGTGATGGCGCTGATGATCGGCGCGATGATCATTCAGGGTATCGTGCCGGGTCCGAACGTCGCAACCGAACAGCCGGCGCTGTTCTGGGGCATCATCGCCTCCATGTGGATCGGCAACCTGATGCTCGTCATCCTGAACCTGCCGCTGATCGGGCTATGGGTAAAGCTTCTGACGGTGCCCTATTATGTGCTGTTCCCCATCATCATGGCCTTCTGCGCCATCGGGGTCTACAGCGTCAATTCCAATGTCTTCGATCTCTATGCCGTCGCCTTCTTCGGCTTCATCGGTTACGTGCTGGTGAAACTGCGCTGCGAGCCGGCGCCGCTGCTCCTGGGCTTCGTGCTTGGGCCGCTGCTGGAGGAGAACCTGCGCCGCGCCATGATCCTGTCGCGCGGCGATCCGACCACCTTCGTCACCCGGCCGATCAGCGCCACCCTGCTTTTCATTGCTCTGGCCGTGCTGATCGTCGTCTTCCTGCCCAGCGTGAAGAAGAAGCGTGAGGAGGTTTTCGTAGAAGAAGACTGAGGAAAGCCAAGAACTCGGATGCCGGCGATGGAAACATCGCCGGCTTTTTCCGTTTCTGGATCGCCGTGACGAATTCGCTTCACCAAAGCGACATATGGTTGACTCAGGCGCTTTTAGGCCCAAGGAAGGGCTGGAAAGAGAGGTCGATATGACGTCGGAAACCGAAAAACGGATCATTGCGCTCGAGGAAACGGCCGCGCATCAGGCGAAGGTGATAGAGGAGCTGTCCGATCAGCTGGCGGAACAATGGAAGGTGGTGGAGCAGACCCGCGCCAAGCTCGACCGCCTGACGGAGAGGTTCCTGAGCCTGGAGGAGCAATCGCTGGACGCGCCCGCGATTACTCGACCGCCGCATTATTGACAGGGAAGAGCCAATGAAAAACGAAACCGCCGCGCTGGCCGCCGATATCGTCGATTTCTGGAAGAAGGCCGGACCGGACAAGTGGTTCGACAAGGACGCGGCCTTTGACAGTCATTTTCATGATCGTTTCCGCGATGCCCATTTTGCAGCAGCTCGGCGTGAGCTGGACGACTGGCTGGAGGGTGCGGAAAGCAGTCTCGCGCTGATGCTTCTGCTGGATCAGTTTCCGCGCAACTGCTTTCGCGGCACCGCTCACATGTACGCCACCGACCCGCTGGCGCGGCTCTTTGCCGACGAGGCCATCCGCCGCGGGCATGACCAGGCGGTGGGCGAGGATTTACGCGTCTTCTTCTACCTGCCCTTTTCCCATGCGGAGGATATCGCCGCCCAGCGGCGTGCCTGCGACCTGAACCAGCCGCTTGGCGGGCTTTATCTTCATCACGCCGAAGAGCATCGGGATATCGTCGAACGTTTCGGCCGCTTTCCGCATCGCAATGACATATTGCTGCGGGAAACGACGCCGGAGGAACGGCAGTATCTTGATGAAGGTGGCTTTTCCGGCTGAGCCCGAAATGAAAACGCCGCCAGTCCCGAAGGAGGGCGGCGTTCTCAAAGCATGGGGCGGCGACAATCAGCCGTCGAAGAATTCTTTCATCCGGGCGAAGAAGCCCGTGGATTCCGGATTGTTCTCCTTGGAGGAGAGCTGCTCGAACTCCTGCAACAGCTCGCGCTGACGCTTGCTGAGTTTCTGCGGCGTTTCGATCTGGATCTGGATATAGAGGTCGCCCGTCTGCGCCGAACGCAGCACCGGCATGCCCTTACCCTTCAGACGGAACTGCTTGCCCGGCTGGGTTCCTTCCGGAACCGTAACGCGCGACTTGGTGCCGTCGAGCGTCGTGACATCGAAAGTGCCGCCAAGTGCTGCCGTCGTCATGGAGATCGGCACGGTGCAATAAAGGTCGGCGCCGTCGCGCTGGAAGAATTCATGCGGACGCACGGACAGGAAGATGTAGAGATCGCCCGCCGGGCCGCCACGCATGCCGGCCTCGCCTTCGCCCTGCAGGCGAATGCGGGTGCCGTCCTCGATGCCCGAGGGAATGTTGACGGAAAGCGAACGCTCTTCCGTTACACGGCCCTGACCGTGGCACTTGCCGCAGGGGTCGGAGATCGTCTGCCCGCGACCATGGCAGGTGGGGCAGGTGCGTTCCACCGAGAAGAAGCCCTGCGCCGCGCGCACGCGGCCGGAACCCTGACAGGTGGCGCAGGTCTTCGGCTGCGTGCCGGGCTTTGCACCCGAGCCGGAACAGACATCGCAGGTGATCGAGGTCGGGACCCTGATCTGCGCTGTCTTGCCGGTGAAGGCCTCTTCCAGCGTGATTTCCATGTTGTAGCGAAGGTCGGCGCCGCGCTCACGTCCGCCGGAAGAACGGCGCGCACGGCCGCCGCCCATCATCTCGCCGAAGATGTCTTCGAAAATATCCGAGAAGCCGCCATTGGCGAAACCGCCGCCGCCAAAGCCGCCACCGCCGCCCATGCCGCCATTTTCAAATGCGGCGTGGCCGAAACGGTCATAGGCCGCGCGCTTCTGCGGGTCCTTCAGCGTTTCATAGGCTTCGTTGATTTCCTTGAATTTCCGTTCGGAATCGGCATCGTCCGGGTTCTTGTCCGGATGGTATTTCATCGCGAGTTTGCGGAAGGCGCTTTTCAGCTCTTTTTCGTCCGCGGTCTTGCTGACGCCAAGTGTTTCGTAAAAGTCTGCTTTCGCCATTAAGTTAACAAGCCCCGCAAATGGATTTCCGGCTGCACGTCGGCAGCCGGATGTCTTGCATATGTTTTCAGGAGACGGGAGGTCACGCGATTAGGCGGACTTCTTGTCGTCCTTGATTTCCTCATAGTCGGCGTCGACGACGTCGTCCTTGCCTTCTGCGGAAGCATCGCCGGCCTCGGCCTGCTGCGCTTCGTAGATGGCCTGACCGAGCTTCATGGAAACTTCCATGAGGGTCTGGGTCTTGGCCTGAATGTCGTCTGCATCCGGCTCAGCGGCTTCGACGGCGGTCTTCAGGCTGGCAATGGCGTCTTCGATAGCCTTGCGGTCGGTCTCGGAAACCTTGTCGCCATATTCCTTCACCGACTTCTCGGTGGAATGGATGAGGCTTTCGGCCTGGTTCTTGGCTTCCACACCCGCACGACGCTTCTTGTCGGCTTCGGCATTGGCTTCGGCGTCCTTCACCATCTTCTCGATGTCGGCGTCGGAGAGACCGCCGGAAGCCTGGATGCGGATCTGCTGTTCCTTGCCGGTGCCCTTGTCTTTCGCCGAAACCTGCACGATGCCGTTGGCGTCGATATCGAAGGTTACTTCGATCTGCGGAACGCCACGCGGTGCCGGCGGCAGACCGACGAGGTCGAACTGGCCGAGCAGCTTGTTGTCCTGCGCCATTTCACGCTCGCCCTGCGAGACGCGGATGGTCACGGCCGACTGGTTGTCTTCGGCGGTCGAGAAGGTCTGGCTCTTCTTTGTCGGGATCGTCGTGTTGCGATCGATCAGACGGGTGAAGACGCCACCGAGCGTTTCGATGCCGAGCGACAGCGGAGTCACGTCGAGCAGCAGAACGTCCTTGACGTCGCCCTGCAGAACGCCGGCCTGGATGGCAGCGCCCATGGCGACCACTTCATCCGGGTTCACGCCCTTGTGCGGCTCCTTGCCGAACAGCTGCTTGACGACTTCCTGCACCTTCGGCATGCGGCTCATGCCACCGACGAGAACGACTTCATCGATCTCGGAAGCGGAAACGCCGGCATCCTTGAGTGCTGCCTTGCACGGCGCGACGGTGCGCTGCACCAGATCGTCCACCAGGCTTTCGAACTTGGCGCGGGTCAGCTTCAGCGTCAGGTGCTTCGGACCGGAAGCATCGGCCGTAATGAACGGCAGGTTGATTTCGGTCTGCTGCGAGGACGAAAGTTCGATCTTCGCCTTTTCGGCAGCTTCCTTGAGGCGCTGCAGGGCGAGCTTGTCGTTCTTCAGGTCGATGCCCTGATCCTTCTTGAACTCACCGGCCAGATATTCGACCAGACGCATGTCGAAGTCTTCACCGCCAAGGAAGGTATCGCCATTGGTGGACTTCACTTCGAAGACGCCGTCGCCGATTTCCAGAACGGAAATATCGAAGGTGCCGCCGCCAAGGTCGTAAACGGCGATCGTCTTGCCGTCCTTCTTGTCGAGGCCATAAGCGAGTGCTGCCGCAGTCGGCTCGTTGATGATGCGCAGGACGTCCAGACCGGCAATGCGGCCCGCATCCTTGGTTGCCTGACGCTGGGCGTCGTTGAAGTAGGCAGGAACCGTGATAACGGCCTTCTCGACCTTTTCGCCGAGATAGGATTCAGCCGTTTCCTTCATCTTCTGAAGGATCATCGCGGAAATCTGCGAAGGGGAATAGGGCTTGTCCTGCGCCTTCACCCATGCGTCGCCATTGTCACCCTTGACGATTTCAAAGGGGACCAGAGCCTTGTCCTTTTCGACGGTCGGGTCTTCATAACGGCGGCCGATAAGGCGCTTGACCGCAAACAGGGTGTTGGTCGGGTTGGTGACCGCCTGGCGCTTGGCCGGCTGACCGACAAGGCGTTCGCCATCGTCGGAAAATGCCACCATGGACGGCGTAGTGCGCGCGCCTTCCGCGTTTTCAATTACTTTCGTGTCCTTGCCGTCCATCACTGCAACGCAGGAATTGGTCGTGCCAAGGTCGATACCGATTACTTTTGCCATGCTCTTCTCTCCTTGAAGCGAGCTGTCGGAACCCCGTGAGGCATTCTTGTGGCAGCTCCTTGACTTGGATTTGCAGTATTCGCTGCAGTTCTGCGGCGTATATAAGGAGCGATTTTTCCTGCTGCAAGGCGCAAGAGAGGGGGAAGCGCAGCAAAAAAGCGCAAGAAACCCCTGTCTGTGCAGAAGCATAGCCATCACGGCTTGCGGAAGCGGGAAAACGCGACTTGTGTGCTACGCGGCGCCGTCGGTCGGCATCGCGGTGGGCGAACCGGTGAGGTTTGCTTTTAACGGCATCGGGGTGGGGTGAAATGGCGGACAGGGTGGGATTCGAACCCACGGTACGCTTTCACGCACACACGCGTTCCAGGCGTGCGCCTTAAACCACTCGGCCACCTGTCCTTTTTCAAATCTGCATGTTTTGAAGAATGCAAATCACTGGAACGGCGCGATATATACCGATGAATTCGCAGGGATCAACACGAATCTGACAGTTTTTTGAAATGTCGGCAATTTCCTGCGTTCCGATGCGATTGCAAAGCGGTTTTCCCGCCTTTATCGATGCATTATAAGTTTCAAAATATGGCTGTCTGACCGGCAGATCGTAAGCGAGGTGTCCCTGATGAAAGCTTTTTTGCGGTTTTTGAGCTTTCTTTTCCTCGTTGCGGCGGTTTTTCTGGGCGTGCTCGATTCGATCCGCTCGGTTTCCACATCCTCGGTCAACATCACCGGCATCCTGTCCGTCTGGAACTATCTTCTTCCTGCTTCCCGCACCATGGTGGAAGCGGCCATGGCTCACTATATTCACCCTGAAGCGTGGCGCTTCATTGAGAATGCCCTGTCGGCGGTGCCCGCATTTGCCGTTTCCCTGGCGCTTTCCCTGCTCTGCTGGATGGCGGGTTACAGGAAACACAAGGCGATGAGGCGTTTATCGGCCTGACTTTTGTCTGTTGAGTTGGACGCGCCCGCAGATGTGAACCATGAGAAGCGGCGGAACTGGCCGCATGGAGGACCGAATGTTCCTGTTCGATACGCTTTCAAAAAAAACGACGATGCCGACCGAAGAAACCGCCTTGCCCGGCCGTGAAGAGGCGCTTGCGGTGCCGGAAGCCCATTTCGTCAATGGCCGGCCCTTGAAGGGGCCTTATCCTGACGGACTTGAAACCATCTATCTCGGCATGGGCTGCTTCTGGGGCGCGGAACGATTGTTCTGGAAAACGCCGGGTGTGTGGGTGACGGCGGTGGGTTATGCCGGCGGCTTCACCCGCAACCCCACCTATCAGGAGACGACGACGGGCCAGACGGGCCACGCCGAAGTGGTCAAGGTTGTCTACGATCCGGCGGTTATCTCGCTCTCGGGTCTGCTGAAGATATTCTTCGAGGAGCATGATCCGACGCAAGGAATGCGGCAGGGCAACGATGTCGGCACGACCTACCGTTCCGCCATTTACGCGACGACGGAAGGGCAGTTGCAGCAGGCGCAGAAGGCGAGCGATGCTTTTCAACAGGCTTTGGACGAGGCCGGCCATGGCAGCGCCATCACCACCGAGATCGGGCCGCTTGAAAAGTTTTATTACGCTGAAGACTACCATCAGCAATATCTTGCCAAGAACCCGGGCGGTTACTGCGGCCTGAGGGGAACCGGCGTAAGCTGCAATATCGACTAGATTTTTTGCAGGTCGCCCCGGTGGAAAGACCAAAAAAGCGCCAGAATAAAGTTTTTCCACCGGGTCAAAAAAACCGGATGAATTTTTCATTGAGCCATGCAAGGATATGAGGCAAGCACAGCCGGGAAAACGGCTGGCGGTTCCGCAGACATTCCCGGTCAACGGGATTGCGGGAGGACCCTTAAAATATCAATTGCAACAACAGGGCTGCACAATGAAAAAATCCCTTCTGACGCTTTTTGCGCTCGCCGCAATGTCGGCTTCCGCGCTCGCCGCCGATATCAAGCCGGCGCTGGTCTATGGCACGGGCGGCAAGTTCGACAAATCGTTCAACGAAGCCGCTGCGGCCGGCGCTGAAAAGTTCAAGGCAGAAACGGGCATCGAGTTCCGCGATTTCGAGCCGACCAGCGACACGCAGGGCGAACAGGCCATCCGCAACTTTGCGAGCAAGGGCTTCAACCCGGTCGTCGCCGTTTCCTTCGCCTGGACCTCGGCCATGGAAAAGGTCGCAGCCGAATTCCCTGACACCAAGTTCGTCATCGTCGATTCCGTCGTCGAGCTGCCGAATGTCCGCTCCGTCGTCTACAAGGAGCACGAAGGCTCCTATCTCGTCGGTCTTCTAGCCGGCATGGCCTCCAAGACCGGCAAGGTCGGCTTCATCGGCGGCATGGATATTCCGCTGATCCGTAAGTTCGCCTGTGGTTATGCGCAGGGCGCCAAGGCTGCCAACGACAAGATCGAAGTCTTCCAGAACATGACCGGCACCACGGGTGCTGCCTGGAACGATCCGGTGCGCGGCGGCGAACTCACCAAGAACCAGATCGACCAGGGTGCGGACGTGATTTACGCGGCAGCCGGTGCGACCGGTATCGGTGTGCTGCAGACTGCCGCCGACAACAAGAAGTTCTCGATCGGCGTCGATTCCAACCAGAACCACCTGCATCCGGGTTCGGTTCTGACCTCCATGGTCAAGCGCGTCGATCTGGCCGTCTACAATGCCTACAAGGATGCCAAGGACGACAAGTTCACCCCCGGCATCGTTGCCCTCGGCGTCAAGGAAGATGGCGTCGCCTACGCGGTCGACGACAATAACAAGGCCCTGATCACGCCGGAAATGACCGCCGCCGTGGACAAGGCGAAGGCCGATATCATCTCCGGCGCCGTCAAGGTTCATGACTATATGGCGGATAATTCCTGCCCGAAATGATATGATATGTAACGGGGGCGCATGATGTTTTTCATCTTGCGCCCTTTTCATATCCAGCCTTCGGAGAGGTTTCGGTTTGAGTATGGACCCTGCAATCGAACTGGTGGGCATCGACAAGAAATTCGGTGCCGTTCACGCCAACAAGAATATCAATCTGACTGTCGCCAAGGGCACGATCCACGGCATTATCGGGGAAAACGGTGCCGGGAAGTCGACCCTGATGTCGATCCTCTACGGCTTTTACCAGGCGGATGCCGGTGAAATCCGGGTGAATGGCACGCCCGTCGCGATCCGTGACAGCCAGACGGCCATCAATGCCGGCATCGGCATGGTGCATCAGCACTTCATGCTGGTGGAAAATTTCACCGTGCTGGAAAACGTCATGCTCGGCGCGGAAGGCGGCGCATCGCTCGCCAAGGGCCGGGCGGCGGCCCGCAAGGAATTGCAGCGCCTCGAGGACGATTACGGTCTGGAAGTCGATCCGGATGCTGTCATCGAAGAACTGCCTGTTGGTCTGCAGCAGCGCGTCGAAATCCTCAAGGCCATGTATCGTGGCGCCGAAATCCTGATCCTCGATGAGCCGACCGGCGTTCTGACACCGGCCGAGGCCGATCACCTTTTCAAGATTCTCGGCGTCCTGCGCGAGCAGGGCAAGACCGTCATCCTCATCACCCACAAGCTGCGCGAAATCATGGCGATCACGGATTCCGTCTCCGTCATGCGCCGCGGTGAAATGGTCGCAACCCGCAAAACTTCCGAAACCAGCGTCGAGGAACTGGCCGAGCTGATGGTTGGCCGCCGCGTGCTGCTCAGGGTGGAAAAGGGCGAGACGACACCGGGCGATGTTCTGCTCTCCATCCGCAGTCTCACTGTCAAGGACAGTCGCGGCGTCACCATGGTGGACGATGTCTCGCTCGATGTCCGCGCCGGTGAAATCGTCGGCATTGCCGGCGTGGCGGGTAATGGCCAGTCGGAGCTGCTCGAAGCCATCGCCGGTATCCGCAAGCCCCATTCGGGCGAGATATGGGTGGATGGCCAGAAGGTGGACCGCCCCGATCCGGCCATTCTGCGCAGGCTCGGCCTCGCGCATATTCCGGAAGACCGCCACCATATGGGGCTGGTGCTGAAATTCGAGGAATATGAAAACTCAATCCTCGGCTATCACCATGATGAGCGATACGGCAAAGGACCTTTCCTCAATCCCGAGGCCATCCGCAAGGATGCGGTCGAAAAGATCGAGAAATACGATATCCGCCCGCCGAACCCGCAGCTGAAGACCGCCAATTTTTCCGGCGGCAATCAGCAGAAGATCGTCGTCGCCCGCGAAATCGAGCGTGACCCGAAGATGCTGATCATCGGCCAGCCGACACGCGGCGTGGATATCGGCGCCATCGAATTCATCCATCGCCGCATCATCGAAATGCGCGATGCTGGTAAGGCGATTTTGCTGGTTTCGGTCGAACTCGATGAAATCCGTTCCCTTTCGGACCGGATCATGGTCATGTTCGCCGGCCGTGTCGTTGGAGAAAAAACGGCGGAAGCCGAAGAACAGACGCTGGGCCTGATGATGGCCGGCATCGCCGCATGAGGCATGAATGAGCACCGCTTCCGTACCCCTACCAAACTGGATCAGCTACGGCCTGTTGCCGTTTTTGAACGTCGTCACCGCCTTTCTGATTTCCGGCCTCGTTGTCTGGTCGATCGGTGAAAGCCCGCTGGCGGCGCTCCGCCTGCTCATCGAAGGTGCGCTTGGCCGTGGCGACGCCATCGGCTTCACGCTCTTCTACACGACGAGCTTCATCTTCACCGGCCTTTCCGTCGCCGTGGCCTTCCATGCCGGCCTGTTCAACATCGGCTCGGAAGGTCAGGCCTATATTGGCGGTCTGGGTGCCGCGCTGGTGGCGCTGGCGCTCGACCGTTACGTGCCGTGGTATGTGACGATGCCTTTCGCCGTCATCGGTGCCGCGCTTTTTGGCGCGGCCTGGGCTTTCATTCCGGCCTGGCTGCAGGCAAAACGCGGCAGCCACGTCGTCATCACCACCATCATGTTCAACTTCATCGCGGCTGCGCTGATGGTCTATCTGCTGGTGAATGTGCTGATCGTGCCGGGCAAGATGGCGCCGGAAACGCGCACCTTTCTGCCGGGCGGGCAATTGCCGAAGCTCGACTGGTTGATGGCGCTGTTCGGCCTTAAGCTCGGGCCGGCGCCGTTCAACGTCTCCTTCATCATCGCACTGGTCATGTGTTTCCTCGTCTGGGTGCTCATCTGGCGCACCAAGCTCGGTTATGAGATGCGCACGCTCGGCATCAGTCCCTCAGCCGCCATCTATGCCGGCATTCCCTATGCACGCACCGTCATCATCGCCATGCTCATTTCGGGCGGTCTGGCGGGCATGATGGCGCTGAACCCGGTCATGGGCGCTTCCGCCCGCCTGCAGGTGGAATTCGTCGGCGGTGCTGGCTTCGTCGGCATTGCCGTGTCGCTGATGGGGCGAAGCCATCCGCTTGGCATCATCTTCGCGGCATTGCTGTTCGGCATTCTCTATCAGGGCGGTGCGGATCTTTCCTTCGAGATGCCGAACATTACCCGCGAAATGATCGTGGTCATTCAGGGTCTGGTGATCCTCTTCGCCGGCGCGCTGGAATATATGTACCGGCCGGCGGTCGTCCGCATCTACCAGCATTTGGCAAAGGGGTGAGCTGATATGGATTTCTTCGATATGCTGGTCAGCATCCTCGGCTCGACCGTCCGCCTCACCATCCCGCTTCTCTTCACCGCACTTGCCGGGCTTTTTTCCGAACGCGCTGGCGTGTTCGATATCGGCCTTGAAGGCAAGATGCTGGCGGCGGCCTTCGCTTCCGCCTGCGTCGCCTATCTCACGGCAGATCCATGGGCCGGTCTGCTGGCGGGCATCACCGTCTCCATCCTCTTCTCGCTGATCCATGGTTTCGCCGTCATCACCAATCGCGGCAACCAGATCGTGTCGGGCGTGGCGCTGAACTTCATCGCCGCCGGCCTGACGGTGGTTCTGGGGCAGGCCTGGTTCGGGCAAGGCGGCCGCACGCCGCAATTGCCGTCCGAGGGCCGCTTTGCGCCGATCATCCTGCCGGGTGCGGATGCGATGCGCGAGGTGCCCTTCATCGGCCCGCTCTATGCCAATGTCATTTCCGGCAACAATATCCTCACCTATCTCGCCTTTCTGGCGGTGCCGCTCTCCTGGTGGGTGCTTTACCGTACCCGTTTCGGCCTGCGTCTGCGCGCTGTCGGTGAAAATCCGGGCGCGGTGGATACGGCCGGCATTTCGGTGACATGGATGCGTTTCCGCGCCGTCATCGTCGCCGGCTTCCTCTGCGGTTTTTCGGGCGCCTATCTCGCCGTGGCGCAGTCGGCGGCCTTCATCGCCAATATGTCGGCCGGCAAGGGCTATATTGCGCTCGCGGCACTGATTTTTGCCAAATGGAAGCCGGTGCCGGTCATGTTGGCCTGCCTGCTCTTCGGTTTTCTGGATGCCTTCGCCAACTTCATGCAGGGCAAATCCGTGCCGGGTATCGGCGAGGTGCCGGTGCAGATATTCCAGGCCATGCCCTATATTCTGACCTGCATCCTGCTTGCCGGTTTCATCGGCGTCGCCAAGCCCCCCAAGGCCGGTGGCGTTGCCTATGCGAAGGAGCGTTAAATCCATGTCCCGAGATCCGATGTCCCATGCCCTTTTCGAGGCGGCGGTGGAGGCCATGGCCTTTGCCCATGCGCCCTATTCGAAATTTCCGGTCGGTGCGGCGATCCGCGCTGAAGACGGCAAGATTTACAAGGGCGCCAATATCGAGAACCTCTCCTTCCCGCAGGGCTGGTGCGCTGAACCTTCCGCCATCAGCGCCATGATCATGGGTGGGGCGAAGAAGATCAGCGAAATCGCCGTCATCGCCGAAAAGCTTGCTCTTTGCCCACCCTGCGGCGGCTGCCGGCAGAAGATCGCCGAATTCGCCACGCCGGATACGAAAGTCTATCTCTGCGACGAAACCGGCGTGCAGAAGGTCATGACCATGGAAGAGCTTTTGCCCTTCAGCTTCAAGACAGAGCTGCCCTGATGCCGGATATGCTGATCGATATTCTGGTGGAGCGCCTGAACGGCCTGATGCCGCGCGTCGCCATCGTCCTCGGCTCGGGCCTCGGTTCGCTGGTGGAAGACGTCAGCGACCCGATCCGGGTGCCCTATGCCGAACTTCCCGGTTTTCCTGCGAGCGGCGTTTCCGGCCATGCGGGCGAGCTGGTGGCGGGCTATCTTGGTGGTGAGCCGGTCATGATGCTCTCCGGCCGGGTGCATTATTACGAAAAGGGCGATCCGTCCGCCATGCGCGCGATCATCGGGGCGCTGGCCGGTCTTGGCGTGCAGTCGCTCATCCTCACCAATTCGGCAGGTTCGGTCAGGCAGGATATGCCGCCCGGCTCGGTCATGCAGGTCACCGATCACATCAACTATTCCGGCATGAACCCGCTGATCGGCGAGGAAAGCGACCGCCGCTTCGTCGGCATGACCACCGCTTACGATCCCGATCTGATGCTTGCCATGCGCAACGCCGCCATCCGCGCTACGGTGCCTTTGTTCGGCGGCGTCTATATGTGGTTTTCCGGCCCGAGCTTCGAAACGCCGGCGGAAATCCGCATGGCGCGGCTGCTGGGAGCGGATGCAGTTGGCATGTCCACCGTGCCGGAAGTCATCCTTGCGCGCTTTTTCGGGATGCGCGTTGCTGCCGCATCGGTTATTACCAATTACGGTGCCGGCATGACCGGCGCGGAACTGAGCCATGAAGAAACCAAGGATATGGCTCCCGTGGGTGGCAAGAGGCTTGCCGCCATTCTGAAGGAAATGATCGCAGGAGGAGCGTGACCATGGAACTCCAGCGTCCGCGCGAAGCGGCTGCCCTCACCCTGTCCTTGCTGGACCTTACCAATCTCAAGGAAGACTGCACGCCCGAGCAGATCGCCGCTCTGTGCCAGCGCGCGCATACGGAATATGGCAATACGGCTGCAATCTGCATCTGGCCGCGCTTCGTGGCGCAGGCCCGTGCTGCTTTCGGAAAAGACCATGCTATCCGCATCGCCACGGTCGTCAATTTTCCTTCGGGCGATCTCGACATCGCGACCGTGGTTGCCGAAACCGAGGCGGCGATCCGCGACGGCGCTGACGAAGTCGATCTCGTCATTCCCTATCGCAAATTCATAGCCGGCGATGAAACGGCGGTGTCTACCATGGTGGCCGCCGTTCGCAAGGCCTGCGTTGCACCCGTGCTGCTCAAGGTCATTCTTGAAACCGGCGAGTTGAAGGACAAGGCGCTGATCCGTCGCGCATCCGAACTCGCCATTGCCGAAGGGGCCGATTTCATCAAGACCTCGACCGGCAAGGTTGCCATCAATGCCACGCTGGAGGCCGCCGACATCATGTTGCAGGCGATCCGCGATAGCCGGCAGAAGGTGGGTTTCAAGCCCGCCGGCGGTATCGGCACGGTGGAGGACGCCACGCTTTACCTCAGGCTTGCGGAAACCATCATGGCGCCCAACTGGGCCATGCCGTCCACCTTCCGTTTCGGCGCTTCCGGTGTTCTCGATGATGTGCTGAACGTGCTGGCCGGCGGCGAGCCCGCCAAGGCCGCCAGCGGGTATTGAGCTTGATCCCGCAGGAAATCATCCGGCGCAAACGCGATGGCCTGTCACTTGAGCCTCGGGAGATTGCCGCTTTCATAGAAGCGCTTTCGAAAGACGGCATCTCGGAAGGGCAGGCGGCTGCCTTTGCCATGGCGGTGTTCTTTCGCGGCATGACCCGGGATGAGATGGTGGCGCTGACGCTTGCGATGCGCGACAGCGGTGAGGTCCTGTCCTGGAGCGATCTGGGCAGGCCGGTGGCGGACAAGCACTCCACCGGCGGTGTTGGCGATAATGTCTCCCTGATGCTCGCCCCCATCGTTGCTGCCTGCGGTCTCGCCGTGCCGATGATTTCCGGCAGGGGCCTTGGCCATACCGGCGGCACGCTGGACAAGCTGGAAGCGATCCCCGGTTACAACGTCATGCCGGACGAGGTGTTGTTCCGCCGGACGGTAAAGACGGTCGGCTGCGCCATCATCGGCCAGACGGGCGATCTCGCCCCCGCTGATAAACGCCTCTATGCCATTCGCGATGTGACCGCGACGGTCGATTCCATACCGCTGATCACGGCCTCCATCCTGTCGAAGAAGCTTGCAGCCGGGCTGCAGACGCTGGTTCTTGATGTGAAGGTCGGCAGCGGTGCTTTCATGCAGAGCGTTGAGGATGCCCGCAATTTGGCCCGCGCGCTGGTCGATGTGGCGAATGGCGCGGGCCTGCCGACAACCGCCCTGATAACCGACATGAACCAGCCGCTTGGCGATGCCGCCGGCAATGCGGTCGAAATCGTCAATTGTCTGGATTTTCTGGCCGGTCGCAAGGCCGACACCCGTCTTGAAAAGGTGGTCCTGTCCTTTGCGGCGGAAATGCTGGTGCAGGCGCAAAAGGCGGCCACGCTGGAGGAAGGAGAGGCGCTGGCGTCGGCTGCGCTCTCCTCCGGCCGGGCGCTGGAAATCTTTGCACGGATGGCTTCGGCACTGGGCGGTCCATCGGATTTCGTCGAGCGCCCGTCGCGCTATTTGCCATCAGCGCCGGTCATTCTTCCGGTTCTGGCGGAGCGCAGCGGTTTGCTCGCCTCCTGCGCCACGCGCGATCTTGGCATGGTTGTCGTCGAACTCGGCGGCGGCAGAAGAAAGCCATCGGACACGATCGATCCGTCCGTCGGTATCTCGGATATTCTGCCGCTCGGTGCAAAAGTGGAAAAGGGCGAGTCGATCGCCATTGTCCATGCTGCTTCCAGGGAGGAAGCAGAACGTGCGGTGAAAAGGGTAGCGACCTGCTACGGATTTGCTGACAGCGCGCCGGAGATTGGTGCGCCCGTTCTTGAGCGGATCACCTGACCAGCCGCATCTCGCCGCCCGATACCTTGAAGGACGATAGTTGTTTCAGGAAGCTCATGCCGATCAGCATGTTGCCGAGCGCATTGTCCTTCAGCACCATGGCGTCGACATTCTGAACCCGGATAGCGCCGATCTCCACCCGGTCGAGCTTCACATAGGCGGCCATGGTCTGGCCATTGGCCGTTGAAATCGCATATTTATAATCGAGGCTGTTGACGCCGTAACCGAGCCGGCGCGCAATCGTCTCGTTGATGGCGACCATGGAAGCGCCGGTATCGACAAGCCCGTCGAAGGATTTGCCGTTGATGCGGAAGGTGGCGTTGAAGTGGCCGCGGGCATCCGCTTTCAGATTGACGCCGCCCAGCGAAACGGACTCCGGTTTGGCTGCTTCGGGTCTGACTTCCGCTTTCTCAATGCTTGCTTCCGGGCGCGGCTGAAACTTTTCCACCAGCGCCGGAATTTGCGTGGCACCGACCGAAAGACCAACAAGCAGAAAAATCGCGCGCGTCAGCAAGTCTTTGCTCCTCCAGGGGCAGGTTATTCTTGCCCAGAATAGACGCAAAACATGCTGAAACCTTAAAATAAAAAGCCATTCGCCGCTGGTGGAGGCGGCGAATGGCTCAAACGGTTAAGCGATGATGAACGGCGTTATTTGGTGCCATACATGCGGTCGCCGGCGTCCCCGAGGCCGGGAACGATATAACCCTTCTCGTTCAGATGGCTGTCGATGGCGGCGGTGTAGATATGCACATCGGGATGCGCTTCACGGAAATTCTTGATGCCTTCGGGCGCCGCCAGCAGACACAGGAAGCGGATGTTCTTCGCACCGCGCTCCTTCAGCTTTTCAACGGCGGCGATGGAGGAATTGCCGGTCGCGAGCATCGGGTCGACAACGATGATCAGGCGCGCATCGAGACTTTCCGGAGCCTTGAAGTAATATTCGACAGCTTCCAGCGTGTCATGATCGCGATAAACGCCGATATGGGAAACACGCGCCGAAGGCACGAGTTCGAGCATGCCTTCCAGGAGGCCGTTGCCGGCGCGCAGGATGGAGGCGAAAACCAGCTTCTTGCCTTCGAGCACGGGGGCCTCGATGGTTTCAAGCGGTGTATCGATGGTTTCCATCGTCATCTCAAGGTCGCGCGTCACTTCATAGCAGAGCAGCGTCGAAATTTCCCTGAGCAGGCGGCGGAAGCCGGCCGTGGAAGTTTCCTTCTTGCGCATGATAGTGAGTTTGTGCCGCACCAGCGGATGTTCGATGACTGTGACGCCGTCCATGAAACTGGCCTTCCTTTTATCTTATGCCCTGTAATTCACCGAAAGTGCGTTTTTCGCAAGCCTTCTTCGCGGTTTTACCCCGCGAACCGCAGCGTCAGGCGCCATCGAGTTTCGCAAGCAGTCGCGCGCGTGTTTCCTCGTCCACGAAGGCGCATTCCAGTGCGGTCCGTGTCATACGGTTGATCTCGGCATCGCTGAAGCCGAACTCGTCCGCAGCCAGCGCATATTCCCGCGCAAGCGAGGTGAAGAAGAATGGCGGGTCGTCGGAACTGATGCACACTCGCACCCCGGCGTCGCTGAGAGCTTTCAGCGGGTGGCTGGCAAAATCAGGATAGACGTTGAGCGCGATATTCGAGCCGGGGCAGACTTCCAGAACCGTTCCCACCTCGGCCAGCCGGGCGATGAGACCGGCATCTTCGATGGCGCGCACGCCATGCCCGATGCGGGACGGTTTGACGAGATCGAGCGCATCGGTAACGCTTTCCGGTCCGCAAACCTCGCCGGCATGAATGGTCAGCCCAAGGCCGGCATCGCGGGCGATGTCGAAGGCGCGTGCATAATCGGCGACGCGGCCCATGCGCTCTTCGCCGGCCATGTTGAAGCCCGTCACCAGCGGATGTTGGGCGCGTGCCGCATATTCGGCCGCGGCGATTACCCGCTCCGGGCCGAAGTGGCGCTCACCGGTGACGATGATGCGGGTTTCGATCCCCGTCTTTTCCCTTGCGATGCGGATGCCTTCGGCAATGCCGGCCAGATAGGCGTCGGCGCCAAGCCCGATGCGGTCGCCGTGATCGGGCGAAATGATCAGCTCGCTATAGATGGTATTGGCTTCGGCAAGTTCGGTCAGATAGGTTTCAGTCAGGATGGCATAGTCCTCATCCGTCTTGAACACCTGCGCCACCGCATCGTAACAACGGATGAATTCGGCGAAATCCGACCAGACATATTGGCCGTTCCGCAGAAAACCGCTGGTGTCGATGCCGTATTTCTCCGCCTGTTTAGCGACAAGGGCGGGCGGGGCCGCACCTTCGATGTGGCAGTGAATTTCCGCTTTCAGCAAATGCGATGTCAAATGAAGCTCCTGCCGTGAGAACCGGCCTCGATGCCAAGATGGTGAGCGATGCTTTCGCCTATATCGGCGTAGCTTGAACGGATGCCGACATCGCGCAAGCGAATGCCCGGCCCGAATGCCATGATCGGCACCCTTTCCCGTGTATGGTCCGTGCCTCGCCATGTGGGGTCGCAGCCGTGATCGGCGGTCAGAAGGGCGATGTCACCCGGCGCCATCTTGCGATGGATTTCGGGGATTCGCGCATCGAAGGCCTCAAGGGCGGCGGCGTAACCGGCAACGTCGCGGCGATGGCCGTAAAGCATGTCGAAATCGACGAAATTGGTGAAGACGAGATCGCCGTTTTCAGCCTCATCGATAGCCTGCAATGTCGCATCCATCAGGGCGCTGTTGCCATTTGCCTTGATGATGCGCGAGACGCCCTGATGGGCGTAGATATCGCCGATCTTGCCGATGGCGTGCACTTTTCGGCCGGCCTCCACAAGCCTGTCGAGCAGGGTCGGTTCCGGTGGCAGAACGGAGAAATCGCGGCGGTTGCCGGTGCGTTCGAAGGTCGCGGCCGTCTCGCCGATGAAGGGGCGGGCGATGACGCGACCGATATTCAGAGGATCGAGCAGCTTGCGCACCGTCTCGCAGAGCGCGATGAGCCGCTCCAGACCGAAATGCGTTTCGTGCGCGGCGATCTGGAAAACGGAATCGGATGAGGTGTAGCAGATCGGTTTACCGGTCCTGATATGCTCCTCGCCGAGCGCAGCGATGATCTCGGTGCCGGAAGCATGGCAATTGCCGAGAATGCCCGGAATATCGGCTTGCCTGCAGATCGCTTCCACCAGTTCCGGCGAAAACGCATCGCCTTCCGTCGGGAAATATCCCCAGTCGAAGGTGACGGGCGTACCGGCGATCTCCCAGTGACCGGAAGGTGTATCCTTGCCCTTGGAGATTTCGCTGGCGGAACCGTGCAGGCCGAAAATGCGCTCGGGCGGTTCCATGCCGGCGGGAATGTCGCCGCTTGCCCGCCGCGCAATCTCCAGCAGGCCGAGCGAACACATGTTCGGCAATTTCAGCGGACCGGAGCGAAGCCCCGCTTTGTCGGCAGCGCCTGCTGCACAGAATTCCGCGATATGGCCGAGCGTGTTTGCGCCAAGATCGCCATAGCGCTCCGCGTCGGGTGCGCCGCCGACGCCGAAGGAATCCAGAACGAGAAGAAATGCTCTTGCCATAACTCACCGAAACAAAATGCGCCGACGGGCAATGTCAGGCCGAACTGTCGTTATAGATCAGCAAAACGTGAAGAAGGAAGTGCTTTTATGAACCATCCGGTAAAACCGGCTGCTTAGTCCTCGTCCCCCTTCGGTTTGGGGGCGTTGAGGTTGCGCAGGACATACCAGCCCGCAGCCACCACCATCGCCGCCAGAATATACCACGTAACGGCATAGGAGAGGTGGTTGTTGGGGAAGGTGAGCATGGTCTTGCCGCCGACCGGCAGGCCGCCCGGATTGGGGGTTGCATCGGCATCGACATAGAACGGCGCGACATCGGAAAGGCCGGATGCCTGCGAGATTTGCGGGATGTTGCGGGAATACCAGCGGCCATTTGCCGGATCGTTGGTGCGCAGGAAAAGCCCACCGGTTTCGGGGGCGCGCATCAGCCCGACGATCTCGACGTTTCCGGCCGGTTCGCCTTCCTGGCGGGAGGACGGATCGCGTCTGTCGGACGGCACGAAGCCGCGATTGACGATGATGCTGGAGCCATCGTCGCGCTTGAGCGGCGTCATCACCCAGTAACCGGGGCCGAGGTCCGTGACCGTATAGACCTGTACCTCCCTGTCATTGAGGAAGGTGCCGGACAGTTTCACACGGCGATATTCGTATTCCGCCGGATCGCCGAGCACCGGCCATTCTTTGGCGGCAGGGGCGTCGACGGGATCGGCATGGGCGCGGGCTTCGACCCGCTCGATAAGATCGAGTTTCCAGGACAGGCGCTTGACCTGCCATGTGCCGAGCGCGAGCAGCAGACCCGTCAGAACAACGGTCAGGAACAGGACGACGATGGCCGCAGGGCGGATGCGCCGGTTATGGGGTGTGGTTTCGCTCATGTCACGGTCCTTGCGAAGCGCGCCTGGCAGAAACCAGTCTGCTTTGGCGGGTTTCCTAGAGCATTTCCAGGAAAAGTGGAACCCGGTTTTCCGTCCGGAAATGCGCCAAAACAAAGAGTTAGAGTGTTTTCGCGATTCGAAGAAAAGCGAAAAAACTCTAGCGCCCGCATGCGCTTTTTTCAGCAAATAACCCCATAAATCGCACCACGATTCATGGGGTTATGTGTTGGCGCGAAGGCGGCCCGCCGGAAATCCGGCAGGCCGTAGGTCTCTGCTGCTCAGGGCAGGTTTTTCACATCCTCGATGTGCAGCGGCATCATGTTCTTGTTCATGTTGTACATGACCCAGAGCGAGCCGGAGAGCGTGATCAGGAGCACCACGACGGTGAAGATCAGCGCCATGAAGGTCCAGCCGCCTTCGGACTTGGTGTCCATGTGCAGGAAGTAGATCATGTGCACGAAGATCTGGATGACGCCGAGACCCATGATGGCGATGACCAGCAGGGTCTTGTTTTCAAGAACGTCACCCATGACCAGCCAGAAGGGGATCGCCGTCAGGATAACCGACAGGACGAAGCCGATCATGTAGCTCTTGAAGGTGCCGTGGCTTGCGCCATCATGGTGATGATGGTCGTCGCCATGCGCGTCGTGATGTGCGTGTGCTTCGGAACTCATCAAAGAACTCCCATGAGGTAAACGAAGGAGAAGACGCCGATCCAGATGACGTCAAGGAAGTGCCAGAACATCGACAGGCACATCAGGCGGCGCTTGTTTGCCGCGATCAGGCCGTGCTTGGCGACCTGGAACATCAGCGTGACGAGCCAGATGATGCCGAAGGTGACGTGCAGACCGTGCGTGCCGACCAGCGCGAAGAAGGCCGACAGGAACGCCGAACGCTGCGGACCGGCGCCTTCCGCGATCAGGTGATGGAACTCGTAGAGTTCGACGGCGAGGAAGGCGAGGCCGAAAAGGCCGGTCACACCCAGCCAGACCAGCGTGGCCTTTACCTTCTGCTTTTCCATTTCCAGCATGGCGAAGCCATAGGTGATGGAGGAGAAAAGCAGGAAGCCGGTATTGATCGCCACCAGCTTCAGGTCGAAGAGGTCGGCGCCGGAAGGGCCGGCCGCGTAGTTGCGGCCGACAACGGCATAGGTGGCAAACAGCGTCGCGAAGATAAGGCAGTCGCTCATCAGGTAGAGCCAGAAGCCCAGCGAGGTGCCATTCTCCGGGTGATGGTCTTCCTTCAGGTAGAAGACCGGTGGTTCAGCGCCGTCGACGCTTTGTGCAGGTGTATGAGACATGTTCCGTTACGCCTGTTCCGCGAGCAGCTTGGTACGTTCCGCCTCGACCGTCGAAACGTCGGAAGCCGGAATGTAATAATCGCGATTGTAGTTGAAGGTATGGGCGATGGAGACCGCGATGATGGCGAGCATCGACAGAGCCGCAAGCCACCAGATGTGCCATACCAGGGCGAAGCCGAGAACTACGCTGATGGCGCTGATGATCACGCCCGCGCCGGTGTTCTTCGGCATATGGATCGGAATGAAGCCTTCCTTGGGACGGTTGTAACCGCGCTTCTTCATATCCGCCCAGGCGTCGACATCATGGATGACGGGCGTGAAGGCGAAGTTGTAGGCGGGTGGCGGTGACGATGTCGACCATTCCAGCGTACGGCCGTTATAGGGGTCGCCGGTCACGTCACGCAGCTTGTCGCGCTTCAGGAAGCTGACGATAAGCTGGATGACGAAGGAGGCGATGCCGAGCGCGATCAGGAAGGCGCCGAAGGCGGCGATCACGAACCAGATCTGCAGGGAATTATCCTCGAACTGGCTGATACGGCGGGTGATGCCCATCAGGCCGAGAATATAAAGCGGCATGAAGGCGAAATAGAAGCCGATGAACCAGAACCAGAAGGACAGCTTGCCCCAGAAAGGATCGAGCCGGTATCCGAATGCCTTCGGGAACCAGTAGACGATACCCGCAAGCACACCGAACACGACGCCACCGATGATGGTGTTGTGGAAGTGGGCGATGAGGAACAGCGAGTTGTGCAGCACGAAGTCCGCCGGCGGAACGGCGAGAAGAACGCCGGTCATGCCGCCGATGACGAAGGTGATCATGAAGCCGATGGTCCAGAGCATCGGAACGTCGAACTTGATGCGGCCCTTATACATGGTGAAGAGCCAGTTGAAGATCTTCGCACCTGTCGGGATCGAGATGATCATCGTGGTGATGCCAAAGAAAGCGTTGACGCTTGCGCCGGAACCCATGGTGAAGAAGTGGTGCAGCCACACGATATAGGCGAGGATGGTGATGACGCCCGTGGCGTAGACCATCGAGGCATAACCGAAAAGGCGCTTGTTGGAGAAGGTCGAGACGATTTCCGAGAAGACGCCGAAGGCCGGCAGCACCAGAATGTAGACTTCGGGATGGCCCCAGATCCAGATGAGGTTGACATACATCATCGGATTGCCGCCGAGATCGTTGGTGAAGAAGTTGGTGCCAACGTAACGGTCGAGGGTGAGAAGGGCGAGCGTGCCGGTCAGGATCGGGAAGGAGGCCACGATCAGGATGTTCGAACACAGCGACGTCCAGACGAAGATCGGCAGGCGCATCATGGTCATGCCAGGCGCGCGCATCTTGATGATCGTCACGATCAGGTTGATGCCCGATAGCGTCGTTCCCACACCGGCGATCTGCAGACCCCAGATGTAATAATCCACCCCGACGCCCGGGCTTCCATCGATGCCGGAGAGCGGCGGATAGGCCAACCAGCCGGTCTGCGCATATTCACCCACGAACAGCGAGATCATGGTGATGACGGCGCCGGCCGTGGTCATCCAGAAGGAGAAGTTGTTGAGGAAGGGGAACGAAACGTCGCGTGCGCCGATCTGCAGCGGCACGACGAAGTTCATCAGACCCGTGATCATCGGCATGGCCATGAAGAAGATCATGATAACGCCGTGGGCCGTGAAGATCTGGTCGTAATGGTGCGGCGGAAGGTAACCTTCCGATCCGCCCGAGGCGATCGCCTGCTGGACGCGCATCATGATGGCGTCGGCGAAACCGCGCAGCAGCATGACGAGCGCCAGAATGATGTACATGATACCGATCTTCTTGTGATCGATGCTCGTGAACCATTCATTCCAGAGATAGCCCCAGAGGCGGAAATAGGTGAGGGCGCCGACGACGGCGATACCGCCCAGAGCCACGGCCGCGAAGGTTGCGACAAGAATGGGCTCGTGAAGCGGGATGGACTCCCATGTCAGCTTCCCGAACAGGAACGACGTTTGATCGGAATTGACGATCATTTTTAGCCTCTTGCGATTCTAAGACATAAGATCGGCGCAGCCATTGGCCGCGCCGCATAATGCCGGGACGTATCCGTCAGCCAGCGACTTGTTTCGTTTCCGGCAGCGCCGCAGGCTCGAAAGTCTGTCCTTCGAGCGCAGCCGGAGTGGATTGGGGACCGCTGGCGACGCCAAAGGGCGCAAGCGGCGTGCAGACGACGGAGTTCAGCGCCTTGGCGATATCGATGCCTTCCTTGCCGCCGCCGCCATTGGCGTCGATATGCATCATGTCACGCATGCAGAGCTTGTTGGGCTCGACGCAGCGGTTGAGGATGGCACTGTAGAGCTCGGGATCGACCGAAGCGAAATATTGTACCGGCTCGCGCTCGGAAGGCTTGGCGAATTCCAGATATTCCTGACGGCCGAAGCCCTTGCCGCCCTCTTTCGCCTTGGCAACCCACTGGTCGAAGCCCTGCTGGCTGAGGCCGTGGAACTTGAAGCGCATGTGGGAGAAGCCGGGGCCGGAGAAGTTGGCCGAGAAGCCGTCATAGACGCCTTCCTTGTTGATGACGGCGTGCAGCTTGGTCTGCATGCCGCCCATGGCGTAGATCTGGCCGGCGAGCGCGGGAACGAAGAAGGAGTTCATCGCCGTCGTGCCGGTGATCTTGAAATTGATCGGAACATCGACCGGAGCGGCGAATTCATTGACGCTGCCAATGCCGAGTTCGGGATAGAAGAACAGCCACTTCCAGTCCATGGCCACCACTTCCACCGTGATCGGTTTGACATCGGCGGTCACCTGGCGGTTCTCGTCGATACGCTCCAGCGGGCGATAGGGGTCGAGACGGTGAGTGGAAATCCAGGTCACCGTGCCGAGCATCAGGATGATGGCGACCGGAGCCGACCAGATCACCATTTCAAGGCGCGTGGAGTGGTGCCACTCGGGATCGTAATCCTCGGCCTTTGCCGATTCCCGATACTTCCAAGCGAAGAAAAGCGTCAGGACGATGACGGGGACGATGATCAGCAGCATCAAGACCGTGGACGTGATGATAAGATCGCGCTGCTGGATTGCGACGTCGCCCGAAGGGTTCATCACCACGAGGTTACAGCCGCTGAGCAGCAGCAGAGCCGGGATTGCCAGAAGGGCGGATAGGATTTTTTTGATCGTGCGCACGTTCTTTGAACTCGTACAGTTTGGATTATGCCGCGAATAATTGCCGAACATCATTTTTCAAATGAGGTATATTGTCGCGGTGCAGCGAAACCTTCGCGATGCACCATGTCTCGGGCAGAGCTGCGTTTAAGGACGGAGCGCGTGCATTATCGCATGGTCGGCTGACTGGGCAACCCTTTATTGCCAAACTTCAATTGACGTTACGTAGGGTGCGTGTGACAATCCGTCGCATCGTAACGCAACGGAAGAGGAGCCGGCGCGTTACAGGAAATGGTTCGTCCATGACGCAGGAGGGATATTATGAGTTATACGAATGCTGCTCCATCCTTTGGGCAGGCGCCGGAGGCGAACGGAAATGGGGCCGGTCCCGTCAAGGTCGATCCGGATCGCATCACGATTGCGGTCATTCTTGCGAGAATGACGGAATTCTTCGACTTTTTCATCTATGCCATCGCCTCCGCGCTCGTTTTCCCCCACGTCTTCTTTTCTTTCGTCGATCCGCTGACGGCGACGCTCTATTCCTTCGCGGTTTTCTCATTGGCCTTTATCGCAAGGCCAATCGGCTCGCTGATCTTCCTCCAGATCGACCGCAAATTCGGGCGCGCCGTGAAGCTGATGGCCGCCCTCTTCACGCTCTGTGGTTCCACCATGGCGATCAGCTTTCTTCCGTCCTATGCGGAAGCGGGCATACTTGCCCCCTGTCTTCTGGCGGTATTCCGCATCGGCCAGGGCCTTGGGCTCGGCGGCGCATGGGACGGTCTGGTTTCGCTGCTCGCCATGAATGCACCGCAGAAACAACGCGGCTGGTACGCCATGATGCCGCAGATCGGTGCGGCCATGGGCTTCGGTCTCGCCAGCGCCTTTTTCATCGTCTTCGTGACGCAGCTTTCCAATGCGGAATTCCTCGCCTGGGGCTGGCGTTTCCCGTTCTTCGTGGCGCTGGCGCTGAATGTTCTCGCGCTCTTCGCCCGCCTGCGCATGATCGTGACGCCGGAATTCCAGGCCATGCTGGAACAGCACGAGCTGGAACCGCGCCCCATGTTTAAGATGCTGCGTTCGCAGTTTCCGGTCGTGGTGACGGGGGCATTCGTGCCGCTGGCAAGCTTTGCGCTCTTTCATCTCGTCACGGTCTTCCCGCTGAGCTGGGTTTCGCTCAACACCAGCCAGCGTGTCTCGGACTTCCTGTTCGTGCAATTCGTCAGCGCCATCATCGCCGGCGGAATGATTGTGGTCTCCGGTATTCTGGCCGACAGGATCGGCCGGCGGAAGCTTCTGGCCATCGCGGCGGTGCTGATCGGTCTTTTCAGTCTGGTTGCGCCGGTTCTTCTTGGTTCCGGTGATATTGGCCGTTATCTCTTTGTGCTGATCGGCTTTTCGCTGCTTGGCCTGTCCTTCGGTCAGGCGGGCGGTGCGCTTGCTTCCCGTTTCAGCCGTGAGTACCGCTATACCGGCGCGTCGCTCACCTCGGATATTTCCTGGCTGATCGGCGCCGGTTTCGCGCCGCTCGTTGCGCTCGGATTTTCGTCCAAATTCGGCCTTTTCGCCGTCGGCATTTACCTGATGTCGGGTGCGCTCTGCACGCTGATTGCCCTCTGGTTCAGCCGCACGCTGGACATGCCTTCGGAGTGATCCGGGCAATTTAAAAATCTCTGCAGCCATCGCGCCGCGGAATCCTGTCGGATTTCGCGGCGGTTTTGTTTTTTTATTGCGTCGGGTCGATTTTAATCTTGACTCGGTCGATCATGAAATATTATGTAAGCAATACTGACGTAATTCAGTGTGTCTCACCGCCGGACAGCCGGCCTTCAGGGAACGCGATGCGAACGACGACGATCATTATTTGCGAAAAAGCGGCCATCGCCGCCAAGCCGTTTGACGGCCGCAAAACGACCGTTCGCGCCATTAAACGCCGATAAGCAAAAGAATGAGGAGCAGCTAGGTCGCCTGCGGCTCCGCCCGCAGAGTGCCGGCTGACGCGCCGGGTTTCGGGAAAGAGGGCGATGCCGCGCGAAATGCGCAACGAGAGGAGAGTGCCTTGAGTGTGACGGAGCAAAAATTCGGCCTTTACGATGCGGCTTTTGAAAAAAGCAGCTGTGGCGTCGGTTTCATCACCCGCAAGGACGGCGTGCAGACGCATGATGTGCTGAAGCGCGGGCACGAGGCTCTCTGTGCCGTGCCGCATCGCGGCGGCATGTCGGCGGAAGGTGTCGGCGATGGTGCCGGCGTGTCGCTGGATTTGTCGCTTTCCTTCTTTCGGGAATTGACCGGTGAGGACGGCTTGCAGGCCGGCCGTTTCGGCGTCGGCAATTTTTTCCTGCCGCAAAATCCGGCTTTCCACGGCGAGGCTGTCGGTATCATCGCAAACGCCCTCAAAGAGCAGGGCTTTGCAATCCTGCTCGTTCGCGATGTGCCGGTGAATGATGCGGCCATCCGTCCCGCCGCCATCCCCTACCAGTTGCCGATCCGCCAATGGGTCTTTTCGGCTCCCGCCGAATGCGGCAGCCTTGCCGAATTCGACTGGCGCATCCACAAGGCGCTGCTCGCCATCGAGGCGCTTGCCTATACGGTGCCGGAACTCTCTGGCTTTTATCCGCTGTCGCTCAGCGCCCGCACGCAGGTTCTGAAAGGCCGCCTGAACTCCCATGAGGTCATGCCCTACTTCTGCGACCTCACCGATCCGCGCCATGAAGTGCATACGATGTATTTCCACACGCGTTTTTCGACCAATACCGATCCGCACCCTTCCATGGCGCAGCCCTTCCGCCTGATGGCGCATAATGGCGAACTCAATACCGACAAGAAGAACCGGTTGTCGGAAGCGGCCGTGGCGCTGGCGAAGAACGCCAGCATCATCCGCCCGAAGGGCCAGTCGGACAGCTGCCGTCTGGACCAGACCCTGCAGGCGCGGGTGATGGAAGACGGTCTCGACCTCGTCACCGCCGTGGTCTCGATGATGCCGCCAGCCTGGGAAAATGACGATACCCTGTCACCGGCCGTGAAGGCGATGCTGGAATATTTCTCGCTCTATGAGGAGAAGAATGACGGCCCGGCCGCGCTGATCTTCGGCGATGGCACCATCATCGGCGCGCGGCTCGATCGCCTTGGCCTGCGCCCGCTGCGCACCGTCGAGACGGAAGATTATCTCTGCGTCATGTCGGAGGCCGGGCAGATCGCGTTCCCGGCGGAGAGCGTCATCCGTCGCGGCCGCATCGAGGCGGGCGGCATGCTTTATTACGACCATGCAGAACGCCGCGACTTTTCCACCGTCGAAGCGCTGGAGCTTCTCGCCTCACGCCGCGATTATTCATCCCTGCTGCGCGAAGCCCGTGTCATGCTGGAGGATCTGCCGGAAGTGCCGGCGGAAAAGCAGGGCTCGCCGCTGCGTTACAACGGCGATCTGGAACGCCACCAGCGTTATGTCGCCTATTCGCATAATCAGGAAAGCTTCAAATTCCTGATGGACCCGATGCTGGCCTCAGGCGCGGAAAAGATTTCGGCGATGGGTTACGGCAATGCCATCAATGCGCTGTCCGATCAGGAAGGCGGGGTCGCGAAGTATTTTTCACAGCGCTTCGCGCAGGTCACCAATCCGCCGCTCGACAGTATTCGTGAGGCCGATGGCATGACGTTGCGTGTCGCCCTCGGTGCGAAGCCGAACAGCGGCGCGAAGAAGGCCCGCCAGATCGTCGTGCGCTCTCCGATCCTGACCCATCTCGATATGCTGCGTATTCGCGAACAGTCGGAGACGCCGCTTCGCCGTTTCGAAATGCTCTATTCGCCGGTCTTCGATGTTGCGGAGGCCAATGAAACGGCCCTGCGGCAGGCAATTGATGGCCTCTGTGATGAGGTTGTGGCTTTCGCGGCAGAGGAAGGCGGCATCGCCATCATCACCGACCGGCACGTTTCGACAAACCGCGCGGCCTTGCCGATGATCATGGTCGTCTCCGCCATCAATCAGCGGCTGATCGAGGAAGGTCTGCGGCTGCGCGTGTCGCTGATCGTTGAAAGCGGGCAATTTTCCTCTTCGCATCACATTGCGGCGAGCCTCGGCTTCGGCGCTTCGGCCGCCTATCCGCTCGGCGTGCAGTTTCGCGCCGAGGAGAAATTTGGTGCCGATGCCGACAAGGCCTTCAAGCGTTTCGCCAAGGCGGCTGAAAAGTCGCTGATGAAGACCATGGGCAAGGTGGGCCTGTGTACGGCGGAAAGCTATATCGGCGGCGAGTTCTTCGAACCGAATTTCCTCGATACCGACGATGCGGTGCTCAAGCGCTATTTCCCCAATGTGAAGACCCCGGTGGGCGGCGTCAACTTCGCCGTCATCGCGCAGGCGGTGGCGGACTGGCACCGCAAGGCGCTGTCCGTGAAGGGCGAAAACGACATACCCCTGCTCGGTCTCTTTAAGGAGCGCGCGGAAGGTGCCGGCCATTCCTATGGCACGACGGCTGTTCGCGGTTTCGTGGATATGACCGAGGAAAAGATCGGTTTCGACAAGGGAACCGAAAACGAGGACGCTTTGCGCCTGCTGCCGCTCAACCGGCTGGAAGATGCCTTCGGTCTCAACGATGCGGCCTATTACCACAACAGTTTCGACCGGCTGACGCCTGACGCAATCGACAGATTCGAGGTAACGCCCGGTTACCGCGCCTTTGCCCGCATGATGGTGGAAGAAAGGGCGCGCCGCCCGGCCGCCCTGCGCGATGTTCTGGAATTGCCGGCCGATGTGACATTCGCCGGTTCCGCGGAAGAATTCCGCCGGGAAATGGGCCGTTTTTCCCGGCAGGGCAATAACAGCTTCATGGTGCGCGGATTGCGCTGCGAAGAGGCGGGAGACGGCGCTTTCCGGCTGCAATTGACCGGCCCGCACGGTCATGAGCTTGCCCGGCTTGCCGCGCTCGGCCAGTCGCTGCTTGACCGTTTCGGTGCGGATATTCCAGGCCATTGGCTGGAAGGCGGCGCGCTCATGGTTCAGGCAAAGGGTGAAGCATCCGCCTATCTCTCGCTTATCCGCACTGCACCGGAAAGCATTCCGCTCGATGCCGTTCAGAAGGCGAGCGAGATCACCAAAACCCTCGCATCGGGCGCCATGAGCCACGGCGCGCTCGTCGCCGCTGCCCATGAGGCGGTTGCCCATGGCACCAACATGGTCGGCGGCATGTCGAATTCGGGCGAGGGTGGCGAGCATATTTCCCGTTATGGCACCATCCGTGCCTCGCGCATCAAGCAGTTCGCTTCCGGCCGCTTCGGCGTCTGGGCCGGCTATCTTGCCGATCCGATGCTGGAGGAAATCGAGATCAAGATCGGCCAGGGCGCAAAGCCGGGTGAGGGCGGGCAGTTGCCGTCTCCCAAGGTGACGGTGGAAATCGCCGCCGCACGCGGCGGCACACCGGGCGTCGAGCTTGTTTCGCCGCCACCGCATCACGACACCTATTCCATCGAGGATCTGGCCCAGCTCATCCATGACGCCAAGGCGGCGCGCGTGCGTGTCATCGTCAAGCTGGTCTCGTCGGAAGGCATCGGCACGATTGCGGTCGGCGTCGCCAAGGCGGGGGCGGATGTCATCAATGTCGCCGGCAACACCGGCGGCACGGGGGCAGCTGCCGTCACCAGCCTCAAATATACCGGCCGCGCGGCGGAAATCGGTATCGCAGAAGTGCATCAGGCGCTTTGCGCCACCGGCCTGCGCGCCAAGGTGCTGCTGCGCTGCTCCGGCGCGCACCAGACGGCGAGCGACGTGGTGAAATCCGCACTTCTCGGCGGCGACAGCTTCGAATTCGGCACGACGGCGCTGATGATGCTGAAATGCGTCATGGCCAAGAACTGCAACATCAAGTGCCCGGCCGGTCTCACCACCAATCAGGAAGCCTTCAACGGCGATCCGCGCGCGCTGGCGCAATATCTCATGAACATCGCCCATGAAACGCGCGAGATTTTGGCCGGGCTTGGGGTTGCCTCGCTGCGGGAAGCACGCGGCCGTTCCGATCTTCTTCACCTCCTCGATCATCCGGCCAGCGTCGGCCAGCTTGACCTCCGGGCAATGCTTGCCGTGGTCGAAGAGGTGAAGATCGACAGCCCCGTCTATATGGAAAAGGACTTTGCGCTTGATGATGCCTTCATCGAACTCGTGCGCTCGGCCCTGGTCGACAGCAGGCGCGAGAACATCGAGCTTGGCGGCAATCGTTTCCTCAACAATTGCAACAAGAGCGTCGGCGGTCAGCTCGCCGTCGATATCGAACGCATGCTGAACCATGAGCTTTCCGATGAAGAGGCGGATGCGCTGCCGGCCGTGAAGCGGGACAGCCGTGGCCGCCGGTTCCTGGAGGCGGGTTCGGTGCGCATCGATACATCCGGTTCCGCCGGGCAGTCTTTCGGTGCCTTCTGCAATGACGGCATGGTCATGGTCCATACCGGCACCTGCAATGACGGCGTCGGCAAAAGCGCCTGCGGCGGCACCATCGTCGTGCGCTCCCCCGGCGGCGGATCGGAAGAGGCGGGCGGCAATGTTCTGGTCGGCAATTTCGCGCTGTTCGGCGCCACTGGCGGTCGGACCTTCGTGGAAGGGCAGGCGGGAGACCGTTTCGCAGTGCGTAATTCCGGAGCCACCGCCGTGGTCGAAGGCGTGGGTGATTTCGCCTGCGAATACATGACCAACGGCGCGGTGCTGAACCTTGGCAGCTTCGGCAAGGGTTTCGGCAACGGCATGAGCGGCGGCTTCGTTTATCAGTATGATCCCTATGGCGATCTGCCGAAGAAAGTCAGCCACGATTCCATCCTGCTCGGTTCAGTCACCGGTGAGGATGAACAGGCCGCCATTCATAATCAGGCCATCCACCAGCTTCTGACCTGGCATGTCGCAGAGACCGGCTCGGCCAAGGCGGCATGGCTTCTGGAAAACTGGGAAAGCGAACAGCATAACTTCGTTTACGGCATGCCACGCGCCCTGCTGCTTTATCAGGACAGCGACGAGATTCTGAAGGCGAAGCCCCGCAAGGAACTGCTGGAGGAACTGGCATCCGCGCTTGCCGCTCATCAATTGCGCAAGTTCAAGCTCGCCTATCGTGACCGCAAGGCCGTCTTGAACGGAACGGTGCCGGGTTATGGCGAGACGGATACCGAGGAAATGTATGCGCTGCTCAACAATTATACCGTGTTGAGCATGGCGCAGGCCATCGCCATGCAGCGGGTGCCGATGGCGTCAGGTCCTTCCGACCCGGCCATTGAAAAAGCCGTGCGCAATCTCATCCTCACGGAAGATTATGCGCTGATGCAGCGGCTGCTGAAATATGCGCGCGAGGCGCTTTCAGACCATAGCGATGAACAGCTTGCGGTGATGATCGCCGCCAAGCGCCTCGACGATTACAAGCAGGCGCTGGCGCGCAGGAACATCTGGTCGGTGGACAGCCCCGGCACCTATGGCTGGATCATTCAGCAGAACCGGAAAAACATCGAGAAGATCGGCCGTCTGCCGGGCTTCGAGGAGCTCTTCGCAGCCCGCGCCATTCCCGACCTCGCCACCGCATCCAGCCACAGGGCAGCATGATGAAGATACCTTATATTCCCGAAGACGCGCCCTTCAATGGTGATCAGCGCGCATGGCTTTCCGGTTTTCTGGCGGGGCTCCATTCCCGCGCCGCCATCGGCCTGGAGACATCGGTTGCCGCCGCTGCTCCCAGGGCGGCGGCTAGTGTGCTGAATATTCTCTTCGGCACCCAGACCGGCAATGCCGAGGCGCTGGCGATGGATATTGCCGCCGCCGCCCGCGCGCAGGGCATGCAGCCGGTGGTGACGGCACTCGATGACGTCTCGATGGACAGTCTCGGCGCCATGAAGCGGGTCATCGTCGTCACCTCGACCTATGGCGAAGGTGAAATGCCTGACAATGCCCAGCTTTTCTGGGAAGCGCTCGCTGCCGACAGCGCGCCGCGTCTGGACGAGGTGAATTTTGCCGTCCTCGCGCTCGGCGATACCGGTTATGACGGCTTCTGCCAGGCGGGCAAGCTCATCGACACGCGGTTCGAACAACTCGGCGGCAAGCGTATGAAGACGCGTATCGATTGCGATATTGACTTTGAGGATGCCGCCGCCGCATGGATCGGCGAGACCCTGCCGCTCGCGGTTGCTGTCGATGGCGGCAGCGCGGCATCTGTCACCATGCCCGACATCGCCGAGCCGCCCGTACGGGCAAAGCAGGGCTGGAGCCGCAAAAATCCCTATTCGGCTGAGGTAAGCGTCAATCGTCGTCTGTCCGGTCCCGGCTCGTCCAAGGAAATTCGCCACTACGAATTCGATCTCGGCGAAAGTGGCCTGGACTATGAGGCGGGTGACGCACTTGGCGTCGTGCCCCTGAACGATCCGAAACTGGTCGGCGCGCTGCTGGAACACTTCGGGGCGGCTGCGGACAGCCAAGTCGCCGGGTTGGACCGGCCGGTCGGCGATGCGCTTCTCAACATGTTCGAGATATCGACGCCCTCGCGCGAACTCGTCGCTGAAATCGGCAAGCGGGCGGGGCATGACGAACTCAGCCACATTCTCGCAAACGGAGACAGGGAGCAACTGGCCGCCTTTCTCTGGAGCAAGGATATTCTCGACCTCATCAATCTCGGCGGAAAGCCGCTATTCGATGTTGCTGAATTCGTGACATTCCTGAAGCCTCTGCAACATCGCGCCTATTCCATTTCCTCCAGCCCTCTGGTTGCAAAAGACAGCGTGCATCTGACCATCGCCAGCGTGCGTTATCGCGCCGAGGGTCGTGAGCGTGGCGGCGTGTGCTCCACCTATCTCGCCGACCGCGTGGAGGCCGGGCAGAGTGCCGGGATTTTCGTCTCGCCGAACAAGGCGTTTCGTGTGCCGCAGGACAATGATGCGCCTGTTATCATGGTGGGACCGGGCACGGGCATCGCGCCCTTCCGGGCTTTTTTGCAGGAACGGCAAGCCCGAGGCGCAAAGGGCAAAAACTGGCTGTTTTTCGGCGACCAGCACCGGCAGTCGGATTTCATCTATGAAAACGAGCTTGGCGACATGAGCCGCGATGGCGTGTTGACGCGCCTCGACCTCGCTTTCTCGCGGGATCAGGCGGAGAAGATCTATGTCCAGACCCGCATGCGGCAGAACGGCAAGGCGCTCTATCAATGGCTTGAAGATGGCGGTTACTTTTACGTCTGCGGCGACGCGACCCGCATGGCGAAGGATGTCGATGATGCCCTGCACGGCATCGTCAGCGATGAGGCCGGCATCTCCGCCGAGGCGGCAAGCGAGTATGTGAACCGGCTGAAACGCGAAAAACGCTATCTGCGTGACGTCTACTAACGATTGCCATGACGAGACCGTCGTGACGCAACGATTGCTCAGCAATTGGTGCAGACGGTCTCGGCGTCGCGCTGTTTGAAGAAATACTCGCGGCCGATCGTGATCGACTTCACCCCGGACGAGGCAAGATCGGGCATGAACATCAGCAATTCATGCGGGATGGACAACTCGACGTGGATGAGAAAGCTGTTTTCCACGAGCAAGCGCGTTGGAACGGCGACCGGTGATCCCACCGCATAGGGTCTCAGATTTTTCTCATCCCAAGACCAGGTGATTTTCGCCTGTTTTTGCGCATCGATCTTGATGCCGCTGATCTTCAGCTGCAGACCCTTGGTGCTGTAGGGCGCAAACACGGCGGCTGCGACGTCCTGCATGCCCGCGAGATAGGTTTTATCGACGGACCCTGTTTTCGATATCAGATCGTTGATGGAGGCTGCGGCGCTGCTTGCCCGCTTGTAGGTGTTGTATCCGATCGTCAATTCGAAAGAGGTCAGATAAAGCGCAAGCAATATCGGAAAGAGGATCGCGAACTCCACCGCGCCCACGCCACGGCGATCTTTGGCAAAGCGTAAAACGAGCGCCGTCAGGCGTCGTTTGCCGTTTGCCGCAACGGACATCAGCCCTGCCATCATGAGCCCCCGCCTGTGATGTATTTCTCGTTCATGAACGCATTTGTCGCGACGATGAGGAAATGTGAGGGCATCGATCCATCGGCCGGACGTATTTTTGTCAGGTATGGCCGGATGATATCGGCAACCACACGCCAGCGATAATAGACGCGCAACATGTTGATGGTTTCCGGCCCGCCCGGTTTGAAGCCGAACTGAGCGGTATCGAGATCGTAATATTCGCCGTAGGCCTTCAGCGGTATCGTGGTCGGAATATCCTTGAAGGCGGTAAAGGAGCGAAGGTCGATATAGAGCTTCTGTTCTTTTTGGATTTCATCCGCTGAGCAGGTGATCATCACCGAAACTTCATTGCAGAAGCTCTTGCGGAAATCCTCTTTCGAAATTGAGCTGCTGATCTGCCCGGTGCGCAGACGCCGCGCCATATTCTCGGTGGCATTGGCGACGACCTGTTCCGCCATCAGGGCGATAAAGGTCTCGATGATCGCAAAGACGACGAGGAAATAGGGGATCGCGAGTATCGCGAATTCTATAGCCGCTGTCCCGTCGCGTGAGACTCCGAATTTTTCCAGCAATGGCTTCAGTCTGGCCAGTCGCATGAGGCGATATCGATCTCTAAGAATATGCGGCAAGCGCAACCGTTGAATTTGTTGCGGACCATAACCACCCGATGTTTAAATTCAGTTACTCCAATAAATTATACTTTAGTGATTTCCGAAATTGATACGACCCACAATATAAAAAGCCCGGCACATGGCCGGGCTTTTGTCGAAGCTGAAACGGACGCTTATTCCGCATCCGCTTTGGAGAGAACCTCCAGCGTGGGTGTGGAGGTGATGTTATAACCACAGTCCACATAATGGCATTCGCCGGTTACGCCGCGCGACAGATTGGACAGCAGGTAAAGCGCCGATCCGCCGATATCGTCGATATCCGCCGTCCGCCGAAGCGGCGCATTTTTCTGGTTCCATGCGTAGATCGCCCGCGCATCCGAGATGCCGGCGCCCGCCAGCGTGCGGACCGGACCGGCCGAGATGGCGTTAACGCGAATATCGCGCGGGCCGTAGTCGGCGGCGAGATAGCGGACGGACGCTTCAAGAGCCGCCTTGGCGACGCCCATGACGTTGTAGTTCGGAATGACACGCTGCGAACCATTATAGGTCAGCGTCAGCATCGAGCCGCCATTGGTCATCAGTTCGGCGGCGCGCTTGGCGATTTCCGTGAAGGAGAAGCAGGAAATGACCATGGTGCGGCTGAAATTCTCGCGCGTCGTATCCGCGTAGAGGCCCTTCAGCTCGTTCTTGTCGGAAAAGCCGATGGCATGGACGATGAAATCCAGCGAGCCCCATTTTTCGCGGATCGTCGCGAACAAGGCGTCGACCGAGGCGATATCCTCGACATCGCATGGCACGATGAAATCGGATCCGAGTTCGGCGGCGAGCGGTTTCACACGCTTGCCGAGCGCTTCACCCTGATAGGTGAAGGCCAGTTCCGCGCCCTGTGCCGCAAGCGCCTTGGAGATACCCCAGGCGATGGAATGATTGTTTGCGACGCCCATGATGAGGCCGCGTTTACCCTGCATGATGCCGTTCATGGGCAATTATCCGTTATGACGCTGGAAGACGAGCGTGGCGTTGGTGCCGCCGAAGCCGAAGGAGTTGGAAAGGATGGTGTCGATCTTGGCGTTGTCGATGCGGCTGCGAACGATCGGAACGCCCGCAAATTCGGGATCGAGCTCGGAAATATGCGCGCTTTCGCCGATGAAGCGTTCCTGCATCATCAGCAGGCCGTAGATCGATTCCTGAACGCCGGCCGCACCCAGCGAATGGCCGGTGAGCGACTTGGTGGACTGGATATGCGGGATTTTGTCGCCGAAGACTTCCCGGATCGCGCCGATTTCCTTGCTGTCGCCAACCGGCGTCGAGGTGCCATGGGTATTGATGTAGTCGATGTCGCCCTTGACCGTGGAAAGCGCCTGCCGCATGCAGCGGATCGCGCCTTCGCCTGAAGGCGCCACCATGTCGTAACCGTCCGAGGTCGCGCCGTAACCGACGATTTCGGCGTAAATCTTGGCGCCGCGCGCCTTGGCATGTTCCAGCTCTTCGAGAACCAGCACGCCCGCACCGCCGGCAATCACGAAACCGTCGCGGTTGACGTCATAGGCGCGCGAGGCGACGTTCGGCGTCTCGTTATATTTGGACGACATGGCGCCCATGGCGTCGAAGAGGTTGGACATGGACCAGTCGAGATCCTCATGGCCGCCCGCGAACATCACATCCTGCTTGCCCCACTGGATCATTTCGGCGGCGTTGCCGATGCAGTGCGCCGAGGTGGAGCAGGCCGACGAGATGGAGTAGTTGACGCCATGGATCTTGAACCAGGTGGCGAGCGTCGCGGAGGCGGTGGAGGACATGGCCTTCGGCACGGCAAAGGGGCCGATGCGCTTCGGGCTGTTGTTCTTCAGCGTGATATCGGCTGCCTCGACGATGGTGCGGGTGGAAGGACCGCCCGAACCCATGATGATGCCGGTGCGCTCATTGCCGCTGATGTCGCTCTCTTCGAGACCGGAATCGGCGATCGCCTGCTTCATCGCGACATGGTTCCACGCGCCGCCCTGCGACAGGAAGCGCATGGCGCGGCGGTCGACCAGATCGGTCGGGTCGAGAGACGGCTTACCCCAGACCTGGCATTTGAAACCGTGTTCGGCAAAATCCGGCGAAAATGAAATGCCGGATTTGGCATTGCGCAGCGATGCGGTGACTTCAGCGGCATCACCGCCGATGGAAGAAACAATACCGAGGCCGGTGACAACAACTCGTCTCATGAAAGGGACCTTTTCTTAAGATTTCGGCTGGACGACAGAAGCCGCCCGGCGTTTGTCAGGACTATTCCGTCTGCCTCAGGCAGCCTTTTCCTTCGACAGGCCTACGCGCAGGTCCGTCGCCTGATAGATGGTTTCGCCATCCGCCTTGAGCCAGCCGTCGGCGGTTCCGAGCACCAGACGACCGCGCATCACGCGCTTGAAATCAATACCATATTGAAGGAGCTTGGTGTGAGGGCGAACCATGCCCTTGAACTTCACTTCGCCGGTCGACAGCGCCATGCCGCGGCCTTCTTCGCCCAGCCAGCCGAGGAAGAAACCGGTCAGCTGCCACATGCCGTCAAGGCCCAGGCACCCCGGCATGATCGGGTTGCCCTGGAAGTGGCAGGGGAAATACCAGTCGTCGGGGCTGACATCGTATTCGGCGCGGATGAAACCCTTGTCGAAGGCGCCGCCGGTTTCGGAAATTTCGGTAATGCGATGGACCATGAGCATGGGGGGCAATGGGAGCTGTGCATTTCCCGGGCCGAACAATTCGCCGCGACCGCAGGACAGGATCTCCTCGTAATTGTAACTTGATTGCCTCGTTGCCATACCGCTTTCACTTCCCCAGTTACTGGTGTTGATCGACTTCACTAGAGCAAGTTAGGTTCAAAATGAAGCGCTGCAAGGGCAGAGGCCGCTCCGCCCACATTCTTTGTCTTCGAACCTTCTTCGCAGAAGTCATTACCTCAATATGCCGTCCGCATACAGGAACCGTACGGCTGGAACCAGAGGAAATTTGCAGGAATGGCCGGTTTGCCGCCATTTGCCGCGCCTAAGCCACGCCGAAACTATTGAAAGCACTCGCCGCAAAAGATATATGCTAATGCAATTGGTAAGTTTCATACCTCTGTTTGGAATGGGATTGCATGGCATTTGACGCCACATTGGATATCGGAACGAGGTTGCGGCGCTCGGGGCTGCGCCCCACGCGACAGCGTGTGGCTTTGGGCGATCTGCTTTTCGCAAAGGGCGATCGCCATCTGACGGTCGAGGAACTGCACGATGAGGCGGTCACCGCCGGCGTGCCCGTTTCTCTCGCCACGGTCTACAATACGCTGCACCAGTTCACCGAAGCCGGCCTCATCCGTGTTCTCGCCGTGGAAGGCGCCCGCACCTATTTCGACACCAACGTCTCGGATCACCACCACTTCTTCGTGGAGGGCGAGAACGAGGTTCTCGATATTCCCGTCAATAACCTCCAGATCGACAATTTGCCGGAAGCGCCCGAGGGCATGGAAATCGCCCATGTGGACGTGGTCATCCGCCTTCGTCGCAAGCGCGGATGAGGCTTCAGTCCGATAGCGGATGTGAAAATGGCGCCCGCGGGCGCCATTTCTGTTTTCGGCGGTCATTTCTATATGTCACTTCATGACATCTTCCGGCCGTCTGCCGGGCTTTGCCTTATAGGGCGGAAAAGTCCAGCCGAAGATCAGCGCGCCTGACCGGACGGCGAAGGCCGTAAGGACGCCTGCGGCTGATGCGGCATAAAGCGGTGCGCCGAGGAAATAGACGACAATGAAGGTGGAGGAACCCAAGAGCGCGCAGGTGATGTAGATCTCCGGCCGCAGCAACACGGACGGTTCGCCGGCGAGAATATCGCGCAGCACACCACCGAACGTCGCCGTCAGAACGCCGGTGACGATGGCGACGGTTGCGGAGCCGCTGGCGGCAAGCCCCTTGGCTGCTCCCATGACGCAATAAGCGGAAAGGCCCAGCGCATCGAGCCAGATCAGTACGCGGTAACGGGATTCGAACAGATGCGCGGTGAAAAACAGCAGCACCGCGACCGAGACGCAGACGAGGATATAGGTCGGGTTCACCACCCAGAATACCGGCGTCCTGCCAAGCACCAGATCGCGCACCGTGCCGCCGCCGATGCCGGTTGCGGCGGCGAAAAACAGGAAGCCGATCAGGTCGAGCTGCTTGCGCGAGGCGGCGAGCGCGCCGGTTGCGGCAAAGATGGCGACGCCGGCATAGTCGAGAAAACCCAGAAGCGTCATGAAAAGGTTCCCCCCGGAAACAAGGGCTGCGAACACGTCAGTGTCGCGCAAGCACTAAACTCTAGGCTGGCCGCCCGGATGATCGCAACATCCATAACCGAAACGGATGCAAAGGAAAATGCCGTGCGAATCGCTCTCGTTGCCGCTCTTCAGGCGCTGGTTCTCTTGATGTTTCCGGTGGCGCTCTCGGCGCAGCAGCAACTGGTGAACGATCCCGAGATCTACGAGAAGGACCATTTCCGCAACGAGTGCAAGGTGGCGGCCTTCGGCGACGATTTCGTCACGCGGCTGGATATCAACAATGATGGGCTGATGGACGCCGTCGTCAATCACGGCGTTCTCGATTGCGACGGCGAAAAGGGCCGCAGCTGCGACGACGAGGGATGCCCCTATAATTTCTATGTCCAGGTGAAAGAGGGCGGTTATCTGATGATCGCGACGGCCCGAATTTACGACTATGATTTCATCAAGCGCTTCGGCAACATGGTTTTTGTGCTGAAGATGCATCCGCGTTATTGCGAGCGTACCGACAAGGAGCCCTGCCTGATGACGGTGCGGGTGCGCGGCACGAAATTCGTCACCATCTCGCGAAAGTGACGGCGACGATTTTCAAGGCGTAATTCGCCGGATTTTGACCCTTTGATTGTAGCGCTGGCGAAGCGAGCGCGGGATGATGAAGGTGGCGATGGCGACGGCGAAAACCGTGGCCGCAACCACCCAAAGGGCATTCGATTGCAGGGTGGCGGCGAGAACGGCGCCGCATATCGCGCCGCATATCATGCCAAGCCATGGCACGATCTGAATGCCCCAGTCGAGGCTTCGTTCGCCGAGAAGAAAACGACCGATGCCGCGGCCGAAGCGGGAAAGCGCGCCGGTCACATAGGTAAGCCCGATTGGCAGTCCCTCAATGTGCTCAACGGCGGCGTTGACCATGCCCATGGCGAAAACGACGAGATAAAATTGCGCAAGAGCGGAAGTCTCGCCGCCGAGCAGCGCGGCAATTGTTACCAGCAATCCCACCGCCATCAGAACGGCGAAGATGCGCCGGTCGAACTTATGCGCCACCACGATGCCGCCGGCATTGCCCGCCACGAAGGCAACGATTGCGAAAAGCAGTTTCGCGGCGTGGGAATAGAGGCCAGCCTCCATCGAGACTGCGGCGCGTGTGGTGTTGCCGGTCATGAAGGATACGAAGTCACCTGAAATATGCAGGCCCACCGCATCCGTCATGCCCGCGATGAAGGAAATGGCGGCAACCAGTGCAATTCCAGTTCCGGTTCGCCTTGCCCTGATGATACTGCGACGTCTTTGTCTGGTCATGGAAAGCTCGATATGGAAAAACGGCGGCCTGCGCGCGGGGCCGTGTTATCCTATGTCTAGAATGCCGGATGGTGTATTTGCAATCTTTCTGGAGGCCTTCGGAAGCTTCTATTTTGTCTAGACAAATATAAAATCCCTGCCTACCATGCCTCAAATAAAGCGATAAACAACATCGCACAAAAATAAATCAAAAGGGGTTCAGATCATGAAGAAAACATGGGTTCTCGCCACAGTCGCCGCGCTCTTTTCATCCGCTTCCGCCTATGCCGAGACGTCGGTGACGATTGGCATGTCCGGCTGGACCGGTTTTGCGCCGCTGACGCTCGCCAAACAGGCCGGCATTTTCGAAAAGAACGGCCTGAAGGTCGACATCAAGAAAATCCCGCAGGCGAGCCGCCATCTGGCCCTTGCTTCCGGTGACATTCAGTGCGCCGCCACCACGGTGGAAACATGGATCGCGTGGAATGCCAATGGCGTGAAATCCACCCAGATTTTCCAGATGGACAAGTCGCATGGCGCGGATGGCATTGCGGTGCGCAGTGATGTTGCCAAGGTCGCGGACCTGAAAGGCAAGACGGTTGCCGCCTCCGCGCCGGGCACCTCCCCTTATTTCTTCCTTGCCTGGATCCTCAAGGAAAACGGCCTCACTCTTAAAGACGTCAAGGTCGTCAACCTCGAGCCGGGACCGGCCGCGCAGGCATTCGTTGCCGGTCAAAATGATGCGGCCATGACCTATGAGCCCTATCTGTCCACCGTCCGCGCCGCCCCCGACAAGGGCAAAATCCTCGCCACGACGCTGGATTATCCCGCCGTCATGGATACGTTCGGTTGCACCCCGGATTTCCTGAAGGCCAATCCGCAGGCGGCGAAAGCCCTGGCGGACAGCTATTTCCAGGCCCTCGAGCTCATCAAGGCCGATCCCGAAAAGTCCTATGCGACGATGGGGGCGGATGTGAAGCAGACCGGCGAGGCCTTTGCCGCTTCGGCAAAGTTCCTCGAATGGCAGGATAAGGCCGCCAACCAGAAGTTTTTCGAGGGTGAATTCAAGGCATTCTCGGAAAAATCGGCGGACCTGCTGCTGGAAATCGGCGTGATAAAGTCGAAACCCGATCTTTCGACCCTCGCGGATACGTCCTTCATCAAGTAACAGAAAAGGCGGCCGCATTCCCTGCAGGGAATATTGCAGCCAAAGACAAGTGAGTGCGTCGATTGTGCGTCACGAAACGCGCACGGCGTTCTGATGGCGCGGCGAAGGTGCCGCGCCGGTTTTCCGGACAGGCGACAGATGCAACCTCTTCAACCCATAAGGAACAGCACGAGAATTGCTCTCGGCATCCTGTTCTTCGTGCTGTTTTTTTCCGCCTGGGGCTTTGCCACGCTGGGCGGTTTCGTATCGCCGACCTTTCTGGCCGACCCCATCACCATGCTGAAGGACGGCATCTATTTGCTGACCGATCAGGGTTTTGCCAGCGATATCGGCATGACAATCTGGCGCGTGGTCGGCGGTTTCGTGCTGGCATCGCTCGTTGCCGTGCCGGTCGGCATCGCCATGGGGGCCTATAAGCCCATCGAGGCGCTGCTTGAGCCTTTCGTCTCCTTCGCACGCTATCTGCCGGCTTCCGCCTTCGTGCCGCTCCTCATTCTCTGGGCCGGCATCGGCGAGATGCAGAAGCTGCTGGTGATCTTCATCGGCGCGGTGTTCCAGATCATCCTGATGGTGGCCGTGGCTGTCGCCGGCACGCGGCGTGATCTGGTGGAGGCCGCCTATACGCTTGGTGCGAAGGACCGGGGCGTTGTTCGTCGTGTTCTCATTCCCGCCAATGCGCCCGATATTGCGGAAATCCTCCGTCTCGTTCTCGGCTGGGCCTGGACCTATGTCATTGTCGCTGAACTGATCGGCGCCTCCTCGGGCATCGGCTATATGATCATCAACAGCCAGGCGCTGATGGCGACCGGGCAGATCATCTTCGGCATCATCGTCATCGGCATTATCGGTCTTATTTCGGACTTCGCGTTTAAATCGCTGAACCGGAAGCTTTTCGCCTGGAGGCTTGCCTGATGAGCGAACTCGTTATCAAGGGCGTCAGCCGCACTTTTCCGGGTGTGCAGGGCGGGCAGCCGACGCTGGCCCTCCAGCCCACCGATCTGGAAATCCCCCGCAATGATTTCGTCACCATCCTCGGCCCGTCGGGATGTGGAAAATCGACCTTGCTGCGCATCATCGCCGGTCTCGACCGCCCAACGACGGGCGAAGTGCTGCTGTCCGGCAGGGCGGTGACGGGGCCGGGGGCGGATCGCGGCATGGTGTTCCAGTCCTACACCCTGTTTCCCTGGCTGACGATCCGCGAAAACGTCGCCTTCGGCCTGCGCGAACGCGGCGTTGCCGAGAAGGAAAAATGGGAGATTGTCGACAGCTATATCGACAAGGTCGGCCTGCGCGGCTTCGAGAACCATTGGCCGAAACAGCTCTCCGGCGGCATGCAGCAGAGAACGGCCATTGCCCGTGCCCTGGCGAACGGCCCGAAAATCCTGCTACTCGACGAGCCTTTCGGCGCTCTCGACAACCAGACGCGCGGACTGATGCAGGAACTGCTGCTCGGTATATGGGAGCGGGAGCAGAAGACGGTCATTTTCGTCACACACGATATCGAAGAGGCGGTCTTCATGGCGTCGCGTGTGGTGACCATGTCCGCAAGGCCGGGTCGCATCAAGTCGATCACGCCGGTCGACCTGCCGCATCCGCGTCACTACACCGTCAAGGCCAGCCCGGAATTTTCTGAGCTGCGCGCCAAGCTTACGGAGGAAATCCGCAGCGAGGCGATCGCCGCCGCTGCCCATGGATAGTTGATCAGGCAAAAGGGAGGATAAAAGCATCGGGATGAGGAGCACAGGCGCCGATCTTCAGGAAAAATCGCTGCACGAGCGCATCCGCAATGATGTCGAGCGCCACATCATGTCGGGCGAATGGCCGCCGGGTTATCGTATTCCCTTCGAACACGAGATGACCCGGCAATATGCCTGTTCGCGCATGACGGTGAACAAGGCTCTCGGCGAATTGGTGCAGCGCGGACTCATCGAAAGACGCCGCCGTCTCGGCACCTTCGTTCGCCAGCCCCATGCGCAATCCGCCGTTCTGGAAATCCACGATATCGAGCGGGAGGTGCAGGCGCTGGGTCTGGTCTACGGTTACCGTCTCGACAAACGACGGCTGCGCCCTGCGGGGGAAGAAGACGGCGCGGCCATGGCGCTTGCCGCCGACGCCCCGGTCTTGGAGCTCACCTGCACGCACTTCGCCGGCGGCGTTCCCTTTTGCCTTGAAGAGCGCATCGTCAATACCACCGCCGTTCCGGAGGCGGAAGCCGCGGATTTTTCACAGATCGGGCCGGGGACATGGCTGCTGAAGATGGTGCCCTGGAGTGCGGCCGAACATCGTATCAGCGCCGTTTCCGCCGACCGTAAAAATGCGGCGGTGCTCGGCATTGCTTCCGGTGCTGCCTGTCTGGTCATTGATCGGCGGACCTGGCATGGGGCGGATTATATCACCCGTGTCCGTGTCACCTATCCCGGTGACCGGCACGCCCTCATTGCGCAGTTTTCGCCCTCGCATAACAGCTGAAGGCCGTCGATCGGTCAATTTTTTGTAAAGAAGAGTTTACGGGTCGTCTTTTGACAATATAATAGTTGTCAAAAGAACTCAGGTTTATTATCGGAACGTCAAGCTTTCACGACGGTATCCGTTCATGACCCCGGTTTTCAGGAACCGGTCAATCTGCGGATGAGTTCATCGACGGAAATCCGGGATAAAAATTATGTCAGCTGAGACCTCAACTTCTTCCGCATCCTTCACCAAGGCAAACACGACAAGGCATCTTTCCCTTGCCATGACTGTCACCTTGCTGGCCGGCTTGAGTGCCGGCGCGGTTTTCGCTCAGACGGCACCGGAAACCCAGATACAGCCCGCACCGCAACCGGAAGCGGTTCAGCCGGCAACTCCCGCAACGCCGGGCGCTCCGGCCTCCGCGCCCGTCCAGCCTTCCGCGACTGCACCGGAACAGCCGGCCGCCACCGCACCCTCGCAGCCTCAGTCAACTCAGCCCGCACCGGCCCAGCCTGCGCCCGCTCAGCCCGCGACGGATACCGCACCGGGAGCCGAAGGCCTGGCGCCGCAGCCGACGCAGACCGAGCAACCCGCACAGACGGGCCAGACGAGCGCGCCGAATGAAGCCGCGACCCCGATAGAGCCTGTCAGCACCGAGCCCACGAGCGCTGAACATCGTGCAGATATCCCGCACAACCTTTCTCCCTGGGGCATGTTCATGGCGGCCGACTGGGTTGTGAAGGGTGTCATGATCGGTCTTGCCTTCGCATCTCTGGTTACGTGGACGGTCTGGGTCGCGAAGTCTATCGAGCTTGCAGGTGCGCGGGTGCGCGCCGGCTCGACGCTCAAGGTCATTCGCAAGGCAAAAACCCTGACTGAGGCCACCGAGGCCGTCGAAAAGAAGGGCGGGCCGGCAGCACTGATGCTGCGCATGGCAACCCACGAAATGCAGCTTTCCGATGCAGTGGTCGAACATACGGATGGCGGCGGTATCAAGGAGCGTGTCTCTTCGGCGCTGTCGCGTATCGAAACCCATGCGGGTCGCCGCATGTCGCGCGGAACGGGTGTTCTGGCGACCATCGGTTCCACTGCTCCCTTCGTCGGTCTGTTCGGCACCGTCTGGGGCATCATGAACTCTTTCATCAGCATTTCGGAATCGCAGACGACCAATCTTGCCGTCGTCGCGCCGGGCATTGCCGAGGCGCTGCTCGCCACCGCCATCGGTCTCGTCGCCGCCATTCCGGCCGTGGTGATCTATAACGTCTTCGCCCGCTCCATCACCGGTTACCGCCATCTGCTGGCGGATGCCGCAGCCGGCGTGGAACGCCTCGTCAGCCGCGATCTCGATTTTCGCCGTATTCCGCCGGGCAACACCAGCAAGCCCGCAGTATCGCTGGTCGGACGGTGATCGGCCATGGCTGGCGGTATTCGCGAAAATAGCGGAGACGACCTCTCCGAAAACCACGAGATCAATGTCACGCCCTTCATCGACGTGATGCTGGTTCTGCTCATCATCTTCATGGTGGCCGCACCGCTGGCCACCGTCGATGTGAATGTCGATCTGCCCGCATCCACCGCAAAGCCGGCGGAACGTCCGGAGGAGCCGCTTTATCTGACGGTCAAGGACGATCTCTCGCTCAATCTCGGCAATGATGCGGTTGCCCGCGAAGCACTGGCGGCCGCCATCGACCGGCAGACGGGCGGCAAGAAGGATACGCGCATCTTCCTGCGGGCCGACAAGGCGGTCGACTACGGCCACTTCATGGAAATCATGAACCTGCTGAGAGATGCCGGTTATCTGAAGATCGCCCTCGTAGGGCTGGAAAACGCGGCTGCCGTAGCGCAGCCCGCTGCCGCTGGCCAACCTGCAGCGCCGGGAACCGCGCCATGACTGAAAACGGCTACCCGCAGGCCCGGCATTCCCGTCTCGGGGAAGTGACGCTGTGGTCCGTCGCGGCGCTGCTCATGCTGGGCGTTCACGCCGGTTTTGCCTATTATCTGATGCAGGAGCCCGAAGAGCTGGATGCCGGCGGGCCGCCGCCTGCTGCGATCATGATCGAAATGGCCGCGATACCGGAGGCCGTCAAGACCGAAGAAACAACGCCCGCGCAGGATGTCGAGGACGCCGAAGAGGTGAAGAGCGACAGCAGCGAACCGGTGGAGGAAGCCGCCCCGGAAGAGCCGCCGCCACCGGAGCCGGTTGCGGAAACGCCGCCGCCAGAGCCGGTGCAGCCGCCTGAACCGCCGGTCGAGGAGATCGTCGAACCGCAGGAAATTCCCGAACCTGTTGAGCCGGTCGATCCCGTTCAGGAGCAGATGATGGCGGAACTCGAAAATGTCGAGGTTCCTCTGCCCGTCATGCGTCCTCCGCCGCCGCCCGTCGAAAAGAAGGTGGAAAAGAAAGAGCCGGAAGAGAAAAAGAAGGTTGAGCGCCAGCGTCCCAAACCGCAGCAGGCATCGGAACTGCGCGAAACGGCGAAGGCTGAAGCCCAGCAGTCCGACCGGACGGCGGCATCGCGCAGCAATGCCGGCTCCTTCTCGTCCTCGTCCATGTCAAATGCCGATTGGGGTGCGAAAGTGCGCTCGGCGATGCAGCGGCGACTGGTGCGTTCGGCTGGAAAATCGGGGATGACCATTACGGTTTCATTCAAGATAGACAGCGGTGGTTCCGTAGGCGGTGCGAGGATTATTTCATCCACCGGTGACTCGGCGATGGATCAGAAGCTTCTGGCCGTCATACAAAGAGCGTCCGTCTCGCCGCCGCCGCCAGGCGCAAATACGAGTTTTACCCTGCCGATTCTTTTCAAGTAGGCTGAAACAGCCCGACCGCATAAGGGCATCCCGACTCTGGAGAGGATGGGATGCCCGATTTATTTTCCATGTTGATTTGCAGCGACCGTATACCGCAAAGTAGGACCAATCCGTCCCATCGCATGCAAGCCAACAGGAATCACGAAAATCATGAAATTCTCAATCGCAGAGGCGGAGGATCTCGTATCCTCTATCTTTGAGCGCAACGGCGTTCTGCAGCAAAACGCCCGTTCGGTGGCAAAGGCGCTCGTCGCCTCCGAGGCGGCCGGCCAAGGCGGTCACGGTTTTCGCCGTATCCCCGTTTATGTCCGGCAGGCGCGTGTTGGTAAAGTCGATGGCAAGGCACGTCCGGTGGCGACCCGCGTGAAGCCGGGTGTGCTCTCGGTCGACGCCAATCACGGCTATGCCTATCCGGCAATCGATTGCGCCCTTGAGGAATTGCCGGACATGGTCCGGCAGCAGGGCATTGCGCTTGCGGCGATCCACCGTTCCCATCATGCGGGTGTCATGGCGCTGACCGTCGAGCGCCTCGCCGAAATGGGTTTCGTCGCGCTCATGTTCGCCAACGCACCGGCGTCGATGGCGCCCTGGGGTGGCAGCAAACCACTCTATGGAACCAATCCAATCGCCTTCGCCACCCCCGTCGGCGGCGCCGATCCGCTGGTCATCGATCTCGCGCTCTCCAAGGTCGCGCGCGGAAAGATCATGGCGGCCCGCCAGAAGGGTGAAACCATCCCCGGCGACTGGGCGCTCGACCGAAACGGCCGGCCGACGACCGATCCCGAAGAGGCCATAGAGGGAACCATGGTGCCCGCAGGCGAGGCCAAGGGCGCTGCGCTGGCATTGATGGTGGAGATCATGGCCGCTGCGGTGACAGGCGGAAACTTCGCATTCGAGGCTTCTTCCCTTCTCGACGATAAGGGAGCGCCGCCCTCTCTCGGCCATACGATCATCGCCATAGACCCGGTATCGTCAGGCGGTACGGCCTTTACCGAGCGGCTGGGGCTCATCGCCGGCGAGATAGAAAAGCAGGAAAATGTGCGTCTGCCCGGTCGCCGGAGCCAGGGGATTCGCAAACAGGCGCTGGAAAGCGGCATCGTGATCGAAAGCGATATTCTGGCCGAAATTCAGTCGCTTTGATGCGACAATAAAACCCGGCGGGTCGAATATGACCCGCCGGGCAAACCGTAAAGGGCTGCTTTGCATTTGCGTCGAAGAGGGCCGGACATCATGTCCAGCCCGCTTTGGTCCGCCATCCCGCCATTGATATGGAAGGATTTTGACGCAGAAAGCCGCTCATTCGGTTTTCAGCTTACGGGAGGGGACGTTTCGCGTAAGCTTGGATGGATCAGGTGGCGATTATGCGTCCTGCTCGATCAGGCCGCGCAGCAGGGCGATGCTGACGGCATTCAGCAGATTGGCCGCACCCAGTCTGTGGCGCACTCTTTCCAGAGTGTCCTTCACGTCCGCTTCGTCCGCGCCGGTTATCGAGGCGATGTGGGATGGATGCTTGCCCCGCGCGACCAGCCCCAGATAATGCCGCTCACGCTCCGAAAGGATGATTTCACGCGTCCGGCGATGTTCATGCGGCGTATTTGAAGACATTTTCTTTCAGCCTTAAAAGAGATTGGCCTTCCCGGGGCACGATCAGTCAATGATTCATTCCCCGAAACCAGCTCGTTTACCGCTCTGTCTATACGCGAACAGAAACGCTAATTTCGCCAATAGGTTTCATGGGGCATCGGTAATTATGCAATAAAGGGCCGATTTCGCAGCCAGCCGATCGCGGCGCGGACGCTCTATTCTGTGCATTGAAAGGAACTGCAACATCGATATCGCCAGAGACCGCAATCGGTCTGGCGTGAAATGCAGCTTCAAAGCTCTGGAATGTTTTCGTCACACCCGAAGGATATGCGGCGCTCTAATAGGCGATGTGCCTCACCGATAGAATAACATCGCGCGCCAAGTTTTTCGTTTTATTGTTATGTTTCGGCACGCAACGCGATGAGTGCTGACATATTTCTCAAATTTAATGCGTCATTTCGAAATATTGATGCCGTCAACATGTATCATCCGGCGGAATGATGCGCGTGTTTCTTGCGAATATCGGTCGGTGTTGCGCCGAACCAGCGGGAGACGGAACGCGAAAACGCGCCGGGTGTCGAATAGCCAAGCCTGTAACTGATGTCGGATACCGGAAGATCGCTTTCCACGAGGAGTTTGAAACCGGCATTTTTGCGAATGGCATCCTTTATCTCGTTGAGATTGGTGCCGAGCTCTGCGAGCCGCCGTTGAAAACTCCGTTCCGACAGGTTGAAATAGGGAGCGATCTCGCCGAGCGAAAGCTCGGCATCCGAGAGCCGCATCTGCATATACCGCTTCACCTGGTCAATGAAGTGGGTCGCGTCCGCCGATGTTTCCGGTCGCAACATGCGGCACTGCAGGTTCATCAGCTCGAACAGCCGCTCATCCGCATTCGGATTGACCACATCGAGAAGCGATACCGGAAGACGCATGGTGTGGATGGGCTGAGAAAAGCTGACGCGCCTGGTCATTCTTTCCTTAAATAGCTGAATATTATTCGGTTTCGGCCGCTCCAGACCGATCTCGATCTGGTTGATACGATCTCCGAGAATATCACGGAGACGTTGTACCAGAACGGCGAGCGACAAATCCACATATTGATCGCGTTTGGCGATAACCGGCGCGAAGGACCATGACAGGGTCACCTGCGTGGCATCCGTTACCATGGTGAAATTGCTGTTGTTGGTCGCGTAATAGACATGGTCCTGAAGAAAACGCAGGAACGCCCGTACCGTCGGTGCGCTGATCAACCCATATCCGAACGCGCCGGATGCACCTGCTGGAAAGGTGGAAGCGCATTGCAGACCGAAGGCGTCGTCGCCGGAAATCAGTGCGCAGGTTTCGAGCAGGCGTGAAAATCTATCGAGGCTGATGCGTTCCGTCAGGCTGCTGAATATGGCTGGATCAATGTCCAGAGCCTTGCAGATCGGCGCGATATCTATGCCCCGTGACCGGGCATAATTGCTGACGCCGGCAGCCAGACCGGCCACCACACTTATCTCGTCACTGACCCTCTTCTCGGGCATCCCTCGCCTTGGCGTACCATGTTTGGAAATTGTCGCCTGATGGTAAGCCTTGAGAGGGCGTTTGTCGAGCAGCCCGGCTCCGGGATTTTAAGTGCGGTCGGTGTCTGCGCTTTGCTCCAGCACCTGCATGATGGCTTGGCCGGCATCTTCGATAGCGCCGCTATTATCGACGGTCGTAACATCGAAATCTCCAACGACTGTCAACGAACTGCGTTCCAGCCGCCGGAGAATATCGTCCCGGCTCTCGCGCCCACGCTGCTCCAGGCGCATTGCCAAAACCTCCGGCCGAGCGACGATGTTCACGACCTTGAGACGGGAAAAGGCGGTGCCGAAATGCGGCAGGGCGGAACGCGAACCGTTGGCGATGACCACATCTCCCGCATTGAGATGACGATAGACAGCGGCCGGGATGCCATATTTCAGCCCATGCGCCTGCCAGGACACCGCGAAGGCGCCCTCATCTTCCAGCCGGTTGAACTCGTGCATCGAAACGGCATCGTGGTTTTCACCCCCCGCATCGCCGCTGCGGGTAATGACGCGGCGGGTGAAGTGAAAGCCCGGCCGCCCACACAGTCGCGCTGCGGCATAGTCCATCAGCGTGTCCTTGCCGGCCCCGCTCGGGCCGACAATCACGATCATCGTGCCGGGCGATGCCGCGCGCCGGCTATCCTGCCCATCGTCGGTCATGCCACGCGCTTGCCCTGACGCCAGACGGAACGGGCGACCGGCACACCATCCTCGCGGTGAACTCGGACCAGATCGGCCCGCAATCCCGTCGCGATACGACCGCGATCGAGAAGGCCGACGGTGCGCGCCGGCGTGGCGGTGACCATGCGCAGCGCCTCCGGCAGGCTGATGGCTTCCACCTGATCGGCGAGCAGGAATGGCGCGAAGAGCAGACTGAAGGGCACGTAGTCGGAAGAAAGAACATCCAGCACACCGATCTCGGCAAGATCGCGGGCGGCGATGTTGCCGGAATGGGACTTGCCGCGAACGATGTTCGGCGCGCCCATCAGCACGCTCATGCCGGCGCTGTGCGAGGCTTTTGCGGCCTCGACGCTGGTGGGAAATTCCGCCAGTTTCACGCCGTGGCCGATAGCTTCGCCGACATGCGCTTCGGTGGCGTCGTCATGGCTTGCGACCGTAATGCCGCGCTCGGCGCAGCGGGCGGCCAGATAATCGCGGTGCTTGGCGGAATATTCCGCCGACGCCGCCTGCCGACGCCGCACGAACTCGGCGAAAGCCTCGTCGCTCAGCCCACGCTTCTTCTGGTAGTAGAAGATATATTGATCCATCGACTGGAACTGGCGCTGCCCCGGGGAGTGGTCCATCAGGGAAATCAGCCGCACGCGCGGATCGGTTTCGAAGTCTTCGAAATGTTCCAGCACATCCGATGAGGCGACTTCGCAGCGCAGATGCAGCAGGTGATCCGAACGAAGGCGGTTCTGATCCGCTGCGGCCTCGATGGCGTCAGCCATTTCGCGCATTTCACCCTTCTTGAAGCCGCCATCCTCATCCGAGCCGAGCCGCAGGCAGTCAAATACGGTGGTGATGCCGGAGGCGGCCACCTGAGCGTCATGGGCCTGAATGGCGGCGATCTTGTCCCAGATCACGCCGGGGCGCGGTGAATAATGCTGCTCAAGATGGTCGGTATGCAGTTCCACCAGACCCGGGATCAAATAATCACCTTCGAGATCTTCGCCGGTTTTGGAAGCACCTTCGCTGATATCGGCGATCTTGCCGTCACGGATCAGGACGGAGCCCAGAATAATATCGTCTTCCAGAACGATACGGGCATTGGAAAGGGCGTGCTCGGTCATGGGTTCGCATCTTTCTTTGGTGGCTGGCCAAGGGGGTGCCAGCTATGAACGGTAAAGGGCGCGCCGCGCGTTTCTTCAATGAACAAGGCGAGGCCGGAAATGCTGAGAGGCCGATCGGTGAATTCGGAAAACCGCACCGAAAGCACCTCGTGCATGGCGGGCTGCTCGCTCTCGTCGATGCGGCCGGTGAGCGTCATGTGAAAACGGAAATCATCCATGACATGCGGGTAACCCCAGAGCGACAGATTTTGCCGCTGGCTCTCCGTCAGCATCTGTGGCCGCCGACGGGCAATATCGGTCTCTGACAGGGGCGCGCGAAACCGGTCGAAATGATCGACGATCTCGGCGGCAAAATCCTGCAGTGGCTGATAGGTGCGGTCCGGGACCAGTGCGAAAAAAGGCCCGAGCGCACCGACGACGACACGCGGAATTTCGAAAGTGGACTGGCTGGCCGCGAAATCTTCGAAGGCCGTGAGTAGCTCCGCCTCGCTGTATTTTTCGGCAAGCTCGAAAGGAGCCTTCAGGGTCGCGTGGAAACCGTAACGGCGGGGCTCCTCCGTCATGTCGGCATAGTCGTCGTGGTCGTCATGCAGCGTGCCGGAAAATGCGTCGCGGCCGAGCCAGCGTGACGCCGCCTCAGTCAGCGGGTGATCTTTAGCCGGAGAAAAATAGATGGCATAGCGCACGGCAAGCACTCTTCAGTGTCATGAGAGACCAGGGATGAGAAGCTATTTGGCGTGACTCGCCAGCTTCCCGCAAGGTCAGGAGTGCGAGGTAATTGGTTTCCGTGACAGAATGATGATGCCGAGGGAAAAAAGCGCATTGGAAATGCGGTAACCCTTCCGAATGTGCTGAAGACACAGGAGGAGATGATGACGGTATACGGCCGGCATAAATCGGGACTGCGCGAGTGTCCGGCTGGAGATGACGAACATCGTTACGACGTTCGCCATTCCATCCCTTCAGGCCTAGTGTTGTGTTTTGCCGATCAGGCGTGAACGCAGCGAATTGGAGATGTGGTCGAACAGGAAAACGACGAAGAGGATGAGCAGGACCATATAGGCGACCTTGTCCCAGTCGGCATTGGTGCCCATCGCTTCCAGCAGTTTCAGACCGATGCCGCCCGCGCCCACCGCGCCGATGATGGTGGCGGAGCGGGTGTTGCTTTCCCAGAAATAGAGTGACTGCGAAATGAAGACCGGCAGGACCTGCGGCAGCACACCGAAGCGGTTGACCGCAATCGGGGAAGCACCGACTGATTTGACACCCTCGCGCTGCTTGTCGTCGACATTTTCCAGCGCCTCGGCATAGACCTTGCCGAGCGCACCGGTATCGGTGAAGAAGATCGCGGCAATGCCGGGGATCGGTCCGGGACCGAAGCTGCGGGTGAAGAACAGGGCCCAGATCAGCATGTCGATGGAACGCAGGAAGTCGAACAGCCGCTTCATGCCCCAGTTTGCGGCCCTGTTGGCGGTGATGTCGCGCGCGGCGATGAAGGCGAGCGGCAGGGCGACGAGCGTGCCGAACAGCGTGCCCACAAAGGCCATAACCAGTGTCTGCATCAGCTTGGAAAGAATATCGGCATGTTGCCAGACGCTGTTGTCGAGGAAATCATCTACCATATGGCCGATATTGGAGCGCTCGGGATCGAGCCTTTCTCCCCACAGCGCGAGAGCGGCGAGTTCGCCATAGCCCTTGCCCCAGAATTCCGATTTGGTGTCGAACAGGAAATTCGCCCATCCGAGGAACCGGCGCTGGACATAGACCTGGCTGGTGCGGATTTCCGCCTGACCGGCAAAACCAAAATGCACGAGAACCTTGTTGCCGTCCTGCTGGATTTCCTGCGGCACGTCGTCGGACGCCCGGGCCTGTTCTCCATTGATGATGACGGGATAATTCTTGCCGTCGACATAGACATCCACCCGGGTCGGGGTCACGTCGAGGCGGTTGTCTGTGCCCGCATAAACGACACTGTAGCCGCCATCCGGCAGGGGCTGCAGCCAGTCGATCTTTGCATCGACCGGATATTGCCCGCGGCTGGACCATTGCGGCTCAACCTTGCCGTCTTCGAAACGCAAGCGCGGCTGGGCGCGCCAGGAATACCAGTCCTGAATATAGCTGGAGGCACGATCCCACCGGCCCTGCATGAAGGCCGGACCGACATTGAAGAAGAAAAAGCAGGCGACGAGATAGGCGAAGACGATGAGGATGCCGGCCAGCAGGCCATATCGCTGCATGAAACTGCGATTGAACACTTGCGGATGCGCGGCCGTCAGCCTCTCGCGGTCGGCGGTGTTGAGAATGAAGCTGGTCGACATCAGGCCGCTCCCCGTCCGAATTCGAAGGATTGATGGCCGATCAGCCTGCGACGCAGCCAGCTGGAAAACTGGTCGACGGCGATGATGGTGACCAGCAGAAGGATGATGATGGCATAGGTCTTGGAGGCGTGGTCGTTGCCGATCGAGAGCCGGAAGACCTCGCCGATACCGCCGCCGCCCACAGCACCGATGATGGTGGAGGCGCGCACGTTGATTTCGGCGCGCAGCAGCGCGTAAGAGACGAAATTGGGCAGAACCTGCGGTACGATGGCGAAGCGCACCCGCTCCAGCCAGTTGGCGCCCGCGGCGCGCAGGCCTTCATCGGGCTTCATATCGGCATTTTCAACCACTTCGAAGAACAGCTTGCCCAGAGCGCCGATCGTGTGGACAGAAATTGCGATGATCGCGGCGATCGGGCCGATCGACAGGATGGCGGTGAGCAACCCGGCGACGACGATTTCCGGAAAAGCGCGCAGCACTTCCATCACCCGGCGCACCACCCAGCGCACGAGGCCGGCGCCGACAAGGTTGGTGGAGGCGAAGAAGCAGAGCACGAAGGCAAAGCTGGTGCCGATGATTGTCGAGACCAGCGCAATATTGAGCGTGATGATCAGCTGATAGATGAAGTGCGGTATGTAGAAACCGTCGGTGATATAAACGCGGTCCGCGACATAATTGTATTTCAGCGAGCCATCCGCATAGGGCGACGGCAGGTCGAACATCGCGCGGAAGATTTCCAGCGGACTATCGGGCACGAAGGTTTTCATGAAGTCGAAAAAGTAGGGCAGACGCTCGAAGAACTTACCCGAATTGGCCGCATTGGCGAAATTCAGCGAGGCAGCGAGGATGGCGAGAAAGATCACGAGCGAAATGACGGTATAGATTCGCCGTGTCGCAAGCTGCTGTTGATAGTGACGCATGACCGTCTTGGACGATGCGCTCAATCCCTCGGGCGAGAGGGTACCATGGTGCAGTGTGGTCGCCATGCCGCTTTTCCTTTATTGACAAAAGCGGCGGTGCCGCAAGGCACCGCCGCTTCCGGATATGATCTGAGGATCAGCCGCCGATAACGGACTTACGGGCGTCGATGATCGTCTGGTAGAAGGACGGATCGACCTTGATGTAGGCGGTGTTCTTGCCCTGGGTGAAACCCTGGAAGCAGGCGAGGTCCTTCTTCGGCAGTTCCATGAAGAAGTCTTCAACCTTCTGCTTCATCGCGTCGCCGAGCTTGTTCGTAACCATCAGCGGACCGTTCGGGATCAGCGGCGACTTCCAGACTTCGACGATATCGTCCATGTCGAGGTTGCCCTTCTTGACCATCTGGTAGAGGTTGCCGGCGGTGTAGCCTTCTTCCCACTTGCCGACGCCCGAACCGAAGGTGGTACCGACGTCGAATTTCTTGTCGAGAACGGCGAGAACGAGGTTCTCATGGCCGCCGCCGAAGCCGGTTTCGGAGAAGTATTCCTTGACCGGAACACCGGTTTCCTTCGGGATAGCCACGTTCGGAACGAGGAAGCCGGAGGTGGAGTCAGGGTCGGCAAAGCCGATCTTCTTGCCCTTGGCGTCAGCCAGCGTCTTGATACCGCTGTCCTTGCGGGCAACCATGATGGTGTAATAGCCGGTCGAACCATCGGCGCCAGCGGTGGTCAGGATAGGGTCGACGGCCTTCGGATCGGCAAGAGCGATCTTGGCATAGGAGGAAGCGCCCATGGAAGCGATGTCGATGGTGCCGCCGAGAAGACCCTGGATGACGCCGTTATAGTCCGGCGACGGGAAAACCTGAACTTCGGCAACGCCGGTCGCGGCCTTCAGGCCATCGGCAACGCACTTGGTGTTGCGGATCTGGTCGGCTTCGTTTTCGGAGCCGTCGAGACCGATGCGCAGAACCTTGACGTCCTGAGCCATGGCGGAACCGGCCAGAACGCCAAGCGCGACTGCCGAAAGAAGGACTTTCTTCAACATGGACTTTCTCCTGTTTCCCGGCGAGCCGGAGTTTGTTGTGAAGTATCGGCCCTTGACGCGGGCGCAAACGATGCTGAGCGGTTCCTCAGAGCCCGGCGAGAGCGAGCGGTTCGGGGCCGGCAGATTGCTGCACCGGACGCGCGGGAAGCTGCGCGCCGGGAATATTGATGCTGGTCGAGGTCATGGTCTCGTCGATGCCCGACCCTTGAGAATCGGTTCCGTAAATCTCCGTGACGGCCGCAGCCGTCAGCTCAGTAGGGGTTCCGTCGAAGACGACGCGGCCCTGAGACATGCCGATGATGCGTTCGCAATAATTGCGCGCCGTATCCAGCGTATGCAGGTTGGTAATAACCGTAATGCCTTCGCGTTCGTTGATGTCGCGCAGCGCGTCCATCACGATCTTGGCGTTCAGCGGGTCGAGGGAAGCGATCGGCTCATCGGCCAGAACCATCTTCGGAGACTGCATCAGGGCGCGGGCGATGGCGACGCGCTGCTGCTGACCGCCGGAAAGCGTGCCGGCAGCCTGCATGGCCACATGCTCGATGCCAAGCCTTTCCAGGGCGGCGATGGCCATCAGGCGCTCGTCATTGGTGAAGATGTTGAACAGGCTGAGCGCCGTCGAGCGGTGGTTGAGGCGGCCGAGCATGACATTGGTGAGCACATCGAGGCGCGGCACCAGATTGAACTGCTGGAAAATCATGGCGCAGTCGCGCTGCCAGCTGCGAAGCGCAGCACCCTTCAGCGCCGAAACTTCCGTGTCGTTGAAATGGATGGAACCCGAGGACGGATCGACGAGGCGGTTGATCATGCGCAGCAGCGTCGATTTTCCCGCACCCGAACGTCCGATAACGCCAACCATCTGGCCCTGCGGTATCTCGACATTCACGGAATCGACCGCAGTGTGGTTGCCAAAGTGGCGCGTGACTTGCTTCAGGTGAAAGCTCATTTCCCCGTCCAATCTTCTTTTTTGACGGGGTTCGGCGTAACAGCGGTGCGTGAAGTGTGGATGTCAGTTTGATGAATAAAATATTACAGATTTCACGGATTTCGCATCCGCCTGTTCGCCGACAAAGCTTTCGGGAGGAATCTTGGACCGTTCAAATCCGCGTGTCTTTTTTGATCGCATAAACAAAAATCCCGGGGGGCCCCGGGATTTGCAGGTGTTCGGCAGAGGGAGATTTCATCCGCGGTATTTCGCGACGAAATCCTCGGCGTCCAGACTACGGAAATCGTCGAGAGCGACGCGCAATGCCGCGTGGTCCCAGTCCCACCACTTCAGATTATCCATTTGCCGGCCAAGTTCCGCCGGGAAGCGCTCCCTAATCAGCCGGGCGGGCACGCCGCCGACGATGGTATAGGGCGCGACGTCTTTTGAGACGACTGCACCCGCCCCGATCACCGCGCCGTTTCCCACCGTGACACCGGGCAGGATTGTCGCACCATGGCCGATCCACACATCGTGGCCGATGACGACGCGTTTGGCGCGGCGGGCGGCGAAGAAGTCCGTCTCATCCTCCGCATCGTCCCAATAGTTGTGGGCACGATAGGTGAAGTGATGCAGCGTCGCCCGCTGCATCGGGTGATTGGTGGCGTTGATGCGGACGGAGGCGGCGATGTTGACGAATTTGCCGATGGTGGCGCACCAGATCGCACCATCCTGCATGATATAGGAGTAGTCGCCCATCTCGACTTCCTCGATGCGGCAGCGTTCCGAAATTTCGGTATAGCGGCCGATCAATGAGTTGCTGACGCGGGCGGTCTCATGGATGACGGGTTCCAGACCGACCTTGACGCTCATGCCGCTGCCTTTCTGGGAGAAAACTGTGAGACGTCCAGAATGCGGTCGGCCACGGCTTCCCGCACCTCCTCGTCATGGAAAATGCCGAGCAGTGCCGTGCCCTTCTGTTTTTTCTCGACGATCATATCGACGACGACACGCCGGTTAAGGGCGTCCAGCGAGGCTGTCGGCTCGTCCAGAAGCAGGATCGCATGGTCGGTGATGAAACCGCGCGCGATATTCACGCGCTGCTGTTCGCCGCCCGAAAAGGTTGCCGGCGGCAGTGACCATAGTTCCCGTGGCAGGTTGAGCTTCGAAAGCAGCATGGCTGCGTGTTCGCGGGCTTCATCGGCGGCAACCTTGCGCGCCAGAAGCGGTTCGGCGACGACATCTATGGCAGCGACACGCGGCACGGTGCGCAGGAACTGGCTGACATAACCGATGGTGCGGTGACGGATATCGAGGATCGTGCGCGGCGAGGCGTTGCCGATATCGACGACCTGGCCCTCATGACGAACGAGAATCTGCCCGCTGTCGATGGTGTAGTTGCCATAGAGCATTTTCAGGATCGAGCTTTTGCCGATGCCGGAGGGACCGCCGAGCACGACACATTCGCCGCCGCAAACGGAGAAATTGACATCGCGCACAACGGGCAATTCGATACCGTCGCGAAGATGCATGGTGAAGCTTTTGAAGACTTCCGAAACGATAAGAGGCGTCGGCATGGCGTCAAACCTGCAGAATAGAGGAAACAAGCAATTGCGTATAGGGCTCGCGCGGGTCGTCCAACACCCGGTCGGTCAGACCATGTTCGATGACATCGCCGCCCTTCATCACCATCATGCGATGGGAAAGCAGCCGCGCCACCGCAAGATCATGGGTGACGACCACGACAGCAAGACCGAGATCGTTGACGAGACCGCGTACCAGATCGAGCAGGCGCGCCTGCACGGAGACATCGAGGCCGCCGGTCGGTTCGTCCATGAAGACGAGGCGCGGTGAGGTGACGAGGTTGCGGGCGATCTGCAGGCGCTGGCGCATGCCGCCGGAAAAGGCGCGTGGTTGGTCGTCGATGCGGTCGGTGCCGATTTCCACCCGCTCCAGCCATTCGCTGGCCGATTGCCTGATATTGCCGTAATGCCGGTTGCCAACGGCCATCAGCCGCTCGCCGACATTGGCGCCGGCCGAAACCGCCATGCGCAGCCCGTCCGCCGGGTTCTGGTGCACGAAACCCCAGTCGGTCCGCATCAGGAAACGCCGTTCGGCCTCGCCCATATGATAGAGGTCACGCACCGAACCGTCGCGCATGCGATATTCCACACTGCCCGCCGTCGGCATCAGCCGGGTGGAAATGCAGTTGAGAAGCGTGGTCTTGCCGGAACCGGATTCGCCGACGATGGCAAGCACCTCGCCCGGATAAAGCTCGAAGGAGACGTTGCGGCAACCGGCCCGCTCGCCGTAATATTTGGAAACGTCCCTGACTTTCAGAAGCGGTGCGTCGCTCATTCTGCGGCCTCCTTCACATCCGCCAGCAGGTGGCCTTTATGGCCATGGGCGCGGCGGTCCTCGCAATGGTCGGTATCGGAGCAGACGAACATCCGCCCGCCTTTGTCATCAAGCACCACCTCGTCCAGATAGACATTCTCCGCGCCGCACAGCGCGCAGGGCTTGTCGAAGCGCTGGATTTCGAAGGGATGATCTTCGAAATCGAGGCTGACGACATCCGTATAGGGCGGCACGGCATAGATGCGCTTCTCACGTCCGGCGCCAAAAAGCTGGAGGGCATCCGAGAGATGCATTTTCGGATTATCGAATTTCGGGGTAGGCGATGGATCCATCACATAACGCCCGGCAACCTTCACCGGATAGGCATAGGTGGTGGAGATGCGTCCGTTGCGGGCGATATCCTCGTAAAGCTTGACGTGCATCAGGCCGTATTCCTCCAGCGCGTGCATGACGCGCGTTTCGGTCTCACGCGGTTCGAGGAAGCGCAAGGGCTCGGGAATGGGAACCTGATAGACGAGGACCTGACCCGAATGCAGTTCTTCTTCGGGAATTCGGTGCCGCGTCTGGATGATGGTTGCATCCTTGGTGCGGGTGGTGACGGCAACATTCGCCACCTTCTGGAAAAAGGCGCGGATGGAAACCGCATTGGTCGTGTCGTCCGCGCCCTGGTCGATAACCTTCAGCACATCGTCTGGGCCGAGAATGGAGGCGGTTACTTGCACACCGCCGGTGCCCCAGCCATAGGGCATGGGCATTTCGCGGGAAGCGAAGGGAACCTGATAACCGGGAATGGCGATGGCCTTGAGAATCGCCCGGCGGATCATTCGCTTTGTCTGTTCGTCAAGATAGGCGAAGTTGTAGGCAGCCAGCCCGTCGTCAAATGAAACTTCTTCAAGCATTGCGCGTTAGCCTTGTGAAAAAAGGAGTACAAGCTCATGGAGATTGGAATTCTTGCAGCCGTGTTCTTTGCTGTGTTTGCAGCATCGACCGTCTTTTGCGCTTACTGGTTTGGCGAGCAGCACAGCCGCTGAGCTATTCGGCCGCATCGCCCATCCACTCCGCGCCATCGGCGTTGATCGCCTCGAAATCGGCGCGCATTTTCCTGACCAGACCGAGTTCGGCCTGAAAATCCACGTAGTGCGGCAGTTTCAGATGTTCGACGAAACCCGTCGCCTGAACGTTGTCGGCGTGTGAAATGACGAATTCCTCGTCCTGCGCGGGGGCCACGACGTCCTCGCCGAATTCGCCTGCCCGCAGCGCCCGGTCGACCAGCGACATGGCCATCGCCTTGCGCTCGCTCTGGCCGAACACCAGACCGTAGCCACGGGTAAATTGCGGCGGCGCTTTCGCCGAACCCTTGAACTGGTTGACCATCTGGCATTCGGTGACCTGAATGTCGCCCAGCGAGACGGCAAAGCCGAGTTCCGGCACCTCCAGTTCCACCTCCACCTCGCCGATGCGGATTTCGCCGACGAACGGATGGGTGCGACCGTAGCCGCGCTGTGTCGAATAAGCGAGCGCCAGAAGGAAACCCTCATCACCGCGCGCCAGCGATTGCAGGCGCAGGTCACGCGGCATTGGAAATTCCATCGGCTCCCGCGTTAGGTCGCCGGCAATATGGTCAGCCGGCATATCGCCGTCGGTTTCGATCAACCCTTCCTGGGCCAGAATGTCTGAGACGCGCATGACATGTTCAGGCTCGCCTTCGCGCTGGGTGGCTGTCTCAACGGCCTCGTCCTCAAGAAGCGAAGGATCGAGCAGGCGATGGGTGTAGTCGAAGGTCGGTCCCAGCAATTGTCCGCCCGGCAAATCCTTGTAGGTCGCGGAAACGCGCCGCTGCACCGTCATCTCAGCGGTATCGACCGGAACCGAATAACCGAAACGCGGCAGCGTCGTGCGGTAGGCGCGCAGCAGGAAGATGGCCTCGATCATGTCGCCACGGGCCTGCTTGACGGCAAGGGCTGCAAGCGACTGATCGTAAAGAGACGCTTCCGCCATCACCCGGTCGACGGCGAGCGAAAGCTGCGAAACGATCTGCGCGACCGTCATCGCGGGCAGGTCGCGGTCTCCGCGCCGCTTGTCGGCCAGAAGCCGGTGGGCGTTGGCAATTGCGGTTTCCCCGCCTTTGACAGCAACATACATCTTATGCCTCCACGGGTTGAATGCGCGTCGTGCGCGGCAGGCAGACAAATCTGTCGGCGGATGTCAGGATGACATCGACGCCGCGCGGGAAAATGGCATTGTTCTCCGCCCACAGCCTCGGGAATATTGCCGGCAGGCCTGTTGGGCTGATGATGTTGACGTGGCGGATACCGGGGCCGGAGAGCAGCAATTCCCGCCCGCCATCCAGATCAGGCAACTCGATGATGATCGTGGTGGAGCGGTCGGGATATTCCTGACTTCCTTGGGCGAAGAGACCGAAGGAGGCTATGGCGCTGCCCGCTTCGATGACGGCGAAATGCGCCGCATTTTTTTCATCCGTCGCGACCGCGCCGGTATGAAATGCGACCCAACCGGGGACGGTGGTTTTTCGTAGCGCGCCGCTCAGCCAGACCGGCGTATCGTGATCGCAGAGCGCCAGCAGGACCGCGCCGGTGGCCGGGGCGAGAGGCAATGGCGGGGCGACTGCGGTTTCGATTGTCTGCGGCGTGCCCGGCCGGGCCATGCCATCCATGAGTTTCTTGAAAATCCGTTGGGAATCGAAGACGGCGTCGGAAAAACCGCCTGTCAATGCTTCGGCCTTGACGCTCATCAATCTTCTCCTCGAACCATGGTGAAGAAATCGACCCGCGTTGCGGCGGTCTCTTTTGTTTTCCTGTTCTTCTCTTCGGCCAGTCGTTTCTCGACCGGTGAAAGAAGCTCTGTCTCGATGAAGCCGCGGGTCGGGCTTTCCTGCCACAGCGCATCGAAAACGGCGGCATACCAGGCCTTCTTGCGGCCGGTGCCGAGAACATGGGCGTGACCGACGGTGCCCGAGGCAAGCTTGACGGTTGCCCGGGTCACGGTCGTCTCACCCAGATTGAAGGGCGCGCCGCCCCCGCCGATGCGGCCCTTGACCATGACGAGGCCGGTTTCCGGCCCGCGCACATTTTCCGTCCGGGGGCTCTCATCCTGCCGGTTCCAGACGGTTTCGAGTTCCTGCACGGTGGCGCGGGCAAGAAGCGCCGCCACCCGCTTTCTGTCTGCATGCAAGTCTGCAGTTTCGTGAATCATCGCTTGACCTCTAATGTCTATTGATATAGACAACTATACAATATAAGGTACATTTAACGTTCGTGAATGACAAGCGTGTGACATGAGCCCTTCGGCAGCGATGAAAAGAAAGAACGGCGTGGCGCTCTGGCGGCAGATCGCCGACAGGATCAGAGGCGAGATCGCGGCGGGCGATCACGATGAAACCGGCATGTTGCCGCCGGAAATGACGCTGGCCGAAAAATTCGGCGTCAACCGTCATACTGTCCGAAACGCCATTGCGGCGCTGGCCAGCGAAGGCATTCTCGAGCCGATGCAGGGGCGCGGCACGATGATCGCCCGCAAGGAGCGCCTGAGTTTTCCGATTTCACGGCGCACACGGTTCACGGCGGGGATCGCCGATCAGGTCAAGGAAATGGAGGCGCTGCTTCTTTCCCACACAACCGAACCGGCCAATGCCGATCTGGCGGCGCGGCTGCAATTGCCGGCGGGTGCGCCGCTCATACGTCTCGAAACGCTGCGCAAGGCCGATAACCGCCCGGTGTCCCGCTCGACTACATGGTTTCCGGCGGATCGTTTCGCCGGAATAGGGGAAGCCTATCAGAAGAGCGGCTCGATTACCGCTGCCTTCAATATGCTGGGCGTGGCGGATTACGTGCGTATTTCCACCGTCATCTCCGCCAGCCATGCGGATACGCAGGACCTGGCCGATCTGGAGCTGTCGCCGGGCGCAATTCTGCTCGTCACCCAGGCGCTGAATGCCGATATGGATGGCGTACCAGTGCAATACGCCATCAGCCGCTTTTCGGCCGATACGGTCGAATTCACGGTGGAGAATTAGGCCGAAAGCTTACTCCGCCTGCGAAAGCCCCAGCACATCCAGCATCGAATAGAAGCCCGGCTTCTTGTCGAAGGCCCAGACGGCTGCAGCAATCGCGCCGCGTGCGAAAATGGAGCGGTCGCCGGCATAATGCGAAAGCTCGACGCGCTCGCCCTCTCCGGCGAATATCACTGAATGTTCGCCGATCACCGAGCCGCCACGCAGCGTGGCAAAACCGATGGTCCCCGCTTCACGCGCACCCGTATGCCCGTCGCGCACGCGAACGGACGATGTGGTGAGATCGACCTTGCGGCCCGCCGCAGCCGCCTCGCCGAGCAGAAGGGCGGTGCCTGAGGGCGCATCCACCTTGTGCTTGTGGTGCATTTCAAGGATTTCGATATCCCAGTTCTGCGCATCCAGCGCCTGCGCTGCCTGCTGTGTGAGAACACTGAGCAGGTTGACGCCGAGGCTCATATTGCCCGACTTGACGATGCGGGCATGGCGCGACGCCGCCTTGAATTTTTCCTCGTCTTCCGCCGAGCAGCCCGTGGTGCCGATGATATGCACGATGCGGGCCTGTGCGGCGAGGCCGGCAAAGGTGACGCTGGTTGCCGGCGAGGTGAAATCGATCACCCCTTCCGCATGCAGAAATGCCTGCAGCGGATCGCTGGTGATTTCGACGCCGATCGGGCCGAGACCGGCGATTTCGCCCGCATCGCGGCCGACGAAGGCCGAGCCTTCGCGCGCCACGGCGGCATGTAGCTGGACGCCGGGCGTCTGGTGAATGAGGCGGATCAGCGCCTGTCCCATGCGGCCCGCCGCGCCGACCACCACCAGTTTCATGCCGCTGCTGCCCATGCTGTCACTCACTTTTCATCTCGGGCGGATCGAGATCCGCCGGTATCTGTCGATTGATGTTTGCAGCAGCGACGTTAAAGACCGCCCGCCCGCTTCGCAAGCATCACGAAGGGCTGACCGTTGGAAACGATCAGGCCCTCCAGCGTCGCCCGTCCAGCGACAGGCCGAAATCGGACGGCGTTCTCGAATAGGTGGCGAGCCCGGAAAGAGCCGCCTGCGGATGGGTGACGACGAAGGTGGGGATGGTCCGCATCAGCGCGCTGTGCGGCGCCTTGTCTTCGAAGGCGGCCCGGAATTCCGGGCTCTTCAGCGCCGGGATGATCTTCTGCGAAATGCCCCCGGCCAGATAGACACCGCCCTTCGCCATGAAGATCAGCGCGAGGTCACCGGCCACGCGGCCGAGATAGGTGCTGAAAAGGGACAGGGTCTCTTTCGCTTGCCGGTTATCGCCCGAAAGCCCCTGAGAAGTAATGTCGGCCGGATCGGAAAAGACAGGCTCGATGCCATCAGCGGTGCAGACGGCCCGGTAAAGATTGACCAGCCCGCGCCCGCAAAGGATCTGCTCCCCGGCGACACGGCCTTCAATGGTTTCGATATGCGGGAAAACCGCATAGTCACGCGCGCTTCTCGGGCCGATGTCGATATGGCCGCCTTCGCCGGGCACCGGGAACCACATATGGCGGGCGTAAACCAGCCCGGCGACACCAAGTCCCGTACCCGGTCCAAGAACGACACGCGATGCCAGCACATCCTTGCGGCCGGAGCCGATGGATTCGCGGTTGTCGTCGTCAAGCGCTGCAATCGCCAGAGCCTGCGCCTCGAAGTCGTTGATGACGATGACATCCTTCAGGCCGAGATTGGCCAGCATGCCCTTCGGCCTGACGACCCAATGGCAGTTGGTCAGCGGAATCTCGTCGCCTCCGATGGGGCCGGCAATCGCAAGAATGGTCGAGACCGGCTGAAGCGAGGTCTTGTCCAGAACCGCCTGCTGGATGGCGTCGTCGATGGTCGGATATTCCGCCGTCTTCACGGTGGTGAGGTGCACCGGCTCAGCAAAGGAATCGATCAGAATGGAAAAGCGGGCATTGGTGCCGCCGATGTCGCCAAGAAGGATCGGAAAGGACAGATATTCGGTATCGGACGTCTTCGGCATTGCCTGTTCCATGTTGGGAGGTTCAGTTGGCGACGTGGAAGTCGATGAGATTTTCTGCGGTGGCGCGGTTGAGCGCCATGGGAATATCGTAAACCGTAGCAAGCCGCGTCAGCGCCTTCACATCAACATCATGCGGCATCGCCGTCAGCGGGTCGGTGAAGAAGATCAGCATGTCCACCTCGCCGGTGGCGATCATCGCGCCGATCTGCTGGTCGCCGCCAAGCGGACCGCTTTTGAGGCGAATGACTTCAAGTCCCGGACAGGCTTCCTGTACCCGCCCGCCGGTGGTGCCGGTGGCGACGATCCTGAAACCGGCAAGCGCTTTCTGGTGATGACGGGCGAAATCCGCCATATCGTCCTTTTTCTCGTCATGAGCGATGAGCGCGATACAGCGTTGTCCTTCCATGGTCCCAGCCCGTTCCATCAAGAATTAAATCGATTTGAAGCCTTCTATAACAGCTTGCCGCCATTTGAAAAGGGAAGCTGTTGAATGCCCCATTTCTGTTTCAGTTCAATGTCGGGCGCTGGGTGGGAAGCGGAATATCCGAAGGCGGCTGCAGGGCGGGGGCTGCCTGAATGACCTGTTCCACGCTTTGCTGGCGCGTTGCCGGAGCAGGCGAATAGGCCTGAGCTGCAAGTCCCTCGGGATTGGCGGAAGGGGCGGCAGCCACGGCGGCGCAGGCCGAGGGCAGATCGGAAACCATGACCGGACGCGGTTTCACCGGCTTGGCATTGGGGTCCTTTTTCGGCGGCGCCCATGGTTCCTTGCTGAACCACCAGGCAAGCGACTTGTCGCAGCCGTCGCCTTTGCCCACGGCCGCCTGCGGTTTGCAGTTGGGCGCGCCGGGCGGGCATTCGAGACGGATGTGGAAATGCTCGTCATGGCCGTAGATCGGCCTGATCTTGCCCATGAAGGTGCGGTCGCCGGTCCATGTCTGGCAGAGTTTCTGCTTGATGGCCGGGTTGACGAAGACACGCTCCACCTGCGGGTAGCTTGCCGCCATCATCACCAGCTGGGCATTGAGCGGTGACCACTTGCGGTCATCGACCGTCAGGAACTTGCTCTTGTCCAGCATGGAGACGAAAGGCACGGTTTCGCGCTGCTCCACGCTCAGCCGCGGGGTCGGCATAGGTCGCCACCAGATGTCTACGTCGAGGCCGATCTGGTGCGACGCATGGCCGGTCAGCATCGGCCCGCCGCGCGGCTGGGAAATATCGCCCAGCAGCAGGCCCGGCCAGCCGATCTTCTGGGCATCCTGCGAAAATTGCTCGAGGAAGGAAATCATCTGCGGCTGGCCCCAGCGGCGGTTGCGGGAAAGGCGCATGGCCTGCCAGCCGGGACCATCCGTCGGCATGGCGATGGCGCCGGACTGACATCCCTTGGCATAGGAGCCGATCGGCTGCGAGGTTGTGGCGGAAGGCAGAGCCATGTGGCCAAACACCTCTTTCGCGGGCCTGTCTTCAGCCGATGCGGTTTGTGCCTGCAATTGCACCGCGGAAACAACCGAAATCGCCAGCATGGCCACTTTGAAAACTCTGGATGATCCCACCGTCATATAGTCGTACCCGTCCAATCAGATGATTCTCTTCCCCTTAAGATAAACTGGAACGGGATTTTGTTGAAACCATGTTTCAGCCGCTGGCGCCAAAGCATGAGGATAAAGACGCCGATAAAGAGCTTGTGAGCCAGCGCATCTGTTTTTTGCCAATCTTTGTTTTATGCTCTCTCCAACAAACGCGAAAACAGGGACATTCCCCCGATGATATTGGCACCACTGAAATCCCGTCTCCTCATTGCTCTTGCGGCATTCGCTCTGCTGATACCGGCGGCCTCCGCACAATCGGCCGATGTATGGCGAAAGGGGATTTCGACGGTTGGGGAACTGAAACATCCCGATGGCTTCGATCATTTCGACTACGTGAACACCAAAGCGCCGAAAGGCGGCACCCTTCGCCTGTCGACGGCGGGCACCTTCGATACCCTCAATCCGCTGCTCGCCAAGGGCGAGGCGGCGACCGGTCTCTCGCTGGTTTTCGATACATTGATGAAATCGACGGAAGAGGAGCTGTCGGCCTCCTACGGTCTTCTGGCCGAGGGCGTTAGCTACCCGGACGATATTTCGAAAGCCACCTTCCGGCTGCGCGCCGAGGCGAAATGGGCCGATGGCAAGCCGGTGACGCCGGAGGATGTCGTCTTCAGCTTCGAAAAAGCCAAGGATTTGAGCCCGCAGCTAGCGACCTATTACACCCACGTCACCAAGGCGGAGGTGAGCGGCGAAAGGGACATTACCTTCACTTTCGATGAAAAGAACAATCGCGAATTGCCGCAGATTGTCGGGCAATTGCTGATCGTTCCCAAGCACTGGTGGGAAGCCGCCGGCCCGGATGGCAAGCCGCGCGACATATCGCGTGGCACGCTGGAACCGGTGATGGGTTCCGGCCCCTACAAGATTGCCTCGGTCTCTCCCGGCTCGACAATCGCTTATGAACGCCGCGACGACTACTGGGGCAAGGACGTCAACGTGAATGTGGGGATGAACAATTTCAAAACCATCGCCTACACCTTCTTTGCCGATCAGGATGTGGAATTCCAAGCCTTCAAGTCCGGCACCGTCGATTTCCGCCAGGAAGCCTCCTCCAGCCGCTGGGTCACGGGTTATGATTTCCCGGCCGTCAAGGAAGGCCGCGTCAAGAAGGAGGAATTGCCGAATATCTATCGCTCCGTCGGCATCATGCAGGCCTTCGTGCCGAACATGCGCAGGGAGAAGTTCCAGAACCCGAAACTGCGCAAGGCGCTCAATTATGCTTTCGATTTCGAGGAGCTGAACCGCACGCTGGCTTACGGCCAGTTCCAGCGCATCAACAGCTTCTTCATGGGCAGCGAGCTGGCCTCTTCCGGCCTGCCGACCGGTCGCGAGCTGGAAATTCTTCAGGAACTGAAGGATCAGGTTCCGCCGGAGGTCTTCACGACAGAATATCGCAACCCCGTGGCAGGCGACCCCGCCAAGCAGCGCGACAATCTGCGCGAAGCGGTCAGGCTGATGAAGGAAGCCGGTTACGAGCTGCGTGGCAACCGCATGGTCAATGCCAAAACCGGACAGCCGCTCGATATGGAGTTTCTGATCGATTCCGCCGGCATGGAAAGAACCATCCTTCCCTATGTCCAGAACCTCAAGAAGATCGGCATCAACGCGACGATCCGGACAGTCGACGCCTCGCAATATACCAACCGCACCCGCAGCTTCGATTATGACGTCATCGTCAAGCTCTGGGCGACCTCGGCCAACCCCGGAAACGAACAGGCGGATTTCTGGGGCTCGGCCGCCGCCGACCGGCAAGGGTCCAACAATATTGCCGGCATCAAGAACCCCGCCGTCGATGCGTTGGTCAGAAAGGTCATATTTGCGCCCAACCGGAATGAACAGGTCGCCGCCGCACGCGCTCTCGACCGGGTGCTTTTGGCAAACAGCTACGTCATACCGCAATTCTACCGTGGCGAGATGTTCATCGCTTACTGGAACACGCTCATCCGTCCGGAAAACCTGCCCCAATATGGTGTCGGTTTTCCGGAAGCGTGGTGGTCCAGTCAGGCCGCGAACTGACGCTGGCCTTGCTTTCGCGCCGAAGGCTTGATTCACATAGGGCGAGACGAATCGCTTAAAGCGCAGGCAGGCGCTTTCAGGAAAGGACCGGGTTTGACAGAAACGAAGACCGCTGACGTATCGGCCGGGAGCAGAGGCTGATGGGCGCCTATATCCTCAGACGTCTGGCGCTGATGATCCCGACCATCGTCGGCATTATGGGCATTTCGTTTCTCGTCATCCAGTTCGCGCCGGGCGGGCCGGTGGAACAGGTCGTCGCGCAATTGACGGGGCAGGGCGACAGCGCCTCCGACCGGCTATCGGGTGGCGGCGATCTCATGGGCCAATCCGGCGGTTTCGATGATAGCGGTTCGAAATATCGCGGTGCGCAGGGTCTCGATCCGGAACTGATCGCCAAGCTCGAAAAACAGTTCGGCTTCGACAAACCGCCGCTCACCCGTTTTCTCGAAATGATGTGGAATTATATCCGCTTCGATTTCGGCGACAGCTTTTTCCGCAATTCCTCGGTGATTGATCTCATCATCGACAAGCTGCCGGTGTCCGCGTCGCTCGGTTTCTGGATCCTGATCATTTCCTACATCATTTCCATTCCGCTCGGCATCAAGAAAGCCGTGTCCGACGGCTCGACCTTCGACGTCTGGACCTCCGGCATCATCATCATCGGTTATGCCGTGCCGAGCTTCCTGTTCGGTATCCTGCTCATCGTCCTCTTTGCCGGTGGATCTTTCTTCGACTGGTTTCCGCTGCGCGGTCTGGTGTCGGAAAATTTTGATCAACTGAACTGGTGGCAGAAGATCATCGACTATTTCTGGCACCTGACCCTGCCGCTCATTGCGCTGTCGCTTTCGGCCTTCGCGACAACGACGCTTCTGACCAAGAATTCCTTCATCGACGAGATCAAGAAACAGTACGTCATCACCGCCCGCGCCAAGGGGCTCACGGAGCGCAAGGTTCTTTATGGTCATGTCTTCCGCAACGCGATGCTGATCGTGATCGCCGGTTTTCCGGGTGCCTTCATCTCGGCCTTCTTCACCGGATCGCTGCTGATCGAGAATATCTTCTCGCTCGATGGTCTCGGTCGCCTCGGTTATCTCTCGGTCGTCAACCGCGATTACCCGATCGTGTTCGGCACGCTCTTCATCTTCTCGCTGATGGGCCTCGTGGTCGGCCTCATTTCCGACCTGATCTATACGTGGATCGATCCGCGTATCGATTTCGAGCGGAGGGACGTGTGATGACGCTTGCCCATACCGCCGCAGCAGAAACGATAGAAAAGCCGAAGCGCCCGTGGTTTTCGCCGACTACCAAACGCCGCTGGCAGAATTTCAAGGCGAACCGGCGCGGTTACTGGTCCTTCTGGCTGTTCCTGCTCCTGTTTTTCCTGAGCCTGATCGCGGAATTCATCGCCAATGACAAACCCATCCTCGCCTCCTACAAGGGCGAGCTGCTGGTGCCCGTCATGGTGGATTATCCGGAGGAAAAATTCGGCGGCTTCCTTGCCCAGACCGATTACAAATCCTCCTTCATTCAGGACGAGATCAACGCCAATGGCTGGATGATCTGGCCGCCGATCCGTTATTCCTATCAGACGGTCAATTCCAATATTCCGCATTCCGCTCCCACCGCGCCCTTCTGGCTGATGGATAAAAAGGATCGCTGCTCGGCTTACCCGCAGGGCGATGCCGATCCCGGCTGCACGCTTGGCAATCTCAACTGGCTTGGAACCGACAATCAGGCGCGCGATGTCACGGCGCGGATGATCTACGGGTTCCGTATTTCCGTGCTGTTCGGTCTGACGCTGACCATCGCGTCGGCCCTTGTCGGCGTCACCGCTGGCGCGATCCAGGGTTATTTCGGCGGCTGGACCGACCTGCTGTTGCAGCGTTTCATCGAAATCTGGTCGTCCATGCCGGTGCTTTATATCCTGCTCATCATCGCGGCCATCCTGCCCCCGGGCTTCTTCGTGCTGCTCGGCATCATGCTGCTTTTTTCATGGGTCGGCTTCGTCGGCATCGTGCGCGCCGAATTCCTGCGCGCCAGAAACTTTGAATATGTCCGCGCCGCCCGCGCGCTTGGCGTTGGCAACTGGACGATCATGTTCCGCCACCTTCTGCCCAATGCCATGGTGGCGACACTGACCTTCCTGCCCTTCATCCTCTCCGGATCGATCACAACGCTCACCTCACTCGACTTCCTCGGCTTCGGCATGCCGCCGGGATCGCCGTCGCTGGGCGAGATGATCGCGCAGGGCAAGAACAACCTTCAGGCCCCCTGGCTTGGCCTCACTGCGTTTTTCACCATGTCCATCATGCTCTCACTGTTGATTTTCGTCGGTGAAGCGGTGCGCGACGCCTTCGATCCACGCAAGACGTTCCGGTGATCGCCATGACGGAAACAAAGACCCAACCGCTTCTCTCCGTCCGCGATCTCTCCGTCGCCTTCCATCAGGGCGGCGCGATCAGCATCGCCGTCGATCATGTGTCCTTCGATCTGATGCCGGGCGAGGTCGTCGCCCTCGTCGGCGAGTCCGGTTCCGGCAAGTCGGTCACGGCGAACTCCATTCTCAAATTGCTGCCCTATCCGGCGGCAAGCCATCCATCGGGAAAAATCCTGTTCGACGGCAAGGATATGCTGACTTTGCCGGAACGCTCCCTGCGCGCGGTCCGCGGCAACGACGTCACGATGATTTTCCAGGAGCCGATGACCTCGCTCAATCCGCTCCACACCATCGAGCGGCAGATCGGCGAGATTCTGGAGCTGCATCAGGCAATCACCGGAGCGCAGGCACGGGCGCGCACGCTGGAACTGCTGCTGCAGGTGGGTATCCGTGAACCGGAAAAGCGCCTGAAGGCCTATCCGCATGAATTGTCCGGTGGCCAGCGGCAGCGCGTGATGATTGCCATGGCGCTTGCCAACCGGCCGAAACTGCTGATCGCCGACGAGCCGACGACGGCGCTCGACGTGACGGTTCAGGCCCAGATCCTCGAACTTCTGAGCGATCTCAAGACGAAGCACGGCATGTCCATGCTGTTCATCACCCACGATCTCGGCATCGTTCGCAAATTTGCCGATCGCGTCTGCGTCATGACCAAGGGCAAGATCGTTGAGACCGGTACGGTGGAGCAGGTGTTTACCGATCCGCAGCACGCCTATACGCGCCATCTTCTGGCGGCAGAGCCGAAGGGCGAGCCGCCGCATTCCGACGCGACCAAACGGGTGGTCATGCAGGGCGACGATATCAAGGTCTGGTTTCCCATCAAGGCGGGATTGATGCGTCGGGTGGTCGACCATGTGAAGGCGGTGGACGGTATCGATATCACCCTTCGCGCCGGCCAGACTGTGGGCGTGGTGGGCGAATCCGGCTCCGGCAAGACCACGCTCGGTCTGGCGCTCTCGCGGTTGATCGCGTCTGAGGGGCGTATCAGCTTTATCGGCCAGTCGATCGACCACTATTCCTATGAAATGATGAAGCCGCTCAGAAACCGGCTGCAGGTGGTGTTTCAGGATCCTTATGGGTCGCTCAGCCCGCGCATGTCTGTAGGCGAGATCGTCGCCGAGGGCTTGAAGGTGCATGAGCGGTCTCTGTCTGCCGACGAGCGCGATACGCGTGTCGCCACCGCGCTGGAAGAGGTCGGCCTCGATCCAGCCACCCGCTGGCGGTATCCGCATGAATTTTCCGGCGGCCAGCGCCAGCGCATCGCCATTGCCCGCGCCATGGTGCTTAAACCCCGTTTCGTCATGCTGGATGAGCCGACCTCCGCGCTTGACATGAGCGTGCAGGCGCAGGTGGTCGATCTGCTGCGCGATCTGCAGGTGAAGCACGAACTCGCCTACCTCTTCATCAGCCACGATCTGAAGGTGGTGAAGGCGCTCGCTAACGACCTGATCGTCATGCGCCACGGCAAGGTGGTGGAGAGCGGCCCGGCGGCGGAAATCTTCGCCGACCCGCAGCAGGACTATACCAAGGCGCTGCTGGCGGCTGCCTTCAACATCGAGGCGATGAAAACGAAGGCGATAAGCCAGTAGGCCGCATTGCTGTTTCTGTTAAGGTGATGATTTTTCTGTTGCTTCGCGGAAAATGCCGACCCATGTTGAGGGGCATGTGATGCGGAAACGGATTGAGTGCCATGGCAGCGGATGTGATCGTTTTGGGTGCGGGGATCATCGGGGTCTCCATCGCCCTGCAGCTGGCCCGCAGGGGTAAGTCGGTGGTGCTGGTCGACCGGCGCGGGCCGGGCGAGGAGACCTCCTTCGGCAATGCCGGGCTGATCCAGAGAGAAGGCGTCGTGCCTTATGCCTTCCCGCAGGATCTCGCCCTGCTGCTGCGCTATTCCCTGAACAACAGCATCGATGCCCGCTATCACCTCTTTGCCCTGCCGAAGATCGCGCCTTTTCTCGGCCGTTACTGGTACAATTCCGCAGCCACGCGCCACGCGGCAATTGCCCGCGCCTATGCGCCGCTGATCGAGCATTCGGTCTCCGAACACAGCATTTTGATCGACGAGGCGAAGGCCGGCGATCTCATCGTCAAGAACGGCTGGATGGAGGCCTACAGAACCGCCGCAAGGCGGGATGCCGATTTTGCTTTCGCCGAGCGTCTGGCGCGCGACCACGGTATTTCCCATACGAAACTCGACGCCGAGGAACTTGCTGCAGCCGAACCGCATCTGAGCCATGATTTCGTCGGTGGCCTGAAATGGAACGATCCCTGGTCGGTGCGCGATCCGCATGCGCTGACGCTCGCTTATGTCCGGCTATTCGAGAGCCTCGGCGGAAGCTTCGTCAGGGGCGATGCCTCCACCCTCAGCCAGACGGTGAGCGGGTGGACGGTGCGCACCGAAACCGGCGCGGTCGAGGCCGAACATGCCGTCGTGGCGCTTGGCCCCTGGGCGGATACCGTCACGGAACGGCTGGGTTATCGCTTTCCACTCGGCGTGAAACGCGGTTACCACATGCATTACGCGCCGCAGGAGGGCACGAAGCTCAATAACTGGCTGATCGACGCCGAGCGCGGTTATTTCCTCGCGCCGATGCGAAAGGGCATTCGCCTGACGACGGGCGCGGAATTTGCCGAGCGCGATGCACCGAAATCTCCCGTGCAGATCGAGCGGGCAGAGCGGGTGGCGCGCACCGTCTTTCCTCTCGGCGGCCGGCTGGATGCAGAACCGTGGATGGGTGCGCGGCCCTGCACGCCGGATATGATGCCGATCATCGGCAAAGCGCCGCGCCATAAAACATTGTGGTTTGCTTTCGGGCACGCCCACCATGGCCTCACACTTGGGCCGATCACCGGCCGTGTACTGGCGGAAACCATGCTGGGCGAAACGCCGGTTATCGCCATCGACGCCTATCGCCCGGAAAGGTTCAATCCCTGATAGCTAAATCCGCTGGCCTTCCGGGGACAGGCCACGTAACATGGTCGCATGCTGGAGCGGGATGGCGAAAAGTGTAAGCGGTTTTCGCCTGAAATCCCGTTCTAACTATATAATTTAGATCATGTAATGATCTAAAGGGGAAAAGGGGCGAAACGTCATCATGGTGGCGAGGTTTCTCATCTATCAGCAGCAGGACGACTTTCGTTAGCGCAACTCGCTGCGCATGAAACGAGATGGAAACGGCTTGCTGGTGCATGATGGATGATATTGAAAACGCAAAGAAATTTTTCGCCGATAACCCCGATATCGAAATTCTCGAAGCTTTCGTCATAGATGCGAACGGCGTGCCGCGCGGCAAATGGATTCCGCGCGAACGGGCAATCGACGTTCTTGAAAAGGGAATGGCCATTCCCCGTTCGGTCTATGCGCTGGATATCTGGGGCCGGGATGTGCATGCCGCAGGTCTTGCGGAAGGCACGGGCGATCCGGACGGGTTTTGTTTCCCCGTTCCAGGCACGCTGTCGCGGGTGACATGGCTTGGCCGCCCGACGGCACAGGTTCTGCTGGCAATGAAAAACCCGGATGGAACCGGCTTTTATGGCGATCCGCGCCATGTGCTGGCGCAGGTTCTGGGCGCCTATAAAAAGGCCGGCCTCACGCCGGTCGTTGCCACCGAACTCGAGTTTTACCTGATCGATCCCGTTCGCTCCGCGCTCGATCCCGTTCGTCCGCCGCACAGCCGCGAGGGCCGGTGGCATACGGGCCAGACACAGGTTCTGTCGATTTCCGAACTGCAGGATTTCGAGGATGTCTTCCATGATATTGCCACGGCCTGCCGCGCACAGGGCGTGCTTGCCGATACAACGCTGCGGGAGAACGGTCCCGGCCAATATGAGATCAATCTCAACCATGTGCCGGATGCATTGCAGGCGGCCGATTTCGCGGTCTTCCTGAAACGTATCGTCAAGGGCGTGGCGCGGCGGCATGACCTCGACGCCACCTTCATGGCCAAGCCTTACGGGTTGCAGGCCGGTAACGGCATGCATGTGCATTTTTCCGTTCTCGACAGGGACGGCAGGAATATCTACGCCGGGGAGGACGGCCCATCGGATGCTTTGATGCATTCCGTCGGCGGCCTCTTGGAAAACATGGGTGAAAGCATGGCGATCTTCGCCCCCCATGCCAATTCGTATCGCCGCCTGACCCCCAGCGAACACGCACCCACCTACGCCTCCTGGGGCATCGACAATCGCTCGGCGGCGGTTCGCGTCATCGTTGCCAGCAAGGCCGCGACGCGTATCGAACACCGGGTCGCCGGCGCCGACACCAATCCCTATCTCGTTGTCGCGATGATCCTGAGCGCCGCATTGGCCGGCATGAAGGAGAAGCGCCAACCGGGCGGCGCGATTGCCGGCGACAGCCATGCGATCAATCACGAGCCGCTGCCCACCAACTGGGACTATGCGTTGCAGCGCTTCACGCGGTCGAGCTTTGCCTATGCGACGCTCGGCCAGAAGTACCGCACGTTGTTTTCCGCCTGCAAACAGCAGGAGCTTTCCGAATTTTCCCTGCGTGTAACCGACGTCGAATATGACGCCTATATCAGGACCGTGTGAAATGGCTGAGGTAACGAATATTCCCAATCCCGGCCACACAGCGTCATGGTATGCAGCCTCCGCCAATGTCAAAACCGTGCGGCCGACGCTCGAAGGCGCGCTGGACGCCGATGTCTGCATCATCGGCGGCGGCTTCACCGGTATTTCCGCCGCGCTGGAACTCAGTGAACGCGGCTATTCCGTCATCGTTCTGGAAGGTGTCCGCGTCGGCTTCGGCGCTTCGGGCCGCAATGGCGGCCAGATCGTCAACGGCTATAGCCGCGATCTCGAAACCATTGCCGGCCGCTATGGGCATGACAAGGCGGTGAAACTCGGCGAAATGTCGCTTGAAGGCGGCGCGATCATCCGCAACCGCATCGCCAAATACGCCATCGATTGCGATCTTGTCGATGGCGGTTTCTTCGCCGCCTTTACGCCGAAACAAATCCGCGAGATGGAGGCCCATAAGGCCCATTGGGAGAAACATGGCCATGGCGGTCTCGAAATGGTCTCGAAGGCGGATGTCGGCAACTATGTGAAGACCGATCGATATGCCGGCGGCATGATCGACCGCTTCGGCGGGCATATCCACCCGCTCAATCTGGTGCAGGGCGAAGCGGCGGCGGCCGAAAGCCTAGGTGCGCGCATATTCGAAAATTCGCGGGTCATTGCGGTAGAGCAGGGCGCAAACCCCCTGGTGCGCACGGCAACAGGCAGCGTCAAGACGAAATATGTCCTCGTCTGCGGCAACGCCTATCTCGGCAAACTCTTGCCGGAAATCGGCGACCGGATGATGCCGGTCTCAAGCCAGGTTATGGCGACGGAGCCGCTCGATGCCGATCTGATCGAGGCTCTTCTGCCTGCCGATTATTGCGTTGAAGATGCCAACTACATTCTCGATTATTACCGCCGCACCTCCGACAATCGCCTGCTCTATGGGGGCGGCATCGGTTATGGCGGCAGCGATCCGGCCGATCTGACGGGTGTGATCCGCCCGAACATGCTCAAAACCTTCCCGCAACTGGAAAAAACGAAAATCGACTTTGCCTGGAGCGGAAATTTCGCGCTGACCCTGACGCGCATTCCGCATATGGGCAGGCTGTCGGACAATATCTATTTCTCGCATGGCGACAGCGGCCATGGTGTTACGACAACCCATCTGCTCGGCAAGATACTGGGCGAGGCCGTTGCCGGCCATGCCGAACGTTTCGATGTCTGGAGTTCGCTACCGAACTATCCGTTCCCCGGCGGCAAGACCTTCCGGGTGCCGCTGACCGTGCTTGGCGCGTGGTGGTACGGCCTGCGCGACAGGCTCGGATTTTAGAACGTTACAGTCTTCAAACCGGAAAGTGCGTTCTTCGCAATATCCTCCGGTGTGGCATCGATGCTGACGGTCACGACGCCCGGTTCGCCGGTCGGCACTTCCAGCGTGGCAAGCTGGGTCTGCAGCAGCGAAAGCGGCATGAAATGGCCCTTGCGTTCGCCCATGCGCCGGCTGAGAAGCTCCAGGCTGCCATCCAGATAGACGAAAGCCAGCGGGCCGCCGGTGGCCTTGCGAAGGCGGTCGCGATAGATTTTCTTGAGCGCCGAGCAGGAAACGACGACACCGTTGCTTTCGCTGCCCTTGCGCAGTTCCGCGCCGATCAGATCGAGCCAGGGCCAGCGGTCTTCGTCCGTCAGCGGAATACCTTCGGACATTTTATCGACATTGGATTTCGGGTGAAGCTTGTCGCCTTCTATGAAGGCAACGCCCAGTTTTTCCGCTACTGCTTCCGCGACCGTGGACTTGCCGGAGCCGCTCACTCCCATCACGACAATTGCCTGTGTCACCCGAACCTCGAATGTTTCTGTTTCGACGGTCAGCCCCTACCATGTGCGGCAGGTATCGGGAATATAAAAATGCGGGGCCTGCCTGTGTCAGTGCCCGGTTTTGCGCGCCGCAGTCTTTTCCATGGCGGAAAAAGCAGCGTGAATCAGGATCGCCAGCGCCGCAACGATCAGCCCGCCCTGAAGAATGAAGGCGAGATTGTTGGATTGCAGGCCGGCAATGATCACTTCGCCGAGGGTACGTGCCGCGACGGTCGAGCCGATAGTCGCGGTCGAAAGGCTGATGACCGCCGAAAGCCGGATGCCGGCGAGAATGGCTGGAAGGGCAAGCGGCAACTCCACTTTGACAAGGCGTTGCCAGCCGGTCATGCCACTACCTCTCGCGGCATCCATCACCGTGGCGGGCAGGGTCGTAAGACCCGTCAGCGTATTTTCGAATACCGGCAAAAGCGCATAGAGAAACAGGGCGATGAGCGTTGGTTTTTCGCCAAAACCGATCATCGGTACGGCCAGCGCCAGCACCGCGACGGGCGGGAAGGTCTGGCCGATATTGACGATGCTGCGCGACAGCGGCAGGAAATCCGCCCCGAATGGCCGGGTGACGAGAACCGCAAGCGCTCCTGCCGTGAGCGTGGCGAGCCCCGTGGCAATCGCCACGATGGTTAGATGCGACAGCGTGAGGGAAAACAGATTGGCCTGCGTGTAGATCGCGGGTGCATTCGCCTGCACGAGAGGGCGGAACACCGGCGCGAAGAGCTGCGGCACGGCAAGGAAGATGATCAGCGCCAGCGTCAGGAAACCGAGGGCAAAGAAGGATAAGGCGTTTTTCATGGGGCTCCGGCGGCACGCTGGAGGAGAACGTCACGCCGCACCCGGCCGGCGGGTTGTCCATTGTCCCTGACGACCGGCAGGGCATCGCAGCCCGCCCATAACATAGCCGACAGGGCGTCGCGCTGGCTTGTATGTTCGGTGAGCGGTTCGCCCTCTGCGTTTCCCGGCTCCACGACATCGGCAACGGAGAGAACGGACAGCAGTTTCAGCGCCCGTTCGTTTTCGCCGATCATGGTGCGCACGAAATCCGTCGCCGGTTTCAGCACCAGTTCAGCCGGCGGGCAGTCCTGCACGATCCGGCCCTTGTCCATCACGGCGATCCGATCCGCCAGATGAAAGGCCTCGTCCATGTCGTGCGTGACGAGAACGACGGTCACGCCGAGCTTTTTCTGGATATCGAGAAGATCGTTCTGGGCCTTGGCGCGGATCACCGGGTCCAGCGCGCCGAAGGGTTCGTCCATCAGGAGAATGTTCGGCTCGGCGGCGAGCGCACGCGCCACACCGACACGCTGCTGCTGACCGCCTGAGAGTTCATGCGGGAAACGGTCGGCATAAAGCGCGGGATCGAGCTGGAAGAGATGCATCAGCGCGTCGATCTTCGCCTCGATCCGCTTGCGATCCCAGCCGATCAGCTGCGGAACGGTCGCGATATTTTCGGCCACCGTCCGGTGCGGAAACAGGCCATGGCCCTGAATGGCGTAGCCGATCTGGCGGCGAAGCTTGAAACCGGGTATCGCGCTGACATCCTCACCGTCGATACGGATCGTGCCGGAGGTCGGCTCCACCAGCCGGTTTATCATGCGCAGCAGGGTGGTTTTTCCCGATCCTGACGTGCCGACGATGACGGTGACGGTGCGCGGCGCGACAGTCAGCGATACCTGATCCACGACGGCTGCATCGCCATATCGTTTCGTAATGGTGTCGATTTCGATCATGCCTTTTGCCTTCCGCCTGCGCTGAGGAGATTGCTGTCGATGAGGGCGTCGAGTGTTATCGCGGCGGCAAAGCCGAGAAGAACGGTCGGCACGGTGCCGAGTAGCACGAGGTCCATCGCCGTCTGCCCGATGCCCTGAAATACGAAAACGCCAAAGCCGCCGCCGCCGATCAGGGCGGCAATCGTCGCCAGGCCGATATTCTGCACCAGAACGATGCGGATGCCGGTGAGGATGACTGGCATGGCCAGCGGAAATTCCACCCGCAGCAGCCGTTGCACCGGCGTCATGCCAAGCCCGCGCGCCGCCTCCCGGACCGCCTGCGAAACGCCGGAAAGACCAACCACCGTGTTGGAAACGACCGGCAGCAGCGAATAGAGAAACAGCGCCACGAAAGCGGGCGCCATGCCGATGCCGGCGATGCCAATTTTCGAGGCACCCGGCACAGTGGCCGCGATCCACCCGAGCGGGGCGATCAAAAGGCCGAAAAGCGCGATGGAGGGAATGGTCTGGACGATGTTGAGGCTGTTCAGTACGCCTGCGTGCAACCGCTCGACCTTGTAACAGAGTATTCCCACGGGAATGCCCACTACGGTCGCTGCAATCAGCGAGCCGATGGCAAGTTCCACATGCCGCAAAGCCTCGGTCCAGAATGTATCGGCCCGGCCGGTATATTCCTTGATGATGGAGAGGTCGTTCCAGAGGCCGCTTGTCAGCACGGCCGCGAGCGCGGCGATGGCCACCAGCAGCAACAAAATCCGTGCAGCGGGCTTCGGCTCAAGACGCGCAATGCAATCCGTGGCGAGCAGAGCCAGCCCGGCAAATATCAGCCAGAAGCCGCTGGCGGGTGAAACGCGGGCAAAACCGTTATCCTCCGGCGTGAGGAATGAAGCCGCCTGCCCGACGAAAACCGCCAGTGCAGCAAGACCGACCAGCGCGAATGCGAGCTTCAATCGCGTAGGAAAGCGGAAAAAGGCGATGAAGGCCGAAAGAAGAACGATGGTGGCGAGAACAGTTGCAGTCGAACCCGGAAGAGCTTCGAAGATCGTCCGTGTCTCGCCCTGAACGATCCGGTTGGCACGGAATGTCATGAAAGGCGACGCAAAAAGCGCATAAAGAAGCAGGCACGAAATAACCACGCCCACTTTGTCAGGCCATTTCGTCAAATCCTGCTCCCCTGTCTTCTGGCCCGTGTACTCTGATTTGCGACGGGATCATGGGAACGCACCGGTTCCCGCAACCCGCTCCGGCGTCGCGAGCGTTTACTTGACGAAGCCGTTCTTTGTCAGGAAGTCGAGCGCCACCGTCTTGGCCTGTTCGCCGCCGACCTGTACGCGGGCGTTCAAATCCTGCAGGGTTGCCAGATCGAGCTTTTCGAACACGGGTTTCAGCAGCTCTTCGATATTCGGGTGCTTTTTCAGAACCTCTTCGCGAATGATCGGCGCTGGCTGATAGACCGGCTGCACATGTTTGTCGTCCTCCAGCACCACGAGACCTGAAGGCGCGATGCCGCCATCCGTGCCATAGACCATGGCGGCATTGGCGTTGTTGGTCTGGTTGGCGGCGGCGGCGATGGTGGCCGCGGTGTCGCCGCCGGAAAGCGTGATCAGCTGGTCAGGCTTCATGGTGAAGCCATAGGTGGTCTGAAATGCAGGGAGCGCAGCGGCGGAGTTGACGAATTCGGAAGAAGCGGCAAGGACGACCTCGCCGCCATCGGCAACATATTTGCCGAAATCGGAAAGCGTCTTCAGATTGTTCTTGTCGGCGACATCCTTGCGCAGCGCAATGGCCCAGGTGTTGTTTGCCGGCGATGGCGTCAGCCAGACAATCTTGTTGGCGTCGAAGTCGAGTGTTTTCGCCTCTTCATAGCCCTTGGCTGCATCTTTCCAGAGCGGATCGTCCGCCTTGGAGAAAAAGAACGCGGCGTTGCCGGTATATTCCGGATAGATGTCGATTTCGCCCGCCGTTATCGCTTTTCGCACAACCGGCGTGGCGCCAAGCTGGATGCGATCCGTCGTTTCGATCTTGTTCTGGTTAAGGACGGCGAGGATGATGTTGCCGAGAACACCGCCTTCCGTGTCGATCTTTGACGACACGACCACCTGCGCCTGAGCGATGGAAGCAGAAAGGGCAAGCGCAAGTCCGGCGCCCGTCAACGTCATCAAGCGGTTCATGAATGTTCCTCCGGTGGGTCAGCCTGCCGAACAGGCGAAAGATCGCCGCCGCAATTGCGGCGGAATATAAACGGCGGGGAGGAAAAATGGTTGCATGCCATCTGCGTTTTCGCGTCGATGGCTCCGGCTACACGCCGATGGTCAGGTTTCGCCGTCGCGCTTGCGTGCATCCTTGCCCATGACGAGCGGCATGAGAACGGAAAGAAACAGGAGCCTGATGACGTGGTGGGAGCCGACATAGGCGGTATCGGCATGCATCATCACCGCCATCGCCGCCATGGTTTCCAGGCCGCCCGGCGAATAGGCGATCATGACGGCATTGAGCGGAACGCCGGTCACGCTGGAAATCATCCAGGCAATGCTGCCGGCAATCAGCATCACGGCGATGGTGACGACGAAGCCCGCCAGAAAGCCTTTCCGCACGTCCATCAGTGAGACATTCGAAAAGCGCGTGCCGATGAGGCAGCCGATCAGCACATAGACGGGCAGGCTGAGCCAGGTGGGAACGCCGCCTTCGGTAAGGCCGGTAATGTGGGTGCCGATGGAAATGGCGACGCCGCCAAGCAGCAGCGCGGCCGGAAACTTCCAGCGCAGGAAAAGCCAGCCGGTCAGAAGCGATGCGCTGATGGTCAGCGCCAGCGTGAAAAGGCCCATTGGCGGGTTGGCCACAAGCGGTTCCGTGCTGACGAGATCGAAATATTCGACGATCAGCGGCACGGAAAGCGTCAGCGCCAGCACCCGCACGCTTTGCACGATGCTGACGGTCGCAAGGTCGCTTTTCGTCTCGGCGCCGAGGCTGATGATATAGCTGAGATGACCGGGAGAGGCGCCCAGCATCGCCGTTGTCCGGTCGTAACCGAAGCCGTAATGCAGGATCCAGTAAGCGACATAGAGCATGATAACGACAGCGACGAGCACAACGACGAAGCTCAGGGGCCAGGTCTTTGCGGCGTCGATCACGGAGGGCGTCACGCTCGTTCCCATAGAAATGCCGACGACGACGAAACAGGCATTGCGGATGAAGGCGGGAACGCCAAGCCTTACACCGGCCAGCCCCGTTATCGTCACGGCAAGCGCCGGGCCGGAAAGAAAAGGTGCCGGAATATCGATGAGGCTTGCGAGTAGCGCCCCTATGCTGCCGACGAGCGCGGTGAGCGCAAATGTATGGAATTCAGGCTTGATGATCATTGCGATGCTGATTGGTTGCTTGAAAAAGCTCGCGACCAAATGCGCCGCTTCCATTCGCGACGTCAACACGCAGGATCAAAAATATTACATTTCATGCGTATTCTATAAAAGAAAAGCCCGTGGCCTGAAGGACACGGGCTATGGCAATTGCCGATGCGGCAATGGGATGATCAGGCAGCCGGAAGGGCGGCGATCTTCGGCATTTCTGTATCGAGGCCCAGCAGGAAGTTGATCTGGGGCCGCGCCTTGACGAGATCGTCGATCGAATATTCCGCCAGAACGTCGAAAAAGGCATTGAGCGCCTTGCGAAGCGCCGAGTTGAGGCCGCAGCTATCCACAAGCGGACACTCCACAGCACCGTCCTCGAAGCATTCCGCCATGGCGAAGCTGTCTTCAGTCACTTTCACCACGTCGAACAGGCTGATCTTTTCGGCGGGTTTGCCAAGGCGCACGCCGCCGTTGCGACCACGCACGGTTTCCACCAGGCCCGCCTTGTTGAGCGGCTGCAGGATTTTGAACAGGAACAGCTCCGAAACGCCATAAGCCTTGGCGATCTCGGGAATGCGGCTCAGATGGCCTTCATTGGCGGCGCAATACATCAACATGCGAACGGCATAGTTGGTCTGTTTGGTCAAGCGCATGCTGGTCTCCTAACTCTCAATGTGGAGTTATATAGTCTCTTTTTCAGTTTAGAACAATTCCAGAAACTGAAAAAACTGGCACCCATCCGATATTTCTCGAACAGCCTTGTTGACCGTCCGGATGATTCATGAACAAACAAGTCAAGAATCGGAATGTAATGGAGGCATTCATAATGGCAAGCTTGAAATCATACTTTTCCGCTGCCGTTTTTTCAGGGCTGACGATCCTTGTCGCCGCGCCCGTCGCTTTGGCAGAGGGGGAGGTTAACGTCTATTCCTATCGCCAGCCTGAATTGATCCAGCCGCTGCTCGATGCTTTCACGAAGGAAACCGGGATAGAGGCGAATGTGCTTTTTCTCGATAAGGGGCTGGTGGAACGCATTCAGGCCGAGGGCGTCAATTCGCCGGCCGATGTGCTGCTGACGGTCGATATCGCCCGTCTCGTCGAGGCGAAGGAGGGCAAGGTTACCCAGCCGGTCCTCAACGATCCCGTCATCGAAAAGGATATCCCCGCCAATCTGCGCGATCCCGAGGGCGAATGGTTTGGTCTCACCACGCGCGGCCGGGTGGTCTATGCGTCGAAGGAGCGGGTGACCCAGAAGGACATTACCTATGAGGAGCTAGCCGATCCGAAATGGAAGGGCAAGATCTGCATTCGCGACGGCCAGCATTCCTATAATATCGCGCTGATCGCCTCGATGATCGCCCATCACGGCGTCGATTATACCCGCACATGGCTGACCGGCCTGAAGAACAATCTTGCCCGCAAGCCTGACGGAACCGACCGCAGCCAGGCGAAATCGATCTTTTCCGGTGAATGCGATATCGCGCTCGGCAACACCTATTATGTCGGCCTGATGCTGACCAATGATCGCGAGCCGGAAGAAAAGGAATGGGCCGGATCGGTGCGGGTGATCTTCCCCAATGCGGGCGATCGCGGCACGCATGTAAATATCTCCGGCATGGCGCTGACGAAATACGCCCCCAACAAAGACAATGCGCTGAAGCTGATGGAATTCCTGGCCTCGCGCGAGGCGCAGGAAATCTATGCCAAGCAGGTCTTCGAATATCCGGTGCTGCCCGGCGCGGAGCCATCCGATGTCGTGAAGGGCTTCGGCCCCATCAATCCGGACAAGTTGCCGCTGACGGACATAGCCGCCCATCGCAAGCAGGCGTCCGAACTGGTGGATGAAGTGGGTTTCAACGACGGTCCGACCAACTGAGTTTGCTCTTGATCGAACTCTGAGAGTTGCGATACCGGCGGGTCAGTTACCCGCCGGTTTGTTATCCAGGGAAGCGTTGTAATCGAGAATGGCCTTGCGCCTTTCCGGCGTTCCGGGATGGGTGGACACGATGCTGGTGCCGTCCTTGTCGCCCAGCTTTTCCTCCAGCAGCCCAAAGAACCGTTCGATGGCGGTTGGGTCGAGCCCGGCCTTGCGCATCAGTTCGACGGAGCGCTGGTCCGCCTGCCGCTCGGCATCGCGCGAATGCGATAGCGCCAGAAGACCGCCGCCCTGGGTGAGAATATCTTCCATGGCCGAACCGACATCGCCGGCAATCAGCATGACGAGACCGGCAACCCCGGCGGCGCGGTAAAGCTGCCGCAGGCTGTGCTCATATTCCACATGGCCGATTTCATGGGCGAGAACCCCGGTGATCATCTGCCTGTCGCCGCCCGCGAGTTCCACCAGCTCGTCCGTCAATACCAGCGTGCCATCGGGAAGCGCAAAGGCATTGGGGCCGATATAGCCGCCCTTGCGGAAATTCAGCTTGTAATCCTCGGGCGAACCTTCCGCATGGGCGACGATCCGGGCAAATTCCGCACGGATGGCGTCCTGCTCTTCCTGCGGAAGTTCGCTTGGAGAAAATACCGCCTGGTCGAAGGCCTGCATGGTGCTGGCCGACATGACCTGCGGAACGATGGGCGGCGTTACGGTGACCGCCAGTTCCACCAGCGCTGGAAGCGCCAGCTTGTAGGTGCCGTAAGCCAGAAGAACGGCTGCGGCGGTGATGCCGATCAGTCGTGGGCGGAATTGTTCCAGCCAGTGCACGAAACCGGAACGCTTGGTAATGTGCTGGCCAAGCAGCCGGTCCACGCCGTCATTGTCACGGGTTTCGAACAGCGACCCGTCGGGAAAATGCAACTCCCGGGGGATGGCGCCGACCCGGTGGCTGATCTCCACCGTTTTTATCTCGGCCTGGGTTCTGACGTGGTTGTCCTTCGCGTCGAGCACGAGAAGGACCGTGCCGCCAAGCTTCAGCCTGGCGGCGCTCGAAAGGTTGGAGCGAGCGGCATGCCACTCGCCCGCAACGGTTTCTCCGGTATCAGAAACCAAATTCGAAACCTTCCATATCCATATATTCGGCGCTGACGGCGGCGCCTGTCGCCTCCATAGAGGAGAGAACCTCGCCGACATCGCCATTGAAACGGATTGCCGTGCGTTCGACGGTATAACGCGCTTCGCGCACCGCCGCCCATGGCCGCATCAGGCCAAGCGTGAAGACGGTGACGATGAGGTTGGAGATGACGATCCACAGGTAGCGGCCGCGATGAAGATCGCTGTGCAGGTCGTGCTTTCCGTCCAGCAGCATGGAGGAGATGACGACATTGCGAACGCCGGTGCGATAGACGACACCCGCAAGACCATAGACCAGAAACGCGCCGAAAATTCCGACATAAAGGGAAGCCAGCGCCGTGGCCATAGCTGCCGTCTCGTCTTCGAGCATCGCGCTATTGGCCGCAAAGGCGGCAATGCCGAAAAAGCCGACCACGATGCCGCCTATCACCACCATGATCGCGGGAATGATCCAGACCCGGTAGAGCTTGCCGATCCTGGGGTCGGCGCTGAAGGGCCGGTCGCCGTAACGCAGGTTGCTGAAAATATAGCGGTTCGTCCAGCGGCTGGACAGCGGCGCCAGAATGCCGAAGGAGAAGAACGCAACGAGGCTGCCAAGCAGGATGGAGACAAAAGCGCCCCATGCCGTTCCGACAAAATCAAAACGCACATTGCGATAGCTCGTCACCCGCGCATTGAACCGAATGCTGCGCGTGATCAGCCATGGAAAGAAGATCATCAGCAGGATTGCCGGCACGAAAACCAGGAAGGGATGGATGAGGCCGACGAGCTGCGAGACGACGATGAAGGCAAAGGCGATCAGCCGGCCCTTGAAGATTTGCCCGCCGGTGGCGTGATAGCCGAAGGCGCGACCGGCCAGCACGGTATTGCCATTGAAATAACGTTTGCGGCGCACCTTTGCCCAGGCGGAATAGATGCCGATGGTGATGATCGTCAGCAGAATATTGACGATCCAGATTCCGAAATATTCCTTGGCATTTCCGCTGAACGAACCGCGTTCAAGCGCGCGCTGATCCGCACTCACTGAGATATCACTCATAATAGTCCCTCATGACATGCCCCTCTCCGGGCAGATTGAGTTTGCAGGCTTCCCCGTTATCGTCGGTTTGGCAGCGTCCCCACGCCGCAACTGCTCTCTTACGCCATAACAGCTTTAAGTGGAAATATTTTGAAGGAAAAACTTGATTTTTTAAGTTATCTTTTAATTGAAAAAGCCCCGCCGTGAAAACAGCGAGGCTCTTTGTAATTTAGAGGGCTCTGCCCGCTTACTTCATTGTCGGCATCACGAATTCAGCGCCCGATTTGATACCCGACGGCCAGCGCGAGGTGATCGTCTTGGTCTTCGTCCAGAACTTGATCGAATCCGTCCCGTGCTGGTTGAGGTCGCCGAAGCTCGAAGCCTTCCAGCCGCCGAAGGAGTGATAGGCAAGCGGAACCGGGATCGGAACGTTGACGCCGATCATGCCGATATTGACGCGGCTTGCGAAGTCGCGGGCGGCGTCGCCGTCGCGGGTATAGATCGCGACGCCGTTGCCATATTCATGCTTCATCGGCAGTTCCAGCGCGTCTTCGTAATTCTTGGCGCGAACGACGGAGAGAACGGGTCCGAAGATTTCCGTCTTGTAGATGTCCATATCAGGGGTCACGTGGTCGAACAGGCAGCCGCCGACGAAATAGCCGTCTTCATAGCCCTGCAGCTTGAAGTCGCGGCCATCGACCAGAAGCTTCGCACCCTGTGCGACGCCGCTGTCGATCAGGCCCTTGACGCGCGTCTGCGCTTCCTTGGTGACGAGCGGACCCATATCGGCCTTGTCGTCGGTATAGGGGCCGATTCTCAGGCTTTCGATCTGCGGAATGAGCTTTTCGACGAGACGGTTCGCCGTCTCCTCACCAACCGGAACCGCAACCGAAACAGCCATGCAGCGCTCGCCCGCCGAACCGTAACCTGCGCCCATCAGCGCGTTTACCGCCTGGTCGAGATCGGCATCCGGCATGATGATCATGTGGTTCTTCGCGCCGCCGAAGCACTGCGCGCGCTTGCCGTTCATGGCGGCGGTGCCATAGACATAGCGGGCGATCGGCGTCGAACCGACGAAGGAGACCGCGCCGATATCGGGGTCGGTCAGGATGGCGTCGACGGCGCCCTTGTCACCGTTGACGACGTTGAGGATACCGGCCGGAAGACCGGCTTCGATCATCAGTTCGGCAAGACGGATCGGCAGCGACGGGTCGCGCTCGGAAGGCTTGAGGATGAAGGCGTTGCCGCAGGCGATTGCCGGCGCGAACATCCACATCGGGATCATGCCGGGGAAGTTGAACGGGGTGATGCCCGCGCCGATGCCAACCGGCTGGCGGATCGAATACATGTCGATGGCCGGGCCTGCCCCTTCGGTGAATTCGCCCTTCTGCAGATGCGGAATGCCGCAGACGAATTCGCAGACTTCGAGGCCGCGCACGATATCGCCCTTGGAATCCTCGACGGTCTTGCCATGCTCGCTGGAGAGCAGCACCGCCAGTTCGTTCATGTCGCGGTTCAGAAGTTCGACAAACTTGAAGAAAACGCGGGCGCGACGCTGCGGGTTGGTAGCGGCCCATTTCGGCTGCGCAGCCTTGGCGCTCTCCACGGCGGCGCGCAGTTCGGCGTCGCTTGCAAGCGCGACAGTTGCCTGAACTTCGCCGGTGGCCGGGTTATAGACATTCGATGTGCGGCCGCTGGTGCCCGGCACATGCTTGCCGTTAATGAAATGACCGATTTCCTTCATGGGTTTTCCTCCAGAATGTGATGGCGCAGCATTACCTTTCGATTTGCACAAATCAATCGCCTGAAATAAGCATCCATTGTGCAAAAATAGACATAAGGAGGGTGCCATGAACTGGGATGATGTGCGTTTGTTTCTAAGCGTGGCGCGAAGCGGCCAGTTTCTTTCGGCGGCCAGAAAGCTTGGCGTCAACCATGCCACCCTCAGCCGGCGCATTTCCGCACTGGAAGCGGCCATCGGCACGCAGCTCTTCCTGCGGAGCACCAATGGCTGCGAGCTGACCGAAGAGGGGCAGCGCCTTCTTGCCGGGGCCGAGCGCATGGAAACCGAAATGCTGAATGCCCAGGCAAATCTCGGCCGCGTCGATACGGCGGTGGCGGGAACGGTGCGCATCGGCGCGCCGGATGGTCTCGGCGTTTCTTTCCTCGCGCCAAGGCTCGGTCGGTTGACGGCGCGTTATCCCGATCTGAAAATCCAGCTCGTGCCGGTGCCGCGCTCTTTCTCCCTGTCACAGCGTGAGGCCGATATCGCCATCACCATCGAAAGGCCGGAGCAGGGCAGGCTGATGTTTTCGAAGCTCACCGATTATTCGCTGGGCCTCTATGCCTCGGCGGATTATCTGGCCGATTATGGAACGCCTGATGATGTCGAGGCGCTGAAGCGCCACCGGCGGATCGGCTACGTAGAGGACCTGATCTTTTCGCCTTCACTGAACTTTACCGGTGAGATCATGCGCGACTGGGACGCCGCCTTCGAAATCTCCAGCGCCACCGGGCAGACCGAGGCGGTGCGTTCCGGTGCGGGTATCGGCATCCTGCATAATTACATCGCCGGGCAATATCCCGAACTTCTGCGTATCATGCCGCAACTCACCATCAGCCGGTCCTACTGGACGGCCTATCACGAATCCGCCCGTCAACTGGTCCGCGTCCGCACGGTGGTCGATTTTCTCCAGGAACTCGTAGCCGAAGAACGGCGAATCTTCACCTGACATCCCACATGTCGATATTATTAGTACTATTAATTGTTCGGGCCCGGCCGTTCGGGGCTTGACAAAGGATGGCTGGCTGGACGACCAATGCAGCCATTGGGAGAGATCGGAACTGACATGTCTATGATACGTAAGCTTTCGCCGACTGGCCTCGGCGTGGCCGTCATGCTGCTTGGAATGCTGCTTTTCGCACTGAACGACGCCATGGGGAAATGGCTCGTAGCCACCTATAGCCAGGGTCAGGTGATCCTCATTCGCAGCGCGGCGGCGCTTATTATCCTCGTTCCGATCGTCTGGCGTGCCGGCCTCTCCGGCCTTGTCAGAATTGAGCGTCCCGGCCTTCAGTTTGCGCGCGTCTTCTTCTCCACCGCCGAGCTTTTCTGTTTCTATTTCGCGGTCGCGGCCCTGCCGCTCGCCGATGTCATGACCTATTGGCTGGCCGCCCCCATCTATGTGGCGGCGCTTTCGCCGTTTCTGCTCGGAGAAAAAGTGGGCTGGCGTCGCTGGACTGCCATCGCCATCGGTTTTGTCGGCGTTCTCTTTGCGCTCAAGCCCAGTTCGGCAAGCCTCACCTCCGCCGCACTCTTTTCCATCCTCGGCAGCGCCGCCTTTGCCTTCATGATGTTGTCTGGCCGTCAGCTGCGCAATACGCCGGATACGGTGCTTGCCTTCTGGCAGATCATCGGCGCAGCGCTTGCGGGCATTGTCGCGGTATTCCTCACGCCATCGGGATGGCTGCCGGTTCAGTCCAGTTTCGATCTCGCCTTCCTCGGCCTGCTCGGCGTCGTCGCCATGACGGCGCATGTGCTGGTCAACCGGGCGCTTAAACTCGCCGATGCCGCAACCGTCGCACCGCTGCAATATACGCTGCTGCTCTGGGCGGTGATTTTCGGCTGGCTGTTCTTCGGCGATGTGCCGCAGACGAGTATCGTCGTCGGCGCGGGTCTGATCGTTCTTTCCGGCCTTTATATCTTCTTCCGCGAAAATACTCTCAAACGCCGCCGCGAAACCGCTGAAGGACTGGCCGCGGAGCAGGTTTGATCTTTCTCATAGCCTCGATCACGATCACGGGACTTGACGAAGGCGTGATCTTCGGGGAGTAAGAAAGAGCCCTGCGATGATTTGTCTCGCAACGGCAGAGGAAACAAAGGTGCCGGGCCCCTCTGGCGAGAGTTTTACGGCGCTCTCGCGATGTCGGTACCGCCTGCAAAAATTGGCCGGCGGATTAAAAACTATGAAAAACCTGAATGTGCTTCGCGCGCGTGCTTTCTGCGTGCGGCCTGACGCCCTGCGTCGGTCCGTGAACGCCCTCGTTATGGGAGGCGACCGGACATGAGCGCTGCCCAGAAAAACACCCTTACCTACTTCAAGTGGGCCTTTATCGTCACCGTGGTCGGTTTGATCCTCGGCGGTTATCTCGGTTGGGAAATGACCGGAACGGTCGGCGGCACGGCGACGATCTTCTTCATCTGCGTCGTGCTGGCGGTGCTGGAAATCTCGCTCTCCTTCGACAACGCCATCGTTAACGCCAATAAGCTGAAGGATATGACACCGGTCTGGCAGCACCGCTTCCTGACCTGGGGTATCCTGATTGCCGTTTTCGGCATGCGTATCGTCTTCCCGCTGCTCATCGTGGTCGTCGCGGCCAATGTCGGCCCGTGGACGGCGATTGTCATGGCGGCCACGCAGCCGGAACGTTACGCGGAAATCATGCGTGACGCCCATCTGCCGATTGCGGCTTTCGGCGGCACCTTCCTGATGATGGTCGGTCTCAACTTCTTCTTCGACCATGAAAAGGACGTGCACTGGGTGCGCTGGATTGAGGAAAAGGCTGCAATCTATTCCTCCGTCAAGGGCATCGAGATTGCCTTCGTGCTGGTCGTCATGCTGATCTTTTCCCGCATCATCGGTGCTAGCGACAATCCGGAGCTCGGTCCGGTCGCGGCCAACACCTTCTTCCATTCGGCGATCTGGGGTCTTTTGACCTTCCTGCTGGTGGAAGTCGTCGGCGGCATTCTCGACCGCAGCCAGGAAATGCTGGAAGGCGCGGCGAAAGGCGGCTTCGGTGCGTTTCTTTATCTCGAAGTGCTGGATGCCAGCTTCTCCTTCGACGGCGTTATCGGCGCTTTCGCGCTGACGCAGAACCTCTTCATCATCGCCATCGGCCTCGGCATCGGTGCCATGTATGTGCGTTCGATGACCATCATGCTGGTCGAGAAGGGAACCTTGGCCGAATATCGCTATCTGGAGCACGGCGCCTTTTATGCAATCCTCATCCTGTCCGTCATCATGTACGTGCAGACCATGGTGCATATTCCGGAGGTCATAACTGGCCTTGGCGGCGCGGGCCTGATCGGCATCTCGCTCTGGTCGTCGATCCGCTATAACCGGCGACAGAGTGCCGATGCGGTCGATGCCGCGCGCGGCGCGGAGATCTGATCCGCAATTACCCATGCCTTCCGCTGTCGCGGCGGAAGGCAGTTTTTAAGCATTGAATTATTTTTTGCCTGTTTTTGTTGCTGTTTATCCTTTGCGAAAAATTTCGCCACAAGGTGGAATTTTTGCCTTAAGTTGCTGTTTTTAAGAGTATTTGTGCGCTGCATCAAAACTGGCACGCTTCCTGCATCTCATTCTGCAAGTCCAGAGGGGACATTATGGCTCGAAAACGGGTCAGCAAATACCGCCGCGCCGCGCGATCTTTCTGATCTGCGCCGTGCGGCGGTTCTGTTTGTGCGGGATGGTTCTTGAGTTTTCCGTTCGGTTGAATGAAAACGATAAGACAACGACTGGAAGGGTCACGGTTTGCCTGCACAATTGTCGCCCACGGAGGCCCTGGGTCTCTGGCATCGTGTATCCACGGCGCAGGTCATTGACGATCAGCCGGATTTGACCTTGCGTCAAACCGCCATCCTGCTGCAGATTTATCTTGTGCCGCCGCCGCACACCGTGCGGGGCCTCGCCGCCATGCTGGGTGTGACCAAACCGGTTATTACCCGCGCCCTCGACAGTCTCGGTGCTCTCGGACTGGTCGACCGGGTTCGGGATGAGCGGGATAAGCGCAATGTCGTAATAAAACGCACCGTGGCCGGTGCGCTTTATCTGGAAAAATTCGGCGATCTGATTATTGATCAGGCACGCAAGATCTAACCTCTGGATGTGAAACCCATGATGCTCGACCGCCGCCTGAATGTCTTCCGCTCCGATCTCGCCGATGAAAAGCTGCAGGGCGTGGTGCAGGCCGAACGTTTTGTCAGCGGCTCGCCCGCGCAGATCGCGGTGCCGGTTGTTGGCCTGCGGCCCACGCCGGACCTTGCCGTCGGCATCGATACCGAGCTGCTGTCTGGCGAAACCATCCGTGTTTTCGAGCACGCGAACGGCTGGGCATGGGTGCAGGCGGATGCGGATGGTTATGCCGGCTATTTGCCGGAAACGGCGATTGGCGATGTCGTTGTCGCCACCCATCGGGTGATTGCACCACGCACTTTTCTCTATCCAGCCGCTGAATTGCGCAAACCGCCGGTCGCAGCGCTGTCCATGGGCAGTCTCATCCGCATCGTCGGTGAGGCGGAGACACGCGGCACCCGTTACCTGCTGACCGAAAAGGGCGAAGGCATCATCGCCGCCCATTGCCGCGCCGTCGATGCGGCGCTTGAGGAAGATTATGTGGCGGTGGCGCTGCGCTTTATCGAGACCCCCTATCTCTGGGGCGGCCGTTCCGGCTTCGGTATCGATTGTTCCGGCCTCGTGCAGCTTTCCATGGCCATGACGGGCCGGCGGGTTCTGCGCGATACCGACATGCAGGTGAAGTCGCTCGGCGTGGAAATAGAGCGGGATGAATTACGCCGCGGCGATCTCGTCTTCTGGAAGGGCCATGTCGGCCTCATGGAAAACGAGGAAACGCTGCTGCATGCCAATGGCCATACGATGAATGTCGCACGCGAAAATCTCGATGCGGCCATCGAGCGCATCGGCTGGCTTTACGAAAAGCCGACGGCTTTCCGCCGCCTGGAAGACTGAAAAGGCGGCTTTCACGAAATTGTGCCTGTCCGGCCCTTTGTGCGAGAGCCGCCGACCGCCTACATCGGCTGGATAATGGTACGGAACCGGCATCGATGAAGACAAGAACGGCGACACGATTGGCAGCGATCTTTGCGGCGGTTTTGCTGAGCGCGTCAGCGCAGGCGCAGACTGTTTTCCAGAATGGTTTTGCCCCCGCGCCGGATGCCTACGCAAACCTGCCCGGCGTCAAGGATCCGCGCACGCTGCAGCCAAAGGTCCGTTACAATTGCCACAGCGCACTTGGCTCGACCGGATATTCGCGCGGCCCCTACCGGAATGTTTTCGGCAGCCGTGGACTTCCCATTCAGGGTTACCGTTGCACCGATGAAAACGGAATTTCCAGCTTCGGTGGCAGAAACCCGGTTTCCAAGGACTGGTATCCCGGCATAAACCCCGTAGACCCGACCTTCTGAAGCGGCATCGCTCCAGCAGCGGACCGAAAACCCCATTACGGTCTTCGGAAAATCGATGCGTGAGCGGTGGCGGCGGGCATTTGCCTGGCCGGTGCTCTGGACTTGTTGTCGCTTTTTCAGATAAATCTTCCGCATGACAGGTTGATACCTGCCGGGGTGCGGAGTGACATCGGCTATTCTGACCTTTGGCCGATATTGGGGAATGCGAGTATGACGAAGACCGATATAGCCACCCGTGTCCATAATCATACTTGGAAACTCGACCCTATCGTCCGCAGCCTGATCGATACGGATTTCTACAAGCTCTTGATGTTGCAGATGATCTGGAAACTCTATCCGGAAGTCGACGCGACGTTTTCGCTGATCAACCGCACGAAGACGGTGCGGCTGGCGGAAGAGATCGACGAGATGGAGCTGCGCGAACAGCTCGATCATGCACGCACCCTGCGTCTTTCCAAGAAGGAAAACATCTGGCTCGCGGGTAACACGTTTTACGGTCGCTCGCAGATTTTCGAGCCGGAATTCCTCTCCTGGCTGTCTAGCTATCAATTGCCGGAATATGAGCTTTTCAAGCGCGACGGACAGTATGAGCTGAATTTTCATGGCCGCTGGATGGATACGACGCTCTGGGAAATTCCGGCGCTCGCCATCATCAACGAGTTGCGATCGCGCAGCGCCATGCGCTCGCTCGGTTATTTCACGCTCGATGTGCTTTATGCGCGCGCAAAGGCCAAGATGTGGGAGAAGGTCGAGCGGCTGCGGGAACTGCCGGGCCTGCGCATTTCCGATTTCGGCACCCGCCGCCGCCACAGCTTCCTTTGGCAACGCTGGTGCGTCGAAGCGCTGAAGGAAGGCATCGGGCCTGCCTTTACCGGTACGAGTAACGTCCTGCTCGCCATGGATTCCGATCTCGAAGCCGTGGGCACGAACGCGCATGAACTGCCGATGGTCGTCGCGGCGCTGGCGCAGACGGATGAGGAGCTGGCTGCAGCACCCTATCAGGTTCTGAAGGACTGGAACCGGCTTTATGGCGGCAACCTGCTGATCGTGCTGCCGGACGCCTTCGGCACGGCGGCATTCCTGCGCAACGCGCCGGAATGGGTGGCAGACTGGACGGGTTTCCGTCCCGACAGCGCGCCGCCGATCGAAGGCGGCGAAAAGATCATCGAGTGGTGGCAGAAGATGGGCCGCGATCCGCGCAAGAAGATGCTTATCTTCTCCGACGGTCTCGATGTCGACGCCATCATCGATACCTACAGGCATTTCGAAGGCCGCGTTCGCATGAGCTTCGGCTGGGGCACCAACCTCACCAATGATTTTGCCGGTTGCGCGCCAAAAACCATCGCCAGCCTCAAGCCGATTTCCATCGTCTGCAAGGTGAGCGACGCCAATGGCCGGCCGGCCGTGAAACTCTCGGACAATCCGCAAAAGGCCACCGGTGACCCGGCCGAAGTGGAGCGTTACCTGAAGTTCTTCGGCGAAGAAGACCACAAGGAACAGAAGGTTCTGGTTTAAAGCCTTTCCAGTAAAAGTGGAGCCCGGTTTTCCGCCCGGAAATGCTCTAAATTGAGAACGGGCGCTCCGGTTGAGGAAGCGCCCGTGGAAGCCTGCACCTATCAGCAGATTACTTCGCGAACTGGTGTGCGATGTAATGGAAGAGTGCGCGGATACCCTGCGCCTCCCCGCCGATCGATGAATGATGCCTCTCGCTCAGAGACCAGCCGTAAATATCGAAATGCGCCCAGCGCCTGGTATTGGTGACGAAACGCTTCAGGAACAGGGCGGCGGTGATCGATCCGCCCATGCCGCCCGAAGGCGCGTTGGTGATATCGGCTGCGCGTGAGCGGATATCCTTGTCGTAGCCCATATAGAGCGGCATGCGCCACAGCGGATCGTCCGTGTCGATGCTGGCTTCCGCGATATCATGCGCCAGATCCTCGTCATCGGTGTAGAATGGCGGCAGATCCGGGCCGAGCGCGACGCGGGCAGCGCCAGTCAGCGTCGCCATGTCGATCATCAGGTCCGGCGCATCTTCGTCCGCATAGGCCAGCGCATCCGCCAGAACAAGACGGCCTTCAGCGTCGGTATTGTCGATCTGCACCGTCAGCCCCTTGCGGCTGCGGTAGATATCGCCAGGGCGGAAGGCATTGGAGGAGATGGAGTTTTCGACCGCGGGCACGAGAACGCGAAGATCGACCGGCAGCTTCGCATCCATGATCATCAGCGCAAGGCCGAGCACATTGGCCGCACCTCCCATATCCTTCTTCATCAGCGCCATGGAAGCGGCGGGTTTGATATCGAGGCCGCCTGTATCGAAGCAGACGCCCTTGCCGACGAGAGTGAGGCGCGGATTGCCCTTCTTGCCCCAGTTCATCTCCAGAAGCCGCGGCGCGCTTTCGCTGGCCCGGCCGACAGCATGGATCAGCGGTAAGTTTTCCTTGAGCAGATCATCACCGGTGGTGACCTTCACCTTTGCCTTGTAATGGGCGGCAAGCGCGCGGAAGGCAATCTCAAGCTCATCCGGTCCCATATCATTGGCCGGAACATTGATGAGGTCGCGCGCAAGGAAAACGCCGGCCAGAACGCGCTTGATCTCGCCGTCTTCCGCGTCCTGCGGAATAAGGAGCTTTGCCCCGTTCGTCTTGGTGGTCTTGTATTTGTCGAAGCGGTAGCTGCCGAGACCGAAACCGAGAGCGAGGCGATTGGCCGTCAGTGGTGCGGTCTCGATGTGCCACTCGCCTTCCGGCAGCTCACGGGCGAGTTTCCCGGTGATGAAGGGGATTTCCGAGGGATTGCCGCCAAGTCCGAGAAGCACGCCGCCCAGCGAACCATCGGCGGAAGGAACGAGGAGGATAGCGCCTGCCTCCGCCTTGAACCCCGCCTTCTTCGCCCAATCCAGAGCGACAGGATCGATGGCGCCCTGTTCGATATGGGCCGGCGTGACGGCGAAAACCGGCAATGTGCTGCCGGCCTTGGAGCTGAAAGGGGTTGGGCGTTCGATGAACTGATAGGGCGCCATTGTATGCTTCCGTAAATGTCGAGAATCGGTGCGATTAACGCTCTGTTAGGGTTAACAGATTATTGCTTAAGCGAAAGTTGCGTCATGTGAGTCTGTCGTGTGTCGGGCGCAAGATTGATCATTCTTGGGCGGGGGCGCTGCCATGACTGCATTTTCTTTGGGCGAGACAGGCCGGACAGGGTTGCTGCGGGGAGCGTGTCTTGCCGCATTGGTTCTTGCGATTTCAGGATGCGCGGGCACCAACAAGCCTGATCGCATGTCCACCGGCTCCATTCCCGCCGCCACACGCTCCTATGATCACATGAACATGGAGCAGCTTCGGCAGGCGGAGGAAAGCGCCGGCAAAGCCTATGAACGCAGTCCCAAGGATAAATCGATCGGCATGAATTATGCCAGCGTGCTGATGATGACCGGCAAGAACACACAGGCTCTCGCCGTCATGCAGCAGATCGCCATCGCCAATCCGGCCGACCGCGATGTGCTTGCCGCCTATGGCAAATCGCAGGCCGCCGCCGGCCAGCTGGAGCAGGCGCTTTCGACCATCCAGCGGGCACAGACGCCGGACCGGCCCGACTGGCGGCTTTATTCCGCCGAGGGCGCCGTGCTCGATCAGCTTGGACGCTCGAACGAGGCGCGTTCCCGCTACAGGCAGGCGCTTGACCTGAAGCCGAACGATCCGAGCGTGTTGTCCAATCTCGGCATGTCCTATGTCCTGTCGAGCGATCCGCGCACTGCCGAAACATATCTGCAATCCGCCATCGCCCAGCCGGGCGCCGATAGCCGCGTTCGCCAGAACCTCGCGCTCGTGGTCGGTCTACAGGGCCGCTTTGCCGAAGCCGAGCGCATCGCGGTTCAGGAACTCTCGCCACAGCAGGCGCAGGCAAACCTCACCTATCTGCGTGCCATGCTTTCTCAGCAGAACTCCTGGCAGCAACTGGCGAAAAAGGACGGCAAGCCGGCTGGTTGATACGCTTTCGGTTGTACCGGCGCGATCCTGCAACGCTATGACTTCTGTTCCACTCGACCTGCCGGCGCGTGTCTTCGTCAGAACGTATCCATGACTCGAAGGCCGGCCGGCCCAAGAATGACGGCGATGAGTACCGGCAGAAAAAACAGGATCATCGGCACGGTCAGTTTCGGCGGCAGTGCAGCCGCCTTTTTCTCGGCTTCATTCATTCGCTCGTCCCGGCCTTCCTGCGCGAGAACACGCAGGGCCTGAGCGAGCGGGGTGCCGTACCGCTCCGCCTGGATAAGGGCCTGCACCACGCTTTTGACGCCTTCCAGCTGGGTGCGCATACCGAAATTCTCAAGGGCCATGCGCCTGTCCTGCAGGAAGGATAGTTCCGCTGTCGTCAGGATCATTTCTTCCGCCAGTTCAGGCGACTGTTCACCCATCTCTTCCGCCACGCGGCGCATGGCTGCTTCCATCGATACGCCGGATTCGATGCAGATCAGCATCAGGTCAAGTGCATCCGGCCATGCCCGCTTGATCGAGGCCTGCCGCTTGGTCATGCGGTTCGAAACATAGATATTGGGGGCGTAAAAGCCGACATAGCCGAAGAGAAGCACCGCCATCAGCCGAACGACAAAAGCCTGATCAGCCAGGTTTCCGAGAATGAAAACCCAGGTGAATGCCACGGCCAGGAAAATGAACGGCAAGACGAACCGGGCAGCAAGAAATGTATTGAGCGCATTCTGTGAACGGAAACCGGCGGCGCGCAGCTTGTTCATCGTGTTCTTGTCGGCAAGCGCTTCGCGAAGATTGAATTTTTCAACGATGCGCCGTGCGGATTTGTTGTTATTGCTGCGAAGGGAGGTTTTACCCTCTCTGGTCGCGGTTGCCAGACGCTCGCGCTCGCGGCTGCGAATGAGTTCCCGCTCTGACGATACGGCTTTCATGCGCTTGGCGAAGTCTTTCCGTTCGAAAAAAGGCATGATCAGCGTATAGAGGGTCGCGAAAACCGCCAGTGTGACGAGGATGGCGATAATCGTCTGCGGGTCTGTCAGACGAGAAAGCAGATTTGCTGTCATAGTCGCCCCTCAGATATCGAAATTGATCATTTGGCGCATGATGAAAATCCCGATGAGCATCCATAGTCCGGATGCGCCCAGAATGATGTGGCCCCGCACATCGGTGAAAAGCACCGAGAGATAGTCCGGCGACGTGAAGTGCACCAGCACCATAACAATAAAAGGCAATGCGCCGATAATGACGGCAGATGCTTTCGCTTCCATGGACAGGGCATTCACTTTGGCGCGCATTTTTCTTCGGTCGCGTAATACCCTTGAAAGGTTGGACAATGCCTCCGAAAGATTACCACCTGCCTGTGCCTGGATATTGATGACGGTGCTGAAGAAGCTGACTTCGAAAAGCGGCATGGTCAGCATCATGCGCTCGATACCCTGTGGGATTCCGATACCCACCTGCTGCGCATCGACAACCCGCTGAAACTCCGTTTTCACCGGTTCCTGGCCGTCCGAGGCGATCAGGCGTACCGCGTCGTTCAGCGGCAAACCCGACTTGATCGAGCGGCACATGACATCAAGCGCATTGGGGAACTCCTCGAGGAATTTTTTTTGCCGGCGCTTGAGGAGAAATGCCAATACCCAGCGTGGCAATCCCAAGGCCGCAACGGCTGCTATGAGGAGAGCGGTCAATAACGACAGACCATAGATAAGTGCAATAAAAGCGGCGCAAGCCGCCGCGCCGACGCTTAGAAGGTGGAATTGCCGAACGGAAATTGCCAGCCCAGCCTGTACGAGTTTGTCGCGCAGGCTCACATTTTTTGCTTTTTTCGCCTTTTCATTTTGTTTTTTTTCCATATCCCGCAGGCTGTCCTGCATGGATTTGCGGCGCTTGCTGAGTTCCTGGACCCGATCGCGTGCAGCTTTGATATTTACGTGATCCGTCTCTGCGGCCTGCACCCGCTTGAAACGGCTTGTGGTCTTTTTCTCGACCTCTATCTGCTGGAAAAGAAAGACGTAGGCGAGTGCTCCTGCCGAGATGGCGACAAGTACGGCCAGTAACACTATTGTCGGGTCCATGGCAGTCGCTTTCCCTTAGGATGTCTTTTCCATTTCATCGAGCGCGGCCGCCAGACGTTTCTCTTCGCCGTAATAGCGTGCACGATCCCAGAAATTGGGCTTGCTGATGCCGGTCGATACGTGCCTGCCGATCAGCTTGCCATTCGCATCTTCGCCTTCGATTTCGTATCGCATCAGATCCTGGGTGACGATGACATCGCCTTCCATGCCGATCACTTCCGTAATCTGCGTTATCCGGCGCGAGCCGTCACGCAGACGCGCCGCCTGAATGACGACATCGATCGATCCCGAAATGATTTCACGCACGGTCTTGGCCGGCAGGGTGAAGCCGCCCATGGCGATCATCGATTCGATACGGCTGAGGCATTCGCGTGGCGTATTGGCGTGAAGTGTTCCCATCGAACCGTCGTGACCGGTGTTCATGGCCTGGAGAAGGTCGAAAACTTCCGGTCCGCGCACTTCGCCGACGATGATGCGTTCGGGCCGCATGCGAAGGCAGTTCTTGACCAGATCGCGCATGGTGATCTCGCCTTCCCCTTCGATATTGGGCGGACGTGTTTCGAGCCTCACCACATGCGGCTGCTGCAGCTGAAGTTCGGCGGTGTCTTCGCAGGTGATAACGCGTTCATCCCTGTCGATGAAGCTCGTCAGGCAGTTGAGAAGCGTCGTCTTACCCGAGCCGGTGCCGCCCGAGATGACGACATTGCAGCGGACGCGACCGATAATCTTGAGCAATGTTGCGCCTTCCGGCGTGATCGCTCCGAAACGTACGAGCTGGTCGAGTGTCAGCTTGTCCTTCTTGAATTTTCGGATCGTCAGCGCCGGGCCGTCGATGGCAAGCGGCGGAGCGATGACGTTGACGCGCGATCCGTCCGGCAGGCGCGCGTCGCATATCGGGCTCGACTCATCCACGCGTCGGCCGACCTGGCTGACGATGCGCTGGCAGATGGAAAGCAACTGCGCATTGTCACGAAAGCGGATATCGGATTCGATGGTTTTACCGCCGACTTCGATGAAGGTCTGGCCGGAACCGTTGACCATGATATCGGCAATGTCGTCGCGTGCGAGAAGCGGCTCCAGCGGCCCGTAACCAAGAACGTCGTTGCAGATATCTTCGAGCAGCTCTTCCTGCTCGGCAATCGACATGGCGAAGTTCTTGATCGTGATAATGTCGTTGACGATATCGCGAATTTCCTCGCGCGCGCTCTCCGCGTCGAGTTTGGCGAGCTGCGAAAGGTCGATCGTATCGATAAGCGCGGAAAATACCTGGCTCTTGGTATTGTAGTAATCTTCCGTGCGGGCGCGTTTTCTCTGCGCGGGCGGTGCGCTCGTTGCCGCCTGGCGCACCACTGGTGATTGGCCGGGTTCAAGAGTGTCAATTGCAGCAGAACGAGGCTCAGGCGCTGTCATCACCTGCGTGGACACAGGTGCAGCATGATCCGGCTTCGTGCTTCTGGCTGGGCCTTCAGGCCCGCGTTTTCCGAACATCGGCGTTTCCGTCTAAGGACGCAGGCAGAAGACCTACTTGCGCTTGAGAATATTCTTCAGTTTTTCCAGACCGCCACGCCTGCTTTTGCGCAGCACGGAGCGGCCTGTGATGGTATGGGCGATTTGCGAAAAGGTTTCCGCCGTCTGGGATTTTTCATCCATCTCGCTGATCATACGGCCGCTATTGGCGGCATTTCCGAACAATTGTGCGTCGAACGGAATGATCGCGATCGGCTCGATTTCCAGCGGCTCAAGGAAATCCGCCGGCGCGATTTCCGGACGCTTGGGCATGCCGACCTGATTGAGAACGAGATGCGGCAATTTATCGTTGGGTCTCAGCTTGATCAGTGCGTCGAAGAGGTTCTTCGTATTGCGCAGATTTGCCAGATCGGGAACCGCCGTTATGACCACCTCATCGGCTTCCGAAAGGACTGCCCGCGTCCAGTCGCACCATTGGTGGGGAAGATCGAGAACCGCAACCGGGGCACTGCGCTGTAGAACCTCGAGGATCGGCAGAAAAGCCTGACGATCGAGATCGTAGGTTCTGTCGAGAAGAGACGGTGCCGCCAGCAGCGACAGATGATCGGAACATTTCGTCAAAAGACGGTCGAGAAATACCTCGTCCAGCCGCTCCGGCGAAAAGACCGCTTCAGCCATGCCCTGGGCAGGGTCCTGATCGAAATCGATATTCGCCGTCCCATAGGCAAGGTCCATATCCGCCAGAATGGTTTCTGTGGAGAAGAGACTTGAAATGCCGAAGGCGCAATTATGCGCGATGGTCGATGAACCTACGCCGCCCTTGGCGCCAATGAAGGCGATGTTGCGACCCAGCGGCTCCGCCTCCGGATCGACGAAGATCGCAGCGATCGAAGCCAGAAGATCGGCCATATTGACCGGGGCGACGAGATATTCGGAAATGCCGTTGCGGATGAGATCGCGGTAAAGCGTTATGTCGTTGTGTCGGCCGACGATGATGACACGGGTGGAGGGATCGCAAACTTCCGCCAGGGGTGTGAGATCGTCCAGCAGCGAGGCGGTTGAGCTTGCCGTTTCAAGAATGATGAGATTGGGCGTGGGCGACGTGGAAAACATCGTGGCTGCCGCATTGATATCGCCCTTCGTCACCCGCAGGGTAACCTTGCTCATGCGCCGGTCGCTGGACAATGCGTCCATGACGCCTTGCATGTTGTCGCTGACGCAGAAAGCGTGAACGGAAATACGGGGCAGGGGGCGCAGGCGATCCATATCCGAAGCGCGCACCGACGGTTCGGCTTCTGCGCCGCCGCTAGGCTTGATATCGTATTCTACAGCGCTCATCGTCTTTCCTGCCGTGACAAATGTTGGGTCTGCATCAATCTGTTGCCGCGGTCGAAGTCTTGCCGCGATAGGTGTCGATGACGACCGCGCGGCGCTCGGCATCGATCGGGCTCATGCCGCGCGGGCCGACCAGATCCATGGGATTGGCAATCTGCGCCGCGAGATTGCTTTGGGAAGCGCACCCGAAATTGTACCAGTTCTTGTTGGCGAAGGTATTGTCTGAAAGATCCTCTGGCCATTGCCCGCACTGGCCGGTCATGGCGGTAACGGCGACATAGCTCAGACGGATGGGAGAGGCGTCGCCATTCGGGGAAGCGGCATAACGCGTCTCCATGATCTTGCCCGGCGCCACACCCGCACCGGAAAGCGTCGAGCGGATCTGTTTCGCCATTCGTGATGCCGCCGCCGAATTGGCCGATCCTGACGGGGTCTGAATATTGATGATCCCGGTCGACATTGACGCATAATTCTGGGCAAAACCGCGGACATTATCCGCCATCGCTGTGGTCAGCCGGCTGTCGCTGGCCGAGACCGGAATATCCAGCGAATGCTCCGCTTCCGACAGGGTAATCGGGTGGCGTGTGCGATAATCGTCAGGAATGGCGTTGGTGGTCATCGGGTCGCGCGCGCAGCCCTGCAAAAGGCCAGCGGCAAGCGCGGCAACGACGACGAGGCCGGTCCGTCTTCCGGAAAGGTAGGGGGAAAAGGAGGAATAGGGTTCCTTCATGACGTTTCCTGCCCTGACCGGGCTTGCTGTGAAGAGGGGATTTTGTGTGCGTGTCGTCATTTGTAGATGAACCCCACTGACCCCTGATAGGGCGCCGCCTGAACCTGATCCTTGCGGCCATAGACCTTGTTGACGCGGTTCATGAAATACATGGCGGCGTCGTTTTCCGGATTGAAGTTATCGTCTGGCCGGGCGATCTGATTGCGGGCAACGGGCCGCACCAGATAGGGCGTGGCGATGATGACCAGTTCCGTTTCGTTGCGCAGGAAGTCCTTGCTGCGGAAAAGCGTGCCGAAAATCGGAATTTTCGAGATGCCCGGCAGCCCGGACATAGCTTGCCGAACGTTGTCCTGAACAAGGCCCGCGATCACGATCGATCCTCCCGAGGGAAGTTCGACCGTCGTGGAGGTCTCGCGCTTGCGCACGGACATATAGGTCGAGCCTGGAATGCCCCGCCCGTAATTACCGGTGACGACATTTCCTTCATAGGTAGGTTCGGACACGTTGGTCTCGATCTTGAGACTTATTCTGCCCGGTGAAAGCACCACCGGCTTGAAGTTCAAGGTGATGCCGTAATCTACCGTCTCTGTCTCGCGTATGACTTTGCTCGGCTGTTTCGTCTCGCTATCAATCTCGATTTCTTGTGTAGCGGCAAGTCGGAAGTCACCGCCCACGTAAAATTTGGCCTGCTCGCCGGAAATGGCTGTCAGGCTCGGCTCTGCCAGGGTGCGCATCACGCCGGCCTGCTCCATGGCGTTGAGGTAGGAAGCGAACCTGAGGGAGCCAGAACCAATCGCACCACTGGCGATCCGGGACGCTCCATCGATCGCGTTGCCGAGATTGGACGGATTTGCGAATTCGAAACCATTGCCGCTCGTTGTACTGCCGATCGACCCGTTGAAGCCGAGTTGCTTCAGAACCTGTCTGCTGACTTCGGCAACGGTGACCTTCAGCGTCACCTGATCTTCACCTTCGATCGTCAGCATGTTGACGATTTGCGATACCTGTCGGCGCTCGGCAAAAATCGCCGCATCGCCGCCATTGTCGCCGCCCGTCAGCGATATATTGCGGGTGGTGGCCTCGCCGCCTTTTAGAAAGGCGTCGGCAAGTTGAACGGCGCGGGCGGAGTCCTGCGGTGTACGCACGGATCCCGTAAGGACGATGTTGTCCGAGACGATTTCTACCTTGATATCCGACTCCGGAATGAAACGGCGGATATTGGCCTCGAGCCCGGAGATGTCGCGCTCGACCTCCAGGTCGAGGCTGACGATTTCCCGGCCATTTTCACCAAAGATGAAGATGTTGGTCTGTCCCACCGTTTTACCGAAGAGATAGATGCGTCTTGATGTGCGGGTCACGGCATCGGCAAGACTTGGATCGGCAACAAGAATGTCGTGGGCATCCTCTGGCAGGTCGATAACCAGCGCCTTGTTCAAGCCCAGGTTCAGGCGCTTGCGAGTGCCAGCGCCGCTTTCGGTAATCCGCACGACGCTCGCGCTTTGCGCCTCTGCTTCGCTGACGCGCAGAAACCCGGGGGAATGCTGGCCGGGAACACCTGAAAAGGTCAGGCAGAATGCGAGCCCACCCGCCATCGATGAACGCAGGCGTTGTTTTAGACGGTTTGTCATGAGCTCCCCGGTCATTGTGATGCTCCTTGACCGCTTTTCACGATCGAGCCGGATTTGATCACCTGAATTTCCGGTTGTCCGGAACCTCCATTGAGAAGATATCCGGCCGAAAGCGTGTCGTTTTCCTGTGCATCGGCGACGGAGCGCAAGGCGAGTGTGAGACGATCCGCCATCTGTTGCGCCACGGTGATGATCTTTGCCTGCTCCGGGGTCAGTTCGAGTGTAGCGGTTGCGCCGACCACCGCCGACGTTCCGTCCTCGCCTTCCTTGATCTGCTGATCGATCGCCAGGACACGAACATTGTTCAAAACATTTTCGGTCAGAAAGTTGTTGTTATCGCCCTTGCGGACCATGATCACATCGACCCGGTCGTTCGGCAGTACGAAACCGCCTGCGCCTGTCGAGACGGAAATCTCGGTGGCGACGGCGCGTTTTCCGGCCGGCAAAAGGGAGGACATGATGCGCGTGCTGGAATCGACCACTTTTTCCGGCCGGATCGGCTCACCTTCGAAGAGAGGTAGCCGCACGACCGCGCCGGTGAGTTCGGTGATGGCGTCGGGCCTTTTCGCTTCCGTTATGAAACTGTCGACCACATTGCCCTGTGGCCAGGGTGTCCAGCGCACGGAGTTGTCGTTCAGGCGGCTGCCGACGGGCAGGTTGACCGACGAAACGAGAACGTTGACCGTCGGCTCCTTCTGGATGATCGTTTCTGCTTTTTCGATGACCTGCTTCGCGCCGGAAATTTGCATGGCGACAACACCGGCAAGACCGGCGGCCACCAGAGCAACGGACAGAATGACGATACGCGACGGTTTCATGCTCGATCCTTGAGGGAATCAGATTCTTCTCCCGTCAGGATGGCGCGCGATTGGTATAATTATGGTTAATATTATGCTTGGATTTGTAGTTAACCGATGCTTAACGCTCAAGGTTACTCAAGAAAGGCTCGCAATGGCTGCCTTGACAAGTGGTGTTTCCCCATAGGTTAGAAGACCAGCTATCGCTATGCCGATACCGTAAGGGATTTTTTTTGCCACAAGCAGGGAATCGGGTACCGGAATTCCGGCCGCCATGATTTCTCTTGAGCGTGTCCGCAAAAGAAGGATGCCGATCGTCAAAGCACCACCGATAAAGGTCACTGCGAGCAGGAATTCGATGACGGAGATATTGAAGCCATACCAGACTGCTGCGGCGGTCAAGAGCTTCGCATCTCCCCCGCCCATGACATTGGCGGCAAAGAGCGCAAAACAGGCGGCAAAAACTGCGGTACCAGCGGCAAAACTAAGGGCAAAAGTTTGCCAGTCCATGCCTGAAACGGGCGCGACGATTATAAAGGAAAATAACAGGATGAGCGGTATCCTGTTGGGAATCGTCATGGTGAAGAGGTCGTTCAGCGCGGCGAAGCTGAGGCATAATGGAAGTATAAGGAATATCGCCGCAACTGTCATGATTTTTAAATCTACCTATGGTTACGGATTGTGTTGCGCCGACGGCAGCCAGCGCAACACAATGAAATCCAGTTTCAACCTGGGTTTTTCGCAACGTTCATGTAGCTGCCCAGGTTCGTGAACTGGGTGCTGAGGCTGGTGCCCAGGGTCTTGGCGCCGCCGATAATGGCAACAGAGATAAGGGCAGCGATCAGGCCGTATTCGATAGCGGTCGCACCGGATTCATCCTTGAGGAAACGAGCGAAAATCTTGGTCATAGGGTCTCTCCTAACTTGTGTTGGTTCAGCACGCCGACAACTGTTCTCCGTTGTTCGGTTGGGTTCAAACTACAGCGGAGCGATTTCCAAGCGCTTAAAAAAAACGATTAACTCAAAGTAAACGGCAGGATGAGTTTCTCTTGGTAAATAAAAACAAAAAGTATTGTCTGCATTTTTATATTTGCTGATAAACAAATATATTCAGGCGCTGACCATTTCTCTCTTTCGGCAAAGTTTCCTTTGAAAGAGGTGTAGCTGTTCAGTTTTGACGCGGGGCGGAGAGGCGTGAAAATATCAATACATTACGAATGGTTACCATCCTCGTTGCTGATTTCCGCCATTTAACGCTTCATTCACTAAAACCGCGCATTCTGTGGAACAATAAAGTGCGGGTAGTGAGCAAGGGCCAAACGCGTGTCATCCGGAAAACTGGCGAAAATTGTGGTCGGCTTGTCCGTCTTTCTATCGGGTTCGCTGCAGCCCGCTTTTGCTGAAGATGACATATTGCGCGTTTCGATGAATCACGCCCGTGTCCTTCGTCTCGACCGCGCCGTCAGCAAGGTTATCGTCGGCAACTCCAAAGTCGCCGATGCCACGGTTGCCGATGCCACCACAATTGTTCTGACGGGTCGCAGTTTCGGCACGACCAATCTCGTGCTTCTGGATGCCGATGGCAATCCAATCGTGGATGAACGCATTCTCGTCTCCATCGACGAGGGCAATACGGTGCGTGTTTTCCGGCAGACGGAGCGGACAGTTCTGTCCTGTACGCCGAATTGCGAACAGCATTCGCAAAATAGTGGCGATAAAGACGCTCAGCCATAACAGACAAGGTCGATCATATTTCAGACAGGACAACAGGCCTCCCGACAAAAACGGAAGCGGCCTGTTCGTAGCTTTTCTGTAAGTGGAAAAGGCGAAAAAGCAACACGCTCCCCGGCGTTTACCGGTCGGCTATATGTTGCTGTTTTTTCGGCTAAGTTCTTGATCTGGCTAAGATCAAAAATGGAATGGTGCCCAGAAGAGGACTCGAACCTCCACACCCTTGCGAGTACCAGCACCTGAAGCTGGCGCGTCTACCAATTCCGCCATCTGGGCGACGGAGAGCGATGTACGAGGGCAGCCGCCCGGTGTCAACAGACTTTTTGAACTTTTATGACGATCATTGATTTTAAAGGGAAAAAACTTGGTTGGGGCTGTTGAAACATGTCGCCGGGTCAGGTGTCGAGCCCTTCATGCTTCGTTCTGTCCACATGGCCGAGGTCGCGCTGCGGGTCGATGATGTCACGGATTCTCTGTTTGAGTTCTTTTGGGCCGGGAAAACCGCCATCGCGTTTGCGTTCCCATATGGTCGTGCCGTCCACGGTGATCTCGAACAGGCCGCCGGTTGAGGGAACGAGGCTGACTTCGCCGACATCGGAAGCGAAGGTCTGCAGGATTTCCTGCGCCATCCAGCCTGCCCGAAGCAGCCAGTTGCATTGCGTGCAATAGCGGATGGTTATGCGGGGTTTGGTCTCGGTCATCCTCAGGTCTCCTTCATCGCCCGGTGGCAATAATGTTCACGATAATGTCAACCATAATACTCATGTTTTTACCTGGCGTACGCTTGTTCTTATCATGCGGCTTTGCGAACAGAGAAGCTGTCGAAGGCTGAAACGTGGAGATCCTATGGCCCAGTTCGAGAATAATCGTCAGCGTCTTTTCGTTCCGGCGGTCGCACCGCTTTATAATGCGACACACGATCTGGTGGAGACGATCCTGCGCGTTACTGCCGGGCTTCTCCTCGTCACCCATGGTTTCGGCAAGATCGTCAATCCTTTCGGCGCAGTCGGCATGGTGGAGAGCCTCGGTTTTTATCCCGGCGTCTTCTGGTCGCCGCTGCTTGCCGCCACGGAATTTTTCGGCGGCATTCTGGTCGCCATCGGCCTGTTCACACGGCCGGCATCCTTCGCGGCGATGATCGTTCTTTTGGTAACGGTTTATTTTCACGGCATCGTAAAGGCGGAAGGTCTGGGCGGCGCGGAAAAATCGATTCTGTGGGCTGCGATTTTCCTGTTCTTCGCGGTTCGCGGCGGCAACCGGCATTCCGCAGACGCCAAGCTGGCGCGTGAATTCTAAGGCGCATCAGGTCAGGTCATCCGCCTGTTGTCGCACTGACGACGCCGCGGCTCTTGAAAATCGATTTTTCTCGTGGTGAAGCTGGATTCGATCGGCATTCTTAGCCGATTGAATCCATTGTCGTCTCCACGAGGTCCTATGCGCGTCGCAATCATAGAAAACATGGCGGGTACGCCGCACGGGCAGCTCGGCGTAGCGCTGGAAGAAGCGGCGGCGGAAATCCATGTCATCCGCGCCTATGCGGGTGAGCCTCTCCCAAGGGATGCCGCCGACCATGATGCGCTCGTCGTTCTGGGCGGCGAACAGAACGCGCTTGACGATGCGCTTTATCCCTATCTTGCCGATCTCGCCCTTCTCATGAAAGCCTTTGGCGATGCTGGTAAAGCGGTCATGGGTGTGTGCCTCGGCAGCCAGTTGCTGGCGCGCGCCTATGGGGGAGAGAATATTCTCTCGGGGCCGCCGGAATTCGGCTGGCAGGATGTATCCCTGACGGAAGAGGGCGTGTCCGATCCGCTATTGGCCGGGCTGGAAAAGACATTCCCGATTTTTCAGTGGCATTGCGATACATTTACGCTTCCGCCGGACGCCACGCGGCTTGCGACCAATGGCGCGACACGAAATCAGGCCTTTCGCATCGGCCGTGCGGTCTATGGCACGCAATTCCATTTTGAGGCCTCGACCGCCGTGGTTGACGGCTGGTGTCAGGCGTTTCCTGCTTCCGTCGAAAGAATGTCGCCGGGCTGGCTGGAGAATTATTGTGACCACCGTGGCTTGCGCGCAGAAATGGCCGATGCAGCCGGGCTGGAGATCGCTCGAGCCTGGGTACGGCTCATCCAGATCGGCGATTTTCCGTTGCGAAAGTGATCGAGGCCGAACAGAGTTGCGGCTGATGGACTACCGCGCGAAAGGAGGCGCAAAGATCATGTACAAATTCGAAATCTATCAGGACAAGGCCGGTGAATACCGTTTCCGCTTCAAGGCATCCAACGGGGAAACAATGTTCTCGTCGGAAGGATACCAGGCGAAGGCTTCGGCCATCCATGCGATCGAATCGATCAAGAGAAACTCCCCCGGCGCCGACACTGTCGATCTGACCGCCATGACGGCCTGAGCCGCGCCGCCGCGCGAGAACTCGAACCGTTTCGCCTGCCAGAAATGACGGGCGCATCGGCGGGTGCCGACGTAAAGATAAGATTCAGTCTTTTTTGATAATCTTCCGTTAGCATTTGTATTTCGAGGTCTCCGGGCGGCATCAGAGTGCCCCCGATTTGTTTTGCGTACGGGTTCTCATGCGTTCATCGGCTGTGCCAGCACTTTTCTTCGGTTGCTTCCTGCTTGGAGGCTGCACGTCCAGTTCCGGGCCGGAAAGCCTGATGGCCGGCTTGCCCTCGAAGGAAACGACGAGTTCGGTCACGCCATCCGCACCGCTGCCGCAGGCAGGCGTCGGTACCCAGGCCATCGCCGCTCAGCCACGGCAGGAAGTTCTGGCATGGGGCGGGCCGGTGCCTGACGAACCCAAGGCCTTTTCCGCTGTCACCCCCAGGGCGTCGTTAACGCAGAATGCACCTGAAATCCGGTTGCCGGTTCCGTCACAGGCGGCCGGAATGGTGCGGCCGGCGGAGCGCCCCACGATCAACCAGATGGAGCGTCCGGTACAGTTGGCTATGGCTGCGGCCCCGGCGGCGAGCGCCGGTGCGCAGATCCGCTCGCGCATTTTCCGCTCCAGCTTCAGCGATGCGAAGCCGATCAATTTCGGCAGGGTCCAGCCGCGTCATTTTCAGGTCCACGGGGTGGATGTATCCCGCTGGCAGGCCAATATAAACTGGCCGCAGCTGCGCACGCGCGGCGCCAATTTCGCCTTCATCAAGGCGACGGATGGCGGCGATCATCTCGATCCGATGTTCCGCACCAACTGGCAGCGCGCGAAGGAAGCGGGCATTCGCCGCGGTGCTTACCACTTCTTCTATTGGTGCCGCAACGCCAGCGAACAGGCGGACTGGTTCATTCGCAATGTACCGCGCGACCCGGACGCGCTGCCGCCGGTTATCGACGTGGAATATAACGGCGAATCGAGCTGCAAGATGCGCCATTCCCGCGAACGCGTTCTGGAAAAGATGCGCGTCTTCATGGACAAGCTCGAGCGCCATTATGGCCAGCGGCCGATCATTTATACGGCGCCCGATTTTTACAAGGACAACCTCCAGGGCGAATTCCAGGATTATCCCTTCTGGTTGCGCGCCGTCGCCCAGCATCCGTCAGTGGTTTATCCCGGCCGCAAGTGGCTTTTCTGGCAATATTCCGGTTCCGGCCTGTCACATGGTGTCGATGGCCGCATCGATCTCAATGTCTTCAACGGCAGTGAGGATGCATGGCATCGCTGGGTGGACCGCCGTTCGAGCTGACGATGGCAATCATCAGCGCGCGAATTTTCGCGCGCCTGCAACGCAGAGCACCACCACAAGCGTAACGGCGATCATGGCCGGGCTCACCTCCTCATGCAACAGGGTCGCGGCAAGTGCCAGCCCGAAGAAGGGCTGAAGCAATTGCAGCTGGCCGACGGCCGCGATGCCGCCAAGCGCCAGCCCGCGATACCAGAAGATGAAGCCGATCAGCATGCTGAACAGGGAAACATAGGCAAGGCCGGCCCAGGCCTGCGGGTCGATGCCGGCAAGCGTTTCCGGCCCGGTGAAGAAAGCAAGCGGCAGCATTACCGGCAGGGAAAGAACCAGCGCCCAGGAAATGACCTGCCAGCCGCCTAGCTTGCGGGAAAGGGCAGCACCCTCCGCATAGCCGAGCCCGCAAACGATGATTGCACCGAGCATCAGAAGATCGCCGGCAAGCGAGGCCTCGATCCCGGCGGCAAACGAATTCGACAGGGAAAACCCCGCAACAAGCGCGCTTCCAAGACAGGAAAAGAACCAGAACACCGGGCGTGGGCGTTCTCCGCCGCGCAGCACGGCGAAAATTGCTGTTGCGAGCGGCAAGAGCCCCACGAAAACGATGGAATGCGCTGAGGTGACATGCCGCAGCGCCAGCGCGGTCAATAGCGGGAAGCCCACCACGACACCGAGCGAGACGATGAAAAGCGATGTCAGATCATCGCGCGCCGGGCGCCTTTGCCTGAACAGAAACAGCAGTGCCAGCGCCAGCAGGCCGGCAATGCTGGCGCGGGCGACGGTCAGGAACACCGGATCGAAACCCGTTACCGCAATGCGTGTCGCGGGCAGCGAACCGCTGAATATCACCACGCCTGTCAGGCCGCTCAGCCAGCCGCTCGTCGTCTTGTCCATTGTCAACTCCTGCGTTTTGCCTTTCTTGATCCCGAATGGCTGGCAGGAACAGCGACAATCATATACAATTTCAACAAACTGTTATGGTATCGCAAGCGATACAGTTGGAGGAAAGTGTGGACGGACAAGTCGCTGTGGGCACGCGCATAGAAAAGGTAATGGCAAGTGTACGGCAACGCATCGCCTCGCGCAGCCTCGTGTCGGGCGCGCGCCTGCCGTCGGTCAGGGCGCTGGCGAAGACCATGCAGGTTTCCACCTCCACCATTGTCGAGGCCTACGACCGGCTCGTGGCGGATGGTACGATAAGCTCGCGCCCCGGCTCCGGTTTTTTCGTTTCGGGCCCGCTTGCGCCCCTGTCGCTCGCCGATATCGAGCCGCAGCTTGATAGGGCGGTGGATCCCTTGTGGGTCTCGCGGCAGGCGCTGGATGAAGGTTCCGTTCTCGCCAAACCCGGCTGCGGCTGGCTTCCCGCATCGTGGATGCCGCAGGAAGCGTTGAGGCGGGCGATGCGCGGCCTTGCCCGCGCCGACGCCGCCCTGCTGACGGATTATGGCAACCCGATGGGGCTGCTGCCGCTGCGCCAGCTTCTGTCACGCAGGCTGGCCGAACACGGGGTGCAGGCGGGCGCCAGCCAGATCATGCTCACCGATTCCGGCACGCAGGCGATCGATCTTCTGTGCCGTTTCCTGCTGCAGCCGGGGGATACGGTGATTGTCGATGACCCGTGTTACTTCAATTTCCACGCCCTCTTGCGGGCGCATCGGGTGAAGATCGTCGGTGTTCCCTATACGCCGACCGGACCGGATCTGGCACTTTTCGAGCAGGCGCTGAAAGAACATCAGCCCCGGCTTTATATCACCAATTCCGCAATCCATAATCCGACAGGTGCAAGGCTTTCCGCCGTTTCCGCCCATCGCCTGCTGATGCTCGCCGAGCAGGTGGGGCTGACCATCATCGAGGATGATATTTTTGCCGATTTCGAAACCCAGGCCGCGCCCCGGCTGGCGGCCTTCGATGGTCTGAACCGCGTCGTCCAGATAGGCAGTTTTTCAAAAACACTATCGGCCTCCGTGCGGTGCGGTTTCATTGCAGCACCCATGGCTTGGGTGGAAGCCCTGACCGATCTCAAGATCGCCACCACTTTTGGCGGAACGCATTTTTCGGCGGCGCTGATCCTCTCGCTTTTGACCGATGGCAGTTACCGCAAGCACGTCGAGGCGCTCAGGCAGCGTCTTGCGGCAACGATGCCGGAGGTGGCGGCGCGTCTGAGGTCGGTCGGATGTGTGCCGTGGATCGAACCGCAGGCGGGCATGTTTTTATGGTGCCGTCTGCCGGACGGGGTTGATGCCGCCGATGTGGCGCGCCGGGCGCTTTCGCGTCAGGTGGTGCTGGCCCCCGGCAATGTGTTCAGTTCCTCGCAGAACGCCTCCGGTTTCATGCGTTTCAATGTCTCGCAAATGGCAGGTCCGCAGGTCATGACGGTGCTGGCGGAGGCGCTTCAGCAAACGCCCGAACCTTGTCGGTTGTAAGCGTTGTGGAAGGAATCGGAACAAAATCCCGTGAACGTCGTTTTCTCCGCAGAATGAAGAGGAGGAAACACCATGACATTCGATCCCAACAACCCGCGTCCGGACCGCGATCTTCGTCCGGAAGTGAATATCAGCAATGAACCGCGTGCCCGCACGTCGTCGTCCTGGGTGCCGTGGTTGGCGATCATCGTCGTCGTATTGGTGGGCGTTTTCGCCTGGTCGCAGATGAGCGGCCCCACCACCGATCCGGCCACGACATCCTCCACCACGCCGCCTGCGGCAACGGATCAGGCACCGGCGCCCATGGCTCCGACCGCTCCGGCAACACCGCCTGCGAACAACACCGCACCGGCAAGCCCGAATACGGGCGGCACGCAGACCCAGCCGTAACGGGCCTACTGATATGATAAAACCGCCTGCCTCCGGGCAGGCGGTTTTTCTTTGCGAGAGGAGGACGGTTGCCCGCCCCTTAAAGCTGCTCCATCGCGGAGGGGTGGTTGGAAACCCTGGACCAACGGCTGATGGATTCCTGTGCCAGCTGCGAAAGAGCAATGCTTCCGAAACGGGACAGCAGAATGTTTTCCGCCTCTTTCATGGCCTCGAAAAGTGCTGCATTGACGGCCTGTTCGATGACGCAGTTCGGGTTGTCGCCCGCCAGCCCGATTGAGAACAGTTCCGGTGCGCCAAGCGCCCGATAAATATCGAGCAGCGTGATTTCGCTGAGCGGCCGCGCTAGCACCCATCCGCCGCCATGGCCTTTTTCCGACGAGACATAACCATGCTCGCGCAAGCCGGCCATTGTCCTGCGCACCACCACCGGGTTGGTCTGAAGCATCGCCGCGATGCTCTCGGATGTCGCCGCACCCTTATGATTTTCCATATGGATCAGAATATGCAGCACCCGTGAAAGGCGCGTGTCGTGTCTCATTGTCCAAGTCCGTCTGTTTACACCGAAGCTATCACTTTCGAGGTGACGTAACAATATAAGTTGCGTGACTATTGACTCCGAAAATCACGTAACAATATAAGTATCGTGAAATGAACGGGCACTTCCGCCTCTTTCCTGAAACGATGGGTACATCATGAAATTCGACGTCATCATTATCGGCGGCAGCTATGCCGGCCTCTCGGCCGCCCTGCAGCTTGGACGCGCCAGAAAAAACATTCTGGTGGTGGACGCCGGTGAACGGAGAAACCGTTTCGCCAGCCATTCCCACGGTTTTCTCGGCCAGGATGGCAAGGAGCCGGGTGAGATTATCGCCGAGGCGCGCCGCCAGATCGAACGTTACCCGACCATAGGTTGGGCTGAGGGGAGGGTGACAGATGCCGAAGGCTCCTTCGGCGATTTTGTAGTCGAGATCGATGGCAGCCGCCGTGAGACAGCGGACCGGCTGATCCTCGCCATGGGGGTCACCGATGAATTGCCTGCTATTGCCGGGCTGAAAGAGCGTTGGGGCTCTTCGGTCTTCCATTGCCCCTATTGCCATGGTTACGAGCTCAATCAGGAAAAGATCGGTGTCATCGCTGCTTCACCTCTGGCCATTCACCACGCATTGATGCTGCCCGACTGGGGCGAGACGACCTTTTTCACCAATGGCGTATTCGAGCCGGATGGGGATCAGCAAGCATTGTTGTCGAACCGGGGCGTGCGGATGGAAACAACCCGCATCCGGGAAATTACGGGGCATGCGGATGTCGTTCTGACGGATGGACGCAGCATCGCATTGGCTGGCCTTTTCACCCAGCCGAAATTGCATATCTCCTCGAACTGGCTGGAAAAACTTGGCTGCGCCGTGGAGGAGGGGCCGATGGGATCGACCATCGTGACAGATCCCATGAAACAGACCACCGCCCGCGGCATCTTCGCCTGCGGCGATGTGGCAAGGCCTGCCGGCTCGGTCGCCCTTTCGGTGGGAGACGGCGCCATGGCGGGCGCTGCGGCTCACCGGTCGATCCTGTTTCCGGAATGATCAATGCGAAACAAGGTTGAGCCAGCGTCCAGGCGGCATGCCGAAGGCATTTTTGAAATGCCGGGTAAAATGCGCCTGATCCGCAAAACCGCAGGCAAATGCCGTTTCCGCAAGGCCCGCACCCGCACGCATCATGTCCTTGCATTTTTGCAGTCGGCGCATGATGAGATAACGGTGCGGGCTGGTGCCGAACAGGAAGCGAAAGTGCCGAAAGAGCGTGAAGCGGTCGAGCCCGCTTATCCGTTCCAGCTCTTCAGAGCCGACCGTGTCGGCGCTATTCTCCAGCAGATAGTCCCGGCACCGTAAAACGGCGACCCGGTCGATCCGTTTGATCGTTCTGGCGCTTCCTTTTGAATGTTTCCAGAGCAAATCCGCCAGTCTCGACTGCCAGTCGGTGAGAAGCAGATTGTCCGGCTCGCCTTCCAGATTGCCAAGAGCCTCAATGAGGCATTGCCGGAATTCCTCATCCTCGATGACGGGATTCTGGGCGAAGGGCAGCGCATTATATCCCGCCTCAGTCGTTTTTTCGGGCGGAAGATAAAGCATACGGTAGCGCAGGCCTTCATCGGTGCCTGCGCCGCCATCGTGAACTTCGTCCGGATGCAGCACGATTACCTTTCCGGGCGTGCTGAAATGCGATTTTCCCCGATAGGAAAAGGTCTGAACGCCGGAAAGCGTGACACCCAGCGCATAGGTATCATGACGGTGCGGCGCATAGGCGTTGCCATGAAAGCGCGCTTCGATGCGCTCTATGCCTTCGCTGGAGGGCGCCTGCACGATCCCTTCGAATTTGCACGAACGTTCAAGATCGCCGACGCCCCGAGGCGCTAGGATCGCTTCTCTTTCGTAACCACAGCCAGATTGAGTTCGCATGTTTGATACCAAGATCGCCGTCATCCTTCGCGATGACCTTGCCGTGTGGCAAAAACTGAACGTTACCGCATTTCTCATGTCCGGGATCGTCGCCCAGACCAAGGAGATCATTGGAGAACCATATCGCGACGGGGCGGGCAACGTCTATAATCCCCTGTCCATCCAGCCGATTGTCGTCATGGCCACGGATCAGGAGGCGCTGCGCAAAATCCACCAGCGATCCCTCGAGCGCGACGTCACGACATCGCTTTATATCGAGGAAATGTTCGCAACGGGGCACGATGTCGCCAATCGCCAGGTATTTTCGGAGTTTTCTCCTGACAACGCCAAGGTGGTCGGCATGGCGCTGAGGGCCGACAGGAAGATCGTCGACAAGATCACCAAGGGCGCAAAGCTGCACGCGTGATAGAACCTTAAACGCAAAAGGGAGGCTCTGGGCCTCCCTTCCATAGCGATGGCAATATGATTTTGCCGCTTATTCGTCGTTCATCTTTAGCGCAGCGATGAAGGCTTCCTGCGGAATTTCCACCTTGCCGAACTGGCGCATGCGCTTCTTGCCTTCCTTCTGCTTGTCCAGCAGCTTGCGTTTGCGCGTCGCGTCGCCGCCGTAGCACTTCGCCGTCACGTCCTTGCGCAGCGCGCGCACGGTTTCGCGGGCGATGACCTTGCCGCCGATGGCGGCCTGGATCGGGATCTGGAACATGTGCGGCGGAATGAGTTCCTTCAGCTTTTCGCACATGCCGCGCCCGCGCCGGTCGGCCGCCGAGCGGTGCACCAGCATGGAGAGCGCATCCACCGGATCGCCATTGACGAGGATCGACATCTTGACGAGGTCGCCTTCGCGATAGTCGATGATGTTGTAATCGAAGGAGGCATAACCCTTGGAGATGGATTTCAGCCGGTCGTAGAAATCGAACACCACTTCGTTGAGCGGCAGTTCATAGGTGATCATCGCGCGGTTGCCGACATAGGTCAGCTCCGTCTGCAGGCCGCGCCGGTCCTGACAGAGTTTCAGGATGCCGCCGAGATATTCGTCCGGCGTCATGATCGTCGCCTTGATCCACGGCTCGCGGATTTCCTTGATCTTCACAACGTCGGGCATGTCGGCCGGGTTGTGCAGTTCCTTCTCCGTGCCATCGGTCAGCGTCATTTCATAGACGACCGAAGGCGCTGTCGCGACGAGATCGAGATTGAACTCGCGCTCGAGGCGTTCCTGAATGATTTCGAGATGCAGCAGGCCGAGGAAGCCGCAGCGGAAACCGAAACCGAGAGCGGCGGAGGATTCCATTTCGAAGGAGAAGGAAGCGTCGTTGAGGCGAAGCTTGCCCACTGCCGCGCGCAAATCTTCGAAATCGGCCGCATCGACCGGGAAGAGGCCGCAGAACACCACGGGCTGCGCGGGCTTGAAGCCGGGCAGGGCCTGTGCCGTCGGGCGCTTGTCGTCGGTGATGGTATCGCCAACACGCGTATCGGCAACTTCCTTGATCGAGGCGGTGATGAAACCGATCTCGCCGGGGCCGAGGCTGTCGACATTGACCATCTTCGGGGTCAGCACACCGACGCGCTCGATACCGTATTTCGCGCCCGAACCCATCATGCGGATCTGCTGGCCCTTGCTCAGCACGCCATCGATGACGCGCACCAGAACCATGACGCCGAGATAGGTGTCGTACCAGCTATCGACCAGCAGCGCCTTCAGCGGTCCGTTTTCGCCGACTTCGCTCTTCGGTGGCGGCAGACGGTGGACGATGGCTTCCAGAACGTCGGGAATGCCAAGACCGGTCTTGGCGGAAATCATCACGGCGTCGGAGGCGTCGATGCCGATCACCTCTTCGATCTGCTCCTTGATGCGGTCGGGTTCGGCCGCCGGCAGGTCGATCTTGTTGAGTACGGTGACCAGCTCGTGATTGTTGTCGATGGCCTGATAGACGTTGGCAAGCGTCTGGGCTTCCACGCCCTGCGATGCATCGACCACCAGCAGCGAACCTTCGCAGGCCGAAAGCGAGCGGGACACTTCGTAGGCGAAGTCGACGTGGCCGGGTGTGTCGATGAGGTTCAGCACATAGGTTTCGCCGTTATTTGCCTTGTAGTGCAGGCGCACGGTCTGGGCCTTGATGGTGATGCCGCGCTCGCGCTCGATATCCATCGAATCGAGAACCTGTTCCGACATGTCGCGTTCGGCAAGGCCGCCCGTCGACTGGATCAACCGGTCGGCCAGCGTCGATTTGCCGTGATCGATGTGGGCAACGATCGAGAAGTTGCGGATATGGTCCAGGGGCGTGCGGGTCGAATTTGTGCTCATGTCCCGCGCTATAGCAGGGGCTTGTCACACCGCAAAGCGGGAATTTGGTTAAAAGCCCTTTAAAATGGGCTTTTCAGATCGCAAATTGCTCCGGCCAGTCGCGGCGGGTGGCCACCTGTCCCTCGGTGCGGAGCCTTGCGACGGCGGCAAGATCGATATCGGCGATCAGAAGCGTGCTCTGTGTCACCGCATCGCTTTCGCTTTCCGCGACGATACCGGATGCGGGCATGCCGTAGTCGGACGGCACGTAAAGGGCGGCGCGGCCGCGATTTTCATCAACCGCAGGAGACCAAGGGGCCTCGCCAGCGGTGGGGGAGGAGAGGATGGCATATTGGTTTTCCAATGCCCTGGCCTGGGCGCCGATGCGTACCCGGTAAGCACCCGCCAGCGTGTCGGTGCAGCTGGGGGCGAGAACGAGTTCGACGCCCAGCTCCGCCAGCCTGCGGCCCAGCATCGGGAACTCGTTGTCGTAGCAGATGAGAATGCCCAGCCTGCCGATCGGTGTCTCGAAGGCTTTCAGGCCCTCGATGCCGGCATGAATGTTCCATTGCTCCCGCTCGAAACGGGTCATGATCTGCTTGTCCTGATAACCGATCAGCCCATCCGGGCCGAACAGCCATGCGCGGTTGCGAAACTTGCCGTCGGGATCCTTCACCGGCGCGCTGCCCGGCTGGAAGAGGATTTGATGTTGCCGCGCCAGCTCCTCGCAAAGCTCCACCCAGGAGGGTATCAGCGGCTGTATCTCTTCGATGGAACGATGCAGATCGGAGCGCGCGGCGGGCGGCAATTGCCCGGTCAGCGCCATGGCCGAATATTCAGGAAGCAGCAACAATTCCGCGCCTTTTTCCTTCGCCTCGCGAACGATGGCGGAGAGATGTGCGGCATAAGCCTCCCATGTCTCGATCAGCTCGATGGCATATTGGCTGGCGGCGAGGCGCGTCATTTGTCTCCGTCTCCGGCAAAAATGGTCTTCATCCAGAAGGACAGCGGTTTCGGGCTTTCAACGCTTTCGTCGAGGTCCTGCCATGTGAAACTGGTGCGCAGTTCCGGGTGATGGCTATAACCGCGCTTTTCCCAGAAGGCGTTCAGCGGCACGTAGTCCGCCGGCCGTCGTGGATGGTCTGCGGGTCGCTCCACAGCACAGAAAGTGCACCTGTCGAAACCGAGCCGCTTTGCATGCGCCTCCCGCTCCTCGAAGAAGCGCACTCCGATTCCGTGGCCGCGATAGCCGGGCAGTAACACGCTTTCACCGAAGTAAAATATGCGGTTCGGATCGTAACCCGCTTTGACGAAGGGCGCTTTCACCTCTTCGGTCTCTGCCGCCATCGGCATGCCGGTCGACATGCCGACCACTTTGCCGTCATCGAGCGCCAGCACGAAGACGGCGCCGTCCGTATCGGCATAGGTCGCGAGATATTTGCGCTCATAGTCCAGCGAGCCGTCATAGAGATAGGGAAAGGCGCGAAATACTTCGATCCGCAGGCGCGCGAGGTCATCGAAATAGGGTGTGGCGTCAATGCCGGAAAGAGACTTGATTTCGACGGTCATGGGCATTTTCACTTTCGGTTGCACTGGTTATACCGTCATGGAAAACCCGCGCAAGCATTGAACGGAGAAGACGATGACCGCTGCCGAGACCATCCGCGCCTATTACGTAGCCTTCAACCGTCAGGACATGGATGCCTTTCTGGCGCTTCTTCACGATGAGGTGGTGCACGACATCAATCAGGGCGAGCGCCAGACCGGCAAGGCCGCCTTCGCCTCCTTCATGGACCACATGAACCGCTGCTATAAGGAAAATCTCACCGACATGGTCATCATGGCGAGCGAAGACGGCAAGCGTGCTTCCGCCGAATTCATCGTCAATGGCGAATATCTCAAGACCGACGAGGGATTGCCCGAGGCGAGTGGCCAGAAATATGTGCTGCCGGCCGGTGCCTTTTTCGACCTGAAGGACGGAAAAGTTAGCCGGGTAACGAACTACTATAATCTGAATGACTGGATTGCCCAGGTCGGCGCCTGAGGCGCTCTTTTGCCGCAAAGCGACCAGCGGCAAAGAAGATGATAGTTTCCATTATCGTGGATATTGACTCCATCATATGAGAGTGTAATTCTTATATAATGGAAAACGAAGATCATATTCTTGAACGCTCTATCGGCGAGCGGATCAAAACATTACGGGCTGAAAACGGCCTGACGCTGGACCGTCTCGCGTCCGAATCCGGCGTCAGCCGCGCCATGATTTCCCGCATCGAGCGTGGCGAGGCGAGCCCCACGGCCTCGCTGCTGGCCCGTATCTGCGCAGCCCTTGGCTTGTCGCTCTCCGGTTTCTTCGCCGAAAACGAAGAGGCTGTTTCCCCGCTCACGAAAAAGCGCGATCAGCAGCTCTGGAAAGATCCGGAAACCGGTTATGTCCGCCGCGCCATCTCCCCGCCACGTGTGGGATCCGATGTCGACATCGTTGAAGTCGAATTTCCGGCCGGCGCGCGCGTCGGTTTCCCTCCGCATGCGGCGAGCCGGGGGATGACGCAATATGTCTGGCTTTTCGAAGGTGTGCTGGAAATGACGAGCGGCGGAGAGGTTCACCGGCTGGAACCCGGCGATTGCCTTTTCATGCCGGTTGGCGAGGGGCATGTTTTCCACAATCCTACCGAAAAACCCGCCCGTTATGCCGTCGTGCTGGACCAAAGACAGCGCTGATTTCCCCGACAGGAGTTAGTATGACCACCATCCGAGTGTTGAACGGACAAGAGACCATCGATGTCTTGCCCGAACTCTGTGAGGTTCTGGCTGCCTGCGTGAACGGCGGCGCATCCGTTGGCTTCATGTTGCCCTTTTCGCCGCAGGATGCGCAGCCTTTCTGGCAGGCCGTTGCAGAAGCGACAGGCGAGGGCAGCACCATTCACGTGGTGGCGGAGGTGGATGGCAGGGTGGTGGGTACCGTTCAGGTCGGCCTTGTCTCCAAACCCAACCAGCCGCATCGCGGCGATCTGATGAAGCTTCTCGTGCATCCGTCCGCGCGAGGCCTGGGGCTTGCCCGCAAGCTCATGCAAAAGGTGGAAGAGGAGGCGGCGAAACGTGGTCGTACCCTTTTGGTGCTGGATACGGCCACGGGCAGCGATGCCGAGGCGATTTATCCTCGCCTCGGTTGGGAGCGGGTCGGCGTCATCCCCGATTACGCCCTGTTTCCGGATGGACGCTTTTGCGGCACGACCCTGTTTTACAAGCGGATCGGCTAGGCCTCTCAATCTGCCGCCCTATTGACCCGGCTTCAGCGTGCGGTTGAAGGCGGTAGCGATCATCGTCTCCAATTGTGCGTGAATATCGGCACGGTTCCGTGGTCCGGCCGGTTCGCAGATCGGGTCGCGCTCGCCGACGGATTTGAGAAACGCGTCGGCATCCGGTTTGCACAACGGCAGGAAGCTGAAATGATTGGCCTCGTCCACCTGCTGATAGGTCGCGCCGGGCACTTCGTCCGCGAGTTTATCCGCAAGCACGGCCGGCGGAATTTTGCCCTTGCTGCCGAGATTGATGAAGGTCAGCGGAATATCGATCTGCTTCAGGCTGTCAGGCTGGAAGGCGAGGGCCAGACCGGGATCGACCAGCACTGCGGAACGGATGCGGGGATCGCGGTTCTGCTGCTCGAATTGAGCCTTGTCGATGGTTCTGAGATCGAGCTTCGGCACGTTGACTGCCTCGCCATTGAGGTAACCCCGGCCACCGGCGAACCATTGGCAATCCATCATCGTGGCATGGTCTTCGCAATAGCGCGCATAGGCATCGAGATCGGCGCGCGCGCCCGAAATCTCCATTGCCGCGCTGCCGCCCAGCGAAAAGCCGAGCACACCGATCCTTTGCGCGTCGATCGCACTCGACCATTTGCCCTTTGCCGTTAGAACAGTGACAATCGTGGAGAGATCGTCCGTTCGCTCCCAGATTTTCGGCGTGTCGGCGGGTGTGGAATCGCCGCTGGTCGTGCCGGGGTGGTTGGCTCCCGCCACAATGAAACCTTCGCTCGCAAGTTTCGCGGCGATCCATGCCATGCCGGACACTCGTGAACCCGAGCCGTGAGACAGAAGCACAAGCGGCAGCCGACCCGGTTTCACGGCGCCATCTTTGACCATGGGCGTGCCCTGAAAAATCCGGTCATCGACGGAAAGCGTCTGCGTGCCCTTTCCGTCGGATGGATACCAGACGGTGACGGCAAGGTCCTTGCCGCGTGCTGGCGAATGGATGGTGGTTTCGCTGACGCCGACAGCCTCGCCTGCAAGAACAGGCTGGGTGACGAGAGCGGAAAACAGGATGGTCGTGATGGTGGTGATAGGGCGCATGAAAACCTCGTGCGGTTGGAAAGAACGGGGTTCAATCTGCGCCGCCACATATTTTTTGCGTCCTTGATCGTGTTAAAGGTCGTCCCGAAACGCGATCTGGTCCATGAATTGGCGATATAGGCCGTTGTTCCGGGGATATTCATTCGTGCTGTTCATTCCGCTGCCTTTCGTTGTGGCGCTTCTGCTGGTTGTCATGTTCATCGTTTTCTTGCGAGGCGGAGACGATGTGCGAACCAATCGGGCCTTTCTGACGCTGATCGCACTTTGTGCCGTGCAATCCGTCCTTGTCGGTCTGCGCTGGGGGTATGGCGTCAGCGAAGCGCGTTATGTTTTGCCGGTCCTCGCCGCCTGCCTGCCGCCGCTCGTCTACATTGCTTTTCGTGGGCTGATGAGAGTGGCGGCGGAGAGCAGGATAGCGATGCTCGCCAACCTCGCTTTGTCGCCTTTGCTCATCGTCATCATGGAATTCACCTGGCCGATGGCGATTGATCTTGCGCTGATCGTCATCTTTGTCGGCCACGCCATTGCCCTGCTTCTTCTTGGCAGAAAGGGGCCGGATGGGCTGGACGAGGCGCAATTTGCCAGCGTCACCTCGGCGCACCGGGCGCTTATCATCGCTGCCATCGCTCTTTGTGTTTCTGCCCTGTTCGATCTTCTGGTGTTTTTCGATTTCGAATGGGCGCATGGGCAGAATGTTGCAGCGCTGGTCAGCAATGCCAATCTTTTCGGCCTGCTGTTGATTGGTCTCATGGCCGCGCTGGCCGGCAAGAGCAAGGCGCCGCAAACAGCCATAGAACCTGTCGCGGAATTGTCACCGTCGGCGGAGCCATCGGAACAGGACCGGGATATCGTTGCAAGGGTTGATCGGCTGATGGAGACACAGGCGCTTTACCGCGACGAGAACCTCAACCTGTCGCGGCTTGCAAGACGCCTCGGCCTGCCGAGCCGGCAGATATCGGGCGCGATCAACCGCTCGCTCGGCGTCAATGTCTCGCAATATGTCAACCAGTTGCGCATCCGCGAAGCCTGCCGGTTGCTGGAAGAGACGGAGCAATCGGTGACCGCGATCATGCTGTCCTCCGGCTTTCAGACCAAGTCCAACTTCAACCGCGAATTTCGTCGCGTCACCGGCATGAGCCCGGTCGACTGGCGGGAGCGTGAAGTGTGGAAGCTGGTCTCGCCAAACAAAACGGCCACCCGGCAGATGCCGGATGACCGTTTGAAGATCGTCGGGAAATGATGGGGATCAGAGCGTGCCGTTGCGCTGCTGGATCATCATGTAGGTGTCATAGGTATATTCGGCGATCTGCGCCCAGAGATAGGCATCTTTCTTGAAGGCCTGCTGGCTCTCGTAAATCTTCTTGAAGCTTTCGTTCTTGGCAGAAATCTCCGCATAGGTGTCCTGCGCCGCCTTGTGGCAGACATCGAGGATTTCCTGGCTGAAGGGGCGCAGGATGGCGCCCTGCGCTACGAGTTCCTTCAGTGCCTTCGGATTGCGCGCATCGTAACGCTCCAGCATGCTGGCGCTGCCGGCGGCGCAGGCGTCTTTCAGGATACGCTTGTAGTTCTCCGGCAGCTCATTGAACTTCTGCAGGTTCACGAAGGCATGCACGGCCGGGCCGCCTTCCCACCATGCCGGGTAGTAATAATATTTCGCAACCTTGTAGAAGCCGAGCTTCTGGTCGTCATAGGGGCCGACAAATTCGGTGGCGTCGATTGTGCCCTTTTCCAGAGCCGCATAGACATCGCCGCCGGCGATCTGCTGCGGTGTCACGCCGACCTTCTGCATCACCTGGCCGGTCAGGCCGGCAATGCGCATCTTCAGGCCCTTCAGGTCATCGATGGTGTTGATTTCCTTGCGGAACCAGCCGCCCATCTGGGCGCCGGTATTGCCGAGGAGGATTGAGTAGATATTGTGCTGGGCAAGGAATTCATTCAGCAACTCGTTGCCACCGGCCTGATTGAACCAGGCATTGGTCTGGCGTGCATTGAGGCCGAAGGGAACCGAGGTTCCGAGCGCGAAGGTCGGATCCTTGCCAACGTAATAATAAGCGCAGGTATGCGCCATTTCGACGGTTCCGGCCGTTACCGCATCCGCCGCCTGAAGCGCCGGCACGATTTCACCGCCGGCAAAGTGCTGAATGACGAAGTTGCCGCCGGAGGCCTCCTTGACATGGTCGGCGACGATCTGGCCCGCGCCGAACAAAATGTCGAGGCCCTTGGTGAAGGACGATGTCATGCGCCAGGTGATCTTGGGGTTTTCCTGTGCGATGGCCGGAGCGGCAAGCGCCGTTGCGGTAACACCGGCGCCGAGAGCGCCCGCCTTGCGGATAAATGATCTGCGATCCATGTCGATAAGCCCTGCTATGTCTGCATATTACAGGCGAACCGCACGGTACGCCTCCCGCTGGCTACTAATCATTTATCCCTGCAGCCATCAAGAGGGAATGTTCGAAACTTGCGTGATCTCCGGTGATGCTTGGCGAATGTTGCTTCGTCACGTCTTTCCGCGTCATTTGCTGCGCATCAACGCCGGGTCGTCCATTGCGGGATTATAAAACAGCGAAAGCGTCAGGCTTCTGGCGATGCGTTCCGCCGTTTCCATGAACCAGCCATGGGCCTCCCTGTTCGGCGCGATGTCATCCAGCGTGGCGGAAAAAAGCGCAAGCCATTGCGGGAAAAGCTCCGCCGACATGCCCTTTACGCCGAGATGCGCCTGCACGGGCTTGCCGCCATAGCCACCATTCTTGAACGCGACAGCCGCCCAGAACTGTTTCATCCTGGCCATATGTTCCGGCCAGCGCCCGGCAAGCCGCGCATCAAAAACCGGGCCGAGCGTGGGGTGTTCAAGAACGCGGCCGTAAAATGTTTCCACCAGCAAATCGATGAAACCGGCATCGACGCCGATCTCCGCCATGGCTTTCTCCGCCCTGTGCTGAATTTCCGCGCTGTGGGCAGCTCTGGCCGCAACATCGTCCTGCATGGTGTTTCCTTTTTTGCGAATTTACCCCGCTACGATGCGGCCCGCAATGCGACCCTTTGCCTTGTTAGAATTATTCTAAAATGGCTTGATCCTGTTGTGGTGTGGATGTATTTAGAATTATTCTAAAAAGGTTTCAGCCATGTTTCGCAGTCTTTTTTCCCTGTCCAAACGCCCCTTTTCCTCCCTCGGTGAGCAGGAGATCCTCGCGCTCGCCATTTCATCCGAAGAAGACGATTCCCGTATCTATCGTTCCTATGCCGACCATCTGCGTGCGCAATATCCGCAATCGGCGAAAGTTTTCGATGATATGGCGGAGGTCGAACAGCAGCATCGAAATATCCTGATCGACATGCATCGCCGCCGCTTCGGAGAAACCATCCCGCTGATCCGCCGCGAACATGTGCGTGGTTTTTACGAGCGTACCCCAGACTGGCTGGTGAAGAATCTGTCGCTCGAAAAAATCCGCGCCCAGGCCGAATTGATGGAAGCCCAGGCGATCCGTTTTTACGACGAGGCCGTCAAGCGCACCAGCGATGCCTCGACGCGCAAGCTCCTCGGCGATCTGGCCGAGGCGGAGCGGGGTCACGAAGACATCGCGCAGATGCTGGAAGAAAAACACCTGGATGAAAACGGCAAGACCGAAGAGGCAGAAACCGCAAGGCGGCAATTTCTTCTGACCTATATTCAGCCGGGTCTTGCGGGGCTTATGGACGGCTCCGTCTCGACGCTCGCGCCGATTTTCGCGGCCGCCTTTGCCACGCAGGATACCTGGCAGACCTTCCTCATCGGCCTCTCGGCCTCCGTCGGTGCGGGTATTTCCATGGGTTTCACCGAGGCCGCCCATGATGACGGTAAGCTTTCGGGTCGCGGTTCTCCGGTAAAGCGGGGCCTGGCCTCGGGCATCATGACGGCCATAGGCGGTCTCGGCCACGCATTGCCCTATCTCATTCCGCATTTCTGGACGGCAACGGCGATTGCCGCCGTCGTCGTTTTCGTGGAACTCTGGGCCATCGCCTTCATTCAGAACCGCTTCATGGAAACGCCGTTCCTGCGCGCGGTGTTTCAGGTGGTCCTCGGCGGCTCACTGGTGCTGGCGGCCGGCATTATCATCGGCAATGGCTGAAAAAGAAAGAGCCCGCGATGGCGGGCTCTTAATTCCATCAAACATGGAACCAGACGTTAGCGCAATGCACCGACCAGCACGTCGCGGCCATCCTCGATGGAGACCCAGCGGCCCGTATTGAAGGACGCCTGCCGCTTCAGATAGGTGTAGTTGGTGTCGGTCCACAGCTTCACGTCGTCGGTGAGATTATCGAGAATATAATCGCCGTCGGTGGTGCGAAGGGTCAGCACGGCATGGCCCTCGCCATCCGGCTTGCGCACGACGGTGATCAGAAGATCAGCCACGGAAAAACCGCGCTCAACCAGCTTCTTGCGCTTCAGCAGCACGAAATCTTCGCAGTCGCCGGCGGTCGTCGGATATTCCCAGACTTCGTCCTTGCCGTAGATTTCCTGGTCGGTCATCGCCACGATGGTGGTGTTGACGGACGTATTGACCTCGCGGATGACATCCCAGCCATAATCCGTGACGCGCGGCGGCGGCGTCGCCTTGCTGCGAATATTGCACTCGTCGGCATATTTCTGACAGAACTCATAATGGCCGATCGGCTGGGATGTGATCCCCCCCGTCACCATGGAAGGGCTTCCCTTGGTTTCCGCCGTGGCGGAGGCAGCAGTCATTAGCCCGGCGGCAACTGCAAACAGCAGCGCACGCGCCAGCGGTGCGTTCATCATGAAACCCGTCCCTTAATTCTTAACGAAAAGTTAAGAGGGATAGGGGGCTTGAGTCAATCACTAGCAATCGGCGGCGCGCAAGACTCGTCGAATATGGTTAAGAGCGTTGCGCAAATGCCTATATTGCAAGGGCTTTGACCGCGGCGAGCATCCGCTCGATATCCTGCGGCCGGGAAAGCCGATGGTCGCCGTCGCGGATCAGCGTCAGCACGACGTCGTCGGAGGGAAGATGTTCGAGAAGCTTCAGCGCATGCTGATAGGGAACATCGGGGTCGCGCATGCCCTGCAGGATGTGAACGGGGCAGCCGGTGGTGATGATACCCTGCAGCACGCGGTTCTGCTTCCCGTCCTCCATCAGCGCGCGGGTGAAGATGTTGGGTTCGGGGCTATATTCCGAATGTTCCTCGAAATATCCCTTTTCCGCCAGAGAGGTTTTTTCCGCATCCGAAAGGCTGGGCTCTATCAGCTCCTGCGTGAAATCCGGCGCTGGCGCAATGAGGACGAGACCGGAGACGGATGGCGCGCCACCCGCCTTGCGCAGCTCCTCGACCATGCGTAGCGCAATCCATCCGCCCATGGAGGAGCCGATGAGAACGACGCGCGATGGCGCCTTTGCGCGCACCACGGCAAGCGCCTCTTCCAGCCAGCGGGAAATCGTGCCCTTCCTGAAGTCGCCGCCGGAGGCGCCATGGCCGGAATAGTCGAGCCGCAGGCAGGCAAGACCGTTTTCAGCGGCGAAGCGATCGAGTTCAACCGCCTTGGTTCCGGTCATGTCGGAACGATAGCCGCCGAGCCATACCAGCATCGGCATATTCTCGCCCGACGCCGCCGGGCGATGAAGGAAAGCAATGTCGCGAGTGTCGTTGTCGGGGCCTACACGCAGGAATTCAGCGGCTTGTTCGGTCATGTATATGCAATTCTCCTGATTTTGGTGCAACAACGGCGGCGTATTTGCAAAAACCGTGACAACAGGTGATCTTTTCGGGCAGATATGCTATTGACTTCGCCACGGCAATAACGACATTTCCGCCGCTTGTACCAAACAAGCTGTTTTTTGCTGACGTGATCCAGAAACAGATCAGGAGAATACGACCATTCGCAGACCTTTCAAAGCCGATGCCCCCGTCAAGGAGGGGCCGCGCTCCAACCGGGAAATTCGGGTTCCCAGAGTTCAGCTTATTGATGAAGAGGGCCAGAACCTCGGTAGCATGCCGACGGATCAGGCTTTGAAACTGGCGGAGGAGGCCGGTCTCGATCTCGTTGAGATTTCGCCGAACGCGGAACCGCCGGTATGCAAGATCCTCGATCTCGGCAAGCTGAAGTACTCGACCCAGAAAAAGGCCGCTGAAGCGCGCAAGAAACAGAAGATCGTCGAAGTTAAAGAAATCAAGATGCGCCCCAACATCGACACGCATGACTATGACGTGAAGATGAAGGCGATGGGCCGTTTCTTTGACGATGGCGACAAGGTGAAGGTAACGCTGAAGTTCCGCGGCCGCGAAATGGCCCACCAGGAACTCGGCATGAAGCTTCTCCTCCAGGTGAAGGAAGACACCCAGGCGATTGCCAAGGTGGAAGCCGAGCCGAAGCTGGAAGGCCGTCAGATGATGATGGTTCTCGCCCCGAAATAATCTTTTTACGCGCTCACATCACCGGCGCGTATCCCACCGCAAGGGGAAATTCTCATTCCCCGTTGCGCTTTTAGCCGACTGCGGTTATAAGCGCGCGTCCGAACGGTCCGGCAGGGCATGCCGAGGCCGTTCCTGAATAGCTTGAAATAGGCCTCGTCTGCCTGTTTCGATACAAAAACGGAGTAGCAAAATGCCCAAGATGAAGACGAAGTCCGCTGCAAAGAAGCGGTTCAAGATCACTGCAACCGGCAAGGTTGTTGCAGCCGCCGCCGGCAAGCGCCACGGCATGATCAAGCGTACCAACAAGTTCATTCGCGACGCGCGCGGAACCATGGTTCTCGCCGACGCTGACGGCAAGAAGGTCGTCAAGAACTACCTGCCGAACGGTCTCTGAGACTTTTCCGCACATTTGGACACTTTAAGGAGATCATGACATGGCACGCGTAAAACGTGGCGTAACTTCCCGCGCCAAGCACACCAAGACACTCAAGGCAGCCAAGGGCTTCTACGGCCGCCGCAAGAACACCATCCGCGCAGCAAAGGCTGCCGTGGATCGTTCCAAGCAGTACGCTTACCGCGACCGCAAGGTCAACAAGCGCAACTTCCGCGCTCTGTGGATTCAGCGTATCAACGCTGCTGTTCGCGAATTCGGCCTGACCTACGGCCGCTTCATCGACGGCCTGAACAAGGCTGGCATCGAAGTCGACCGCAAGGTTCTGTCCGACATGGCTATCCATGAGCCGGCAGCATTCGGCGCGCTCGTCGAAGCAGCGAAGAAGGCGCTTGAGTACCTCAAGGATGCTGGTACGGCCAACGAGTTTGAAACCGCTGTAAAGTAATTACGGCGCGGACAATCTGTTGTTCATTTGAAACCCGCGCCGGTTCTCCGGCGCGGGTTTTCGCTTTTTGGAATTCACGGCAGTTTCGGCAAAGGCGTGGAACGCTTTTGCGTTGAGGTTGCCAAAAGGGTGGGGCATCCGGCTCTCGGTCGGCGGGCTCCATTGGGGGCGGAAAATGCTGGTTGCCGCAAGCGAGGCGGAAAAGGCGAAGGGTTTCCACGTCCATCTCGAAGATGGCGATATCGCAGCCTTGATGCGGGCTTTGCTTAAGAGCGAGCGCCGCGTGCAGAAACTCGAGCTTTCCGCAACAACCGTGTGGATCAAGCGCCAGGGTACCGAAACGCCATCCTGGTGGATAAAGCTGCAGACCTTTCTCGCAAAGCTGCTTCCCTACACTTTCATGCGCCCATCGCCGCCGCTCGATGGCGCAGGCCTGATGCGCCGTGAACTCGAAACATTGCAGGTCTTCAAGGCCCGCGGTTTTCCCGTTCCTCCCATCATCTATTCTTCGTTGACGGCCGTTGTCCTGGGTGATGTCGGCCCCACCATCATGGAGCATATGGACGCGATTAAAACCGCGAGGCCGGCAGAGCATGATGCCCTGCTGGTAAAATCTGCCGAGGCACTCGGCGAATTGCATGCGGCAGGCCTTTGCCATGGGCGACCGCACGTGCGCGACTTTTTTCTCGAGCATGGCCGCGTCGGTTTCATGGATTTCGAGGAGCGCCCGCAGGAAGTCATGCCGCTCGAGACGGCGCAGGCCCGCGATATCTGGCTGCTGTTTCTGCAGGTCGCGACACGCGCCTGCGATGCGCGGAAAACCTGCGATGCCGCCTTTGCCCGCTGGCGCGAAAACGCCCCGCCCCGGGCGCTGGAAGAATTGTGCCGTCTGACCGGCATTCTGGGGCGTTTTTTACCGGTTGCCCGGTTGATCGGGCGCGTGCGGATGGGTAGTGATCTGCGACGCTTTATCATGGCGACCGACTATCTGATGAATGCTGTGAACCCCGAAGCCGCTGTTAAAAAGACCGGCAAGGCAGGAAAAGATGACTGAACTTGATACCTTGAAATCGCAATTGATGTCGGAGATCGCCACGGCTGCCGATGAGCCGGCCATCGAAGCCGTGCGTGTTTCCGCGCTGGGCAAGAAGGGCTCGGTTTCGGAGCTTCTGAAGACGCTTGGCAGCATGACGCCGGAAGAGCGCCAGACCCGCGGCGCCGCCATCAACCAGCTCAAGACCGAAATCACCGACCTCATCGGCGAGCGCAAGAATGCGCTGAAGGACGCTGCCATTACCGCGCGCCTGAAGGCGGAAACGGTGGATGTCAGCCTGCCGGTCCGCCAGTCTCCGGCCGAGCGCGGCCGCATTCATCCGATCAGCCAGATCGTCGATGAAATCACCGCGATCTTCGCGGATATGGGTTTCTCGATCGCCGAAGGTCCGGATATCGAAACCGATTATTACAACTTCACGGCGTTGAATTTCCCCGAAGGCCATCCGGCTCGTGAAATGCACGACACCTTCTTCTTCCAGCCGGATGAAAACGGCGAGCGCAAGGTGCTGCGCACCCACACCTCGCCGGTGCAGATCCGCACCATGGAAAGCCAGAAGCCGCCGATCCGCATCGTCATTCCCGGCAAGACCTATCGTCAGGATTCCGACGCCACCCATTCGCCGATGTTCCATCAGGTCGAAGGCCTTGTCATCGACAAGAAGGCGCATGTCGGCAATCTGCGCTGGATTCTGGAGGAATTCTGCAAGACCTTCTTCGAGGTCGACAGCGTGGTCATGCGCTTCCGCCCCTCCTTCTTCCCCTTCACGGAGCCGAGCTTCGAGGTGGACATCCAGTGTGACCGTTCCGGCCCCATCGTCAAGTTCGGCGAAGGCAAGGACTGGATGGAGATTCTCGGCTGCGGCATGGTGCACCCCAATGTGCTGCGCGCCGGCGGGCTGGATCCGGATGAATATCAGGGCTTTGCCTGGGGCATGGGCCTCGACCGCATCGCCATGCTGAAATATGGCATGCCGGACCTGCGCGATTTCTTCAACGCCGATGTTCGCTGGATGAACCACTACGGCTTCCGCCCGCTCGACATGCCGACGCTGTTCGGCGGTTTGAGCGTTTAATCCGGTTAGCCAAGGAGCAAAGACATGAAATTCACTCTTTCCTGGCTGAAAGAGCATCTCGATACCGACGCGACGCTGGACGAGATTTGCGAGCGGCTGACGGCGATTGGCCTCGAAGTCGAGGACGTTGACGACAAGGCGGCCTACAAGCCTTTCGTCATCGCCAAGGTGCTCTCCGCCGAGAAGCATCCGGAAGCTGACCGCCTGAAGGTTCTCTCCGTCGATGCCGGCGACGGTAAGCCGATGCAGATCGTCTGCGGCGCGCCGAATGCACGCGCCGGCCTCGTCGGTGCGCTCGCGCGTCCGGGCATGTATGTTCCGGGCATCGACGTCACCCTTGCCGTCGGCAAGATACGCGGCGTCGAAAGCCATGGCATGATGTGCTCCGAAAAGGAGCTGAACATTTCCGACGATCACGACGGCATCATCGACCTGCCGGAAGATGCGCCGGTCGGCACCTCCTTCGCCGCCTATGCCGGGCTCGACGATCCGGTCATCGAAATCAACCTGACCCCGAACCGCCCGGATTGCACCTCGATCTACGGTATTGCCCGCGATCTCGCCGCTTCCGGTCTCGGCAAGCTGAAGACGAGACCCGCGCCGTCCTTCAAGGTGGAAGGTGCAACACCGGTCGACGTGAAGCTGGAGCTGGACGACGCGGCGCTCTGCCCCGGCTTTTCGCTGCGGATCGTTCGCGGTGTCAAGAACGGCCCCAGCCCGAAATGGATGCAGCAGCGTCTGATGGCAATCGGCCTGCGCCCCATCAATGCGCTTGTCGACATCACCAACTACATGACCTTCGATCAGGGACGGCCGATGCACGTCTTCGACGCCGCCAAGGTCAAGGGCGATCTGACGGTTCGCCGCGCAAAAGAGGACGAGACGATCCTCGCGCTCGACCAGCGTGAATATAAGCTCGGCCCGAACAATGTCGTCATCGCCGACGAGAAAGGTCTCGAATCCATCGGCGGCGTCATGGGCGGCGAACATTCCGGCTGCGATGACAACACCGTCGACGTGCTGATCGAATCCGCTCTCTGGGATCCGATCAACATCGCCAAGACCGGCCGTTCGCTCGGCATCATCACAGATGCGCGTTATCGCTTCGAGCGTGGCGTCGATCCTGAATATATGGTCCCGGGTCTGGAGCGCACCACCGAACTGGTCCTCGAACTGTGCGGCGGCGTCGCCGGCGAAGCCCGGGTCGTCGGTTACAAGGGCCATCAGCCGAAGGTCGTGGATTTCCCGCTGGCGGAAGTAAAGCGCCTGACAGGTCTGGAAGTCTCTGCGGAAGAGAGCCTCGCCATTCTCAAGGGTCTCGGCTTCGGCGTCGAGGGAACGGGCGAGCGTGTGTCCGTCACCGTGCCGTCCTGGCGTCCGGATGTCGATGGCAAGGCCGATCTGGTGGAAGAGGTCATGCGCATTCATGGCGTCGACAATATCAAGCCGGAACCGCTGGAAAGTTTTGGGGCCGTCAACGGCCGTATCCTGACCACGCTGCAGATCCGTACGCGTACCGCGCGCCGTGCGCTGGCAAGCCGTGGCATGCTCGAGGCTGTCACATGGTCCTTCATCCCGGCAGCGCAGGCAAAGCTGTTCGGCGGCGGTTCACCCGCGCTGAAACTCGCCAACCCCATCGCAGCCGATATGTCGGACATGCGGCCTTCGCTGCTGCCCGGCCTTCTGACCGCCGCGCAGCGCAATGCCGACAAGGGCTATGGCGATGTCGCAATCTTCGAGGTCTCCGGCACCTATGAGGGCGATACGCCTGATGCGCAGCGCCGCGTTGCCGGCGGTGTTCGCCGTGGCACGGCCTCGCTCGCAGGCAGCGGCCGCATGTGGTCCAATGCTTTGAAGGGCGGTGGCAAGCCGGTGGATGTCTATGACGCCAAGGCCGATGCGCTTTCGGTGCTGGAAGCCTGCGGCCTGCCCATGGCCAATGTGCAGATCGAAGCCGGCGGCCCCGGCTGGTATCACCCCGGCCGCTCCGGCACCATCAAGATGGGTCCGAAGGTCGTGCTCGGCTATTTCGGCGAGTTCCATCCAAAGACGCTGTCCGAACTGGATGTCTCCGGCGCCTATAGTGGTTTCGAGATTTATCTCGACGCCATGCAGGAGCCGAAGAAGAAAGCGACCCGCACCAAGCCTGCGCTCGAGCTTTCGCCCTTCCAGGCGGTGAAGCGCGATTTCGCCTTCGTGGTCGACAAGTCTGTCGAGGCAGGCGCCATCATCAAGGCTGCGACCAGCGCTGACCGCAAGCTGATCACCGGCGTCAATGTCTTCGATATTTTCGAAGGGGCATCGCTCGGTGAAAACCGCAAGTCGGTCGCCATCGAAGTGCAGATCCAGCCGGTCGACAAGACGCTGACGGACGAGGATTTCGAGGCGCTGACGGCCAAGATCGTTAGCAATGTCGAGAAATCGACGGGCGGCGTCCTGCGCGCCTGAGCCTGAAGGCATCTGTCGGAATGAAAAAAGCCGCGGCGGTTGCCGCGGCTTTTTGTTTTTAGCGATTGGCCATCCGTGACATCTGTTCTGGGTAACGCGCGCCGGCGACTTTTGCAGGCGAAAGCAGCGCGCCGAGGCTGGCGGCTTCTTCTGCTGTCAGCGACACCTCCGCTGCGGCAACGTTCTTCTCCAGATTGGCGATTTTTGTCGTGCCGGGAATAGGAACGATGAAGTCGCCCTGGGCCAGAACCCAGGCCAGCGCCAGTTGTCCGGCGGTCACGCCCTTCTCAGTCGCCATGTCCTCCAGAAGCTTGATGAGCGCCAGATTGGCGTCGAAGTTTTCGCTCTGGAAGCGCGGCAGACCGCGGCGGAAGTCGTCGGATGCAAGGCTGTCGAGTGACTTCAGCGCGCCCGTTAAGGCACCGCGCCCGAGCGGGCTGAAGGGGACGAAACCGATGCCAAGCTCACGGCAGGTTTCCAGCACGCCGTTTTCCTCCACGTCGCGGGTCCACAGCGAATATTCGCTCTGAATTGCCGCAATCGGATGAACGGCGTGCGCTTTGCGAAGTGTTTCGGCGCTCGCTTCCGACAGGCCGAGATGCTTCACCTTGCCCTGCCGGACCAGTTCGGCCATGGCGCCTACCGTGTCTTCGATCGGAACATTTGGATCGACGCGATGCTGGTAGAACAGGTCGATCTCATCGACGCCAAGACGTTTGAGAGAGGCTTCGGCGACGGCGCGCACATTTTCCGGGCGGCTGTCGGTGCCCACCATCATCTGGCCAGCGGGTTTGCTGGTGTCGATTTTGAAGCCGAACTTGGTGGCGATGACCACCTTGTCGCGATAGGGCTTCAAACCCTTGCCGACAAGGATTTCGTTATTGTAAGGCCCGTAAACCTCCGCCGTATCGAAAAAGGTGACGCCGAGTTCGACGGCGCGGTGCAGCGTTGCAATTGCGCTGCTCTCATCGCCGGTCGGGCTATAGGCATGTGTCATGCCCATGCAGCCGAGGCCAAGCGCCGAAACGGAAAGGTTGTTTCCAAGGGTTCTTTTTTTCATCTGTTCGTCCTTCCATAAGGAACCGCCCATCGCTAAGGGCGTGATGAGAAAATAGCGTCTCATGGCGGTAAAAATAATCGCTGCAAATCCGCTTGGGTTGTTCTATCATTTAGAACAATGAACCGTGTGCAACTCTCCCAGCTGGCCGTTCTCGCCGCCGTTGCCGAAGGCCGCAGCTTTCGCAAGGCTGCCGCCGAACTTGCCATTGCGCCTTCCGCCGTCAGCCATGCGGTGTCGTCGCTGGAGGCGAGCCTTGGGCTGCGCCTGCTTCATCGTACCACCCGCAGCGTTTCTCCGACAGAGGAAGGCAAGCGGCTTCTCGAGACGCTTGGTCCGGCGCTTGCCGATATCGATGCGGTCATCGAGACGCTTGCCGAGCAGGGCGGAAGACCGGCCGGCCCCCTGCGCATCACCCTGCCACGGCTTGCTGCCGAGGACCTCATCGTGCCCCGGCTGGGTGAGTTCCTGCGGCTCTATCCCGACATTTCACTGGAAATTTCAACGGATGATCGCTTCGAAGATATCGTCGCGAAAGGTTTTGATGCGGGCCTGCGGCTCGGAGAGCACCTCGATGCGGATATGATTGCGGTAAAAGCCAGCGGCGCATGGCGCGGCGCGATTGTTGGCGCCCCCTCCTACTTCGCAGAAAATCCACCGCCAATTGACCCAAGGGATCTCATCCGGCATCGCTGCATCCGCCGGCGTTTCGCCAGCGGCCTTATCTATCGCTGGGAACTGGAGAAGAATGGCAAGCCGCTGGTGGTCGATGTGCAGGGACCGCTGATCCTTTCGGACCAGAGCCTCATTCGCAGGGCTGCCATCGACGGGGCAGGGCTTGCCTTTGTTTTCGAGCAGCGTGTCGAGGACGATATCAGGGAGGGAAGGCTGATCCGCGTGCTGGAGGACTGGTGCGCGCCCTTCGATGGTTTCTATATCTATTATCCCTCGCGCCGGCAGATGCGGCCGGCGCTGAGAGCCTTTGTGGATTTCTTCCGCTTCAGGAGTTGATCAGAACTTGATGCGATAGCGGATATGGCCGTCGCTTTTCACGTAGCTGTCGTAGAGCTTCTGGGCGCGGTGATTATCCTCGCCGGTGTGCCAGTACAGCCGTGACCAGCCCTTGTCCTTGCAGATGGCGACAAGATCGTCCATCAGCGCCCGACCTGTCCCCTTGCCACGGATTTCGCCATCGACGAACAGATCTTCCAGATAGCAGTCGGGCGTCTTCACCCAGGTGGAATCATGGAAGTGGTGAATGGCGAAACCGGCCATGCGGTCGCCGAGCAGCGCCACCCGCATGGAAACGCGGGATGCGGGATCGAGAATGCGCGCCCAGGTATGCTCGGTCACCTCATCGGCAAGATCGACATCGTAAAAGGTGAGGTAGTCGGCCCACAGGCGCAACCATTCCGCCCGGTCAGCCGGCTGCGCGTCGCGAATTCTAAGCTCCATGTTACGCGCCCGCCTTGTCGAGCAGCGTCATCATCTCATCCGTCAGCTTCAGATCGACGGCGCGTTTGAAGCTTTCGAGCTGCGACAGGCTGGTGGCACTGGCGATCGGCGCGGTTATCGCCTTCTTTCGCAACAGCCAGGCTAGCGCAATATCTGCGAGCTTCGCGCCGGTTTCCACTGCCACCGCATCCATGGCGCCTAAGACGGCAAGACCGCGCGTATTGACATATTCGCCCACGCGATAGCTGCGGGCGACGCCTTCCGTATCGGCCTTGGCGCGATATTTCCCGGTGAGGAAACCGGCGGCGAGGCTGTAATAATTGATGACGCCGATCTCTTCCTTCTGGCAAAGGTCAGCAAGCGGGCCTTCGAAATCCGCGCGGTTATAGAGATTATACTCCGGCTGCAGCACGTCATAACGGGGAAGATTGTTCTTCGCAGCCGTATCCAGCGCGTCCTGAAGCTGGCTTGCGGAATAGTTGGAGCAGCCGATGGCGCGGATTTTCCCCTGCTCCTTCAGCTTGCCGAAAGCGGCGAGTGTTTCCTCCAGCGGCACATCCGCGTCCGGCTTATGGGCGAGGTAAAGGTCGATGTAGTCGGTTTGCAGGCGCTTCAGCGACGCCTCCACGGCCTCTGCGATCCACTTGGCGCTGAGGCCTGTCTTCTGGCCGCGATTGTCAAAACCGACCTTGGTGACGATTACCGCATCCTCACGCCTGACGCTCGACTGCTTCAGCCATTTGCCGATAATGGCCTCGGATTCGCCGCCCACATGCCCGTCCACCCATGCGGAATAGACATCCGCCGTGTCGATGGCGTTGAACCCGGCGTCGAAAAAGGCGTCGAGCAGGGCAAAGGAAGTCTTCTCATCCGCTGTCCAGCCGAACACGTTGCCGCCGAAGACGATCGGGGCGATGGAGAGGCCGGTGCGGCCGAGGCTTCGTTTTTCCACGGGGAATGCTCCTGTTGCTGTCTTGGTGGCAAGGTAGCAACTGCTCATCCGCATAACCATTCAATTCCTTTGATGGCATTCATCAGGAAGCAGCGGGGTCTGAGATTATCAGGCCTGAGAGCCGCGATAGTGGCTGGGCGGAAGGCGATTATGCTGTTGCCACACGCGCCGCAAATGCCGGGCGGAAGCAAAGCCCGCCCTCTCGGCGATGGCTTCCATATCGAGACGGCTGTTGGCAAGAATGTCGCGCGCGAGATTGACCCGCATAAGGTTGACATAGTCGATGACGCTGATGCCGGTATGCTCGCGAAACAGACGCGATAAATGCCGTTCACTGAGCGCCGCAATATCGGCCAGCCGCTCCAGCGACCAGTCCTGCGCCGGTTCGGCCATCACCCGGTCCTGAACCCGGTGAATGGCCGGGTGGATGTGGTTGCGGCCGGTCATCCAGGGGGAGATTTGCGGATCGCTGCCGCTGCGCCTGAGATAAACCACCATGGTTTTGGCAATACGCGCCGCGACCGCCGGGGATGTCAGCCGGGAAACCACATGCAGCATCAGGTCGATGCCGGTGGAAATACCGGCGCTTGAGAAGCGGTTGCCATCCTCGACGAAAAGGCGGTTTTCGGCGACCTGGGACAGCGGCGCGATGCGGCGCAGCCCCTCAACGCAGTCGGCATGGGTCGTGCAGTTGCGCCCGTCAAAAAGCCCGGCTTCGCCCGCCAGCAGTGCGCCGGAGCAGATGGAAATGACTGTCGTATCAGGGCGCACCGCACGGCGCAGCCATGCCGCCAGCGCCTGTCGCTCTCGTCGTGTCTCCGGATCGTTGTCGAAGCGTGATGTGCTGCCCGAGATCAGCAGGAAAGCCTTTTCCGGCAGGGTCGCAGGCAAGTTCTCCAGCCCTGAAAGCGCAAGGCCGATGGAAGATTGTTGTTTGTCATTCGCAGCAATGTAGCGGCAGTCGAAATGGATGTCCCGTTGTTCCCCGTTGGCATAACGGATCACTTCGAGCGGGCCGGCAATATCGAGCAACAGTGCATGTGGCGGCACAAGCGTATAAAAGGGAATGGTGCGCGTGCCGCCTTTATCCATCAGGCGGCCTCTTTCACGGTGGCAAGTGCGTCGTCGACGGTCACGATGCGCGCGAAGCGGCCGGCCAGCACCAGCTCGGTCCGCTTGCGGATATCGTCCGGGCTGAAGACGGTGCCGGAAGCATGTGTCATAGGGAAAGTCAGCGTCGCTTCGGTGACGTAATCGACGCTGTAACCAAGATCGGAAGCATGCCGGGTAGTGGTTTCGCAGCATTGTTCGGTACGGATGCCGGAGACGATCAGCCGGTTGATGCCCTTCTGCGTCAGCCAGATTTCGAGGCCGGTGCCTGCAAAAGCCGAATGGCGGTTCTTGTGAAAAGTGACATCTGGGGCAATCCGCACACCCTCCAGCGCACGGATATAGCCGCTGTCTTTTGAAAAGGCCCGGTCGCCATCGACGTGGAAGATTTGCACGATGGGAATGCCCGCAGCCCTTGCACCGTCGATCAGTGCCTGCTGCTTCTCCAGATAGGCGGCAAGCTCGCTTTCCTCGAAGTAAGGGGCGTGCCGAAAGGATTCCTGAACGTCGATGACAAGCAGTGCTGTATGGGAAGAGGACATTTCATGTTTCTCCATTGGGTTCATGCATAGCATAATTCCCCTTATCCAGATCGGAGAAAAGCAGGCATACCGACAAAGACAGGACAAATTCAGCCATACATTATTCTGTCATTCATCTGCGGCTTGCCAGACCGTGTGACGATGGTAAGTTTCCGATGGATGGCAGAGCGGGAGAACGGAATGCTGCGCTTCGGAATAATCTCAACGGCGAAAATCGCTCAGGATCACGTCATTCCGGCGATACAGGATGCGCAGAACTGCGTGGTCAGCGCCATCGCCAGCCGTGACCATGCCAAGGCCCGCGCGGTGGCGGATCGTTTTTCCGTGCCACACGCCTTCGGCTCTTATGAGGAGATGCTGGCCTCGGATGTCATCGACGCCGTCTATATTCCGCTTCCGACCTCGCAGCATGTGGAATGGACCATCAAGGCCGCCGATGCAGGCAAGAATGTTTTGTGTGAAAAGCCGATTGCATTGAAGGCGGGGGAGATCGACACCCTCATCGCCGCGCGTGACCGCAACCGTGTTATCGTCTCGGAAGCCTTCATGGTCACCTATGCGCCCGTCTGGGAGAAGGTGAAGGAATTGCTGGCATCCGGCGCGATAGGCACACTGAAGCATGTTCAGGGCGCTTTCAGCTATTTCAACCGCGATCCCGGCAATATGCGCAATATTCCCGAACTGGGTGGCGGCGCCCTGCCGGATATCGGCGTTTACCCGACCATCGTTACCCGCTTCGCTACCGGCGCGGAGCCCCGGCGCGTACAGGCCACCGTCGAGCGCGATAAGGAATTCGGTACGGATATCTATTCCAGTGTCAGGGCCGATTTCGGCGATTTCGAACTGAGTTTTTATCTGGCCACACAGCTGGCCGCCCGTCAGCTCATGGTTTTCCATGGCACTGAGGGGTACATTGAGGTCAAGTCTCCCTTCAACGCCAATCGCTGGGGTGCGGAAGAGATCGAACTGACCAATCAGGCCCATAACCAGTCGCAAATATTCCGGTTTCAGGATAGCCGCCAATATAAGCTGGAGGCGGAGGCCTTTGCCCGTGCGGCGAAGGGCGAGGGCGACGTGGTTACGCTGGAAAGCTCGAGAAAGAACCAGCTTTTCATCGACGCTATCTACCGGGCAGCGGAAAAGGATGGCTGGGAGACGGTTTAGTCCTGATCTTGCCGTTGCTTTTGAAGCCGCCAATAGCCGTAGAGCGCCAGCGCCAGTGCTGCGATTATTGAAAAGGCAAGCGGGACGAGCGGCTGTACCAGCGGGTTGCGCCATTGCAGCAGGGCAAACAGCCCGACGCTGACGATACGTGAGGTGAGTGTGACGGCATTCATCAGAAAGCTGTTCAGCCTGGCCGATGCCTCACCATTTGCACGGTTCAGCCGCCAGCTTGTTGCAAGCCCCGTTGCCGCGCCCGGCAAGCGGGCGGCCAGCGGATCGACGCCGAGATAGAAAATAAGCAGACAGGTAACGGCAAGGTCGGCGGCCAGTCCGCATGTTTCGGTCAGCGCAAAGTGCGGAGGCTTCAAGACCGTGGGCTTTTAGAGGGTTGGCTGGGTGGAACGCGGGCGCTGCAGCACCACAAGGCCGAGGACGACACCCACGACACCGAAATTGTAACCGGCGAGCGCCAGAAGCAGCGACATCAAGGGCACGGCCGTGGAAGAAAGTGCAATCGCCACGCCATAGGCACCGATAATCATCATGCAGATGAAAACGATGCTGAAAACCGAACGGAGCGCAACTGCGGTTACGCCGAGCGCTGTGGCGGTAAGAAAAATCATGATGCCGCCTCCTCTTTGGTTGTCGGGCCTGGGGCAAGACGTAACGCCGTTTTCCCTAACGAACCCTTGTTTCCTCCTCCAATCCCCATTTTCCAAACTCGTTAGTTGAGGATATGGTTTCATCGCCGTTAAAATGAGGCTGGCCGGCGCCGGCATTTCCGAATCGACGGGTTTTGGTTACAAACGGGCATGAGCGATATCTTCTCCCACGCAGCATTGAGCAATCTTGCCGAGTTCTCGGTCTCTGAACTGTCGGGTTCCATCAAGCGTACGGTGGAGACGGCTTTCGAGCAGGTGCGGGTGCGCGGCGAGATTTCCGGTTATCGTGGGCCCCATTCTTCCGGACACGCCTATTTCTCGCTGAAGGACGACCGCGCCCGCATCGATGCGGTGATCTGGAAAGGCACCTTCTCGCGGCTGAAGTTCCGCCCGGAAGAGGGCATGGAAGTCATCGCCACCGGCAAGGTCACAACCTTTCCCGGCTCGTCGAAATACCAGATCGTCATAGAAAGCCTCGAGCCTGCCGGCGCCGGCGCGCTGATGGCGCTTCTCGAAGATCGTCGCCGGCGTCTGGCGGCGGAAGGGCTGTTCGATGCGGCCCGCAAGCGCCGGCTGCCCTTCATGCCGCATGTCATCGGCGTCGTCACTTCGCCCACGGGCGCTGTCATTCGCGATATTCTTCACCGCATTTCGGATCGCTTTCCGGTCCATGTGGTCGTCTGGCCGGTCAAGGTGCAGGGGGAAGGTTCGGGCGAGGAGGTGGCGAACGCCATTCGCGGTTTCAACGCGCTTCAGCCCGGCGGTGAGATTGCGCGGCCCGACGTACTGATCGTCGCGCGCGGCGGCGGCAGTCTGGAGGACCTCTGGAGCTTCAACGACGAAATCGTCGTACGCGCTGCTGCCGAAAGCGAAATTCCGCTGATTTCCGCCGTCGGACACGAGACTGATACGACCTTGATCGACTACGCCGCCGATGTGCGTGCGCCGACCCCGACGGGGGCCGCCGAAATGGCCGTGCCGGTGCGTGCGGAACTGGAAGCGCAGCTTTCCGGCCTTGCCGCGCGTCTTTCAGGCTCGGTATCGCGGCAGATGGACAATCGCCGTCAGGGTGTGCGGGCGCTGGTGCGCGCGCTGCCGTCGCTCGATCAGCTTCTGGCCCTGCCGCGCCGCAGGTTCGACGAGGCCGCGAGCGGTCTCGGGCGTGGACTGGAATTGACAACCCTCAACAAGCGCCGCGCCTTTGAGCGATTCGCCTCGGGTCTCAGGCCGGAAACCCTGCTGAACGGTCTCAAACAGCACAGGCAACGGATTACCGAGCGCATGCACCGGGCCGAAACCCTGGTGGAGCGCCGTCTGCTGCAAGGAAAAGGCCGTGTCGATGCCTTCGATTCCGCGCTGCGTTCGCTTCCCGCCCGGCTGCTTGGCCAGGTGGAGCGGCAGAAGGAGCGGGTCGTCACCGGCGCGCGCCGGGCCGATACCGCCGTATTGCACCGCATGGCGCAGAACCGCGCAGGCCTTGCCGCCCATGACCGCATCCTGCAATCGCTCTCTTATAAAAACGTGCTGAAACGCGGTTATGCCGTGATCCGCGACGAGGAGAACCGGCCGCTGACCCGCGCTGCCGCTGTCGCTTCAGGTGCTATGATCTCGATGGAATTTGCTGATGGCCGCGTCTCGGCCATCACGACGGGGGAGGGGGCGCCGTCCCCTGATAACCCCATAGTACCAAAAAAGAAGCCGGCGAAACCGGCTTCTTCCGATCCGGGCAATCAGGGCAGCCTGTTCTGATCAGATCGACGTCGCATCCGAAAAACGCCGGCTGACGGTGAAGGTCTTTTCGATATCGGGATGCAGTTCCATGCCAAGGCCGGCGCCCGGCGGCACGGTTATCATGCCGTTCTTCACCTCAGGCAATGCGGTGACGAGATCGCGATACCAGGTTTTATAGAAGGCGCGCACGCTTTCCTGCACCAGCGCGTTCGGCGCGTTGAGCGACAGATGGGTGGAGGCGCAGAGCACCACCGGCCCGGTGCAATCATGCGGGGCGACCGGCAGATGCCAGGCTTCCGCCATCGAAGCGATCTTGCGCGCCTCCGAAAGCCCGCCGCACCAGCTGATGTCCAGCATCACCACACCGGCAGCACCTGTCTCCAGCAGATCGCGGAAGGCCCAGCGTGAACCGAGCGTTTCCGAGGCGGAAATGGGTGCAGGCGAAACGGCGGCATAACGCGCCAGGCTGGAAAGACTGTCCATCTTAATCGGGTCTTCATGCCAGAAGGTCTGGTAGGGAGTGAGCGCCTTGGCTATCTGCATGGCGGGCAGAAGCTGCCACATGGAGTGAAACTCCACCATGATATCCATCCTGTCGCCCACCGCCTTGCGGATTTTTTCGAAAGGCTCAAGCGCGCTTTTCAGGTCCGGCATCGAGATATATTGCCCGCGCGTCTTTTCCGCCGCCGCATCGAACGGCCAGATCTTCATGGCCGTGATGCCCTCTTCCAGCAGCGAATGGGCAAGCTCGTCAGCGCGGTGCAGGAAGCCGTTGAGGTCGTCGTAATCCTTGCCGCTGGAGAGGCCATAATTAGCCGTCTGCTGCCCGGTGGCCTTCTTGATATATTCGGTGCCCGCGCAGGTATTGTAGGTGCGAATTTCCTTGCGGCTGAAACCGCCGAGCAGCTGGGCGATGGGCTGATTTGTGGCCTTGCCGAAAATATCCCACAGCGCAATATCGAAGGCTGAATTGCCGCGCACTTCCGCGCCCGATGAACGGAAGCCGAGATAACCGACGAGGTCTTGCGCCAGAAGGTCGATCTGCAGCGGATCGCGCCCGATCACGCGGGGGGCGATATATTCATGCACATAGGTCTCCACCGTCTCCGCTCCGAAGAAGGTTTCGCCGAGCCCGGTAATGCCCTCATCCGTATGGACCAGAACCCAGAGCAAGTTCGTCCGTTCCGCCACGCGGACGGTCTCTAGTTTTGTGATTTTCATGAAGTGTCTCCTCCTCCAGAGGCAGGTCGTGTTCCGTCTGGAACCGTGTTTGAAAAATCAGGCGATGCCGGCCGCCAGAAGCGCGTGCACGCTTTCATCGAAATGCCGCGCCATCAGTGTTGAAGCCGTTTGCGGATCGCCGGCGGCAATGGCCTGTCCGATGGCGATGTGAAGCTCGCTTGCGGCATGGCGCTGCGCATCGGATGTGCGGCTTTTCCAGCCGATCGGCCATGTCTGGCGCGTCACGTTCTGGAAAGCGCCGAGAATGAGTTCGAAAACCGGGTTCTTGGAGGCCCTGGCAACGGCGATGTGAAAAGCGAGGTCGTGTTCCATGACCTTGTCGTTGTCGCCGAAATCCCGCTCCATATTGTTGGCATGGTCGAGAATGGTGAGCGCTTCCGCATCCGTGCGCCTCAGTGCCGCCAGAGCTACGGTTCTGACTTCGATCGTGCGGCGCACATCGTAGATCTGCTGAATGTTGATCTGTTCGGTGTGAATGCCATGTTCGAACATCAATGACATTGCACCGTGATCCAGCGTCGCCACCGTCGCGCGCTTGCCGGCGCTTACGTCGATCAGCCGCATGGCCGACAGAGAACGGAAAGCTTCCCGAACGACGGTACGGGAGACACCGAGCTGCTGCGAGAGCGAAAGCTCGCTGGGGAGCTTCGCTCCCGGTGCAAGTTCGTTTTCGCGGATATGGCGGGTGATAGCGCCGATCGTGCTGCTGACGAGACCGGATTCATGCGAAATGGCAGTTAACATTTTTCCTCCAACCTGTAGTACAGGTTTATGGAAAATTGCTTACAGGATTTTTTGGAGCGAAACAAGCGCCATCACGGAGCCATTGTGTGTTTGTCGGGCCGAAAAGCCTATTCTTCGAAATCCCGCAAAAACCGTTTCAGCAGCCGGTTCAGCGTCACGCGCTCTTCTTCGCTGAGACCGGCGACCAGGCGGTGCTGGTTTTCGACGTGAGCGCCTGCCGCTTCCTCGACAATGGCAAACCCCCGCTCCGTCAACAATATCAGGACGCTGCGCCGGTCGTTCGGGTTATGGATACGCTCCACCAGTCCGGCTTTCTCGAGCTGGTCGATCCGGTTGGTCATGGTGCCGGAACTCACCATCGTCATGGCCAAAAGATCGCCGGGGGAAAGCCGGTAAGGCGAGCCGGAGCGCCGCAATGTCGCCAGCACATCGAAAGCGGAAGAGGAAAGCCCGTGCTTCAGCAGCACCGCCTCCACCTCCCGGCCGAGATGGGTGGTGAGACGGTTCAGGCGCCCGAGCAGCCCCATGGGGCCGACATCGAGATCGGGCCGTTCCCTGCGCCATTGCGCCAGAATGTGATCGACGTGGTCCAACGGTTCTTTGCTCATCACCAAGGCATAACAATTGATGTCTTGACGTCAAGATAAAATCGGCTAGATTGCATTTATCTTGATATAGAGATTCTTGAAATGAAGAAAAATACGACCTATGCCGCCGATGTGCTGGTGACCGCCCTTGCCCCCGCCATCTGGGGAACCACCTATTTCGTGACGACCGAATTTTTGCCGCACGGCTATCCCTTTCATGTCGCAATGCTGCGCGCATTGCCGGCCGGCGTGCTTTTGCTGCTTTTCGTAAGAAAGCTGCCGCACGGTATCTGGTGGCCGCGCAGCTTCATTCTCGGAGCGCTGAATTTCTCGTTCTTCTGGGCGATGCTTTTCGTGTCGGCCTATCGGCTGCCGGGCGGCGTGGCGGCGACGGTGGGCGCAGTCCAGCCCCTGATCGTGATTGGCCTTTCCCGGCTGTTTCTCGCCGCACCCGTCCGGCCGCTGGCCATCGCGGCCGGTTTTCTCGGCATTGTCGGCGTTGCGCTTCTGGTTCTGGCGCCGGGCGCTGCGCTGGATGGTATCGGTGTGGCTGCAGGTCTTGCCGGTGCCGTCTCCATGGCTTTTGGAACGGTGCTGACCCGTAAGTGGCGGCCGCCGGTGTCGAACCTCACGTTTACCGCCTGGCAATTGACGGCGGGCGGCCTTCTGTTGCTGCCGGTCGCCTATTTCCTGGAACCGGCCCTGCCGACGCCGACAGCGGCCAATATTCTCGGCATGGCCTATCTGGGACTTATCGGTGCCGCTCTGACCTATTTTCTGTGGTTTCGCGGGCTTGCCCGCATCGAACCTTCCGCCGCCGCATCGCTCGGTTTTCTAAGCCCGGTCGTTGCAACCCTGCTCGGCTGGCTGGCGCTCGGCCAAAGCCTTACGCCAGCGCAGATCGCCGGTTTCGTTGCGGTGCTTTTCAGCATCTGGCTCAGTCAGCGCAGCCAGTTGCCGAGATAGGTGTCGTCAGGCCCATTCGCCCTTGCGCATCACCGGAACCGTGGAGCCGTCCGGCTTCACACCGTCAATATCCACTTTGTCGGAACCGATCATCCAGTCGATATGGATCAGGCTTGAGTTGCCGCCCTGCGCCTTGATCTGATCTTGCGACAGCGAAGCGCCGTCGAGGAAGCATTTCGAATAGCATTGGCCAAGCGCAATGTGGCAGGAGGCGTTTTCATCGAACAGCGTATTGTAGAACAGGATACCGCTTGCCGAGATCGGCGAGGAATGCGGCACCAGCGCCACTTCGCCGAGACGCCGTGCGCCCTCGTCGGTGTCGAGCACCTTGTTCAGCACCGCTTCGCCCTTCGAAGCCTTGGCTTCGACGATGCGGCCGGCTTCGAACTTCACCTGGATGTCGTCGATCAGCGTTCCCTGATGCGAGAGCGGCTTGGTGCTGGAGACGTAACCGTCGACACGCAGCGCATGCGGGGTGGTGAAGACTTCTTCCGTCGGGATATTCGGGTTGCAGGTCACGCCATTCTTGGCGGTGGAGGCGCCGCCATGCCATTCATGGCCGTCCGCCAGGCCGATCTTCACATCCGTGCCGGGGCCGGTGAAATGCAGCGCAGAGAAGCGCTCGCCGTTCAGCCATGCCGAACGTTTGGCGAGATTGGCATTGTGCTCGGCCCATGCCGCGACCGGATCGGCCAGATCCACCCGCGATGCGGCGAAGATGGCATCGGCAAGCTTGCGGACCGCTTCGTCTTCCGCGAGACCGGGGAAGACCTGCTTTGCCCAGGAGGGGTTCGGATAGGAGATGATGTTCCAGTTGATGTCGAAATTGGAAATCTTCTCCAGCGCCGGCTTGTAGGCCGTGGAGTTGGCCTTGTTGGCGCGGGCTACCTTGGCGGGGTCCTGTTCGGCCAGCAGCATGGGGTTGTCGCCGGCAATCGCCAGCCGCGCCGCGCCATTGGCATAGGCTTTCGCCATGCCTTCATAAAGCCAGCCGGAAGCCCGGTCGAAATTGGCGTCGCTGGCGTGGCGATAGCGGGCAAGCGTGGTTTCTTCGTCAGAATAGAAGGTGGTGACCAGCCCGCCACCCGCCATATAGGCGTGTTTGGTCAAAAATCGCACCAGCGGCAGGGCCGCCAGCGGTGCGGTAATCACCAGATCCTGATCCTTCTGCAATTGCAGGCCGACCTTGACGGCGACTTCGGCCAGTTTTTCGAGTTTGACGGGATCGATGGGGGAAACGGTCATGATCTGCCTTCGTCTATTTCAATAGGAGGCGCCGACCATAGCCCATTCCTTCCGAAAGCCAAATGCTTTCAGGCGCGTCTCCTGCGCTTCAATCGGCGACCAGCGGCGCGGCAATCGCCTTCAGCGCGCTTTGGGCATCGCGGGGCGAAAGCCTCACCTGCAGGCCGCGTTGCCCGCCATTCATGTAGACATAATCATGCGCCATGGCCCCGGCCTCGATGGCCGTCGGCACCTGTTTCTTCTGCCCGAAAGGGCTGATGCCGCCGACATGATAACCGGTGGCCCGCTCCGCATCGGCAGGCTTCATCATGCTGGCGGATTTGCCCCCGAAGGCGGCGGCCAGCTTCTTCATGCTGACCTCGCGATCCGAAGGGACGACGACGCAGACCGGTTTGCCATCCAGCTCCGCCATCAGCGTTTTCAGGACGAGATGTGGTGGCTCACCGATCGCCTCGGCCGCCTGCAGGCCGATGCGGTCGGCATTCGGGTCGTAATCATAGGTGACGGTGGTGAAGGCAACGCCGGCCTTGGTCAGCATTTGGGTGGCACGGGTTGTTTTGGACATGGCGGGCTGCGTTCACGCAAAAAGGGTCTGGTAGATTTCCGGCTTGAAGCCGACGGTTATCCTGTCCTTCGCTTCCAGCACGGGACGCTTGATCATGGAGGGCTGTTCCAGCATCAGCTCGATGGCCTTTTCACGGGTGAGATCGGTCTTCTGGCCGTCGTCGAGTTTTTTGAAGGTCGTGCCGGCGCGGTTGAGAACCGTTTCCCAGCACGCGGCATCGCACCATGTTTCCAGATGGGCACGGTCGATACCGGCCGCCTTATAGTCATGGAAAGAATAGTCGACACCGTTGGCTTCCAGCCAGCTTCTGGCCTTCTTCATCGTGTCGCAGTTCTTGATGCCGTAAATCGTGACCGTCATGCCTTCTGCCTCTTCGTCTCTAAAAGCACTTCCGGCATAACAAAATATCCGTCTTATTCAACCCGCCTGCTGAAGTGCCCTGCGCATATACCCGGTCCTGGTGCTTAAGCCATGCAAAATCGCAATGGCTGATATCCAAACGAGCGCGAGCAAAGCTGCATGGCTTCCCTGCTGCATCATGAGTTGTAGAATGGGCCGGAAATGCCCATTATCTGGGCATCAAAGATGGAGAGAAAAATGCGTCAGGTTGCAAAGACATCGCGTAACTTCTTCGGTGAAACTTTCGCCGTTCTCGGTGCAGCGCTCTCGGTTTCGGCCGCTGTTCGCGCACATCGCAAGCCCGCCCGCGCCGATCTCGAAGCCCTCGGCATCGACGGCAAGGCTTTCGACAAGGTACGGCTCTAAGCTGGTCATTATCCGTTGCGAGGCGATAGCGCCTCGCTTGCGCTCGGGATCGATAACCGGATCGGTTTTCGGCTGGCGCGGCGGATGTGCGACTGGCGCGAAAAGCGTCGGATTCGCACAACAAGGTTCCGTATAATTCTCAATGGAGAATGCGGAAAAATTGTAGGCGTGGGAGCGCTATGCCGCTTCAGGTGTATGTTATCGCACCGACGCCCTTTGTGTCGGCCGTTTCGAAGGTCCGATCACTTTTTCCGGCAAATGTAGCTGGCTTTCAGGCCGTTCATAACGCTCCGCTTTCGGCGAGAGTGCGAAGCGCCCAAGCAACTCATGCCGTGTTTCGCCATTGTGGCTGAAAACGAGTTCGAAGCTCCCCGCCAGCCAGCTATAGGGTTTGTCAGCCGGCATAAGCTCAATTTTCCCGCAGCCGTAGATAACGGTGAGATGTGGCGTAAACGACGATGCGGCGACATAGGGCAGGTTTGCCCGCCGCAGGGCGCGCTGCACCATTTTCGCCAGAGCCTTAAGTTCCTGCATCTCGCGGCTGCTGCGTAGCGCCAGACTGTTGCGATTGCCGAAAAGCGATGTTCCATCGAATGTGATCGGAACGGGCCGCGCCTTGATCTCCCCCAGCGCTGCTTTCAGCCTCTTTACCAGCCCGTGAGGTACGGTCTCGAAACCTCCGATACAGAGCAGGGTTATATGCAGAAGCTCCGGCGGATAGGCCTCACGCTTCGTCCGCCCTGCGGCATGGTGCGACGCATCGGCAAAAATTCGTTCCGCCAGGGCTGCCGGCGGTTTCACCGTGATCAAGAGCTTGCTGCTAAATCGCGGATTGAAACGCCGTATTTTCTCCGGCTCCCATCCTTCGAAGAAAAGCTGCCTTAAACCTCCTTCATCTGCCAACCCGAAACCCATAGCGATGCTCCACGGCCTTTGCCCGGGCCGGGATATTATCACCAATGGCAATAATTAAAAGAACAAAAAGAGAACAAAAGCATTAGGCGCTTACCAGATGCCGGGAAATAGCCGGTAGCGCCTTTCACGGGCATAATCAGCATAACCGGGCAATTCGGCCTGGAGCAGACGATCTTCCCAGCCGGTGCGCAGGATCAGCAGGGCGATGGCCAAGGCGGCGGGGAGCAGAGCCGCCCAGGAACCCAATGCGAGCGGTATGCCAGTGAACATGGCGATTGCGGCCGTGTAGCCGGGGTGGCGCACGATACCGTATGGGCCCGACGTGATCACTCGCTGTCCGCGCTCGCTTTGGATGCGGACACCCGGCTCGAAGAACGGATTGACGGCCTGGGCCCATGCCGTAACCCCAATGCCGCCGACGAGCAGGATATACCCGAGCAGAATGGCCCAAAGCGGCACGACGGACCACCCCATCCGGGCGGCATCGAGTGCCGCAACCGGGATTTCAGCGGCAAAAGCGAGAAGGATTCCGGTGACGAGGAATAGGTCCCATGTCTTGGTGCCCGGCTGGAACCGGCTGCGCGCGCGGAAAATGACCGGATTCACACGCGCCAATACCAGCGCGGAAAGGCCAAAGGCGACGACGACGACCGCGAGGAAAACCCAGCCCGGACACCAGCCGATCCGACCCGCAGGCAGAAAGATCACGGCCATCAGGCTGAGCGGTGAAATAATGGCGTAGAGGATCGCGGCCGCGCGTGACATTGGCTTCGGATCGACATTGTGTGTCATCGATGGGCTCCTCCCATTGTCCTTTGCAGGCGAACGTAGCCTGCCCTAACGGACTGTATGATACCGGCCCAAAGCCGTGCCGGACCGACGGTGCTCTGCGAAGGACGGTCGAAATACTGGCTAAAAAGGGCGCAAAGTCAAACGTGCAAGCGGCGTCGTGGCTCGTCAACCGCATGACACGAGCTTCTGGACACGGACGATGCGGCCTCGGTTCGGGGCGTGGATCAGCTGCCATCGGCCTTGGAATAGGCCCGCCATATCCGTCACGCGCATTCGGTCTCCGGCACGCTCTTGTCAGCGGTCATAGGCTAAAATCGCCTGGCGTTGACATTCTACCTACTAGTTGGTAGGTAGTTCTCATGAAAAATCCACAAACCAAGGCCGATGAAATCCTCCGTTGCGCACGCTCCCTGATCATAAAGGGCGGCTACAACAGTTTCAGCTATGCCGACATTTCCGCCGTGGTCGGCATTCGCAATGCGAGCATTCACCACCACTTTCCCGGCAAGTCCGATCTGGTCCAAAAACTTGTCGCTCAATACAGGCAGGAGGCCGAAGCCGGTATCGCCGAACTGGAGCGAAACATTTCCGACCCGCTCGAACAGCTCCGCGCCTATATCGGCTATTGGGAGGGCTGTATCGCCGAGGCCACTCATCCCTTCTGCGTCTGCGCTCTGCTCGCCAGTGAGATTCCGGTTCTTCCTGAAACGGTCGCTCTCGAAGTGCGCGCGCATTTTCGAAGTCTCTCCGACTGGCTCACCGCCGTTCTGGAACGTGGCGTTGCCCAGGGGCGCCTTGTGCTGAGCGGGACCGCCAGAGCGAATGCTGAAATCTTCATGGCCACCGTGCACGGCGCGATGCTTTCCGCCCGTGCCCATGGTGATGCGACGACTTTTGGCGCAATAACCCGTCCCATGCTGGAGCGCATGACCGCTTAAGCTCGCAGTTTCGCGAGGGAGCTCGATGCATGACCTGAGCGGCACGCCACCGAAAAAATAGACCTTATCAAGCTGGCAGATTTGTCGATGACGGTCTGCTTCCCGGACCATCACGTCCTTCTGGACGAGAAAGGCAATCTCTCATGTTCGGAATTTCTCCGCTCGGCTGGATCCATACGCTTGGAAGCCTGCCGGCCATTCCCGTCGCCATTTACATGTTTGCCCGCCACGGTCGAATCGTTCCCCGATCAGCGCCAGGCACTCTTTATCTTGTCTCCATGCTGATTGGCGCTGCGACGGTCTTCCTCGTGGCGCATCAGCCGATCAGTTACGGCGTTGGCGTCCTGACCATCCTGTTCCTGCTCGCAGGTTACGGCATTGAAGGCGTTCTGGGTTCAACGCGCATGGCCAGATATATTGAAACCATCTGTCTCAGCATCAGTGCGTTTCTTTTGATGGTCCCGACGGTCAGCGAAATCCTGCGCCGTGTTCCAGACGGTCACCCTCTGGTTACGGACCTGAAATCGCCGCTGCTTCTTGGCGCTCAGGCAGGGTTGCTGGCGATCCTCGTGGTCGGCCTGACCGCCCAGATCATCTATCTCGCACGACAAAACAGAAACGCCGCGAACTAGTCGCGGCGTCATCTTTACAGGACCGTGTCGAGTATCGTCCTTATTCCCACTCGATCGTGCCGGGCGGCTTGCTCGTCACGTCATAGACGACGCGATTGATGCCGCGTACTTCGTTGATGATGCGGGTTGCCGCGCGGCCAAGGAAATTCATGTCGTAGGGATAGAAATCCGCCGTCATGCCATCCACCGAGGTCACGGCGCGAAGCGCGCAGACGAAGTCATAGGTGCGGTAATCGCCCATGACGCCCACGGTCTGCACCGGCAGCAGCACGGCGAAAGCCTGCCAGATGGTGTCGTAGAGACCGGCCTTGCGGATTTCATCGAGATAGATCGCATCCGCCTTGCGCAGAATATCCAGCTTCTCACGGGTAATCGCACCGGGGCAGCGGATTGCCAGGCCCGGACCGGGGAAGGGGTGGCGGCCGATGAAGCTGTCCGGCAGGCCGAGTTCACGGCCGAGCGCACGCACTTCATCCTTGAAGAGTTCGCGCAGCGGCTCGACGAGCTGCATGTTCATCCGCTCGGGAAGACCGCCGACATTGTGGTGGCTCTTGATGGTGACCGACGGGCCGCCGGAGAAGGAGACGCTTTCGATGACGTCAGGGTAAAGCGTGCCCTGCGCCAGGAAATTCGGTGCGCCCTTGCCATCGGCGGCGATCTTGGCCGCTTCGGCCTCAAAGACCTCGATGAACAGGCGGCCGATGGTCTTGCGCTTCACTTCCGGATCGGAAACGCCCGACAGTTCGCCGAGGAACAGGTCGGCGGCATCCACATGCACCAGCGGAATATTGTAATGGTCGCGGAACATGCCGACGACCTGCTCGCTTTCGCCAAGCCGCATCAGGCCGTGGTCGACGTAAACGCAGGTGAGCTGGTCGCCGATCGCCTCATGAATGAGGATGGCCGCAACCGAGGAATCGACGCCGCCGGAAAGCGCGCAGAGCACGCGGCCGGTGCCGACCTGTTCGCGGATCTTGCGGATCATTTCGGCGCGATAAGCCGCCATCGTCCAGTCGGATTTGAGCCCGACGATCTTGTGCACGAAGTTGGACAGCAGCTTGCCGCCGTCAGGCGTATGCACCACTTCCGGGTGGAACATGGTGGAGTAGTAGTGACGCTTCTCGTCCGCGGCGATGGCGAAAGGTGCGTTCTCGGAGGTTGCGATGACCTCGAAACCTTCCGGCAACTTCGTCACGCGGTCGCCATGGCTCATCCAGACGGGGTAGCTCTTGCCCTGTTCCCAGAAGCCTTCGAAAAGCGGGCTTGCCTTCTTGATGTCGATATCGGCGCGGCCGAATTCCGCCGCATGGCCACCCTCGACCACACCGCCGAGCTGCGTGCAGAGCGTCTGCTGGCCGTAGCAGATGCCGAGGATCGGAACCTTGCTGTCGAACACCGCCTGCGGTGCGCGCGGGCTTCCTTCCGCCGTGACAGATGCGGGGCCGCCGGAGAAGATCACGCCCTTGGGCTGAAGCTTCTCGAATGCCTCTGCGGCATTCTGGAACGGATGGATTTCGCAATAGACCCCGGCTTCGCGGATGCGGCGCGCAATCAGCTGCGTCACCTGGCTGCCGAAATCGATGATGAGAATGCTGTCGGGATGGGCTATCTGGGTCATGGCGAGCCTTTAAAGAAAATGGCGGCTTTAGGCAACCCGGAAGCGGGCGTCAAACAGCGGAAATTTGCGAAAATCGCGAGGTTCTAAAGGGCAATCATGCCGTCCTCGATGGCGCGGCAAAGCCGATGGACGGCATCCGCCAGCTTTTCATCGATGATGTGCAGGTACTCCGTCCAGTCGTCCACATGGTTCACATCCACCTTGCCATCGGAAATGCCGCGCAGACTGACGAGCGGTACGCCGAAGCGCTGGCAGGCTCTTAAAACCGCGAAGGTTTCCATTTCCACCATATCGGCGTCGATCAGCCCGTAGGCCTCGCCCGAAACGACATTGGCGCCCGTGGAAAGCCGCGCCTCGGCAATTTCAGGTATTCGCAAAGGCAAGGCCACTTCGGCGGGCAGATCGAGCAGCGGCGTGCAGCCCTTTTCGAAACCGAAGGCGGAGGCGTCCATGTCGCGATAGGAAACCGAAATCGCCTGATAGATGCCGGTTTGCTCCAGCGTCCGCGAACCGGCGGAACCGAGCGAAACGACGAGGTCGGGCAGGTGATCGGCCGCATCGAGACCGGCAAGAACGGCCGTGACCGCAATCGCCGCCTCGACCGGGCCGATACCGGTCATCAGCGGCGCAATGCGTGCCTGAAGATGGGGACCGTATTCGGGGGAAGCCGCCATGACGAAGAGGACGGATTTATCCGCAACATGCAAAAGCCGGTAGCTCATCCGGTAATATCCTCGCGCCCCTTCACCACCATCATCGTGCCCGTCATGGAGGCGATCAGCTTCGCCGGTCCGTCGGACAGCGCATAGGCGCGGCCATCGGCGACGATCAGGTTGTTCCCTGGCTTGATGATCTCGCCGCGAAACAGGAACCGCTCGCCGCGCCCGGGCGACATGAGGTTGACCTTGAACTCGATGGTCAGCAGCGAGGCTTCCGGCTCGATTATCGTATAAGCGGCATAGGTGCAGGCCGTATCCAGACCGGCGGCGATGACGCCCGCATGCAATATGCCGTGCTGCTGCGTCAGCTTTTCATGAAAGGGGAGTTCGATTTCCACCAGCCGGTGTTCGATACGGCTGATCTCGGCGTTAATCGCCTGCACTACGCCCTGCCGCGCAAAGCTTCTTTCTATCCGCTGACGAAAATCGCCGGGATCCGTGATCTCCATGGCCTACCTGCCTGCTTCTGCCTCATCGCAAACTGACATGGCGTGCGGCGGCAGGCAAGGCAAGGGCGGTGCGGGGATTTAGTTCAACATGCCGATGCTTGCATTCAACACCGTGGCAAAGGCGACCCATACGGCATAGGGCACGAAAAGCCACATGGATATGCGGTCACGGCGGTAGGTGAGCGCCACGAAGGCGACGATGCAGATCAGCATCGGAATGATGATGATGAGCGCCCCCGCCGGGCTTTGCATTCCGAAAAAAATCGGAGACCACAGGAAGTTCAGCACCATCTGCGTGAACCAGAGCCGCATGCGCGTTCCCATCGGCTTGCGGATCCATGTCCGTGCGCCGGCAATGCCGATCAGCACGTAAAGCACGGTCCAGACGGGTCCGAAAATCCAGTTGGGCGGATTGAAGAAAGGCTTCTGCAGCGATTGATACCATTCGCCGGGCACATTGTTGACGCCGATCAGCCCCCCCACGGCAACAACAGCAACCACAAAAACGACATAGACGGCAAGGTTTCTCATGATCCGTCCAATGCGCCGGCCGGGCTTTTGTTCCCCTTTCTTTTCAGTATTTTAGCTGGACAGACGCACGATGTGCTGGTCCCACGCCACGTCGCTGCGCCGGGTCTCGAAAAAGCCGTCATAGGAAGAAACCGCAATGCCTCTCGCGGCGGGCGCGACGCCTGCCGCTTCCCGCACGGTCGTCTCGGAAACGACGCGCCCGGTTTTCGCATCCAGCGTCACGGCGGCGTTGCCGTTGGGCGAGGTCAGGCCCACCAGCCCATCGCGCCGGTTGACGGCAATGGCCCCGACATAATTGGCAAGGCGCACCGTCGTTTCTTCCGGCAGATCGACAAAGGTGAGAGCCTCACCCTTGGAGAAATGGCCGACAAGCGGCGGGAGATCGTTGCGCGGTCCCTCATATTGGCAAGCGAACCAGATACGCCCGTCATCGCCGAGATCGACATGGCGGGTGGAAAGCTGCCGCAGCTGCTCCGGCATGGCGTGTTTCTGGATCAATAGCCCGGTCGCCGCATCCAGAAGCACAAGGGACGGCTGCATATTGTCGATATTGAGCTTGGTTCGGCCGAAATCCGGATGGGTTTCGATGCCGCCATTGGCGATCACGATCAGCCGGCCGTCATCGCTCACCGTCATGTCATGCGTACCGATGCCATGAGCATCATATTCGCCGATGCGGGCAAAGCCGTTGCGGGCGTCATAGAGCCCGATAACGCCGCGATTGCCGTCGAAGTCGTTTTCGCTGGCATAGAGGATTGCCCCGTCAGGGGAGAATTGCCCGTGGCCGTAGAAGTGGCGGTTTTCCGGCGTGTGCATCACGATCGGTTCGCCGCGCCGCGCGGGGTCGAAGGCCATGAAGAAGGTGCCGGGCCGGCGCGCAAAGGCCACGGTCATGCCGGTCGCATGGCTCGTCGCCATTCCATGGGCGCGGGCAGGAAGCGCGACGCGGTCGATGATCTCGCCGCGCTCGCTCACCGTCGCAATGCCGTAGGACCCGTCGCGGGCGCGGAAGGCGGAGGCAAAGACCGCGTCTGTCCGCTCAAGCGCATAAAGTGAACGGGGAGCCAGCGCGGCGAGGAAGGGAACTCCCGCCGCTTTGATGAAGCTGCGCCGATCTATCAGCATCCGTTTGGTGCCGGAGATCATCGGCTCAGTCCCCATCGGCGAAGGAAAAGCCGGAGCTGAGGCCGATGGCGCCGCCATATTGATCGTTCAAGCGGTAGATCAGGTCTTTGCCATTGAGCAGCAGATAATCCACCTTGGCGCGCTGATCGTCCTGATTCAGCGCCTTTTGCACATCTGTATCGATGGTCCCGGCAACGCGGATCATCGATTTGGCGATGAAATCGATGGAGTTGACGATGGAGCGTTGATCGGGCGGTACGAGTTCGACCATATCCGCCGTGTGCAGCAGGGTCTGAACCGCCTTGATATTGGTGGAAATGCTTTGCCATGTCAGGCCGGAGCGCCAATAAATGGCGGTGCGGGGAAATCTTGCCTTGTCCGGTCCCTTGTAGAAGGTTTCGATCCGCTGATCGCGAATGGCTTCGGAGCCATGGACGAGAATGCCGAGCAGGGCAACAAGCGCCTCGCGCTCGTCACGAAAGGCGGGGTTGTCCGCTCCGGGCTGCGTCCAGTTTTTCTGCGCGCCGTTAGGCGCATTCCAGCTGTCGGAAAGTTCCGCCGCCACATTGGCGATATTGCCGGCGATGGCCGCACCGTAACGGCAGCGGAAATCACCCTTCCTGTCGAGCAGTTCTTCCGCTCCGGTTCCGTAAAGCACGAACTCAAGAGCGCCGAGGCCCTGCGCCGCAACGCTCTTGCCGCTGAGGCCATCCGCACTCGTGACGCTTTCATCCTTTTCGGTGAGATAACGCTGCACCTGTTTCAGCCCGAGACCCTTCTTGTCGGGGTAATAAAGCACGCGTTCGAAACGGTTCTTCTCGATGACAGGACCGACACGCACAATCTCGATGGTCGACCAGCTTGACACCGTATCGACAAAGGCAGTCTTGGCCGCCGCTGCGGTCGTTTCGGAAGGAGCGGTGCAGAAAGCTTTCATGCGGCCTTCCAGCGTTTCCGCCGACTGCCGGAAGCGATCATAGCCGGGACGGATGAAGCCGTTCACCGCCTTTTCCATCACACCCCGCACCTCAACCGGGTCGAGCGGCGGCGGCGGCATCAGTTCCACATCCTGCGCCCTCGCCGGCGGCGTGGTCAGAAGCAGCAGCACGGACATGACGCCGGAAATTTTTCGCATGGCATTTTTCATCAAAGGGACTCCAGAAAGGCCAGCAAAGCCTGCCGGTCGGATTTTTGCAAGGCGGCAAAGGCGTCGCGCGCTTTTTGCCCTTCGCCGCCGTGCCACAATATCGCTTCCGTCAGGCTGCGCGCCCGCCCGTCATGCAGGTAAAAACCGTTGCCATTGACCTTTTGCGTCAGGCCGATGCCCCAGAGCGGCTGGGTTCGCCACTGCCGTCCGCTGGCTTCGCCCACCTGCTGGCCATCGGCAAGTCCTTCGCCCATGTCATGCAGCAGAAAATCGGAATAGGGCCAGATCAGCTGGAAAGAATGCATGGGGTCGGCGGCGTCGCGGCGAGTGACAAATTTCGGGGTGTGGCAGGCCGTACAGCCGGAGGCGTAGAAAAGCTGCTTTCCCTGCAGGACCGTCGGATCATCGACATTGCGGCGGCGCGGCACGGCGAGGTTTTCGGTGTAGAAGGTCACGAGATCGAGAACCGGATCGGGCGCCTCCGCAGGTCCGAGCCTGGCCTGCACGCCTGTCGGCATGGCAAGACAGTCCTTCTGGACGCCGGTACAGTCGCCATAGGCATTCGGCGCATCCGGTGTGGAAATGCCGATATCGTGCGAGAAGGCGCTGGCGCTCTGGTCTCGCACGCTCGCATTCTGCGCTTTCCAGCCAAACCGCCCGAGCTTCACCTCGCCGGTGCGATTGTCTTTGACCCATGCGGGACGCCCGGCAATGCCGTCGCCATCATTGTCGTCCGGGTCGGCCTTCGCCAGAATATCGGCCTCGGCAATGGCCTCGATCAGGCCAAGACCGAGGGTGGGCATGGCAATGCGCGCCGAAAGCGTCGTGTCGGCGCCAAGCGGACCATATTGCAGGTTCGCCACGGCATAGTCTGGCTTGCGCAGCATCGCCACCTCGCCATCCGCCACCTGAACCGGCTCTTCCGTATAGGCGATGACCGGTTTGCCCTCGGCGGCGAGGCCGGGAATGGCCAGGCTCTGAAGCTGCCGGCCATAGGTCTCATCGGGAAAATTCAAGACCTGGTGACTGGCAATGGCCTGTCGTTCGGCTTCATCACGTGCCGGTCGCGCCAGCCGCAGAAACAGCGAAACGGCGTCTTCTCCGGCAAGAGGCGGTCGACCCCTGCCATCCTTCACATGGCAGGTCTGGCAGGATCGAGCGTTGAAGAGCGGCCCGAGACCGTCCGAGGCCTGTGTGGAGGACGGAGAGGAGACCCAGAGCTTCTGGAACAGCGCATTGCCGAGCTTGAAATCCTGCTTCCGTTCGAGCGGCATGGTGGCGGAAGGGTGTGAAAACGCGCCGCTGTCGGCCTTGCTGACGCTGGTCGTCGCGCCGCCGGACATGGCTTCGAAAGGTTCCGGCCCCGTAAAATCCGCCGTTGGCGCAGTCACGGCCAGCACGCGGCTTCGATCTTTCTCCGTCAGGTCGCCCCGCAGCGGTTCGGCAAGCGCCATCGACGCCACAAGGCAGGCTGCCCCGGCGAAGAAGAATGGCTTGCGGATCGGCGGCAGCAAAAATTGCATGACAATAAGGGCGGATGGAGAGTAACGGGCCGCAGCGATCTGCGGCCCGTTTTACCGCTTATTTGAAGACGGCGTTCGGATTGTCGAGGCTGTCGGAGCCTTCAAGCTCGATCTTGCCGAGATCGAGCGCCGCGATGACGCGTTCGACAGTCTTTGTCTGGTCGAGAAGGCCGTCTATGGCCGTCTGAACCACGGCGTTGCCTTCCTTGTTGCCTTCGCCGATCATCTGGTCATAGGCCTCGACGGTCTGCGCGCGCTTTTCCATCGCATGCATGGCGTCGAGCGTCTTGTTCAGCTTCGCCAGCATCTCGTCGTTCAGCGCCTTGTCCTTGGCGCCGACCAGTTCCGACAGCGAGGCGCCCGTCATCTTCGTTCCGTCCACGCGGGTATAGTCGCCGGTATAGGCCGAGGCGATGCCGATCGCGTCGTAAAGATGCGAATTGTAGGTGTTGTCGGAGAAGCAATCATGTTCCTCTTCCGGATCGTGCAGCAGAAGGCCGAGCTTCATGCGCTCACCCGCCAGCTCACCATAGGAGAGCGAACCCATGCCAGTGAGAATGGCGGTCAGGCCCGCTTTCGGATCGGCTTCCACCGTTTTCGTGGCTTCGCCTTCCGGCGCCCAGGCATCCACCATCTCCTGAAGATCCTTGACCAGCAGGGTCGAGGCGGATTTCAGGTAGTCAGCGCGGCGGTCGCAATTGCCGTTCGTGCATTTCGCCTTGTCGTAATCGGTGTAGGGGCGGTTGCCTGCGCCCGGTCCGGTGCCGTTCAGATCCTGACCCCAGAGCAGGAATTCGATGGCGTGGTAACCGGTCGTCACATTGGCTTCGACATCGCCCGCCTCGTGCAGACTTTCGATCAGCTCGGGGGTGATCTTGGAGGCGTCGACCTCTTCACCGCTGATCTTGATCTTCGGATTGGCGATGATGTTGGCAACGTAAAGCTCGTTCTCGTCGCTTTCCGTGCCGTAAGAACCGTCGACATAGTCGATCAGGCCTTCATCCAGCGGCCAGGCATTCACCTTGCCTTCCCAATCGTCGACGATCGGGTTGCCGAAACGGTAGACTTCCGACTGCTGATAGGGAACGCGGGCCTTGATCCATGCTTCCCGGGCGGCCTTCAGGGTTTCTTCGCTCGGCGTTGCGATCAGCGCATCGATGGCCTTGTCCAGCGCCTTCGCCGTGGTCAGCGAATCCTCATATTTCGCATGCGCGACATCGGCATAATGCTTGACGACGGCGGCCGCGTCGGTGGCGGCCCGGGCGGGAAGCGCGGTGAAAGCCGCAGATGCGGCAAGAAGCGCAAAAGAAGCGCTGAGAATGGTTTTGCGGATCATGATCCCTCTCCTTCGGCAGGCGCGAAATGACTTCGCGCCGCGGCAAGCGAGTTCTGACCCAATCACAAACTTGTGTCAAACATTCTAGTTTAGAATGCTTTGAAACAAGACCTGGTGTTGTTTCCCAAGTAAAATCAGTGCTTGCAAAGACGGTGTTATGCTTTGCGTTTCATCAAGCAGAAGAAGAAGCCATCCGTATCTGTGGTTGCAGGCGTCAGCGTCACTGTCTTGCCGTCGGAAGAATGCGGTTTATTCGCGTTGCCGCCGAAAGTCGTCTGCCAGCGTTCCAGTGCGGAGCCGATGGAAAATTCCGGATTTTCCGCGCAGAAACGCCTTACCTGCTGTTCGTTTTCTTCGGGCAGAACCGAACAGGTGACATAAAGCAGTTCTCCGCCCGGGCGTACGAACCCCTTGGCCTGCGAAAGCGCCTCGCCCTGCTGCTGCACGCGCTCTTCCAGATTGCGGGCCGTCAGCCGCCATTTGGTGTCGGGCCGGCGACGCCATGTCCCGGTGCCGGTGCAGGGCGCGTCCACCAGAACGCGGTCGAATTTTTCCTGAAACGGCGTCAGGCCGGAAGCGCGGTCGTGTACCTGCACATTGCGCGTGCCAGCCCGCTTCAGCCGTTCGATGATCGGCGCAAGGCGCTTGCGGTCGGCGTCGAAGGCGTGGACCTGGCCCTTATTGTTCATGCTGGCCGCCATGGCCAGCGTCTTGCCGCCGCCGCCCGCGCAATAATCGAGGATCTGTTCGCCTTCATGCGCGCCGGCAAGATCGGCAACAATCTGGGAGCCCTCGTCCTGCACTTCGAACCAGCCCTTCTGGAAGGACAGTTCGGCAGTGACGTTCGGCAGGCGGGAAGGACCTTCGCCGGCGGGAATACGCACGCCCTGCCGGGCGATATGTGTGGCTTCCGCGCCGCTTTCCTCCAAAGCCTTCAGCACCTTGTCGCGCGTCGCTTTCAAGGTGTTGGCGCGCAGATCAAGCGTGGGTCGCTCATTCAACGCCTGAGCCTCGGCAAGCCACCGCTCTCCAAAGGCGGTTTCAAAGGAGGATTGCACCCATTCGGGTATGTCGCCCTGAATATGGGCCGGTGCATCGCTGAGGGAACGGGAGAGAAAGGCCTGCTGCCTTTGTTCATCCGGTGCGGCGGGGGCGAATTTGTCGCCGTCGAATTCCGCCGAAAGGTCCGAAAAGCTTTTGCCCCATTGGCGCAGCAGCACGGCATAACCAAGCGAGGCGGCGCTGTCGTCATCCATCAGCCAGGCGTGCGACAGTTTCATGCGCAGCGCGTCATAGACGATGTTGCCGATTGCAGCCCTGTCGCCGGAACCGGCGAAACGATGGGCAAGGCCCCAATCTTTCAGAGCATCGGCGACGGGACGCCTGCGTCCCTCAATATCCGCTAATACTTCGATTGCTCCGGCCAAACGCCCGCCTAAACGCATTGTCTACCTCGTTCTTGTGCTAAGCCCGGTTGGTAGACGCGAATGGCGGCGAGGGCAAGGCTCAATCGGCCTTGACGATCTCGTAGCAGACCTTGGCGGTGCCGGAGTTGATCATGCCGATGTTCTTGGCGGCTGCCTTGGAAAGATCGAGAACGCGGCCCTTGATGAACGGCCCACGGTCATTGATGCGCACCACAACGGCCTTGCCATTGCGCGCATTGGTCACCTTGACCTTGGTGCCGAACCGCAGCGAGCGGTGGGCGGCGGTCAGGTTGGCGGCGTTCATGCGCTCGCCCGAAGCAGTCTTGGAGGTCAACGCATACCACGATGCGCCTCCACAACCATTTGCCGCATTCGCCTGAAGAGGCGCAATGATGGAACAGGCGGCGATAGTTGCAGCGGTGAAAGTTATACGACGGATATTCAACAAACTGTGCTTCCCTGAAAATCGGCCCCGCGCCGATTGATTGTGCCCTTGCTAAACGGCCATGAACTGGCCTGAACGCCTTTTGATGCGAGATTGTAGGGCGAGGGAAAAATGGCGAAAAAAAGCTGACCTCAAATCACGAACTGTTACAGTCTGTAATATTCGTGATCGTTAGCCGGAAAGCTGTCGGCAGGACATCCTGGCCAAAAGATGGAAAAAATAACGCAGAATCAATGGATAACGGAAATGCTGTTGCAGGTCACGGCTTCGTGAATCCAGTTCACGAAATGTGAGTGAAATATTTTTCTAATGACTACGATTTTAGTGATTTTTGGATGGTTAATAAAATCCTAATTGGCTGAAATAAGACGAAAACCATCCGCAAAAGCGGGATTGGAAGGATTTTTCATCGCTTTTCAGGGTGGGGTTCTTCAGCCTCGCCAGAGGCCGTTTTCCCACAATTGTCTGAGGGAGAACCTGTACTCCGGAAAGCGGAAATCGAAGCCGAGATCGCGTATTCTGGCGTTGGAAACGCGCTTGTTCTCGCCATAAAAAGAGCGCGCCATCGGTGTCAGATCGGCGGTCTCGAAGGCCTGCTCGGGTGGCGGTTCCGCACCCATCAGCGCTGCTGCGAAGCTCACCACATCCTGCGGCGGGCAGGGTTCGTCGTCGGTCACGTTGAAGATGCCGCGTTCGTTTTTCCGTGCCAGAAAGGCAAGTGCGGCGCCGATATCCTCGACCCGAATGCGATTGAACACCTGATCTTTCTTGACCAGCCGCCGTGCCGTTCCCTTCTCGAAATTCATGAAGGCATTGCGTCCGGGGCCGTAAATTCCGGACAGACGCAGGATGGAAAGCGGCACATCCGCCTTTTCCGCTGCCGCAGTCCAGGCGGTTTCCGCAGCCACCCGTTCCACGGATCGCGCGGAGACCGGGCGGCAGGGCGTTGTCTCGTCCACCCAGGCGCCGCCATGGTCGCCATAAACGCCGACGGTGGAAAGATAAGCGACCCATTTCAGATTGGGCATGAGCTTTTTCAGATCGCCGCCCAGAAGCGCAAGCAGCGGATCGCCATCCTTGCCCGGCGCGACGGATTGTACGAGATGCGTGATATTGCCTATTGCGGTGACGAGCGCGTCACTGAGCTGAACGCCGTCGAAGAGGAACGGCGTCATGCCTGCGGCGGCGAGGTTTGGGAACTTGTCCTGGCTGCGTGTGGTGCCGGAAACGCTCGCTGCTTCGGTTCTCAGCGCTTTAGCGATGGCTTTGCCCGAATATCCCGCGCCGAAAATCATCACATGCATGCGTCACGCCTCTGCCAGTTGCCATTCCATTTCCGCCTCCGGATCAGGCTCCGGCGCGCGACCGGCAGAGTATGTACGGAATTCGTCCCTGTCCATAAGCCGTGACAAAGCCCATGCGGCCATGCCGCGTACTTCGGGCGAAGGGTCGGTTTCGGCAAGCGCCTTGCATCGTTCCACGAATTGCCGGTCTGCGGAGTTGCCCGCCGCGATCAGCACGTTGCGGATGAAGCGATTGCGGCCGATGCGCTTGACGGGCGAGCCGCTGAAGAAACCGCGAAAGGCGGCGTCATCGAGCGTGAGCAGGAAGGCGATGGAAGGTTCCTTCAGATCCTCGCGCGCCTGCAATTTCATCTCGGAGGCGCTGGCCGCGAACTTGTTCCATGGACAGGCGGCAAGGCAGTCGTCGCAGCCATAGATGCGATTGCCGATCATCGGCCGGAACTCGTGCGGAATCGGCCCCTTGTGCTCGATGGTGAGATAGGAAATGCAGCGACGCGCATCCAGTTGATAGGGCGCGGGGAAAGCGGCCGTCGGACAGGCATCGAGACAGGCGCGGCAGGAGCCGCAATGGTCCCTCTCAGCCTCGTCAAGACAGAGTTCGGCCGTGGTGAACATGCTGCCGAGAAACAGCCACGAACCATGGGTGCGGCTGACGAGGTTGGTGTGCTTGCCCTGCCAGCCGAGACCGGCGGCGGCGGCAAGCGGTTTTTCCATTACCGGTGCGGTATCGACAAAGACCTTCACATCCTCGCCGGCGCGCGCGGCAAAACGGGTGGCGATTTCCTTCAGCCGCCCCTTGATGATGTCGTGATAATCGCGATTGCGGGCATAGACCGAAATGGCAGCCTTGTCGGGTTTGGAGAGCAGGCTGCGTGGGTCTTCCTCGGGGCCGTAGTTCAACCCGAACATGACGATGGAGCGCACGTCTCCCCAGAGCGTTTTCGGCTCTGCCCGGCGGGCCTCGGTTTCCTCCATCCACGCCATCGTGCCGTGATAGCCATTGTCGAGAAACTGTCTCAGCCGTTCGGGTGCGAGCGGAATGCTGTCCGGCGCGGTGATGCGACACAGATCGAAGCCGAGCGAAAGCGCTTCCTGACGAACGAAGTCCGTCAGTTTATGCGCGCGTATTCGCTGCTTTTCGCTCGCGACGTCGATGGTCGTCTCTCCCGCGGGTTATTCTGCGGCATATATAATGCATGTCGCCCGAAAGTGTGCAGCGGTTTCGGGACAACGACATGTTTTAGATACAGCCGCAGGCCACAGCAAACGACCGGGAGGCCAGACCTTAAAAGTCCAGATCGGCGTAGTGGGAGGAAGGGGCAAGGCGCGGAATGCGTTCGCTGAGGAACGGCCGGAAGGAAGGCCGGGATTTCACCCGCTGATACCATTCCTTGGCAATCGGCGCTTCGAGCCAGTTGATCTCACCGAGATAATCCAGCACCGAGACCGCGGCAGCCGCGGCAAGATCGGCATAGCTCAACCGGTCGCCGGCGAGCCAGGTGCGCGAACCGGCCAGCCATTCCAGATATTTGATGTGCTGGCGAATGTTGTTGCGGGCGGTGCGCAGCAGCTTGGAATCCGGCGGTCCGCCACCCTGCGCTGCCGTCATCTGCAATTTATAGACCCGTTCCCGCACCAGCGGCCGGGTCACGTCGTTTTCCATCTTCTGCAGAAACCATTCCGTCAGGCGGCGGATTTCCGCGCGCTGAAAGGGATCTTCGGCAAGAAGCCGACGGTCGCGCTTCAGAACCCCGTGCGTTTCATCGAGAAATTCCGCAAGCACATAAGGCCCGCTCAGCGAGCGCATATTGTCGTCCAGATAGACCGGCAGGGTGCCGGCCGGATTGAGCGCCAGAAACTCCCGCCGTCTTTCCCACGGCTGCTCTTCCACGAGATCGGTCTGGAACCCGTATTCCGCGAGGATCAGACGAACGAACCGGGATGCGGTCGACATCGGAGAGTGATAGAGAGTTGGCATCGGTACTCAATTTTTACGATTGGTTGTCATGATCGGCATTTGCCGAAAAACTTTTTCAGTTTCGCTTCATCAAGACGCTATAAGAGCTTGGCTACTTTAAAACAAGTTTAACGCAATTGCCTTCCATTGCCACTTTCCCCCTGAAAAGAAGGATACCTCATGGGTGACCAATCGATCATCAGCGCGCTTCTGCTGGGCATTATCGAGGGTCTGACGGAGTTCATTCCCGTCTCCTCAACGGCGCACGTGCTGCTGGCCGGGCATTTCCTCGGCTTTAAATCACCCGGCAACACCTTTGCCGTTCTTATTCAGCTTGGTGCGATCCTTGCGATCCTTCTTGTTTATTTTCAAAAGCTTGTGTCGATTGCACTCGCTCTGCCGACAAGCGCGAAAGCGCGCCGCTTCGTGCTGGCCGTTGCTCTCGCTTTCCTGCCGGCGGCGATAATCGGCGCTTTGGCGCATGACTTCATCAAGACCGTGCTGTTTGAAACGCCGATGCTTATCTGCGTGGTGCTGATCATCGGCGGCGTCATTCTGCTCGGCGTCGACCGCATGCCGCTGAAACCGAAATATACCGACATCATGGATTATCCGCCGTCGCTCGCCTTCAAGATCGGCCTCTTCCAGTGCCTTGCGATGATTCCCGGCACGTCGCGGTCCGGCGCTACAATCGTCGGGTCGCTGCTGATGGGAACGGACAAGCGCTCCGCCGCTGAATTTTCGTTCTTCCTGGCGATGCCGACCATGCTTGGCGCTTTCACGCTCGATCTTTACAAGAACCGTGATGCGCTGAGCTTCGATGACGGTGCGCTGATCGCCGTGGGTTTCATCGCCGCTTTCGTCTCCGGCCTCTTCGTCGTTCGCTCCCTGCTGGATTTCGTGTCACGGCGGGGCTTTGCACCCTTCGCCTGGTGGCGCATCGCCATCGGTTCGCTGGGACTGATCGCGCTTCTGGTTCTGGGTTGAACCAGGGGCGGGAATAATCTCCGTTCGCGACGAACGAACAGAAAAAGAAAAAGCGCCCCCGGAGAACCGGCGGCGCTTTTTCTTTGAAACTTTTAAAGGCCGATCAGTTGGTGCTGATCGAAGCCGTTGCACAGGGGTCGACGCCATAGGCGGGAGCGCAACCGCTCTTACCCGCTGCAACCGTTCCCGGCGCCATGAAAGAACCCGCCAGAACCACCAAAGCCGCACACGCAAAAAAGAGTGCGATAGATCTGCCCATTTTATGATTGCCTTTCAGACGTTCGTTCGCGCGGATCATGCCGCCGTGTGTGAATTGAGTGGTCGGGATATGTTTGGAATGTGGCGAATATCAATAAAGCAGCTTGTTGAATACCGGGTTAATACGAAGTCTTTTCCACAGTTGCGCTTGTGCCACGCTTGCCTGTGGAGGCCCAACCGCCGTTAACTTTTACCCGGCTTTGCAAAACAGCCCTGGTTCATTCAATACCTCCCCTGCAGTTGAGGGGAAAATGCACGAATAGCGGTTTGGTTGCAATTGAATTGCGCAAAAACAAAAAGCGGGAATGGCTCCCGCTTTCGTTTATGATCGATGAGGCTGAAGATGGGCTTCAGGCCGCTTTTCCGGCATTGGAGAACTGGCCGTGCGGGCGATATTGCACCATGTAGGAAGGCAGAATCGACGCGACGCGAACGGGGGTGATGCCGATGCCTTCCAGCGTCAGGCCGTTCTTTTCGGCGTCAGTGGAAACGACATTGTCCTTTTTCAGCATGGTCACCTGATCGGGTGTCAGCGGCGGTGTAATCAGCGGCACCATTGAAGCGATCTTGCCAATCATCGACGCGACGCCGAAGGGCAGGTTGACGAAGGGACGCTCCCGATAGGTCGCGGCAAGAACCGCCTCGAGACAGTCACGGAACGTCATGACATCCTGACCGCCGAGTTCGTAGATAGCGCCGGGCTTCAGCTTGCCATCGACGCCAAGGGCGACGGCTTCCGCGACATCCTCGACATAGACCGGCTGGAACCTGGTTTTTCCGCCGCCGATCAGCGGCAGGAACGGCATGCCGCGGGCCATCTTTGCGAACTTGTTGAAGAAATCGTCTTCCGGTCCAAAAATGATCGACGGGCGCAGGATCACGGCGTCAGGCAGAATGGAATGGATGGCGGCCTCGGCGCGGCCCTTGGTGCGGCCATAGCCGGTCGGCGAATTGGCATCCGCGCCGATGGCGGAGATATGCGTCAGCGTCGCACCCGCGTTGCGGGCCGCCTCGGCAATGGCTTTCGCGCCGAATTCCTGTACGGCGTCAAAGGTGTTGCGACCGCTTTCGGTCAGGATGCCGACGCAATTGACCACATGGTCGGCGTCTTCCACGGCTTTGACGATGGAATCGCGATAACGCAGGTTCGCCTGGGCGAAGGAAATCTGGCCGACATTGCCGAGCGGCTGCAGAAAACCGGCGAGATCCGGGCGGCGCACGGCGACGCGGATGCGATAACCGCGCTTCGCAAGTATCCGCACGACATGCCGCCCGACAAAACCCGAACCGCCAAAAACGGTGACGAGGGGTGGAAGGTTGGCCAAGGTCATGGGAGGCTCCTCAGAAGTTGTCGATAAAGCGTTTTTCAGTCTCTTAGCCCAAAGCCGCGCGCGCGTGAAGAGATGTTGTCGCGAGGCTAAAAGCCGGTTCGGGAAATGCGGTTGACGGTCGTCAAATTCCTTCGACGATCATCATCTCCGCATCCGCAACTTCCTGGCGGATTTTAGCGGCTGCTTGATATTCGGGAGAATTATAGCAGTCTATGGCGTGCTGCACCGACGGGAACTCGATAACGACATTGCGTGCACGCGCCTTGCCCTCCAGCTCGGTCAGCGCGCCGCCACGGGCCAGGAAATTGGCGCCGAACCGCTCGAAAGCGGGCTTAGCCGTCGTGACATAGTCCTTGTAACGCTCACTATCGCGCACATCGACGCGGGCGATCCAATATCCCTTTGCCATTTCATCTCCTCCGATTGTCGTTACTGATTGGCCGGAAAGCTGGCGCGCAGCATGTCGTCAAGAATGGCGCGGGCCGCCGCTTTCGGGTCTTCCGCCCTGACGATCGGGCGGGCGACGACCAGATGGCTCGACCCGGCCTTGATGGCGTCGTAGGGTGTCATCACCCGCTTCTGATCGCCCAGATCCGCACCAGCCGGGCGAATGCCGGGGGTGACGACGGCAAGGTCCGGACCGAGGATTTCGCGCACGGCGGTCGCTTCTTCCGCCGAACAGACGATGCCGCCCATGCCCGCCTCGCGTGCCTGCTCCGCCCGGCGCAGCACCAGCGAACGGGCGTCAGAGGCATAACCCGCCTCGGCGAGATCGACGTCGTCCATCGAGGTCAGCACGGTGACACCCAGCAGGCAGAGACCGGAGCCTTCGGCGGCCTTGACGGCAGCGCGCATCGCTTTGGGATAGGCATGCAGCGTCAGCATCGACATGCCCATGCGGGCGATGTTTTCGACACCGGAGGCGACGGTGTTGTCGATATCGAGCAGTTTCATATCGAGAAAGACCTTCTTGCCGCTCTGGACAAGGTCGCGCGCAAATTCGAGACCGCCGGCAAAGACCAACTGATAACCGATCTTGTAGAACAGAACCTCGTCGCCGATTTTCGACACGATGTCTTCGGCCTGCTGCACAGTCGGAACATCCAGCCCGACGATGAGTTTTTCGCGCGCGGTCATTGTCTTATCCCTGCCATGTTTCCATTGCCGTCCAGTCGCATGTGGGGGACGCGGCTGCAAGTGAAAACTCGGCGATGGGGAAGCGAAAGAGATTGCCGCCGCCGGGTGGCTGGTCCTTGCTGCGACTGATGCCGCGGCCTTCGATATGGCATTTCAGAAGCGTACCCACGCCACCATGGCCGACAAAGGCAATCGGCTGCTGCGGGTCGTGCCGGTCAAGAACCGCTTTGACCGCCCCGACGATCCTTGTCTGAGCGTCGATTGCACGCTCCCAGCCGTGAAAACTTTCCTCGGGATGGGCGAAGAACCAGTCCGCCGCCTTTTCGAATTCCGGCGGCGGCAGGAAGCCGGTGGCGGACCGGTCGTTTTCATGCATCGCCTCGACGATATCCATTTCCGCCCCGGAGGTTTCAGCCAGGATGCGGGCGGTTTCGATCGCCTTGGTCTCGGCGCTGGAAACGATGCGGCGCAATGACCGTGCCCAGGGCAGGCGGCTTGCCTCGCGCGTCCGCTCGGCACCCCTGTCCGAAAGCCCCCATTCGGGAACGGGAACAGCCGGATCGATCTTGACCTGGGGGTGGGTGATGTAGAGCGCATGCATGGCAATCGGTCCTCAAGGGCGATGGAAAGGGCAAATCGACACCCTAACCATTCGTCACGACCGGGAAATGACGGGTTCCGGCACTCTGTCGAAGATCAGGCCCGCGTATAGGTCCACAATTGCGCCGGCGGAATATTGCGCACGATGAAGTCGAAATGGCGGATGTGGTAGAGATGCGGCTGCGCGACGATAGGGGAAATCGGACCGTAGGATATCTGCACGACAGGGCGGCCATGGGGCACGCGCTTCAGCAATTCGTCGAGAAGCTTGATACGGGCGGCCATGGGGAAATTCAGCATCGGCACGGCGGAAACGACGCTGTCGAACATCTGGCCCTTGTGTTCGCCAAGCGTCGCATCGAGATCGAAGGCGTCGCCATTGACGAAATTGACGCCCGGATAGCTCCTGAGCAGCTGATTGTAGAAATCGGTCGAATATTCGATGGCGGTCAGGTTCTCCGGCTTGATGCCGCGCGCCAGAATGGCCTTGGTGATGACGCCGGTGCCCGGGCCGAGTTCGAGAACCGGCAGGCCGGAATGGGGATTGATGACACTCGCCATTTTTTTCGCCGTGATGGACGATGTCGGCACAATGGCCCCGACTTTTTTCGGCTGGCTGACCATACCCTTGAAAAAGCGGATTTCTTCTTCAAATTTCTGTTCAAGCCGTTGCTTCAGGTTAAGTGCCATAGTTCCCTCAGATGCTTTTGGTCATTGTCAAAAAACTGTTACGCAATGTTGATCCCATTTGGCGCAAAAACAAGGCAAAATGTCGTAACTGGAAAAATTCGCTTACGGTTTGAAATACACCGTCGCCGAATCAAAAAAAGCCGGTGAAGCGTTCCACCGGCTTTTTTGATGAAATTTGCGGTAAATTCCCGCTTCAAACGCGCATCGGCATCAGAACATAAAGCGCATCGTCGCCAGCGGTGTCGCGAACGAGCGTCGGCGAGCCGGCGTCGGCCAGCAGGAAAATCGCGTCGTCGCCGGAAAGCTGCGAGGTGATGTCGAGGAGATATTTGGCGTTGAAGCCGATTTCCATCGAATCATTGTCGTAACCGACAGCCACTTCTTCCGTAGCACTTCCCGAATCCGGGTTGTTGACGGTCAGCGTCAACTGGCCGTTGGTGAGCGCGAGCTTCACGGCGCGGCCGCGCTCGGAAGAAATGGTCGAGACGCGGTCGACAGCCTGCGCGAAGGTCTGGCAATCGACGCGCATTTCCTTGTCGTTGCCGGTCGGGATCACGCGCTGGTAATCCGGGAAGGTGCCGTCGATCAGCTTCGAGGTCAGGACGACCGAACCGATGGTCAGGCGGATTTTCGCATCCGAGACTTCGACGGTGACTTCCAGCTCAGGGTTGTCCATCAGCTTCTGCAACTCGCCGACGGTCTTGCGCGGAATGATGATGCCCGGCATGCCTTCGGAACCGGAAGGCGCATCCACATCGGCGCGCGCCAGACGGTGGCCATCGGTCGCGACGGCGCGCAGCTTCAGGTCGCCATTGCTTTCGATGGTATGGAAGAAGATGCCGTTCAGGTAATAACGCGTTTCTTCGGTCGAGATCGCAAATTGCGTCCGGTCGATCAGCATCTTCAGGTCGGTCGCCTTCAGTTTGAAGGTGTGGCTGAAGGTGCCGGCCGTGAGGTCGGGGAAGTCCCCTTCCGGCAGGCATTGCAGCGAGAATTTCGAACGGCCGGAGGCAACCGTCATCGAGGAGCCGTCCGGATTGGTGGCCAGAAGCACCTCGGAACCGTCCGGCAGCTTGCGCACGATTTCATAAAGCAGATGCGCCGGCACGGTGGTGGCGCCTGCCTGCTCCACCATGGCTGGCGTCGCTTCGGTGATTTCGAGATCGAGGTCGGTCGCCTTCATGTCCAGATTGGCGCCGGAGGCGCGCAGCAGGACGTTGGACAGGATCGGGATCGTGTTGCGACGCTCGACGACCCGGTGGACGTGGTTCAGCGATTTCAGAAGGTTCGACCGCTCAAGAGTAATACGCATGGACGCTACCGCTTTCAACCGTTGCGAACCGGCCACCGCCGGATCGGCAAGAAGAGTCTTCACCGGCCAGAAAGCCGGATAATGTGGACGGGCAAAATGGCAGAGTTATTGCAGGAAATGCAAGAGCCGAGTGCATCTGCCACGGGTCATTTTGCTGCTATACAGCATGATCCACAGGCTGGGGGCGTCCGTGGACCTTGTTCGCCGGTTTTCTATTGCCCATAAAGAGAGGAAACCAGAGCGACCGGCCGCGAGCAATCGGCCAGAATGATTGGAAGCCGTGTGACGGAAGAAATATCGAACAGCGACTTGAGAGATGCGACAAAGAGTTTCAGGATCGGCACGGCCACCATTCCGGCGCGGCCGCTGGAGCCGGCGCTTTATCTCGTGGCCACACCCATCGGCAATCTTGGCGATATCACCATCCGCGCGCTGGAAACGCTGGCCTCGGCCGATGTTCTCGCCTGCGAGGATACCCGCGTCACCCGCATCCTGCTCGAACGTTACGGCATCCGCACCCGCCCGCTCTCTTATCATGAGCACAATGCAAACGAAGCGGGGCCGAAGCTCATCGCGGCGCTTGAGGCGGGAAAATCCGTGGCGCTGGTCTCGGATGCCGGAACGCCGCTCGTTTCCGATCCCGGTTACCGCCTCGGCCAGCTTGCGCTCGAGGCCGGGCATCGTGTCGTGCCGGTGCCGGGGGCATCCGCGCCGCTCGCCGCCCTTGTGGGTTCGGGAATGCCGAGCGACGCTTTCCTGTTTGCCGGCTTCCTGCCGGTGAAGGATCGCGGCAAGCGCGACCGTTTTGCCGAACTCGCGAAAATCCCGGCCACGTTGATCTTCTTTGAATCACCGCATCGCATCGGCGCTTCTGTCAAGGTCGCGGCCGAAGTGCTCGGCCGCGATCGCCGCGCTGTGGTCTGCCGCGAGCTGACCAAGACCTTCGAGGAGTTCCGGCGCGGCACGTTGGGCGAGCTTGCGGATTATTACGATGGCGACCGCGTGGTGAAGGGTGAGATCGTGCTTCTGGTGGAGCCGCCTTCCTATGATGAGATTCCCGATATTGAGGATGTCGAGAAGCTGCTGAAGGATCTCGTCGCGACCATGCCCGCCGCCAAGGCGGCAGGCGAAGCCGCCAAGCTGACGGGCCTTCCGCGCAAGGAGCTTTATCAAAGGCTGCTGGATATGAAGGAAACGGATGGCCGCTGACGGGCAAAGCAATAAAAGGCGCAAGGCCGAGCGACGCGGCCATGCCGCGGAATATTGGGCGGCACTTTATCTGCTGCTGAAGGGATATCGCATCCTCGCCATTCGTTATCGTACCCGGCTGGGGGAAATCGATCTCATCGCCCGCAAGAAGGACCTCGTCGCCATCGTCGAGGTCAAGGCGCGAACGTCCGGCGAAGGTGCCGTCGATGCCGTCGGTTTCCATTCGCAGCAACGCATTCGGGCGGCGGCCGATCTATGGCTCGCCCGTCGCAAGGATGCCGCGCGGTTTTCGCTGCGTTTCGATATTGTCGCGGTCCTGCCGCGACGCCTGCCGCAGCATTTTATCGACGCCTTTTGAGGGGAGGGAGACAATGTCCACCGAGCGGGAAAAAATGGCCGCGGGCGAATGGTACAGCTGCATGGATGCCGAGCTGGATATATTGCGCTGGCGGGCACGAGGGGCCGTCCACCAGCACAATACGATGCCGCCGGATGAGCGCGGGGCAATGGCCCCCTTGCTACGGGCTCTGTTCGCTTCTGTTGGTGAAGGGGCATTTATCGAAGCGCCGTTTCATTGCGCTTACGGTTTCAACATCACGCTGGGCAAAAATGTCTATCTCAATGCGGGCTGCACCATTCTCGATTCCGCGAAAATTACGATAGGCGATGGTGCGATGCTCGGGCCTGCGGTGCAGATCTATTGTGCGGAACACCACCTGGACCCGGTGCCACGTGCGCAAGGCATTGAAATCGCAAAGCCTGTCACGATCGGCCGTGATGTATGGATCGGCGGCGGAGCAATCCTTCTGGCTGGCATCACCATCGGTGACGGAGCGATTGTCGGCGCCGGTTCGGTGGTGACGCGCAATGTGCCGCCGGGCGTGACGGTGGTCGGAAATCCCGCTCGGCCCATAAAGCGCATGACCGACTGAGATTTTCGTCAGTTGCTGTAATAAATCTGACATGGAACTGTCAAAGAGGCGTCATGGAACGCCTCTATTCGCATCCTCATCCCAATAAATGGTGGAGAGGATTTAGTAATGTTGAAGAAGATTTCCATGGCCGCAGTGGCCGTCAGCATTTCGGCGACGTCTTCCATGGCCGCGACCAACATCACCTGGTGGCACGGCATGGGCGGCCGCAATGGCGAAGTCATCAACGAAGTCGCCCAGAAGTTCAACGAAGCCCAGAAAGAATGCGCTCTGACGCCGGTTTCCAAGGGTTCCTACGAAGAAGCCCTGGCCAGCGGCATCGCTGCTTTCCGCTCTGGCGAACAGCCGAACATCCTCCAGGTTTTCGATGCTGGCGCCGCTACCATCATCAACGCCAAGGGCGCCGTCATTCCTGCCGAAGACCTTATCAACAAGGCCGGTTACAAGTTCGACCGCGACGCCTTCATCAACGGCGTGCGTTATTTCTACGCTGCCGCTGACGGCAAGTTTGTCGGCATGCCGTTCAACTCCTCCGCCCCCATCATGTACGTCAACGACGAAGCCCTGAAGAAGGCCGGCGTCGAAGCCCCGAAGACCTGGGAAGAGTTCGAGCAGGTTGCGCCGAAGCTGAAAGAAGCCGGCTACATTCCGCTCGTTCAGTCGCAGCTCACCTGGCAGTTCACGGAGAACTTCTTCTCCCGCAACAACATCCAGTTCGCCACCAACAATAACGGCTACGACAGCGTCACCGACACCAAGCTCAAGGTCACCGACCCGAACCTCGTCATGATGTTCGACAAGCTGAAGGACTGGAAGGACAAGGGCCTGTTCGCCTATTACGGCGCTGGCTGGAACGACAACCAGAAGCCCTTCGAAGAAGGCAAGGTCGCGTTCTGGATCGGTTCTTCGGGCTCCTTCGGCGGCCTGCAGAAGACGGCGACCATGCCGTTCTCGGCAACCTTCCTTCCCTACTGGGGCTCCATCAAGGGTGCTGGCACCAACTCCTTCATCGGCGGCGCTGCGCTCTTTGCAATGTCGGGCAAGTCTGAAGCCGAAAACAAGTGCGTGGCCGACTTCTTCCAATTCCTGACCTCGCCGGAAATCCAGGTCTTCTACCACAAGGCAACCGGTTACGTCGCCATCACCAAGGCCGCTTACGAAAAGGCCAAGGCTGAAGGCTTCTACAAGGAAAAGCCGGTCGCGGAAGTCGGTATCCAGCAGCTCTCGCTGCCAGGCGGCGAATGGTCCAAGGGCTACCGCCTGGGCTTCTACCCGCAAATCCGCGCCGTCATGGAACGCGAATATAACCGCATCTTCTCCGGCGAAGTTACGCCGAAGGCTGCTTTCGAGATCATCGAAAAGGAAGGCAACGACCTGCTCGCCCGTTTCGCCAAGACGGCCGGCTGATCGCCTGTTTCGAAACCAATGACCATTGCCGAGCCTCCTTTCCCACGGAAGGGAGGCTCGCTCTCGGATAAGGAAGCGCAAGCGTGGCCTATACATCGTCTCAACCGCGCCGGTTTTTGTCCGGCTGGTCCGCAAAGGCTGGAAAGCCAGCCAAACCTGCCGACGCCGGCATGAAGCGCGTGCAGTTCTCCTCGTCCTACGTACCCTACCTGTTTCTGGCGCCACAGCTTGCGGTGATTTTCATCTTCTTCTACTGGCCATCGGTTCAGGCCATACATTCGTCCTTCTATATCGAAGACCCGTTCGGTTTCGGCGCTTCCTTCGTCGGGCTTGCCAATTATTCGGATGCGATCTTCAGTCCCGAATATCTCAGCATCGCCAAATTCACGGTTGTCTTTACCGTGCTGGTCACCTTCTTTTCGCTGGCGCTCGGCCTGCTGCTCGCCGTCAAGGCCGACGCGGTCATTCGCGGCAGCTCGACATACAAGACGCTGTTGATTTCCGTCTATGCCATCGCGCCGCCGGTCGCCGGTCTCATCGGAATGATGTTTTTCGACCAGCATATCGGCCCCTTCGTCAAGATGGCCGCATTCCTCGGCTGGGACATGAAGGTCGGCCTCAATTATTTCGATACGGCCTTCGCCATGATCGTCGTCGCGGTCTGGAAGCAGATCCCTTACAACTTCATCTTCTTCCTTTCGGGTCTTCAGGGTGTGCCGGTCTCGGTGCGCGAGGCTGCCGCCATCGACTGCCGCTCGGGCTTTCGTCGGTTCTGGACGGTGATCATGCCGCTTCTGGCGCCCACGGCCTTCTTCCTGCTCATCATCAACATCACCTATGCGCTCTTCGACACATTCGGCGTCATCGACGTGATGGTGAAGGACAAGGCCGCCAACAACCCGATCACGCTGGTCTACAAGGTGTTTCTGGACGGTTTCCGCGGCAATGACATCGGTGGCTCCTCGGCCCAGTCCGTCATCCTGATGCTGGTCGTCTTCGTTCTCACCATCATCCAGTTCCGCTTCATCGAAAAGCGCATCCATTACAATTGAGGGAAAAGACCATGTACAAGACAAAACCCCTCGATCATCTGGTGCTGATCATCGGTGCGCTGTTCCTGATCTTGCCGGTCATCGTGGCCTTCATGACCTCCACCCACACCGCTGCGGAAATCCACCGCAGCGGTCTGACGATGGTTCCCGGCGATAATTTCATCGAGACTTATGAAAAGGTCCTGACCCAGAAGGGCGGCTTCACCGGGCAGATCACGGGTCTCAACATGGTGCTGAATTCGCTGATCCTCGGCATCGGTTTTGCCGTCGGCAAGATCGTCCTGTCGATGACGGCGGCCTATGCGATCGTCTATTTCCGCTTCCGGTTCGCAACGCTCGCCTTCTGGATCATTTTCACCACGCTGCTTCTGCCGCTCGAAGTGCGCATCATGCCCTCCTACGAGGTGATGAGCAAACTCGGCCTTTTGAACTCCTATACTGGCCTCATCGTGCCGCTTCTCGCTTCGGCGACGGGCACCTTCTATTTCCGGCAGTTCTTCAAATCCGTGCCGGAGGAGTTGCTGGAGGCTGCCCGCATTGACGGCGCAGGGCCGGTGAAATTCTTCATCGATGTTCTCATCCCGCTGTCCCGCACCATGATGGCGGCGATCTTCATCATCATGTTCGTTTATGGCTGGAACCAGTATCTCTGGCCCATGCTGATGACGACGGATGAGGGCTTCTTCACCCTGATGCGCGGTATCAAGTCGATCCTGCAGGTCTGGGTCGGTTCGCAAATTCCCGACTACAACGAAGCTTTCGCGCTCGCCGTGCTGGCCATGCTGCCGCCGGTGCTGATCGTCGTCATTTTCCAGCGCTGGTTCATCAAGGGCCTGACCGAAAGCGATAAATAAGGAGACCGAAATGGCCGCGATAGAAATCAGTCAGGTCTGCAAGGATTATCATGGTGGCGTGCGCGCCGTGCACCACGTCGATATCGACATCAGGGACGGCGAGTTCATCGTTCTGGTCGGCCCCTCCGGCTGCGGCAAATCCACGCTTCTGCGCATGGTCGCAGGGCTTGAGGATATTTCCGAAGGCACGGTGAAGATCGGTGACAGGGTGGTCAATCAGGCCGATCCGGCAGACCGGGATATCGCCATGGTGTTTCAGAACTATGCGCTTTATCCGCATATGTCGGTGCGCCAGAACCTGGAATACGGGTTGAAGAACCGCAAGACGCCGAAGACGGAGATCGATGCGCGTGTGGCCGAAGCCGCGCGTATGCTGCAGCTCGAACCCTATCTGGACCGCAAGCCGCGCGCCCTTTCCGGCGGCCAACGGCAACGTGTCGCCATGGGTCGCGCCATCGTGCGTAAACCGGCGGCCTTCCTGTTCGACGAGCCCCTGTCCAATCTCGATGCCAAGCTGCGCGTTTCCATGCGCGGCGAGATCAAGCGCCTGCAAAAGCGCCTCGGCACCACCTCGATCTACGTCACCCACGATCAGCTGGAGGCCATGACGCTGGCCGATCGTCTTGTGGTGTTGAATGGCGGCCGTATCGAACAGATCGGCGCACCGCTCGATGTCTATCACACGCCTGCCTCGACCTTCGTTGCGAGTTTCATCGGCTCTCCCGCCATGAACCTGCTGAACGCCGAGTTGCATGGCGATAGCCTCGCCATCGGTCCGTCGCTCTTTGCGCTCAACGGTTTCGCACCTGCCTCCGGCCCCGTGACGGTGGGCATGCGGGCGGAAGATTTCCGCCTCGCTGCGGCAGGTGAGCAGGGCTTCCCGCTTCGGGTCGATTATATCGAAGAACTGGGGTCGCAGCGCCTTATCCACGGCATGATCGGCGACCAGAACCTGACAGTTGCTTTCCCGCCGGATGTCGAGGTTCCGTCTGCGCTCTCCGTCACGATCGCGCCGGAGAAACTGCATTTCTTCTCCAGCGAAACCGGCAAGCGCATCGCCGGCAAAGCGGAGCAGCTGGCGGCGCAGCCCGCGCAAATGGCGACAGCCTGAGTGCTTCGCAGAAATCGGCGCGATGACTAAAATTGCGCCGATTGTCAAAACCGCTTCGTTACGATCCCGATGATAGAAGACCTCCAATATTTCACGGGGGTTTTCTAATATGTCCTTCAAAATGATGTTCGCTGCCGCGGCAACCATGGCGATCCGCACGGTGCCGATATTGCCGGCCTATTTGCGCCGGTCAAAAGACGAGGCCGTCGTCAGCGCATCCTGCACCGATCTGCGGCTTCAGCCGGCCCCCATCAATCCGGAATGGATCATTTCCGGCAACCCCCAGGCGCGCGCGGCGGATCATTCCAGAAGCGGCGACCGTGCCTCCAGCACCGCCATGTGGGATTGCACGGCGGGTGAGTTCCGCTGGTTCTTCGGCTGGGATGAAACCGTCTATATTCTCGAAGGCGAAGTGCATGTGACCGCGGAAGACGGTTCCATCAGTATCCTGCGGGTCGGCGATGTCGCCTATTTCCCTGCGGGAACATGGGCCACCTGGCGGGTGGATGATTATGTCCGCAAAGTCGCCTTCATGCGCCGTCCGTTCCCCAAGGCGCTGGCTTTTGCCTATCGTGTCAAGAACAAGCTGTTTGCCGGCCGTTCCTATAAGCTGGCGGCCTGAACCCATAAAACATTCCAGTCGGCGGCGCCTGCACGGCTTCGCCGACGGAATTGTGAAGGTTCAATAAAACTCACACAAACCACCGCTTGCAGCAGTTGCCTTTGAATGGTCGCTGCCCTACATCTTCAGGGTTTTCTGAAGCATTTCCGGGTTTCTACCGGTCCTGCAGGGAAGCTTGAAAAGGCGAGGCAATGGGCACCGCGGGCCAACAAAGCGTCCGCATGCTGCAAGAGGAACATGCGCATGGCGAAGATCAAGAACGTCGCGATCCAGATGGATCATGTCTCCGGCATCAATATCGTCGGCGACTCCACCTTCGCCATGAGCCTTGAGGCGCAGGCGCGCGGATACCGGCTGTTCCATTATACGCCCGAGCGCCTTTCCATGCGCGATGGCAAGATTTACGCCACCGTCGAGCAGATGGAACTGCGCGACATCAAGGGCGACCATTTCTCGCTGTCCGAACCGGAGCGCGTCGATCTGTCGACCATGGATGTCATCCATCTGCGTCAGGATCCACCATTCGACATGGCTTACATCACCTCGACCCATCTGCTGGAGCGCATTCATCCGAAAACGCTGGTGGTCAACGATCCCGCCTGGGTGCGCAACTCGCCGGAAAAGATTTTCGTCACCGAATTCGCCGATCTGATGCCGAAGACGCTGATCACCAAGGATGTGGAGGAAATCGCCCGCTTCCGCAATGAAATGGGCGATATCATCCTCAAGCCGCTTTATGGCAATGGTGGCGCCGGCGTCTTCCATTCCGCGCGCGACGACCGCAATTTCTCCTCTCTGCTGGAGATGTTCGGCCAGATGTTCCGCGAGCCTTATATCGCCCAGCAATATCTGCCTGACGTCCGAAAGGGCGACAAGCGCATCCTTCTGGTAGATGGCGAGCCGGTTGGCGCAATCAACCGCGTGCCGGCGGAAAACGACGCCCGCTCCAACATGCATGCCGGCGGCCGGCCGGAACCGACGGAACTGACCGCGCGCGAGAAGGAAATCTGCCGCCGCATCGGCCCTGCCTTGCGGGAACGCGGTTTCCTCTTCGTCGGCATCGATGTGATTGGCGACTATATGACGGAAATCAACGTCACCTCGCCGACCGGCATTCGCGAAGTGCGGAAATTCGGCGGTGCGGATGTCGCAAGCCTGTTGTGGGATGCGATCGAGAAAAAGCGCGAAGCCCAGGATTTCTGAGGCGAGCTTTCGCCGGTCCAGCTTTGTTCCGCGAGTACAACTAGATACAACTAAAATACATCGTCAGCGAGAAATTGTTCGCTGGATGTTCTTGTTTTATTCTTTGCCCTGTGGCACGTTGCTTGCGGGTGGCCGCGATAGGGCATGAAGCTCTGACCAGCGCGGCCGGTTTGCGGGGGCAGGCCATGGTGGCAAGGGTCAATACGGTTGCATTTCAGGGCATAGAGGGTGTGCCCGTCGAGGTGCAGGTCATGGTCGCACCGGGAAAGGTGGGCATCCAGATTGTCGGCCTGCCCGATAAGGCGGTGGCCGAAAGCCGCGAGCGGGTGCAGGCCGCCCTGCATGCCTCCGGTCTGGCGCTGCCGGCAAAAAAAGTCACCGTCAATCTCGCGCCTGCCGATCTACCCAAGGAAGGATCGCATTTCGATCTTCCCATTGCGCTTGGCCTCATGGCCGCTTTGGGCGCGATACCGGCAGAAATGCTGGCACGTTATGTGGTTCTCGGCGAACTCAATCTCGATGGCACCATCGGTATGGTTTCGGGCGCCCTTCCAGCGGCGATCGGCGCCAATGCGCTTGGCAAGGGGCTGATCTGCCCGGCTGAAAGCGGACCGGAAGCGGCCTGGGCCGGCGCCGGTATCGATATTCTCGCCCCGCGCAGCCTGATTGCGCTGGCCAATCATTTGCGCGGCACCCAGCTTCTCTCGCGCCCGACGCCAGCCATCCGCGCCAACCCGGTCAATCTGCCGGATTTAGCGGATATAAAAGGACAGGAGAGCGCCCGGCGCGCGCTGGAGGTGGCAGCCGCCGGCGGACACAACCTGCTTATGGTCGGTCCACCCGGCTCCGGCAAATCCATGCTCGCAGCCCGCTTGCCTTCCATCCTGCCGCCGCTGGAGGCGGCGGAATTGCTGGAAGTGTCCATGGTCCATTCCATCGCCGGCCAATTGTCCGGCGGCAAGCTTTCGGACCGCAGGCCATTCCGCACCCCGCACCACTCCGCCACCATGGCCGCGCTGATCGGCGGAGGGCTTCGCGCCAAGCCGGGTGAGGCTTCGCTCGCCCATCACGGCGTTCTTTTTCTGGATGAGTTCCCGGAATTTTCGCCGCAGGTGCTGGATGCGCTGCGCCAGCCGCTGGAAACGGGCGAATGCATCATTGCGCGGGCCAATCATCGCGTCAGCTATCCGGCGGAAATCCAGCTCGTTGCGGCGATGAACCCCTGCCGCTGCGGCATGGCGGGAGAGCCGGGTTTCACCTGCGCTCGAGGCCCGCGCTGTGTGACGGATTATCAGGCCCGCATTTCCGGCCCGCTGCTGGATCGTATCGATATCCGCATCGACGTTCCCGCCGTCTCCGCCGCCGATCTCATCCGCCCCGTCGCGTCCGAGCCGAGTGCGGCGGTTGCCGCCCGTGTCGCCCGGGCGCGCCTTGCGCAGCAGGAACGTTACGCGGCGGCGGGATTTGCCGCCATTCGCACCAATGCCCGCTGCACGACGACCCTGATAGAGAAATATGCCGAGCCGGATGCATCCGGGCTGCAATTGCTGCGTGATGCGGCCGAGCGGCTGAGGTTCTCCGCGCGCGGTTATCATCGCATTCTCAAGGTTGCCCGCACCCTGGCCGATCTGGATGGCAAACAGACGGTCGGCCGTATCCATGTGGCGGAAGCCGTGTCCTATCGTATAGCTGGCGAAAGGCTGACGGCGGCTGCCTAGAGCATTTCCAGTAAAAGCACGAAGCGGTTTTTGTCAGGAAAGTGTGTAAAAACAAGGAAGTAGAGCACGTCTAACGATTCCGTTTAAACCGGATGTGCTCCAGAAGGTCACCCTTTTGCCTTCTCTGAAAAACATTGTGCCGCCAGCGGAGCCGGCGGCACATAAGAATATTCGCTAATCTCGCGCGCGATCATACCGCGCTTGAAAGCGTGGCTTAAAGCCCAAGGCCTTCGAAAAGCGCCGTCGAAAGGTAGCGTTCCGCGAAGGAAGGAATGATGACGACGATGTTCTTGCCGGCATTTTCTTCCCGCGCGCCGACCTTGATTGCCGCCGCCAGCGCCGCACCCGAGGAGATGCCGACCGGCACGCCTTCCAGCCTTGCCGCCAGACGTGCGGTTTCGAAAGCCTCGTCATTGGTCACGGTGACGATCTCATCATAAATGCCGGTATCGAGGATGGCGGGTGCAAAACCGGCGCCGATGCCCTGAATCTTGTGCGGGCCGGGGTTGCCGCCGGAAAGAACCGGGCTGTCGGCAGGTTCGACCGCAATGACCTTCACCTCGGGCTTGCGGGATTTCAGCACCTGACCCGTGCCGGTGATGGTGCCGCCGGTGCCGATGCCCGAGACGAGAATATCGACCGTGCCTTCGGTGTCGTTCCAGATTTCTTCAGCCGTCGTCTTGCGGTGAATATCGGGATTGGCGGGGTTTTCGAACTGCTGCGGAATGATCGCGTCAGGCAGGGTCTCGGCCAGTTCCTGCGCCTTGGCGATGGCGCCCTTCATGCCCTTGGGACCTTCGGTCAAAACCAGTTCGGCGCCGAGCAGGGCCAGCATTTTCCGGCGCTCAACCGACATGGTTTCAGGCATGGTCAGGATCAGCTTGTAGCCCTTCGCAGCGGCGGCGAAGGCAAGCGCGATGCCCGTGTTGCCGGATGTCGGCTCCACCAGCGTGGTTTTGCCGGGGGTGATCTTGCCCTGCGCTTCCAGAGCTTCGATCATGGCGACGCCGATGCGGTCCTTTACGGAAGCGATGGGATTGAAAAATTCGAGTTTGGCGAGAAGGTTGGCCTTCACGCCCTTCTCCTTCGCCAGCTTGTCGAGCCGCACGATCGGCGTGTCGCCGATTGTTTCCGTAATCGAGGAATAGACGCGTCCGCGTCCGGGCTTTCTGGCTTCGGGCATGATGCTCTCCTGTGTAAAGACCGCAAGATTTGAGCGGCAGAATAGGAGCAATAGCTTTCGCAAGCTAGCGAACGTTCGTCCTAATATCCCTAAATTGCAGGAATAATTTCACGATAAGTCGCATAAATGCACGAATTTGTTTTACGTGCTGCGGATCGCGATCATGGTTGCGGTTCCGGCCAGAATACCCGCCGCCGTACGGTTGAGGATCGTCAAGGCGCTCGGCCTTTTCAGGAGGTTACGCGCCTTGGCCGCAAGCAGGATGTAAGGCAGGAGAACCGCCATCAGCACGACGAAGGTGATGGCGAGAAGTGTCGCATATTCCGAGGGGCCGATCATGCGGATATCGATCAGCGTCGGCACCAGCGCCACATAAAACAGCATGGTTTTCGGGTTGCCGAGCGTGATCAACAGTCCGGACAGGAAGGACATGGGCATGCTGGTGCTTTTCTTGGCCTTCAGCTCCTGTGGCAGCAGGCCGGCGGTCCAAAGCTTCCAGGCAATATAAAGGAGATAGGCCGCGCCCGCGAATTTCAGCACCATGAAGGCTTCCTGAAAGGTCTGCGCGACGAAGGCCAGGCCCAGGATCACAGCGGTCAGGTAAATCATGTCGCCCAGCACCAGCCCGAGACCCATAAAGAAGGTTTCGCGAAAGCCCGAACCCAGCGCCCGCGCCACGATCGCCGTCATGCCGGGGCCGGGAATGGCGGCGGCGATGAAGAGGGCGGTGGCATAGGCGAAAAGTGTCGTCAGCGTCATGATCGTGTTTCCCGGAAAATCCGCCAAATCCATAGCGAAATTGCCGAGTAAAGACAATCAGTCCGCGCGTCTGTCCCAGCGGCGTCGCTAAACCCCGGTGGAGCCGAAACCGCCGGCGCCCCGCGCCGTCTGCGAGGTTTCCGTCACCTCGCTCACGATAACCTGGGTTACCGGCGCAATCACCATCTGCGCAATGCGCATGCCGCGCTCGATGACGAAAACGTCCTGGCTCAGATTGGCGAGGATGACTTTCACCTCGCCGCGATAATCGCTGTCCACCGTGCCGGGAGAGTTGAGGCAGGTGATGCCGTTCTTGATGGCGAGGCCGGAGCGGGGGCGGATTTGCGCCTCATAACCCTGCGGAACCTCGAAGATGAAACCGGTCGGGACCAGGGCGCGTTCGCCCGGTTGCAGGGTCAGCGGTTCACCGGAAGGTACGGCAGCGCGCAGGTCCATGCCGGCGGCGCCACGGGTTTCGTAAGACGGCAATTCGAGGTCAGCGCCATTGGCGAGGCGGACGAGCCGGAGAGGGGGGCGATTGTCGTTTTGAAGGGTCATCCGGCATTAGTTTGCCGAGATCGCGGCAAGGTCAATTGCAAATGCGGGCCTGAAACGCTAGATAGCCCGCAATTCCACAGGATTTGTCAGATGGCCGAAACACTTGCCGAGGCGGTCTCCCGCCGCCGCACCTTTGCTATTATCGCGCACCCGGACGCGGGTAAGACCACGCTTACCGAAAAACTGCTGCTGTTCGGCGGAGCGATCCAGCTTGCCGGTGAGGTGAAGGCGAAGAAGGACCGCATCCAGACCCGTTCGGACTGGATGAAGATCGAGCGTGAGCGCGGCATTTCGGTCGTTACCTCGGTCATGACCTTCGAATATAACGACCGTGTCTTCAACATTCTCGATACGCCCGGCCACGAGGACTTCGCCGACGACACCTACCGCACGCTGACGGCGGTGGATGCGGCAATCATGGTCATCGACGCCGCCAAGGGTATCGAGCCGCGCACGCTGAAGCTCTTCGAAGTCTGCCGCATGCGCGATATTCCGATCATCACCTTCATCAACAAGATGGACCGCGAAAGCCGCGACCCCTTCGAGATTCTCGATGAGGTGGAAGAGAAGCTCGCGCTCGATACCGCGCCCATCACCTGGCCGGTCGGTCGGGCAAAGACCTTCTGCGGCGCCTATAATCTCGCCGATAGCACCTTCCGTGGCGTCGATACGCAGGTGGAAGCCATGCCGGTCAACGGTCCGCAGGCGGTTGCCGATCGCCTGCCGGAAAATGAGCGCCATCTTTTCGTCGAAGAAACCGAACTGGCGCTGGAAGCCTGCCGTCCTTTCGATCGTCAGGCGTTTCTCGAAGGTCATATGACGCCGGTGTTCTTCGGTTCGGCGCTGCGCAATTTCGGTGTGCGTGACCTCATCAATGCGCTTGGCGATTTCGCGCCGCCGCCGCGCGATCAGGTGGCCGATACCCGCACCGTACATGCGGCTGAAGAAAAAATGACGGCCTTCGTCTTCAAGATTCAGGCCAATATGGATCCGAACCATCGTGACCGCATCGCTTTTGCCCGCATCTGCTCCGGCAAGCTGGAGCGCGGCATGAAGGCGCGGCTTGCTCGCACCGGCAAACAGATGGGCCTCACTGCGCCGCAGTTCTTCTTCGCCTCACAGCGCCAGCTTGCCGATACGGCCTTTGCGGGCGACGTGGTCGGCATCCCGAACCATGGCACGCTGCGCATCGGCGATACGCTGACCGAGGGTGAAAACCTCGTTTTCCAGGGCGTGCCAAACTTTTCGCCGGAAATCCTGCGTCGCGTGCGTCTGGAAGACGCCATGAAGGCGAAGAAACTGAAGGAAGCCCTGCAGCAGATGGCGGAAGAAGGCGTCGTGCAGCTCTTTTCGCCGGAAGACGGCTCGCCGGCCATCGTCGGCGTTGTCGGCGCACTGCAGCTCGACGTGTTGAAGGAGCGTCTGATGGGCGAATATGGCCTGCCGGTCTCCTTCGAAATGTCGCGCTTTTCCGTCTGCCGCTGGATTTCCTCCGATCAGCCGGCGGAAATGGACAAGTTCCTCAACGTCAAGCGCGGCGATATCGCCCGCGATCTGGATGGCGATCCGGTGTTTCTGGCGCAGGACGCCTTCTCGCTCCGCTATGAGTCCGAGCGTTTTCCGGCGATCAAGATGGTCGCGATCAAGGAATATCATGTCGCCAAGGCGGCGTGACAAAGGCGTGATTGCACTTTGTATGCCAAGGGCTTAGTTTCCCCTGAAACGGGAAACTGGTCCGGCATCATGACGCTTTCAGGCAAACATATTCTCCTCATCATCTCCGGCGGCATAGCGGCCTATAAGAGCCTCGATCTCATTCGCCGCCTGAAAGAGCGCGGCGCGAAGGTAACGCCGGTCATGACCAAGGGCGCCCAGGAATTCGTCACGCCGCTTGCTGTCGGTGCACTTTCCGCTACCCATGTCTTCACCGAGCTCTTTTCCCGGCAGGATGAACAGGATGTCGGCCATATCAGGCTGGCGCGTGACTGCGACCTTGTGCTTGTGGCGCCCGCCACCGCCGATCTGATGGCGAAGATGGCGCATGGTCTGGCAGACGATCTTGCTTCCACTATCCTTCTCGCGACGGATCGAAAGGTGCTGGTGGCACCGGCGATGAACCCGAAAATGTGGGCGGCAAAGCCCACGCTGCGGAATGTCGAAACGCTGAAAAAAGACGGCGTGTTTTTCATCGGACCCATGGCCGGCGAGATGGCAGAGAAGGGCGAGGCTGGTTTTGGCCGTATGGCCGAGCCATTGCAGATCGTCGAAGCCGTCGCGGCATTGCTGGATGAGGGGCCAAAGCCCCTGAAGGGCAGAACGGCGATCGTGACCTCCGGCCCCACGCATGAACCGATTGACCCGGTGCGCTACATCGCCAACCGCTCCTCGGGCAAGCAGGGCCATGCCATTGCGGCGGCTCTGGCGGAACTGGGGGCGGAGGTCATGCTGGTTTCCGGCCCGGTCACCATCGCCGATCCTGCCGGGGTCACGACTATCCATGTCGAGCGCGCCGAGGAGATGCGCGATGCGGTGATATCGAGACTGCCGGCGGATATCGCCGTCATGGTCGCCGCCGTCGCCGACTGGCGGGTGACGGGCTCGTCGGAACAGAAGATCAAGAAGCAGCCGGGCGATGCGCCGCCGGCGCTGCAACTGACGGAAAATCCCGACATTCTCAAAACCGTCGGCCACCATGAAAAACGCCCGAAGATTGTGGTGGGCTTCGCCGCCGAAACGCAGGATGTCGAGAAGAACGGCCGGGCGAAGCTGGAGCGCAAAGGGGCGGACTATATCGTCGCGAATGATGTTTCGGCGGAAACCGGCATCATGGGCGGAGATCGCAACAGCGTGAAGATCATTTCCGCAGATGGCATCGACGCCTGGCCGGATCTCGACAAGGCCGACGTTGCAAAACGTCTGGCGGCCCTGATCGCGGAGAAACTCGCATGAGCCTGTTCGATCGCAAGACATTCGACAGGGTGCTCGGCAAATGGCCGGGCGTGCGTTTTGTCGACCAATGGGATTCGCATGTTGCCAAGGTGGGCGACAAGGTCTTTGCCGTGCTTGGCGAGCGGGAGGACTGGCGGCTGGTCGTGAAATGCTCGGAAGAGAGCTTCGAAATATTGACCTCGCTGGAAGGCATAGGGCAGGCGCCCTATTTCGCCAAACGCAAATGGATATCGATTGGCGATCATTCCCCGCTCGAACAGGAAGAACTGGAGCACTATGTGCGTCGCTCCTATGAGCTTGTCGCAGCCGGTCTGACCAAAAAACTGCGGGGCGAACTCGGTATCGTGATCGATACTGCGCGTGCCCTGTAGTTTTTCGGTTCAGTCGAGTTTGGTGTCCTTGCCGATGATCTGGCGGACGCCTTCCTTGGTGAAGGGCTGCAGGAGCTGCGGCAGGAATCCTTTCGCAATCTTACCCTTGATACCGATATCGGTGGAAGAGGGCCTGTCGGGGTTATGATAGGAGCCGAAGATCAGATCGAAGAAGACGAGGTTCTCGCCGTAATTGGTGTTTCCTTCCGGAAGCTGCTTCGAATGGTGCCAGCGGTGCAGGCGTGGGGTGCTGAACACGTAATCGAGCGGCCCCGTTTTCATATCGACGTTGCAATGGGTCAAAATACCGATGAATGCGGTAACGGCGCCCAGCCACCAGAAAACCTGTAGCGGCGCACCCATGAAATAGAGCGGAATCTGGCTGAGCGCGATCTTGAACAGGGAATCGGCCACATGGAACCGTCCCGTATTGACGACCCAGAGCCGCACGACGCTGTGATGCAGCGCATGGAAACGCCAGAAGAATACGGTTTCATGTGCAATACGGTGGGACCAGTAGAGGCCGAATTCGGCAATCGTCACCGCAAGGGCGACCTGAACGATCATCGGCAGATGAGACGGCCACAGGTCGAAACGCATGGCGGCAAGCGGCTGCAGCACATTGGCGGTCACCATCGGGAAGATTGCCGCTGCGGCTGCTGCGAGCTGGACCAGCCCTTTCGTCAAAAGCGTGTGGCCGATGCTATTTACGGTCTCGCCATCACCCTCAAGCCATTGGACTTCGTAGGGAATATAACGTTCGAGAAGAAACAGGCTCAAAACTGCGCCCGCATAAACGGTCAAAAAGGCCGCGATCGGATGGCTGCTCGTGAAAGCGAAATAGGACCCCATCAGGCCGCCGACGAACACCAGCGGCCACGAAGAATAGGAAAGGGCCTCTTTCAGTACTTGCGCTTTTGCCATCAAAATCAAATCCCGTCCGGCATCATCCGTCTATACCGCCGGCGCAATTCCGCGCAGGCATCAAAGCAGCCCTTACTCCGCATCGATCACCTGTCTCGATTAGAGATCAGGCCCTTATCGCTCCAATGCATTACACAAACATGGCACTCACCGGTGCCGAGATGCTCAGCTTATCCTGATTGCGATGTAAAGAAGCGTCAGCGCTATGACCCAGAGTGCCGCCCGTCCCCATTTGGTATGGCGCGCTTCCGCCTTGCCGATGGCTTCCGCCGTTTGCGCGTCGAAACGCAGGCCGTTCTCGCTCATATACATCAATTCGGAATGCAGCTTCTCCGTCTTGGCTGCGATCTCCGGCGCTGCCTCGGCAAGCTTGAGGGCCGCCTTCACGCCGTCCTTCAGATCGGTGACGATGCGTTTCGGGCCGAGATTGTCCCTGATCCAGCCGCCGACAACCGGGTCTGCCGCCTTCCACATGTTGAAGCGCGGATTGAGCATGCGCGACACGCCTTCCACCACCACCATGGTCTTTTGCAGCATCACCAGTTCCGGCCGCGTTTCCATGTCGAAAAGCTCGGTCACTTCGAATAGCAGCGTCAAAAGCTTGCCCATGGAGATCGTTTCGGCCGGCTGGCCGTGGATCGGCTCGCCAATGGCGCGGATCGCCTGAGCGAAGCTTGCTATATCGTGATGGCCCGGCACGTATCCGGCCTCGAAGTGCACTTCCGCTACCCGCATGTAATCGCGGGTAATGAAGCCGTAGAGAATTTCGGCAAGGAAGCGGCGTTCCTTTTTGCCGAGACGTCCGGCAATGCCCATGTCGACGGCGACGATCTCGCCCTCAGCATCGACGAAGAGATTGCCGGGATGCATGTCTGCATGGAAAAAACCATCGCGCAGCGTGTGCCGCAGGAAGGACTGGATCAGCGTGTCGGCGAGTTTGTTCAGGTCGTGGCCGGCGGCCTTCAACCCTTCGATATCCGACATCTTGACGCCGTCGATCCACTCCATGGTGACGACATCGCGCCCGGTGCGTTCCCAGTCGACCTCGGGAACCCGGAACCCGGGATCGTCCCTGGTGTTTTCCGCAAGTTCGGAAAGGGCGGCGGCCTCGAGCCGCAGATCCATCTCGATCTTGGTGGTCTGCTCCAGCGTGCGTGTCACCTCGACGGGGCGCAGGCGACGGGCGGAGCGGACGAAACGCTGCTGCAGATCGGCGATCAGATACATCGCTTCGAGGTCGTTCTGGAAACGCTGGCGCACGCCGGGGCGGATGACCTTGACGGCCACCTTGCGCGGCCCCTTCGGCGTATCCACCATTGCCGGATGAACCTGGGCAATGGAGGCGGCGGCGATAGGATCGCCGAATTCCCTGTAGAGATCGGACACAGAACGGCCGAGCGAGCCTTCGATATTCGCTTTCGCCGCAGCCGCCGGGAAGAAGGCCATGCGGTCCTGAAGGCTCGCGAGATCGTCGGCGAAGTCGGCGCCCACCACATCCGGCCGGGTGGCGAGAAACTGACCCATCTTCACATAGGAAGGACCAAGCCGCTCGACAGCCACCGCCAGACGGTCGCTGCGCTGCGCCCTTTTCGCCTTGCTGCGGGCGAACGGCTTCAGCAACGCTTTCAACAATTGGGCGGGAGCAGGCAGGTCATCGGAAGGCAGGGCCAGCACGACGCCTTCGCGCACGAGAACCCAGCCAACCCTTGCGAGGCGGAAATATGCGCCCAAAGTACTCATGCTTATGCTTGTCTCCTGCGTCTGCCGGCCATGGTCTTAAAGCTTCCAGCCGGAATGCAGGGCGGCGATGCCGCCGGTGTAATTGGTATAGGTGACACGGGAGAAGCCGGCGGTGCGGATCATCGTCGCGAAATCCTCCTGATTGGGGAATTTGCGGATCGATTCGACCAGATATTGATAGGGCTCGGCGTCACCCGTGATCATCTTGCCGAATTGCGGGATGGCGTTGAACGACCAGGCGTCGTAAACGCGGTCAAGCAACGGCATTTCGACCTCGGAAAACTCCAGCACCAGCAGCCGCCCGCCGCGCTTCAGCACGCGATGGGCCTCCTTCAGCGCGACGTCGATGCGCGGAACGTTGCGGATGCCGAACGCGATCGTATAGGCGTCGAAACTGTTTGCCTCGAAAGGCAGTTCCTCGGCATTGGCTTCCACGAAGGTCAGATTGTCGGAAAGCTTCTTTTTTGCCGCGCGTTCTTCGCCGACGGCCAGCATCGAGCCGTTGATATCGAGAACAGTGGCATGCGCCAGACGGTTGGAGGCTTCGATGATGCGGAAGGCGATATCGCCGGTGCCGCCCGCAACGTCCAGAACCTTGTAGGACGCATCCTTGCGCGGCGAAAGCGAAGAGACCATGGCGTCTTTCCACAGCCGGTGCAGGCCGGCCGACATCACATCGTTCATGATGTCGTAGCGTTTGGCCACCTTGTGGAAGACTTCGTTGACCAACCCCTGCTTTTTGCCTTCGTCCACCTTGTGGAAGCCATAGGACGTTTCCATGCCGCCTTGGGCAGTGGTACGGGCGTCGGTCATCGTCTGTCTCCATATTTATTGCGTGGCGGACCATAGCGGAAACGCCATGGCAACGCTATCTGTTGCCGCATCGCCTGGGCGCGACATTTCGCGTGCACTGTATAGACCACATGGTCCTAACGATAAACTGTCGGATAAGCCAGATGCCAGAATTGCCAGAAGTCGAAACCGTCAGACGCGGCCTTGCGCCCGCCATGGAAGGCGCAAGGGTCCGCAGGCTCCATCTCGGCCGCCCCGATTTGCGCTTTCCATTCCCGCAGGATTTTGCAGCGCTTATCGAAGGCAAGACGATCCTGTCGCTCGGGCGCAGGGCGAAATATCTTCTGATCGAACTGGAGGATGGGCTGACCATCGTTTCCCACCTCGGCATGTCCGGCTCGTTCCGCATCGAGGCGGAAGCGGGCGAGGCCGACGATGCACCCGGCGTGTTTCACCATGTCCGTTCCAAAGACGGCAAGCATGACCATGTCGTCTTTCATCTGGATAAAGGGGAAGAGCGCGTCTGCGTCATCTATAATGATCCGCGCCGCTTCGGCTTCATGCATCTGGTGGAGCGCAACAAGCTCGACCTTTACCCCGCTTTTGCCGAGCTCGGCCCGGAGCCGACAGGCAATGCACTGAGCGCGGATTATCTGGCGAGCCGGTTTGAAGGTAAAAGCCAGCCCCTGAAAAGCACGCTGCTGGACCAGAAGGTCATTGCCGGTCTCGGCAATATCTATGTCTGCGAGGCGCTGTGGCGCGCGCATCTTTCGCCTTTGCGGGCGGCGGGAACGCTGGTGACGAAAGGTGGCAAGCCCAAAGCGCAGCTCGTCGATCTGACGGAGAAAATCCGCGACGTGATCGCGGATGCGATCGCCGCCGGCGGCTCCTCATTGCGAGACCATATACAGACGGACGGAACGCTCGGTTATTTCCAGCATTCCTTTTCGGTCTACGATCAGGAAGGCCAGCCTTGCCGGACACCCGGCTGCGGGGGTACGGTTGAAAGGGTGGTGCAGGCCGGTCGTTCGACCTTTTATTGCGCCGCCTGCCAGAAGTAACGGAGCCGGAGTGCCGGAAGGGGAGATTGCCGTGGACTATGAAACGATACTGGTCGAGAAACGCGATGAGGTGGGTGTCATCACCCTCAACCGCCCCAAGGCGCTCAACGCTCTCAATTCGGTGCTTCTGAAAGAGCTGCGGCACATTCTGTCTTCGTTTTCCGCCGATGATTCCATCGGTGCGATCATTATCACCGGTTCGGAAAAGGCATTTGCGGCAGGCGCCGATATCAAGGAAATGCAGGGGCTGGATTTCGTCGATGCCTATGTCGGCGATTTTCTCGGCGGCTGGGACGAGGTTGCGGCCACCCGCAAGCCGGTCATCGCTGCCGTATCCGGCTTTGCGCTGGGCGGCGGCTGCGAGCTGGCGATGATGTGCGATTTCATCATCGCTTCGGACACGGCAAAATTCGGCCAGCCGGAAATCACCCTCGGTGTCATCCCTGGCATGGGCGGCTCGCAGCGGCTGACACGGGCAGTCGGCAAGGCGAAGGCCATGGATCTGGTTCTGACCGGGCGCATGATGGATGTGGCGGAGGCTGAGCGGGCCGGTCTCGTGTCGCGTGTTGTGCCGGCCGCAAATCTCATGGACGAGGCGGTGGAGGCGGCAACCCGCATCGCTTCCCTGTCGCGTGCTGCCGTTCTCATGGCCAAGGAAAGCGTCAATCGCTCCTTCGAGGTGCCGCTTGCGGAAGGACTGAGATATGAAAGACGATCCTTCCAGTCGCTCTTTGCGACAGTGGATCAGAAGGAGGGCATGGTCGCCTTCGTGGAAAAGCGCAAACCCGCTTTCCGGAATCGCTAAGGATTCGGAATATCGGCGCTTTTAAGCGTTTTGCGCGTTGACGGGCGTAAGCTTTAGCGGTATATGCCCGCCCACGGTTAAGGAAAGCCATCCGGCTTGTCCGAAATTACTCCCGCATTCTTGGGTTACGTGAGGTCTTCGAACGACCCGATCCTATGGTTGCGGAATTTGGTTTGAATTCGAAGAGAGGCATACATGGCCAATACAACTTCGGCGAAAAAGGCGACCCGCAAGATCGCTCGCCGTACCGCAGTCAACAAGGCTCGCCGTTCGCGCGTTCGCGGCTTCATCCGCAAGGTCGAGGAAGCCATCGCTTCCGGTGATCTCGCAGTCGCTACCGAAGCTCTGAAGGCAGCTCAGCCCGAGATTCAGCGCGCCGCCACCCGGGGCGTTCTGCACGGCAACACCGCATCCCGCAAGGTGTCGCGTCTCGCACAGCGCGTTAAGGCTCTTTCCGCCTAATCCGGCTAATCACAAATAATTATTCAAAAAGCCTGGTCTTTTGACCGGGCTTTTTGTGATTCTAACTGCCCGTTAACCATTGCTGCCGTAACGTGACAAACGCATGTCAGATGGACGACAGGAAATTTGCAATAAAAACAACAGCTTGCTGGAGGTCTCTGGAAAACTCGGGGGCTTTCTCTACGGAAGTCGCGGCTAGTTTTGAGTCAAGAAGATTTTTATTTTTTTGCCAAAATCAGCTCTCAAAAATTGCCAAAATTGAATCTCATTGATTCATAAGCGATTCTGCTTCGCACCTTGTCGGTGATGCAAAACGGCCTTTACGAGTCAATGGCCGATCTGAGTTTTTGCAGAAAAAACGCCATTGATCTCTCCCCACGATCCTGCCTAAATGCATTTCAACAAGGGGTGCGGATCTCAGTCCACAGATTATCTCGATGATCGTATCGACGATATTCACCTTCTTGCTGGCGGGTCTTTCGGGGTCCGTTTTTTCAGGTCATGGAGCTTTTTGTGCCGTTTCGGTCTCCGGAACGGGCGGGAGTTTTTTGTCCTCAAGAATGCGCCTTAAGGTTGTAACGAAAGGAGCGTTTTAGCGTGTCGCAGGCCTCTCCATGAGGGGGAGGGAAATGGGATAACCGGCTCGCAAACGAGTAGTCGCCTTTGACGTTCTTTCGAGGGGAACGCTGGAGGCAAAAATATACGAGGGGGATCTCTGGCGATCGATCTTTGATCGTCAGGCTATGATTGGCAATTTGAAAGGCGGCAATATGCAATTGAATTTGGCGATGGGTGCGGTGGCTGATGGGGACCGCGCACCAAAGACGCGTGATGCAGCTTGCTCAGATGCGGCAGGGGACAAATCGGCAATGACGCACGATGCGCTGTTTGAACGTTTTAGCGCGCGGCTCAAGGCACAGGTTGGTCCGGAGGTCTATGCAAGCTGGTTTGCACGGCTCAAACTCCATTCCGTTTCGAAAAGCGTCGTCCGTTTCACCGTTCCGACGACTTTTCTGAAGTCCTGGATCAACAACCGTTACATGGATCTGATCACGAACCTCGTCCAGAGCGAGGATCCGGATGTGCTGAAGGTGGAGATTCTGGTCCGCTCGGCCAGCCGTCCGGTCCGTCCGGCTCAGACCGAGGAAAGGGCGCAGCCCGTTCCGGAAGTCGGCGCGGTTCAGCGTAACAAGTCCTTCATTCCGTCCCAGCCCGCGACGCCTGCCGCACAGCCTGCGGCTTCGCAGGCGACCCTGCGTCAGGGCGGTTCCGGGCCGTTGTTCGGTTCGCCGCTCGACACACGTTTCACCTTCGATACCTTTGTCGAAGGCTCGTCCAACCGCGTCGCGCTTGCGGCGGCAAAGACGATCGCCGAAGCCGGTGCCGGCGCCGTGCGCTTCAACCCGCTGTTCATCCATGCGGGTGTCGGCCTCGGCAAGACGCATCTTCTGCAGGCAATCGCCAATGCCGCCATCGACAGCCCGCGCAATCCGCGCGTGGTCTATCTGACGGCCGAATATTTCATGTGGCGTTTCGCAACCGCGATCCGCGACAATGACGCGCTGACTTTGAAGGACACGCTGCGCAATATCGACCTGCTCGTCATCGATGACATGCAGTTCCTGCAGGGCAAGATGATCCAGCACGAATTCTGCCATCTGCTCAACATGCTGCTCGACAGCGCCAAGCAGGTCGTGGTTGCGGCTGACCGCGCGCCGTGGGAGCTGGAATCGCTCGATCCGCGTGTCCGTTCCCGTCTTCAGGGCGGCATGGCCATCGAGATCGAAGGTCCCGACTATGACATGCGCTATGAAATGCTCAACCGCCGCCTCGGCTCGGCACGTCAGGACGATCCGTCCTTCGAGATTTCGGATGAAATCCTGACCCATGTGGCCAAGAGCGTGACGGCAAGCGGACGCGAACTGGAAGGTGCCTTCAACCAGCTGATGTTCCGTCGCTCCTTCGAGCCGAACCTCTCGGTTGATCGTGTCGATGAGCTGCTGTCGCATCTCGTCGGGACGGGTGAGGCCAAGCGTGTACGCATCGAGGATATTCAGCGCATCGTCGCCAAGCACTATAATGTGTCGCGACAGGAGCTGGTGTCCAACCGCCGTACCCGTGTCATCGTCAAGCCGCGCCAGATCGCCATGTATCTGGCCAAGATGCTGACGCCGCGGTCTTTCCCCGAGATCGGTCGCCGTTTCGGCGGTCGCGATCACACCACGGTTCTGCATGCCGTGCGCAAGATCGAGGAACTGATTTCCGGCGACACCAAGCTCGGCCATGAGGTTGAGCTGTTGAAACGCCTGATCAACGAAAACAACGCATGAAAAAAGCGGCCTTCGGGCCGCTTTTTTATTGTCGTCTTGTTTATATGGCTAAAGCCGGGTGGAGGCTGGCGTCAGCAGGCGAGATCGGCCACCACCGCGTCCAGAATAAGCATGCCGGACGGCGTGCAGCGCAGGCGGGAATTGCCGAGCCTCTCCACGAAACCGTGCTGGAGGAGGAATTCCTCCTTCTCCGGGTCGAGATCGCGGCCGGAAAGATCGCTCCAGCGGGCGAGATCGATGCCTTCGCGCAGGCGAAGGCCCATCAGCAGCAATTCATCGGCCTGTTCATCGACGCCGAGCAACTCCTGATCGACCATGCCGTGGCCTTCCCGCTCAACGGTTTCGAGCCAGTTTTCCGGGTGGCGCTCGGTGGCGGTTGCGAGCTTGGAAGCGCCTCTCGTCAGGCGTCCATGCGCGCCGGGGCCGATGCCGGCATAATCGCCATAACGCCAGTAGGTCAGGTTGTGGCGGCTTTCAGCGCCGGGCCGGGCATGGTTGGAAACCTCATAGGCCGGCATGCCGTAACGCTCGGTGATTTCCTGCGTCGCCTCATAAAGCACGGCCGAATGTTCGCCATCCGGCACGATGAGCTTGCCGGCCTTGTGCAGCCCGTAGAAGGGTGTGCCTTCCTCGATGGTCAGCTGATAGAGCGACAGATGGTCAACCGCGTAGGAGACAGCCTCTTTCAGCTCGGCGTCCCATTCGGCCACCGTCTGGTTCGGGCGCGCATAGATGAGATCGAAGGACATGCGCGGAAAAATCTCCCGCGCCAGCCGGATGGCCTTCAAGGCATCGGCAACATCATGCAGGCGGCCAAGGAACTTCAGGTCGCGGTCGTTCAGCGCCTGCACGCCGAGCGAGACACGGTTGACGCCCGCCGCGCGGTAACCGCGAAAACGCTCCGCCTCGACGCTGGAAGGATTGGCTTCCATGGTGATCTCGATACCATCCGGCACATGCCAGAAGCGCGAGACGCCATCGAGAAGTGCTGCGACCGTCTGCGGGTCCATTAGCGATGGCGTGCCGCCGCCCATGAAGATGCTGGTCACGACACGCGGGCCGCTCAGCGTCCGCATATGTTCCATTTCACGGAGAAAGGCCGCCGTAAACCGTTCCTGATCCACCGGCCGGTGACGGACATGGCTGTTGAAATCGCAATAGGGACATTTGGCCGCACAGAAGGGCCAATGCAGATAGATCCCGAAACCGGGATCGCCCGTATCCGGCAGAAGCGACGCGCCGGGGGCAGAAAGTTGATGCTCCCCGACCATCGGGTTCATGCCTCCAGGCAGGTTTCTACGAATTTTTTAAACGCCCGGGCACGGTGCGAAAGCGCGAAGGCGTCGCCATGTTTCCAGCCGTGTTTTTCATCCGCGCTCATCTCGCCGAATGTGGTGTCGTATCCTTCCGGTTTGAAGACCGGATCGTAACCGAAACCGCTCGTTCCGCGCGGCGGCCACACCACCGTGCCTTCCACCTCGCCGCGGAAATATTCGAGATGCCCATCCGGCCAGGCGAGGCACAGCACGCTGACGAAGCGCCCGGTGCGGTCTTCCGGCTTCGATGCGCCACGCTCGGCCAGCGCATCCTCGACCTTTTGCATCGCCATGGCGAAGTCGCGCGTGCCATCGGCCGTTTCCGCCCAATTGGCGGTATAGACACCCGGCGCACCATCCAGCGCATCGATGACCAGACCGGAATCGTCGGACAAAGCCGGAAGACCCGATGCCTTCGCGGAGGCAAGCGCCTTGATGGCGGCATTTTCCTCGAAGGTCGTACCCGTCTCATCCGGCTCTTCGAAATTCAGTTCCGCCGCCGACTTGGCGGAGAAGCCGAAAGGCCCGATCAGATCGGCGATTTCGGCGATCTTGCCCTTGTTATGGCTGGCGACGACGATCGTTCTGGTATCGAGCTTGCGCATGGTGCTTTCCTGTCGGCTCAGGCGATCGCCTGTTTCTGAAGGGCGACCAGTTCGCTGCAACCGGCCTTGGCAAGACCGAGCAGCGTCAGGAATTCTTCCTCGGAGAAGGGCGCGCCTTCCGCCGTGCCCTGAACCTCGACGATGCCGCCGGAGCCGGTGATGACGAAATTTGCATCGGTCTCGGCGGAGGAATCCTCGAGATAATCGAGATCGATCACCGGCTGGTTGGCGAAGATGCCGCAGGAGATCGCGGCGATATGGTCCTTCAGAACCTTCTCGACCTTGATCATGTTGCGGGTTTCCATCCATTTCAGACAATCGTGGAGCGCAATCCACGCGCCGGTGATGGAGGCGGTGCGGGTGCCGCCATCGGCCTGGATCACGTCGCAGTCGATGCTGATCTGGCGCTCACCCAGCGCCTGCAGATCGACGACGGCGCGCAGCGAACGGCCGATGAGGCGCTGGATTTCCTGCGTGCGGCCGCCCTGCTTGCCGGAAGCGGCTTCGCGCTTCATGCGCTCATGGGTGGAGCGCGGCAGCATGCCATATTCGGCGGTGACCCAGCCCTTGCCGCTGTTGCGCAGCCACGGCGGCGTCTTTTCTTCAAGGCTTGCGGTGACGAGCACATGCGTGTCGCCGAATTTCACGAGACAGGAACCTTCGGCATGTTTCGAGAAATTGCGCTCGAAGGAAACCTTGCGCATCTGGTCGGTTTTTCTGCCTGAAGGCCGCATATGATCCACTCTCCATGTTGGTCCCTGCCTTCTAAGGCGAGGTCCGGGCTTTTGCAAAGCCAATTTCCATTTTGCCCCGGCGTTGCAACGCATTATATTGATGCGAGCTGGTTTGAACGACAAAGAACGGACGAAATGGGTTTTTCCGCACCGCTATCAAAAGATCAGGCATCGCTGCTGGATGAACGGTCTCGGGAAATTTTCCGGCGCATCGTCGAAGGTTATCTCGATACGGGCGAGCCGCTCGGATCGCGCAGCCTGTCGCGGTTGTTGCCGATGTCGCTTTCACCCGCCTCCGTCCGCAATGTCATGAGCGATCTCGAAGAGCTCGGCCTCATCTATTCGCCACATATCAGCGCCGGTCGCCTGCCGACCCAGACGGGGCTGCGCTTCTTTGTTGACGCCTTCATGCAGGTGGGTGATCTGCCCGCCGAGGAAAGGGCGACTATCGATCGCCAGATCGGACCGGTCGCCGGCCACGAACAGTCGCTGGAAGGGCTTTTGACGGAGGCAAGCCGCATGCTGTCCGGCATGTCGCGCGGCGCGGGCCTCGTATTGACGGCTAAGAACGATGTCATCCTGAAGCATGTCGAATTCATAAGGCTGGAACCCACCAAGGCGCTCGCCGTGCTGGTGGGCGACCACAATCAGGTCGAAAACCGCATCATCGAATTGCCGGCCGGCATTTCCTCATCGCAATTGACCGAAGCGGCGAATTTCATCAATGCCCATCTCTCCGGTCAGACGCTGCACGAGTTGCGGGGTCAGTTCCAGACGCAGCGGGCGGAACTGCAATCGGAACTCGGCATATTGGCGCAGGACCTAGTGGAGCGTGGTCTGGCGGTATGGGCGGGAGACAATGAGGAGGGCAAGCTCGGCCGTCTCATCGTTCGCGGTCGCTCCAACCTGCTCGAAGGTCTCGCCGGTGAGGAAGATATCGATCGGGTGCGCCTGCTGTTCGACGACCTGGAGCGCAAGGAAAATCTCATCGAAATCCTCAATCTCGCCGAAAGTGGCTCGGGGGTCAGGATTTTCATCGGCTCGGAAAACAAGCTGTTTTCCCTGTCCGGTTCGTCGCTGATCGTCGCGCCCTATCGCGACGAGGACAATCGGGTCGTGGGTGCGGTCGGCGTCATTGGCCCGACCCGGCTGAATTACGCCCGTATCGTGCCGATGGTGGATTACACGGCGCAGATCATGGCCCGCCTTTCCCGCAAGCAGAGATAGGACAGACCCGCAAGGTCAGGGAATGCGGCAAGCTTTTCGCCGCAAGCCTTGATTTTTGCCCGTCAAAGCTCGATATCGGGCGCAACCAACATATTCAAATTTGGAGAACGTCATGACCGACGATACAAAAAAGCCCGGACCTGACGCGGACGTCGCCGAAGAGTTTGTCGAACCCGCGCTCGCCGGGGAAGAGCCGATTGACGCTGCCGAACCCGATCCGGTCGAGCTGCTGAAGGCTGAAAATGCCGACCTGCGTGACAAGTTCCTGCGCCTTGCGGCCGAAATGGACAATCTTCGCCGTCGCACGGAACGCGATGTCAAGGATGCGAAAGCCTATTCGCTCGCTGGTTTCGCGCGCGATATGCTCGCCGTTTCCGATAATCTTCGCCGCGCGCTTGAAGCCATTCCCGATGAACTCAAGACCAATGGCGAAGCCGGTCTCAACGGTTTGATCGAAGGCGTCGAGATGACGGAACGTTCGATGCTGTCGACGCTGGAACGCCACGGCGTGAAGAAGATCGATGCCGAAGGCCAGAAGTTCGACCCGAATTTCCATCAGGCCATGTTCGAAATTCCGAATCCGGCAGTTCCAAACAATACCGTGCTGCAGGTGGTTCAGGCCGGTTTCACCATCGGCGACCGCGTCCTGCGCCCGGCAATGGTCGGCGTCGCCAAGGGCGGCCCGAAGGCGGAAGTTGCCGCATCGGCCGAGCCGGGCACCTCGTCTCTCAATGAAAAGGACGCGTAAGGCATCTATCCTTACGTCATAAAAAACGCGCCTTCAGGGCGCGTTTTTTATTGCCGTTAAACTGAGGGAGTTAGCCTGCGATCAAGCAGCCGTCGCCTGCTCCTGATTGAGGAAAGCGTAGATTGCGGTGTCGGAATCGGTGGCGCGCAGCTTGGCGACCAGTTCAGGGTCGCGCAGGGCGCGTGCAATTCTGGACAACGCCTTCAGGTGATCCGCGCCGGCGCCCTCGGGCGCGAGCAGCAGGAAAACCAGATCGACCGGCTGGTCGTCCAGCGCTTCGAAATCGACCGGTGTTTCAAGGCGTGCGAAGACGCCGGTGATCTGATGGATGCTGTTGAGCTTGCCATGCGGAATGGCGATGCCGTGGCCCACACCGGTGGAGCCGAGTTTCTCACGCTGGAGGATGACGTCGAAAACTTCCCGTTCCGAGACTCCGGTAATTCTGGCTGCCTTTGCGGCCAGCTCCTGAAGCAACTGCTTTTTGGAATTCACCTTGAGGGCGGGAATAATCGCATCTTGTTGCAGCAAATCTGCCAACGCCATTCTCTTTTTCCTTCATGCCATCGAGACGATGCAGGAGGCAGATGCACTTTCGCGCTCTGCCTCCCACGTCTTGTCAGACTGTTCAGCTCTTGATCGTTTCCGCGTCGATCCAGCCAATATTGCCGTCATGACGCCGGTAAACGATGTTGAGATATTCCTTGCCCGGGCTGCGGAACAGCAGAACCGGTTCGTCCGTCATGTCGAGCGCCATCACGGCGCTGGCGACGGACATTGTCTTAATCTGTTTAGAACTCTCCGCTACGATGGTGGGTGCGTAATCTTCAGGAACCTCGTGGTCCTCATCGGGAATAGCATCCATCACCGTATAGGCGATTTCCTGCGACACGCCATTCGCACCATTGTGGTGGTCCTTAAGCTTGCGCTTGTAGCGGCGCAGGCGCTTCTCGATCCGCTCTGCGGCGGCATCGAAGCTCGCCTGCGGATCATTTGCCTGACCCGCCGCATGCAATACAACGCCGGTATCGAGATGCAGCTTGCAGTCCGCGGCAAAACGCGATCCGGACTTCTCCACGGTCACCTGGCCTGAATACCCCCCATCGAAGTATTTGGTAACCGCCAGACCTATATTGTCCTCGATCCGCTGACGGAAAGATTCACCGATCTCCATATGTTTACCAGATACACGCACACTCATGGAAATTTTCCTTTTTGTAGTGATTTGCGAGTACCAGCTTACGTCAAGCCGCGCGCGCATCCAAGCGTTTCGAAGACCTTAAAAAGCCCTCATTCGAATTTTACGCCCATGGACGGTGGAGATGAATCCGTTACAAATGACCTTGCTGACGTGTGCGGCGGGCTTCTAGCCCTTGCCGTGGCAAGAGTCAATGGTGCGGCAAAAAACCGCCATAAACGTGATCGCGGCCGCCCCTCAGAAGGCGGGCAGCTTGGCCATCGCCTTCTTTTCCCGACGTCTCTGCACGGAGGAGGGGATGTTCATCGCCTCGCGATATTTGGCGACGGTGCGGCGGGCGATATCGATGCCGCTCTTTTTCAGATTGTCGACGATATCATCGTCTGAAAGAACCGCCTCGGCGGCCTCCTGCGCGATCATGGCCTTGATGCGGTGGCGCACCGCTTCCGCCGAATGGCTGTCTCCGCCTTCCACGGCGCTGATCGACACGCTGAAGAAATATTTCAGCTCGAACAGACCGCGCGGCGTCAGCATGTATTTTTTCGATGTCACCCGGCTGACGGTGGATTCGTGCATCTTGATGGCGTCGGCCACCGTCTTGAGGTTCAGCGGGCGCAGATGATCTACGCCATTGACGAGAAAGGCGTCCTGCTGGCGCACGATTTCCGTCGCCACCTTCATGATTGTCCGGGCGCGCTGATCGAGGCTGCGGGTCAGCCAATGCGCCGTCTGCATGCACTCAGTCAGGAAATCCTGATCCTCGCCTGCACGCGCCTTATGTTTCGACACCTCGGCGAAATAACTCTGGTTGATAAGCACGCGCGGCAGCGTCTCGGGATTGATTTCCACCAGCCAGCCGCCGGTGGAGGAGGGACGAACGATAATGTCGGGAACGATGGTCTCCGAAACCATCGAATCGTAACCCGCGCCGGGGCGGGGGTTGAGCGTGCGGATTTCCGCCAGCATGTCGAGGAGATCTTCCTCATCGACGCCGCAGATTTTTTTAAGGGAGGCGAAGTCGCGTTTCGCCAGAAGTTCCAGATTGTCGACGAAAGCCCGCATGGCCGGGTCGAGCCGGTCCTTCTGGGCAAGCTGGATCGCCAGACATTCGCTTAAGGAACGGGAAAATACACCCGGTGGATCGAAACCCTGAAGCGTCTTCAGAACGTGCTCGACCGTCGACGGGGCCGCGCCCAGCCGTTCGGCGACGTCGTCGACCGCATCCGCCGCAATATAGCCGGTCTCGTCAAGCTGGCCGATCAGCGCATCGGCGATCATTCGGTCTTCGGCGGCGGATATGGCGAGCGGCAGCTGCTGATTGAGATGGTCGCTGAGGCTCTGTCTGGCCGCGACGAAATCGTCGAGATCGTAACTTTCCCCCGACTCCTGGCCGGGCATGGATTTCCATTGGCCGGCCAGTTCGGGCGCATCGGCTTTTCTGGGCTCGGCATCGTCGGGAAAGACGTTTTCGAAGCTGGTGTCCAGTTGCTCGCCGAGATTTGCGGCGCGGTCGCCATACCAGTCGTCGCTGTCGGGCGTCACCGTAGCGGATCTCTCCGAGCCTTCGCCGTCCGCGTCACCGAAACTCTCGGTCTCTGCCGGGGCATCGCTGCTCAAATCGCCATCGTTTGCCGCAATTTCCAGCAGCGGATTGCGCTCCACCTCCTGCGCGATGAACTGCGTCAGCTCGAAATGCGTCATCTGAAGCAGCTGGATGGACTGCATCAGTTGCGGTGTCATCACGAGAGACTGGTTTTGACGCAGCAAAAGGCTGGCAGACAATGCCATGGCGGACGCGAAACTCCCCTTACAGCTTCTCCGTCGCCTGATTTTCCAGAAATTTTACTGAGACGACGGAACTTGGCCCAAAAATTGCTTTTTTATCTTGTTTGGTCAAGCGTCAGGGCGGGGCGCGATGAAGAATCTTTCGCGTGCCGATCATGATGATTTTAGGCCGAAACGACCTGAAATCTTAAATCACGATCTAGATCATATAATTAGAGCGGGATTTCAAGCGAAAACCGCACACACTTTTCGCTATCCCGCTCCAGGTCTCAAAGGCTGAAATTATTGCCGAGATAGAGGCGGCGTACATCCGGATTGTTGACGATATCGTCCGGACGTCCATGCGTCAGAACCTCGCCGGCATGGATGATGTATGCGCGGTCGATAAGACCGAGCGTTTCACGGACATTGTGGTCGGTCACGAGAACGCCGATGCCGCGCGCAGTCAGGTGTCTCACCAGATTCTGGATATCGCTGACCGAAATCGGATCGACGCCCGCGAAAGGTTCGTCGAGCAGCATGAAGGTCGGATCGGTCGCGAGTGCGCGCGCGATTTCCAGACGCCGCCGCTCGCCACCCGAAAGCGCCACGGCAGGCGACTTTCGCAGTTGCGCGATATGAAACTCTTCCAGCAGCTCATCGAGCTTGCGGTTGCGCTTGGCAGCGTCCGGCTCATGCACTTCCAGCACGGCGCGGATGTTTTCCTCGACCGTCAATCCCCGGAAGATCGATGCTTCCTGCGGCAGATAACCGACGCCGAGACGCGCGCGTCGATACATCGGCATGGTGGTGACATCGTTGCCGTTGATGGCGATCTTGCCGGTATCCACGGGCACCAGGCCCGTGATCATGTAAAAACAGGTGGTTTTGCCCGCACCGTTCGGGCCGAGCAGTCCAACGGCCTCGCCTCGGCGCACGACCAGCGAAACCCCGTTGACGACACGGCGCGTATTATAGGTCTTCGTCAGGCCATGCGCGATCAGCGTGCCCTGATAGGGGGTCTTGTCCGCCGGCGAGGCCGCGTCCGCGGATCGGCTGCGCCCGCCGCCGAATATCTTTGAGATCGAGGGTATCTTCACGAGGAAAGACTACTGTTTTTTCTGCGATTTCGGATCGAGCATGATCCGGACAGGGCCGCCGCAGCTTTCGAGCTTGGCCTGTCCCGTATTCATCAGAACGGTGAGCTTGCAGCCGGTGAACACATTCGTGCCCTCCGAAAGCACGACCTGCTTGCCGGTCAGAATGAAGGTCTGCGCCGCCATGTCGAATTCGCCGTGATCGGCCGTCGCCTTCTGGGTCTCGGACGTCAGATAGACATTATTGTCGACGAAGATTTTTTCGATATTGGCGTCGCCGCTGGTGAGCGAAGAACCCTCGCCCTTGTAATTCACGGTCATCTTGCCAGCCTGAAGGGTGGTCGTTCCCTGCACCACTTTCACATTGCCGGTGAAATAGGCCTTGCGCTCCTGGTCGCGAATCTCGAGCTGGTCGCTTTCAATCGCGATCGGCTGGTCGCCGGAAAGCTTGACGCCCTGCATGTTGCTGGTGGTGTTCTGGGCGAAAGCCACAGTTGCAAGACACGAAAAGACAAGACCTGCGGCTGCAAGGCCGGCGGATTTGCCAAGGGAAACGGGACGGGAAATTTGCATCATCTGGACCGGGCTCTCACTTGCCTTCATTCTTGATATTGGATGCAGCGATACGTGCCCGTACCTGCCCCGAAAATGTAATTGTCTTGCCATTATCGGCGATGTCAATCGATTGCGCAACAATCGAGCCGTCGTTTGTTTTGATCGAAACCGGCTCCTGGCTGCTCATTTTTCCGGCCTTCAGATCGACATCCGCAGACTGGAACTTCGCTTGTATGCCATTGCTGAGATTGATGTCAAAAGGGGCGGTCATCTTCAGCTTGTTGGTCGCCCGGTCGAAAATGCCTTCCTGGGCGATCACCTGCGCGACGCTGTCGTTTACCGGCACTGCCGCCAGAACCTTCTCAAGCGTCATGAGATTGGGGTTGGCGATGTCCTGCAACGCACGGTCGGCATTCATGGAATAATCGATCCCCTTCTCGTTGCGGCCGGCAACAGCGGGTTTTTCCATCACGATCTTGCCGTCTTCAATTCGTGCGCTCTCAAGAGAGACCTCGTCGGGCGCCCAGGTTCGGATAACCGAAACGGCGATGAAGGCGAGCGAAATGATTGCCGCGCCGAGCGGCAGAATGATTTTCAGCCGCTTCACGCGCGCAGAATGCCGCAGCGCGGTGTCATAGGCGCCGTTCTGGTCATTGGGCAGCGAAAATGCTGGCGCGGGTTCGCGGAGTCTTTCGAGCATAAGAGTGGGTCCGGAATGCTTCTAGGGCGCCATTCTGGCGCACAATCGAAGCTTGTGTCTCTATCTAAATGTCTTTGGCATGAGTGCTTTGTCCTGCCAATATGGTTTTTGTCTGGAGAGGTGCAAGGGAAATGCGAATTTTATCGTAATTCTGGTTTCCTTATTGTTTCCTTGCGGCTTCGCGTTAGAAGAACCATATGGCCTGAAGCGCAAAAGCGGATGACAGAGGTTTTTATGGACAATATGGCGATAGCGGATCGCAGGCGGTTGCGCCGCAAGCTGACTTTCTGGCGGATTGCCGCCGTTCTCCTGCTTGTCGCCGGTGCTTTCGGTCTTTACCGGTTTTTATGGGATGGACCGCAGCAAAGTGCGAAGCCCCATATTGCCCGCGTCGAGGTCTCCGGCCTGATCACCGACAATACCGAACTTCTCGAGCGGCTCGACAAGATCGCCAAGAGCGAGAATGTCAAAGGGCTGATCGTGTCGATTTCCTCGCCAGGCGGCACCACCTATGGCGGTGAGCGCATCTTCAAGGCCATTCGAGGCGTCGCGGAAAAGAAGCCGGTTGTCTCGGATGTGCGCACGCTTGCCGCTTCCGCAGGTTATATGATCGCATCGGCAGGCGATATCATCGTCGCCGGCGAGACCTCGATCACCGGCTCGATCGGCGTGATCTTCCAGTACCCCCAGCTTGGCCAGTTGATGGAAAAGCTCGGCGTTTCGTTGCAGGAAATCAAGTCGTCGCCGATGAAGGCGGAGCCTTCGCCGTTCCACGAGGCGCCGGAGGAGGCGAAGACGATGATCCGCGCCATGGTGATGGACAGCTACGGCTGGTTCGTCGATCTTGTGGCTGATCGCCGCAAGTTGCCGCGCGAAGACGTGCTGAAACTGGCGGATGGATCGATTTTCACCGGCAGGCAGGCGCTCGCCAACAAGCTGGTCGATACGCTTGGCGGCGAAAAGGAAATTCGCAGCTATTTCGAAACACGCGGTGTTGCCAAGGATTTGCCGATCGTCGAATGGCGTGCGCCGTCATCCCGTTCGCCTTTTGCGCTTTTCAGTGTTGCGCAAATAGCGAAGTTTCTGGGATATGACGATTTAATTCCCTTCGCAGGCCCCGGCCAGCTCGGTACGGACAAGTTGTTTCTTGACGGTCTTGTTTCCGTTTGGCAGGTTGAGCCGCGTTAAAAATCCAATTCTTTCAGGGGGCAACCGTGATCAAGTCTGAACTGGTGCAGATCGTTGCTGCGCGTAACCCGCACCTTTATCACCGTGACGTGGAAAACATCGTCAATGCGGTGCTGGATGAAATCACCGACGCCCTGGCGGCAGGAAATCGTGTCGAGCTTCGTGGTTTCGGCGCATTTTCGGTGAAAAACCGTCCGTCGCGTTCCGGTCGGAACCCGCGTACGGGTGAGTCGGTTTTCGTCGAGGAAAAATGGGTGCCTTTCTTCAAGACGGGCAAGGAACTGCGTGAGCGCCTGAACCCCGGCATGGGTGACGAAGAGGACGATTGATCGTCCTCACTGCCCGCGCCGGAAACGGAGCTAGCGGAGCCCCGCAGCGATGGAGTATTCTCGGATGTCGAAAAAAATCATCAACCTCATCATCCTGCTTCCGCTGGCGATTGTTCTCGTCATCCTGTGCGTGGCCAATCGTCAATCCGTGACGCTGGCGCTCAATCCGTTCCGACCGGAAGATGGCGTTCTGTCCTTCACCGCGCCGTTTTTCGTATTCCTGTTTCTGGCGGTCATTTTCGGTGTGCTGCTGGGATCGGCGGCCACATGGTTCGCCCAGGGCAAACATCGCAAACGCGCCCGCATCGAGGCGAAGGAAGCCGTTCGCTGGCATGACGAGGCCAACCGGCAGAAAGCCGCTGCGACCGGCCATGCTACCAATGTCGGTCAACTCCCGGCAAAGTGATGTAGCCGACATTCGTTCCGGCTCTAGGCGAGCGGCGCGTGGAATGCTATTTGCTGCGCCATAAGACGCGGGCAGAAGCGGAAAGATTTCCATTGAAGAAAAAAGACAGCCGGCCGGGCAATCGTGCACGTGCCGGGAGCGAGAAAAAACAGGTTCATGCCGCAAAGCCGGTGCGCCGCGCGGATGCCGCGCAGAAAAAGCGCGAGCCGGATGCCGTGCGCAGCGTGCAGAAAGCGGCACCGAAGGAAAAACCCGTCGTAACAGCCGCCGCAGAACAGGTCCCCGCGCGCGCCCTGATGCAGCGCACTGGTGCGCTGCCTGCGGAACAGGTTCCCGTCATTCTGGAATCGAGCGGCGCCGGTGATTTTCACCTTATCGATAGCGGCAACGGCCTGAAGCTCGAACAATATGGCGATTACCGCATCGTTCGCCCCGAGGCGCAGGCTCTCTGGAAGCCTTCGATCCCGGACCGCGTATGGCAGAATGCCGACGCCGTCTTTACCGGCGATACGGATGAGGATGGCATGGGCCGCTGGCGCTTTCCGAAGGTGGCGCTTGGCGAAACCTGGCCTCTGTCCCTGCTCGGCATCGAATTTCTTGGCCGCTTCACGGCCTTTCGGCATGTCGGCGTCTTTCCGGAACAGATAGTGCATTGGGAATGGCTGAAACATGCCATCGAAACGGCCGACCGTCCGCTGAAAGTGCTGAACCTCTTCGGTTACACCGGCGTCGCGTCGCTGGTCGCGGCGGCCGCAGGCGCTGAAGTCACCCATGTCGATGCCTCCAAGAAGGCGATTGGCTGGGCCAAGGAAAATCAGGCGCTCGCCGGGCTCGAGCAGGCGCCGATCCGTTGGATCTGCGAAGACGCGATGAAGTTCATCCAGCGTGAGGAGCGTCGCGGCAATAGCTACGACATCATCCTTACCGACCCGCCGAAATTCGGCCGCGGCACCCATGGCGAGGTCTGGCAATTGTTCGACCATCTGCCGCTGATGCTGGATATCTGCCGGGAAATCCTGTCGCCCAAGGCGCTCGGCCTTGTGCTGACGGCCTATTCCATCAGGGCCAGCTTTTATTCGATGCATGAGCTGATGCGTGAAACCATGCGTGGCGCCGGTGGCGTCGTCGCGTCAGGCGAGCTCGTCATTCGCGAGGCCGGTCTTGATGGCAAGACGCCGGGCCGGGTGCTTTCCACATCGCTGTTCAGCCGCTGGGAGCCGAAATGACGAAGGATATGCGCGAAAACACGACGCGCCGGGTTGGCCAGGTCAAGGAAGTGACCAGCCTTGCCAATCCCATCATCAAGGATATCAAGGCGCTCACCCAGAAAAAGGGCAGGGAAGAAACCGGCACCTTCATGGCGGAAGGCCTGAAGCTGGTCATCGACGCGCTCGAACTGGGCTGGACGATCAAGACGCTGGTTTATGCCAAGGCCGCCAAGGGCAAGCCGCTGGTGGAGCAGGCGGCGGTGAAGACGGTCGCATCGGGCGGACTGGTGCTCGAAGTCAGCGAAAAGGTTATCGCCTCGATCACCCGCCGCGACAATCCGCAGATGGTCGTCGGCATTTTCGAACAGAAATGGAAGCCGCTGAAGGATATCCGCCCGGAAAAGGGCGAGACCTATATCGCGCTCGATCGGGTTCGAGATCCCGGCAATCTCGGCACCATCATCCGCACCGCGGATGCGGCGGGTGCTTCGGGCGTCATTCTCGTCGGGGACTGCACCGATCCGTTTTCGCTGGAAACGGTGCGCGCCACCATGGGGTCGGTTTTCGCCACGCCCGTCGCCCGCGCTTCGGTCGAGGAATTCCTGTCTTGGAAAAAATCGGCGCAGGTCAGCGTCGTCGCCACCCATCTGGCCGGCTCAGTGGATTATCGAAAGATCGACTATGCCGGAAAGCCGGTCGTGCTCCTGATGGGCAATGAACAATCCGGCCTGCCGCCGGAACTCGCCGGCAAGGCCGACCAGCTGGCGCGCATTCCCCAGCAGGGCCGCGCCGACAGCCTCAATCTCGCCATCGCAACTGCCGTCATGCTGTTTGAGGCGCGGCGACATCTCCTCGAACTGACACCGGTGACGTAATGGCCAAAGCGGCATTGTTCTCGAAATTCGGCCCGGCTTTCGCTCTGATCGTCGCCGCACTGGTGCTGGACCAGATCGTCAAGCAGCTGGTCGAAGCCTATCTGCCGCTGCAGGAGATGGTTCCCGTTGCCCCGTTCCTGGCGCTTTATCGCACCTACAATCTCGGTGTGGCCTTTTCGATGCTGGAGGACATGCACGGCTGGTTCATCGTCAGCATGCGGCTCGTCATCGTGGTCTTCGTCTTGTGGCTGTGGCGCAAGACGACGGCGGACCGCACCTTTGCCCATCTCGGCTTTGCCTTCATCATCGCGGGTGCAGCCGGCAATCTGCTCGACCGTTTTTTTTATGGACATGTCATCGACTATATCCTGTTTCATACGCAGACATGGTCTTTCGCGGTCTTCAATCTGGCTGACAGTTTCATAACCATCGGCGCAGCCTGCGTCATTCTCGACGAGTTTTTGCACGCCCGGGCGGCTAAAAAGTAAAATTTTAGGGTTTCAGCCAAACATATCAAAACCGCTGCCGTGGTAGCGGTTGCCTATGAGCGAACTGGCAAGACTTCGGCAAAAAGTTTCAGATGAGCTGGGCCTGGCCGCCACGGCGGCGCAGCCGGGGGATCGTGTCGAGGCAACAACGCGCCATGCGGATGAAGAACATGCGACCGGTACCAGGTCGATTGCGCTCTATGTCGCCGCCTCGTTATCGGTCGGGGCTTTTTCCGCAGCCCTGATCGCGCTTGCTGTGCCCTATGCGGTTACAGTTGCGCTGGCGACCTTCTTTGGCGCGGTTCTCGTCGGTGTCCTGCTCTATGCGCTCTTTGATGAATCTTTCCATCAGCCCACCGCACGGGCTGCGGATTCCGATCTTCGGCTGCGGCAAACGCAAAACCGCTCGCTGATTGCCGAGATGCAGGAATTCATGGGCGATATCGTCGTGATCCGTGACATGAACCGGCGCATTGTCGAAGCGAACCGGGTCTTTCGCGAAATGACCGGCTGTGCGGCGCCCGAGGGGCTGAGCTGCGAGGAAATCGGCATCGCTTTCCGTCCGGGCGACAAGGTCCATGCTTATGATGTGGAGATCGCGACCCCGTTCGGCCAGCGCATCTTTTCCTGGCATGACGTCGTGACCCGCGATCTGGCGAGCAGCCGTCTTCTCATCAGCAGCATTGCCCGGGATGTGACCGAGGAGCGGCTTGCGCTGGCCGAAAGGGAAGACGCCCGGCTGCGCGCCGAAAAGGCCGATGCTGAAAAGGCGCGGCTGCTTGCCACCGTAAGCCATGAAATCCGCCTGCCGCTTTCCGGCATGCTCGGCATGAACCATCTTCTGTCGCAGACGAGGCTCAACGAGGAGCAGCGAAATTATCTCGATGGCATGCGGCAATCCGGCCAGTCGCTGGTGCAGCTTGTCGAGGATCTGCTGGATTATTCGACCATGGAGGCCGGCCGCTTCAGGCTCAACCCGCGCGCGGAAAACCTACGCCGGCTGATCGAGAGCATCGTCGAGATGCTGGCCCATCGCGCCCATGAAAAAGGCATAGAAATTACCTCCTTCGTTGCGCCGAATGTGCCCGATCATCTCGATTTCGACCCGGCGAGGCTACGTCAGGTCCTCTTCAATCTCCTCGGCAATGCCGTCAAATTCACGCAGGAAGGCGGCGTCGTCATGCGGGCGCGCATGGCCGACGACGAATTGCACATTGCCGTCGAGGATACCGGCCCGGGCATGAGCCGGGCGGAACAGGCCCGTATTTTCGGGGAATTCGAGCAGGCGGGCCCGTTGTCGCAGCGAAGTGCCGGCACCGGCCTTGGACTTGCGATCTCCGCCCGTATCGTGCGGGAATTCGGCGGCCGCCTCACGGTTTCCAGCCGCAAGGGCAAGGGTAGCACTTTCAAACTGGCGTTTCGCCCCGCGGGCGCGCCTGCCGAAATGGCGGATCCGGCAAGGCGTCATTGCCTGCGGCATACAAATGTCCTGCTCATCGCCCCGAAGGGCGTGGCGGCGGCGGTGACGATGGAGGCGATCGAGGCTTTCGGCGGTCAATGCAGTCTCATCCATCAGCCTGAGGATCTGGAAAAACTGAGGAAGGGTTCTGCCGCACGGGCGGCCGACCTTACCGATATCATCGTCGACCGGCGCATTTCGCCGCTGTTCAGGGACGCCCTGAAGGATTGGCCGCAACAGAATGTCCGTCGCACGCTGCTGGTCAGCCCCGAAGAGCGGCCGTCGACCATGCATGTGGCCTTCGACGCCTGGTTGATCCGGCCGCTGCGGGAAAAATCCCTGATCGACGTCCTGTGCGGCCGTCTGCGCGGCATTGAGCGGCGTGACGCCATTAACGACAACCACCCGGATGTGGGATTTTCCTCACGGGTGGCGGAAGGGGCGAGCGGTATCGAGATACTCGTGGCCGAAGACGATGCCGTCAATCAGCGCATCATCCGCGCCGTTCTGGAAAAAAGCGGCTATATCGTCCGCGCTGTCGAGGATTTTGAGGCGTTGCGGCAATCTGTGGAGCCGGGCGCATCCCGCTTGCCTGACCTCATCGTCTCCGATCTCAACATGCCGGGCGGCGAGGGGCTCAATGTGCTTCCCGACCTTCTCCATACGCTGAAGGGCGAAAGAAATATTCCCGTCATCGTGCTCAGCGCAGATGCGAGTGACGCGACCGCCGAAATCCTGCTTGGGGCCGGTGTCGGTGCGGTTTTGACCAAGCCTGCCGACCCGCGACGGCTGGTTGAGGAAATTCGCCGTCTGCTGGAGGCGAAACGCCTGTCGCTATCATAACTTGACAGACTCGCGCTGGCGGCATTTTGTCACTATTCTGTCGTCAATTAGTGATTTATGACAGGAAAATTCTTTGGTGGCGGAGCGATTCCCCATGGTTGCCGAAATCCTCAATCACGACATTTGTGAAAACAATGTTGTCATTAATCCTCGTCCCGAGGCAGCTCAGGACAATGAGGGTCTTTTCGGCCGTATCGGCACGCTGGAAACACGGCTCGCCAGAAATGAACGCGAGATCGATGCCGCGCAATCCGTGCGTTACCGGGTTTTCGTCGAGGAAATGAAGGCGCGGCTTCCCGCAGAAGCCATGCGCCGCAAGCGCGATATCGATGCCTGGGACAGCGTCTGCGACCATCTGCTCGTGCTCGACAAGGCGATCGAAGGCGACAGCGAAGACCAGATCGTCGGCACCTATCGCCTGCTGCGGCAGGAAATCGCGCTTGCCAATAACGGTTTTTATTCCGCCAGCGAATTCGACATCGCCGGTCTCGTTGCGCGCCATCCCGGCAAGCGTTTCATGGAGCTTGGCCGTTCCTGCGTGCTGCCCGAATATCGCACCAAGCGCACCGTCGAGCTTCTGTGGCAGGGCAACTGGGCCTATGCCGTGAAACACCGCATGGATGCCATGATCGGCTGCGCCTCCTTCCCCGGCGTGCAGCCGGAAGCCCACGCGCTTGCCCTGTCTTTCCTGCACCATAATTGCGTGGCCAAGGGCGAGTGGGAAGCGTCCGCTCTTCCCGAGCTTTACCATGAGATGGACCTCGTTCCGGCAGAGGCGCTGAACGCCCGCAAGGCGCTGAACGCCATGCCGCCGCTGATCAAGGGCTATATGCGCCTTGGCGCCATGTTCGGTTCCGGCGCGGTCGTGGATCATGCCTTCAACACGACGGATGTTCTCGTGGTCCTGCCGGTTTCGTCCATCGCCGGTCGTTACATCAGCTATTACGGCGGCGAGGCCGAGCGCATCAACGGCTGACCGGGTTTCGGCGCAGCCGGGCGGGATGTTCCTGTGGGCAGCGTCCCCGCGCGTGTTGTCTTAGGGTGGAGATTGCCGCTAGTGTCGGTGCTCCTTTTCCGCAACACGATATGACATCGGCAGGCCATTGACGGACGTTCTGACAACCGCTTCCCTGATCTCGGAAGAGAGCCGCGCAACGGCCACTCCGATGATGGAGCAATATATCGAGATCAAGGCGAACAATCCCGGTTCGTTGCTCTTCTACCGCATGGGCGATTTTTACGAATTGTTCTTCGACGATGCGGTCGAAGCCTCCCGCGCTCTCGGCATCACGCTGACGAAACGCGGCCAGCATATGGGTCATGATATTCCCATGTGCGGCGTTCCCGTCCATGCGGCGGATGATTATCTCCAGAAACTCATCCTGCGCGGTTATCGCGTCGCCGTCTGCGAACAGGTGGAAGATCCGGCGGAAGCCAAGAAGCGCGGTTCTAAATCCGTGGTCAAGCGTGATGTGGTGCGGCTTGTCACGCCCGGCACGCTGACCGAAGAAAAACTGCTGTCGCCGACGGAATCCAACTATCTGATGGCGCTTGCCCGCATTCGCGGTAGTGCCGAAGCGCAGTTTGCGCTCGCCTGGATCGATATTTCCACCGGCGTCTTCCGTCTGGCGGAAACCACGCTGACGCGGCTTCTGGCCGATATCTGGCGCATCGATCCGCGCGAGCTGATCGTCGCCGACAGTCTGTTTCACGACGAAGAGCTGAGGCCGGTCTTCGATGTGCTTGGCCGCGTGGCGGTGCCGCAGCCGGCAATCCTCTTCGACAGCGCCACGGCGGAAGGGCGCATCGCCCGTTATTTCAACGTCTCGACACTGGATGGTTTCGGCGCCTTTTCACGGGTGGAAATGGCCGCCGCCGCCGCCGCCGTCGCCTATGTCGAAAAGACCCAGATCGCCGAGCGCCCGCCGCTTGGTGCGCCGGAGCGCGAAAGCGCCGCTTCGACCCTTTTCATCGACCCTGCCACCCGCGCCAATCTGGAACTGGTGAAGACGCTGTCCGGTGAGAGAGATGGATCGCTGCTGCATGCCCTGAACCGCACGGTAACAGGCGGCGGTGCACGGCTTCTGGCCGAGCGGCTGATGTCGCCCTTGACTGACCCGGAAAGGATCAATGCTCGCCTCGATGCCGTGGCCTATCTCATCGATGACGTCTCGCTGTGCGACGGCCTGCGCGATGCGCTGAAACATGTCGCCGATATGCCGCGTGCGCTTTCGCGTCTGGCGCTGGAGCGCGGTGGGCCACGCGATCTCGGCGCCATCCGGCTGGGGCTGGTTTCCGCCGAAAAAATAGCGGCCATTCTCGATGACGGCTTGTTACCGGATGAGCTGGCAACGGCTCTGAAGGATTTGAAAGCCTTGCCCGGCGGGCTGGAAGCCATGCTGGGCTCGATGCTTGCAGACGATTTACCGCTTTTGAAGCGTGATGGCGGTTTCCTGCGTGAAGGCGCCAATCCCGAACTCGACGAGGTGCGGGCGCTGCGCGACCAGTCGCGCCGGGTGATTGCCGGGTTGCAATTGAAATATGCCGATGAGACCGGCATCAAGTCGCTCAAGATCAAGCACAACAATGTGCTGGGTTATTTCATCGAGGTGACGGCGGGCAATGCCGATGTGATGACAGCGACGGACGAGGCCAAGGCGCGTTTCATCCATCGCCAGACCATGGCGGGCGCCATGCGCTTCACCACAACCGAGCTTGCCGATCTCGAAAGCCGAATCGCCAATGCCGCTGCGCAGGCTTTGACCATGGAACTGGAAGCCTTCGAGCGCATGGTCAAGGCTGTTGTGCAGCAGGCGGAAGCGATCAAGGCCGGCGCACTGGCGCTTGCGGTGATCGATGTTGCCTCGAGCCTTGCCTATCTCGCCACCGAACAGGCCTATTGCCGACCGATCGTCGATTCTTCCATGACCTTTGCGATCAAGGGCGGGCGGCATCCGGTGGTGGAGCAGGCACTGCGGCGGCAGTCTGCCGGGCCCTTCATCGCCAATAATTGCGATCTGTCGGCTGTGAACGGCGGCAAGAACGGCGCGATATGGCTGCTCACCGGCCCGAATATGGGCGGTAAGTCGACCTTCCTGCGCCAGAATGCGCTGATCGCCATCCTCGCGCAGATCGGCTCCTTTGTTCCGGCGGAAGCGGCCCATATCGGCGTTGTCGACCGGCTGTTTTCCCGTGTCGGTGCATCGGACGATCTGGCGCGTGGCCGCTCGACCTTCATGGTGGAGATGGTGGAAACCGCCGCCATTCTCAATCAGGCGACGGATCGTTCGCTGGTCATTCTGGACGAGATCGGCCGTGGCACGGCGACCTTTGATGGTCTTTCCATCGCCTGGGCGGCGGTGGAGCATCTGCACGAGGTCAATCGCTGCCGCGGTCTCTTCGCCACCCATTTCCACGAATTGACGGTGCTGTCGGAGAAACTCGGCCGCCTTTCCAATGCCACGATGCGGGTGAAGGAGTGGGAAGGCGACGTCATCTTCCTGCACGAGGTCGGACCGGGTGCTGCAGATCGTTCCTATGGCATTCAGGTGGCGCGGCTTGCGGGCTTGCCTGCATCGGTGGTGGAACGCGCCCGCGAGGTGCTGACGAAGCTCGAAGATGCCGACCGCAAGAACCCGGCAAGCCAGCTCATCGACGATCTGCCGCTGTTCCAGATCGCGGTTCGCCGCGAGGAAACCCGCAAGGCCGGACCATCGAAGCTGGAGGAAGCTCTGAAAGGCTTCAACCCCGACGAAATGACGCCGCGTGAGGCATTGGACGCGCTCTATGCGTTGAAGAAAGAACTTGGCAAGGCTTGAAGGGATAGATTGCCTGTCCATCGCCTTTAAAACTCGCTATAGGACACTCCCATCGCAAGTGGTGGGATTTCCCACAGGACATGGATACCGGCATAGATGGCCATCAAGGACCTGGATTTTTCCGACATTCTCGATGTATCGGCGCTGAAGCGCGAATGCGACATCATCTTCAAGGAAGACGGCAAACGCATTGCCGATATTCGCTCCGATCTGCTGCCGATCTTTCGCAAGGCCAGCACAGAAGGCCGGGAAAAGGTCAGAGAACTGCTGAAAGCCGATGGCAGCGGCATCGATTGCGCCAGACGCATCTCCTGGCTTCAGGATCGGCTGATCGAAATCCTCTATGATCTCGCCTGCCAATATGTCTATCCGAAAGATACGCCGCAGATCGCTGTTGCCGCAGTCGGCGGTTATGGTCGCGGTACGTTGGCGCCGGGATCGGATATCGATCTCCTGTTCCTGTTGCCGGCCAAGAATACGCCTGACATGCACAAGGCCGTGGAGTTCGTGCTCTATCTCCTCTGGGACCTCGGTTTCAAGGTCGGCCACGCCACCCGCACGGTGGATGAATGCATCCGCCTCTCCAAATCCGATATGACGATCCGCACCGCGATTCTGGAAGTGCGGGCGATTTGCGGCAAAAAATCCCTGACCGACGATCTTGAAAAACGCTTCGAGTCGGAAGTCGTCACCGGCACCGGCCCGGAATTCATCGCCGCAAAGCTCGCCGAGCGCGACCAGCGCCACCGCAAGGCGGGCGATACGCGTTATCTGGTCGAGCCGAACGTCAAGGAAGGCAAGGGCGGGTTGCGCGACCTGCATACGCTGTTCTGGATCGCCAAATATTATTATCACGTCCGCGATACGGCCGATCTGGTGAAGCTCGGCGTCCTGTCGCGGCGCGAACTCAGGCTGTTCGAAAAGGCCGATGATTTTCTCTGGGCCGTCCGTTGCCAGATGCATTTCATCACCAACAAGGCGGAAGAGCGCCTTTCCTTCGACATTCAGCGCGAAATCGCCGATGCGCTCGGTTATCAGCCGCGCCCCGGCCTTTCCGCCGTCGAGCGTTTCATGAAGCATTATTTCCTCGTGGCGAAAGATGTCGGCGACCTGACCCGCATCGTCTGTGCTGCCCTTGAAGACCGGCAGGCGAAGGATGTGCCGGGTCTTTCCGGCGTTCTCAGCCGCTTCGCCCACCGTGTACGCAAGATTCCCGGCTCGGTGGAATTCGTCGAGGATCGCGGCCGCATTGCGCTCGCCAAGCCGGATGTCTTCAAGAACGACCCGGTCAATCTGATCCGGCTGTTCCACATTGCCGATATCAACAATCTCGAACTGCATCCCGATGCGCTGCGTGTCGTCACGCGTTCGCTGTCGCTCATCAATGACGAGCTGCGGGAAAACGAAGAGGCAAACCGGCTCTTCCTGTCGATCCTGACGTCCCGGCGCGATCCGGCGCTGACCCTGCGCCGCATGAACGAGGCCGGCGTGCTCGGCAAGTTCATCCCCGAATTCGGCAAGATCGTCGCGATGATGCAGTTCAACATGTATCATCACTATACGGTGGATGAACATCTGATCCGCTCCGTCGGCGTGCTGTCGGAAGTGGACAAGGGAACGGCCGTCGATGCCCACCCGCTCGCCAACCAGCTGATGCCGAGCGTCGAGGAACGCGAGGCGCTTTATGTCGCCGTTCTGTTGCACGATGTGGCCAAGGGCCGGCAGGAAGACCACTCGATTGCCGGCGCGCGTGTCGCCCGCAAGCTCTGCCAGCGTTTTCGCCTCACCGGCAAGCAGACCGAAACGGTGGTCTGGCTGATCGAACAGCATCTGCTGATGTCCATGGTCGCCCAGACGCGCGATCTGCATGACCGCAAGACCATCACCGATTTCGCCGACAAGGTGCAGTCCATGGAGCGGCTGAAGATGCTGCTCATCCTGACGGTCTGCGATATCCGCGCCGTTGGTCCGGGTGTCTGGAACGGCTGGAAGGGGCAGCTGCTGCGTTCGCTTTATTACGAGACCGAACTGCTGCTGTCAGGCGGCTTCTCGGAGGTCTCCCGCAAGGAGCGCGCGCAGATCGCCCGGCAGGCGCTCTACGACGCGCTCGAAGACTGGGGCCAGAAGGCGCGACGCAAATATACCAAGCTGCATTACGAGCCCTATCTGCTGACGGTGGCGCTGGAAGACCAGGTGCGCCATACCCGCTTCATGCGTGAGGCCGACAAGCAGGAAAAAGCGCTGTCGACCATGGTGCGCACCCATTCCTTCCATGCCATCACCGAAATTACCGTGCTGGCGCCGGACCATCCGCGCCTGCTGTCCATCATCACCGGCGCCTGTGCTGCCGCCGGCGCCAATATCGCCGATGCGCAAATCTTCACGACGTCCGACGGGCGGGCGCTGGATACAATCCTCATCAACCGCGAATTTCCGATTGATGAGGACGAGACGCGGCGCGGCAACAATGTCGGCAAGCTCATCGAGGAGGTTCTCTCCGGCAAGCAACGCCTGCCGGAAATGATCGCCACGCGCACCAAAAGCCGCAAGAAGAAGAGCGCCTTCACTATTCCGCCCTCCGTCATCATCTCCAACGGACTGTCGAACAAGTTCACCGTCATCGAAGTGGAATGCCTCGACCGGCCGGGGCTTCTGGCTGACATGACGGCCGTCATCGCCGACCTGTCGCTCGATATTCATTCCGCCCGCATCACCACCTTCGGCGAAAAGGTCATCGATACCTTCTATGTGACTGATCTCTTCGGCCAGAAGGTGACGAATGACAACCGGCAGGCCAGCATCGCCACGCGCCTGAAGGCCGTGATGAGCGAGCAGGAAGACGAATTGCGAGACCGCATGCCGAACGGCATCATCGCCCACCCAGACGTGGCGGCCCTGCCGGCCGCGCGCACGGCAAAGGCTTGAAGCGACCATGAGTCTGATCGGCAAGTTCGCCACCGTCGGCACGGCCACACTCGGCAGCCGCATCTTCGGCTTTGTCCGCGAGACCCTGATGGCCGCCGCCGTCGGCACCGGTCCGGTGGCTGACGCCTTCAATGCTGCTTTCCGTTTCCCCAACACCTTCCGGCGGCTGTTTGCCGAAGGTGCGTTCAACTCCGCTTTCGTGCCGCTTTTCGCCAAGGAAATTGAGGCGAACGGCATGGAGGGCGCAAGGCGCTTTTCCGAGGAAGTCTTCGGCGTCCTGTTCACCGTGCTTCTGGCCCTGACGATCCTAATGGAACTGTCGATGCCGTTCATCGTGCGCACGGTGATCGCGCCGGGCTTTCTGGAAGACCCGGTGAAATTCGACAACACCGTCCATCTCGCCACTATCATGTTCCCCTATCTCGCCTGCATGTCTCTGGCGGCAATGATGGGCGGCATGCTGAACTCGCTGCATCGTTATTTCGCAGCCGCAATTGCTCCCGTTTTCCTCAACATCATCCTCATCGGCGTGCTCGCTTTGGCATGGTGGAAGAACTACGATCCGCTTCAGGTAGGCTATGCGCTCTCCTGGGGCGTGATGGCGGCGGGCGTGGTGCAGCTTGCCATTGTCTGGATCGCCGTGCGCAATGCCGGCATGCGCATCGGTTTCCGCAGGCCCCGGCTGACGAAGAATGTGCAGCGCCTTCTGGTTCTTGCCCTGCCGGCAGCGATTACCGGCGGCATCACCCAGATCAATCTGCTGATCAACACCAATATCGCCTCTGCCGGCGAAGGCGTGATCTCGTCGCTTGCCTATGCGGACCGGATTTACCAGCTGCCGCTCGGCGTGGTCGGCATCGCGGTGGCCACCGTGCTTCTGCCGGAATTGGCGCGGGCTTTGCGCGGCGGGCATATGGTGGAGGCGGGAAGCCTGCAGAACCGCTCGGTCGAATTCGTACTGTTCCTGACATTGCCCGCTGCCGCAGCACTTCTCGTCATGGCGGAACCCATCGTGCGCTTCCTTTACGAGCGCGGCAACTTCTCGCCTTCAGCCACTATCACCGTCGCGCAAATCCTTGGCATTTACGGTCTAGGCCTGCCCGCTTTCGTGCTGATAAAGGCCTTCATTCCCGGCTTTTTCGCCCGCGAGGATACCCGCACGCCAATGATCTTCGCAGCGATTTCCGTCGTCGTGAACGTTTCGCTGGCGCTGACGCTGTTTCCGCGTCTTGGAGGCCCGGGCATCGCCATTGCCGAAATCACCGCCGGCTGGGTCAATGCCGCCCTGCTGTTCGGCATGCTCTTGTGGCGCGGTCACTGGCAGGTGGATATTCCGCTGCTCACCCGCATTCCGCGTTTGCTGCTGGCTGCGGCCTTGATGGCCGGTTTCGTGCATTATGCGCTGACCTGGCTGACTTTCGAACTGTCTTCCGCTTCGTCCATTTTCGTGCGGGCTGGCACCATCATGGCTCTCGTCTTCGCGGCCATGCTAGTTTATTTCGTGCTCGCTTTCGTGTCCGGCGGTGCCGATATCGGCATGGTCAAGCGAGCCATCCGCAAGCGCGGCAAAAAGAACGTCGAAACGGAGGCGGGTTGATGTCCTTTGCCGAAAACCGCCGCATCGCGCTCGTTACGCTTGTCGTGGACGATTACGATCGGGCGAAGGCTTTTTATTGCGACATTCTCGGGTTCGAATGCCTTTCCGATCAGCCGCTTGGCGACGGCAAGCGGTGGCTGGTGGTGAAACCGCAAGGCACCGAGGGCGGCGGCCTGCTGCTTGCCGAGGCGGATGGTGAACCGCAGAGGCTTGCCATCGGCAACCAGACCGGCGGCCGTGTCGGATTTTTCCTGCACACCGATAATTTCCAACGCGATTACGAGACCATGCTCGCCCGCGGCGTGCGCTTTCTGGAAGAACCGCGCCACGAGGTTTACGGCTCCGTTGCGGTCTTTGCAGATCCTTATGGAAATCGTTGGGATCTTCTGGAACCGCGCGGCTGACATGCCCTGAAACCGCTTGATTGCTGGGGGCTGCGGGTGCATAAGCGCGCGTGCAATTCCAACCATGGGGCGGGGCCCTCCACAAGCCTTTTCGAGGACGACAATGAACGCATTCAAGCCGCTGGTTTTCTCGGGCGTCCAGCCGACCGGCAATCTGCATCTCGGCAATTATCTTGGCGCGATCCGCAAATTCGTGGCGCTGCAGGAAGATAACGACTGCATCTACTGCGTCGTCGACATGCATGCCATCACCGCCCAGCTCGTTCATACGGACTTGAAGGCGCAGACCCGCTCGATTGCGGCCGCCTTCATCGCCGCGGGCATCGATCCCGTAAAACATATCGTCTTCAACCAGTCTGCCGTGCCGCAGCATGCGGAATTGGCATGGGTGTTCAACTGCGTGGCGCGCATCGGCTGGATGGAGCGCATGACGCAGTTCAAGGACAAGTCCGGTAAGAACGCCGAGCAGGTCTCGCTCGGCCTGCTGGCCTATCCGAGCCTGATGGCCGCCGACATTCTCGTCTATCGCGCTACGCATGTTCCCGTCGGTGACGACCAGAAGCAGCATCTGGAACTTGCCCGCGATATCGCCCAGAAATTCAATATCGATTTCGGCGATCATATCCGCAAGGCGGGTCTCGGGCTCGATATCACAGTCGGCGATGAGCCGGTGCACGCCTATTTTCCGATGGTGGAGCCGCTGATCGGCGGTCCGGCGCCGCGCGTGATGTCGCTCAAGGACGGCACCAAGAAAATGTCGAAGTCCGATCCCTCCGATCTGTCGCGCATCAACCTGATGGATGATGTCGACGCGATCTCGAAGAAGATCAAGAAGGCGAAGACCGATCCGGACGCGCTGCCGAGCGAAGTGGAAGGCCTGAAGGGTCGCCCCGAGGCCGAAAACCTCGTCGGCATCTATGCCGCGCTTTCCGACAGGACCAAGGCTGATGTTCTTTCCGAATTCGGCGGACAGCAGTTCTCGGCCTTCAAGCCGGCCCTCGTCGAGCTTGCGGTCAATGTTCTGGCCCCCGTCAACAACGAGATGCGCCGCCTTCTCGATGATCCGACCCATATCGACGCCATCCTCAAACAGGGCGGCGAGCGGGCACGCACCATTGCCGAAAAGACGATGAACGAGGTGCGCGACATCATCGGCTTCCTGCGCTGACAGGTCGCTGCTGCGCGAATGCGGCGGGCGGTTTGCGCCTGCCGTGATTTGATATAATCTCCGCCCGAACCGTCGGGCGGTTTCTCGGATCACGGCGGATTGAGGGAGTGCGGAATGGTTTCAAAACGGCTGTCGCGTCTGGAAGGGCATCGTCGCAAATTTCTCGCTGTTATCGATGACACACCGGAATGCGAAAGGGCCGTGCACTATGCCGGTCGTCGCGCCAAGAACTCCAATGGCGGGCTGGTGCTGCTCTACATGATCCCGGAAGGCGATTTCCAGCAATGGCTGGGTGTCGAACAGATCATGCGGGCAGAGGCGCGTGAGGAGGCGGAAGCCACGCTTGCCAAGATCGCCCAGAAGGTGCGCGAGACCATCGGCATCGAGCCGGAAGCGGTGATCCGCGAAGGCAGCGCCACCGAGCAGATTCACGGGCTGATCGAGGAAGACCGCGATATAGCCATTCTGGTGCTCGCGGCTGGCTCGACGAAGGAAGGGCCGGGACCGCTTGTTTCCTCCATCGCCGGGCGAGGGGCGGCTTTCCCCATTCCTGTCACCGTGCTGCCGGATACATTGTCGGATGAGGAAATCGACGCTCTCTGCTGATCCGGGTCCCGGACAAGATTTAGGGGGCTGACGATTTCTTGAATGTAATTATCATGTCCGGGCTTGAAGTGAAGCTTCGCCGGGCGTATTTTTTGGAAAAGTTCTAAATTGCGGGGCGTGAACGGCGACCTCGAAGGAGAAGACGATGTTCATTCAGACGGAAGCCACGCCGAACCCGACGACGCTGAAGTTCCTGCCGGGCAAGGTGGTGCTGGAAAGCGGCACGGCAGAGTTTCTCAACCCGTCGCAGGCGCAGGCTTCGCCATTGGCGGAACGCCTCTTCACCATTCCGGGCGTGACCGGCGTTTATTTCGGGTTCGATTTCATCACCGTCACCAAGGACGGCGCGGAATGGCAGCATCTGAAGCCTGCCATTCTCGGCTCCATCATGGAACATTTCATGTCCGGCCGCCCGATCATGGGCACCGCGATTGCGGCCGAAGTGTCGGATGAGGAAGGCGAGTTCTTCGAAGAAGGTGACGAAACCATCGTCGCCACCATCAAGGAACTGCTGGAAACCCGCGTCCGCCCCGCCGTGGCGCAGGATGGCGGCGACATCACCTTCCGCGGTTTCCGCGATGGTACCGTGTTCCTGAACATGAAGGGCGCCTGCTCGGGTTGCCCATCCTCCACCGCCACGCTGAAGCATGGCGTTCAGAATCTGCTTCGCCATTTCGTGCCGGAAGTGCGCGAAGTCGAAGCGGTATAAAAGCGCAAGCCAGGCCATCATGATTGTTCTCGCACTCGACACCTCAGGTGTGGATTGTTCCGCCTGCGTTTATGACAGCGCCTCCGACAGGGTGCTCGGCGAGGTATGCGAAACGATTGGCAAGGGCCATGCCGAAAGGTTGATGGCGGTAATCGACGGTGCTCTGGAGCAGGCGCAACTCTCGCTCCAGAATGTCGGGCGCATCGCCGTGACCATCGGGCCGGGGTCTTTCACCGGTATCCGCGTCGGGGTCGCCGCCGCGCGCGGTTTTGCCCTGTCGCTCGGCGTTGAAGCCGTGGGCGTCACCACGCTTGAAACGCTGGCGCTTCATCATCTGCTCGAAAATCCCGGCCAGCCTGTGGCCGTCGGGCTGGATGCCAAACGCGGCGAAGCCTATCTCCAGACATTCGGTGCGGATGGATCGCCGCTGCGCGAAGCTGCACTTCTGTCTCTGGACGACGCCAAAACGGTCACTACTGGTTTCGATGGCGTTGTCATCGGTTCAGTCGCACCGCTTTTGGCGGGGTTGGAGGCGGGTTCGGGACCGGATCACTTCCCGATTGCCTCGGTCGCGCGCACTGCTGCGCGCAAGCCGGCTGGCCAGCCGAAACCCGCGCCGCTTTATCTGCGCGGGCCGGATGCCCGGCCACAGACTGGTTTTGCGCTGGCACGTCAGGGCGTTGCCTGATAGGGCATTCGTCAGCCTGTGCGAATGATTCCTGTGATGCCCGATTCCTGTTATGTTTGACGACTATCTGACCTGGAAGCCCTATTTCGAGATCGTGCCGATGCAGCATGAGGATTGCGCCGCGGTGGCGGAGTTGCATGCGCTGCGCTTTCCGCGCCCGTGGAACGACGGGGAGTTTTCCGGGCTGCTAACGCAAGGGGCTGTTTTCGGTGCTGTCGCACGCCAGACCAACGCCTTTTTCAGCAAGCCGCTCGGTGGTTTCGTGCTGGCGCGGGAAGTGGCGGGCGAAGCGGAAATCCTGACCGTTGCCGTGGCCGACAAGTTTGCACGCGCCGGTCTCGGCTGGCGTCTGATGCAGTCGGCCATCCGCGAGGCGATGATGCGCGGCGCCGAAACCATGTTTCTTGAGGTGGATAATAATAATGCCTCCGCGCTGGGGCTTTACAGGAAGCTAGGCTTCAAAACCGTCGCGGAACGCAAGGCCTATTACACCGCAAAGGATGGAACGAAGTCGACGGCGCTTGTCATGCGCCGCGATCTTCGCTAGTTCCCTGCGACAGGCATTTTTTCGGCGAAAGCCGCAAACCGGAATTCTCAAAAGGCCAGAAGACGTGACAGACCTTTCGAAAACGCTGGAGGAGCTTTGTGCCGAACGCGGCATGCGGATGACGGATCAACGCCGTGTCATCGCCCGCGTCCTTCAGGAGTCAGCCGACCATCCCGATGTCGAGGAGCTTTACCGCCGTTCCTCCGCCGTGGATCCGCGCATCTCGATTTCCACCGTCTACAGGACGGTGAAGCTGTTCGAGGATGCCGGCATCATCGAGCGTCACGATTTTCGCGACGGCCGTTCGCGCTATGAGACCGTGCCCGAGGAACATCACGATCACCTGATCGACCTGAAGAACGGCGTGGTCATCGAATTTCATTCGGCCGAGATCGAGGCCCTTCAGGAAAAGATCGCTAGGGAACACGGCTTCAAGCTCGTGGATCACCGGTTGGAACTTTACGGCGTGCCGTTGAAGCCCGGCGAACACTGAGACGCCGGTGAACAAGCGGGCCTTTCCATTATGATGTGGCTGCGGACAGCCTATATTGCGGTCGTTCTGCTGATCGTCACGCTTGTCTTGCTGCCGCTTCAACTGCTGGGCCTTGCCTTCGACTGGCGGCTTCGCCGTCGCATTCCGCGCCTCTGGCACCGCATCGCCTGCCATGTTCTCGGCATCCGTGTGCATGTGCATGGCGATGTGGAGCGCGCAAAGCCGCTGATGCTGGCGGTCAATCACGCCTCGTGGAAGGACATCCTCGTTTTGGGCAGCATTGCCGACGTGGTGTTCATCGCCAAGACGGAGGTGAGGGACTGGCCGGTGTTCGGCTGGCTTGCCCGGCTGCAGAAAAGCATCTTCGTTCAGCGTGAGCAGAAACGCAGCACCGGCGCGCAGGTGAGCGAGATCGCCAGCCGCATGGCCGATGGCGAGATCGTCGTTTTGTTTCCCGAAGGCACCACCTCGGACGGCAACCGCATGCTTGCCGTCAAATCCTCGCTATTCGGTGCGGCCTCCACCGCCGCTGAACAGGTTCCGGGCAAGCTGGTTTATGTACAGCCGGTGGCCATCGCCTATACTAGGGTGCAGGGCATGGCCATGGGGCGTTACCATCGTGTCATCGCCGCCTGGCCGGGCAGCATCACGCTCGTGCCGCATCTGCTCGGCATCATCAGGGCCGGCGCCATCGATGTCGATGTGACATTCGGTGACAGCGTTCCGTTTCACAGCACGGATAACCGCAAGCGCCTGGCGACCGATATCGCCGCCTCCATCCGCTCCATGCTGGCCTTCAGCCTGCGCGGCGGCTGGCGGAATTAGCGAGATCGTAGCTTTTCCGGCATTTTTCTGTTTAATCTGGCCGTGAAAAACACTAGATAGCCGCCATGACCCAGGAAACGCTTGGCCTTGACGCCCCACCCATGATCGCCCGCGAGGGTTCGAACAGCCGGAAGGTCTTCATCAAGACCTATGGCTGTCAGATGAACGTCTACGATTCCGTCCGTATGAGCGATGCGCTGGCGAGGGACGGTTACGTTCAGACGGAGGATATGGGCGAGGCGGATCTGGTGCTGCTGAACACCTGTCATATCCGCGAAAAGGCGGCTGAAAAGGTCTATTCGGCGCTTGGCCGCCTGCGCGACATGAAAAAATCGCGCGAAGAGCAGGGCCGCGAATTCATGATCGGCGTTGCCGGCTGCGTTGCGCAGGCGGAAGGCGAGGAAATCCTTCGCCGTGCGCCCGCCGTCGATGTCGTCATCGGCCCGCAGACCTACCATCGCCTGCCGGACGCCCTGAAGCGGGTGCGCGGCGGCGAGCGTGTCATCGAGACCGAATATGCGGTTGAGGACAAGTTCGAGCACCTGCCTGTCGCCGAAAAATCCACGCTGAGGACGCGCGGCGTTACCGCGTTTCTGACGGTGCAGGAAGGTTGCGACAAGTTCTGTACCTTCTGTGTGGTGCCCTATACGCGCGGTTCGGAAGTCTCCCGCCCCGTGCGCCAGATCGTCGATGAGGCGATGAAGCTCGTCGATGCCGGCGTGCGCGAAATCACACTGCTCGGCCAGAATGTGAATGCCTGGCAGGGCGAAGGTCCAAAGGGCGAGAAATGGGGTCTGGCCGAACTGCTTTACCGGCTGGCGGAAATTCCCGGCCTTGCACGGCTTCGCTACACCACCAGCCATCCGCGCGACATGGACGAGCGCCTGATCGGCGCGCATCGCGATCTGCGCCTCCTGATGCCCTATCTGCATCTGCCGGTGCAATCCGGTTCGGACCGCATTCTGAAAGCGATGAACCGTCGCCATACGGGAGAGGAATATATCCAGCTTATCGAAAAAATCCGCGCCGCCCGCCCTGATATTGCCATGTCGGGAGACTTTATTGTCGGTTTCCCCGGTGAGACGGATCGCGATTTCGAAGATACGATGGCGATGGTCGAGACGGTGAAATATGCGCAGGCCTTCTCCTTCAAATATTCCACCCGTCCCGGCACGCCGGGAGCCGATCTCACCGATCAGGTTGCGGAAGAGGTGAAGGCTGAGCGACTGGAAGGATTGCAGGCCCTGTTGCTGCGGCAGCAGAAGGAATTTGCGGAATCGCTGGTCGGAAAAACCATGGATGTGCTGCTGGAAAAGCCCGGCCGCATGCCTGAGCAGTTGATAGGTCGCTCTCCATGGCTGCAATCCGTGAATCTTGATGCAAAGACTTTGAAAATCGGTGACATTGTTAATGTACGAATCACCGCAACGGGTCCAAACAGCTTGTTTGCCGAGGTGGCAGGGAGTTAGAGTGAGGAGCCGACACTGATTGGGACAGGAGCCTGACCGCTTGAACGCACACGAATTGGTATCAAATTCATCGCGCCAGCCACGCCAAGCCGCGACCGACGCCAATCACTTCGTCCTCACGTTCGAGAATAACAGGATAGCGGGAGAGCTATTCGGTCAGTTCGATCAGAACCTGAAGCTTCTGGAACAGCGCCTCAATATCGACGCTCGCCCGCGCGGCAATTCCGTCGCCATCACCGGCGATGTCGTTGCCACCAATCAGGCCCGTCGGGCGCTGGATTTCCTTTATGAACGGCTGCTCAAGGGCGGAACCGCCGAGGTTTCCGACGTGGAAGGCGCGATCCGCATGGCCATGGCCGCAGACGACCAGCTGACCTTGCCGACGATGGAACGCAAGGCGAAGATTTCCATGGCGCAGATTTCCACCCGCAAGAAGACCATCGCTGCCCGCACGCCGACGCAGGACGTCTACATGCGGGCACTGGAGCAATCCGAACTGGTTTTTGGGGTTGGCCCCGCCGGTACCGGCAAGACCTATCTTGCCGTCGCTCATGCGGCGCAGCTTCTGGAACGTGGAGCGGTCGACCGCATCATCCTGTCGCGCCCCGCTGTCGAAGCGGGTGAGCGTCTGGGCTTCCTGCCGGGCGACATGAAGGAAAAGGTCGATCCTTATCTGCGCCCGCTTTATGACGCGCTTTATGACATGATGCCGGGTGACAAGGTGGAGCGCGCCATTCAGGCGGGCGTCATCGAAATCGCGCCGCTGGCCTTCATGCGCGGACGCACGCTGGCCAATGCCGCCGTCATTCTGGACGAAGCCCAGAATACCACGACCATGCAGATGAAGATGTTCCTGACCCGCCTTGGCGAGAACGGCCGCATGATCGTGACCGGCGACCCGAGCCAGGTGGATTTGCCGCGCGGCGTGAAATCCGGTCTTGTCGAGGCCCTGCAAATCCTCACCGATGTCGAAGGCGTGTCCGTCGTACGCTTCAAGGATGTCGATGTCGTTCGTCATCCGATGGTGGCGCGTATCGTCCGGGCTTACGAATCCCACACGGCCGTGCCGGATGAAAGCCTCGTGAAGGGCAGCTGACGTAAAGACAATGACAGCTCTGGATATTCAAATCAGCGTCGAGGCCGAAGGCTGGTCCTCGGAAGAGGACCTGCTTGCCTTTGCCACCAGGGTGCTGGATGCGGCGGTCGATTTCCTGAAGCGTGAAGAGGACCAACCCTTCCCGAAAATGCCGGTGGAACTGTCGCTGGTCTTCACCGACGACGAAAATATTCGCGAAATCAACGCTGAGTGGCGCGACAAGGACAAGGCAACCAATGTCCTGTCTTTCCCCGCTTTTCCGCTGGAGCCGGGCGGAATGCCGGGCCCCATGCTGGGCGATATCGTCATCGCGCGCGAGACGGTTGAACGCGAGGCCCTTGAACTTGAGAAGAGTTTCGGGGATCATCTGACCCATCTGCTCGTCCATGGGTTCCTGCATTTGTTCGGTTACGACCACATGGACGAGGAAGAAGCGGAAGAAATGGAGTCGCTTGAGACTCGCATTTTGGCGGTGCTTGGCCTATCTGATCCTTACGCGGGTCAGGAACCGCTTTAAATATTGTCTGGAGCCATGAACGAACATTCTGCACGACCTGCCAGTGAGGGCAGAGAAAACGGCGAGCAGTCCTCTTCGGAGGAGGGCAGTAGTCACTTACGTCAAGACTTCACTGCAAAGCCGAGATCGACGATTTGGTCGCGCATCGCGCGGTTGCTGAAACCGTCACAGGGCGAGCGCCTGCGCGAGGATTTGACCGACGCGCTGATGGACGACACCGAAATCGGTGCGGCCTTTTCGCCCGAAGAACGGGCGATGCTCAACAATATCCTGCGTTTCCGCGAGGTTCGGGTCGAAGATATCATGATCCCGCGTGTGGACATCGACGGTCTCGATGAGAATATGACGATCGGCGATGCGCTGATCCTCTTCGAGGAAACCGGGCGTTCCCGCATGCCGGTCTATGACGAGACGCTGGATAATCCGAAGGGCATGATCCACATTCGCGATCTGCTGGCCTATGTCGCCAAGCAGGCCCGTAACAAACGCCGGGCCGGTTCGCGAAGCGTCGCTTACGGTGAGGTGAAGGCGCCGCGTTCGCCGCGGCCGAATTTCGACCTGGCACGTGTCGATCTGGAGCAGACGGTCGCCGCTGCCGGACTGGTGCGCAAAATTCTTTTCGCACCGCCCTCCATGCTGGCCTCTGACCTTTTGAAGACGATGCAGGCCCAGAGAACCCAGCTTGCGCTGGTGATCGATGAATATGGCGGCACCGACGGTCTCGTCAGCCATGAGGATATCGTCGAGATGGTCGTGGGTGACATCGATGACGAGCACGACAAGGACGAGGCGATGTTCTCCCGTCTTTCCGCCGATGTGCTTGTCGCGGATGCACGCGCGGAACTCACCGAACTTGCCGAGGCGATCGGGCCGGAATTCGATGTGCGGGAACATCTGGAGGAAATCGATACGCTCGGCGGTCTCATCTTCTTCGCGCTCGGCCGCATTCCGGCCAAGGGCGAGGTGGTCCGGGCCGTGCCCGGTTTCGAGTTCCAGATCCTCGATGCGGATAGCAGGCGCATCAAGGGCGTTCGTATTGTCCGGGATCACGGCTCCGAAGGTGAGGATGATCGCGCTCCGGGCGAAGCGGGCGCCAATGAGGTGATTGCGCTGCCTGCGCCGGATGTTCGCCTTATCACGCACCAGCAGAACGCCGATTAAGAAAGGGCGACGGGGTTTTTCCCCGTCGCTTCCACCTTTCGACATATCAATCCGACAGGTATGAATGCCCGTGTTCGGTGTCGAAAAGAACACATGGCGCTTCGGTCGCCATGCCTCCTGTGGACTGCGAATCTTTTTTCCTTTACGTCGGGTCTGAGGGGAAATTCCGTGGCGCGGCCTTGTCGGCTGCGGGCTTTTTCGGACGCGCATAAACGGAGATGGCATGGAGCGTCTTGCAGGCAGGGTAATGCTGGCCGGCGGCATGAGCCGCGCAGTTATGGCGATTGCCGCAGGTGCGGTCGGGGCGCTCGCTTTGCCTCCATTCGGCTTTTTCGCGGCGCTGTTTTTGTCTTTCACTCTGCTTGTCTGGCTCGTGGATGGCTGCACCGGAAAACCGGGCGGCGGCCTCTTCAGCCGCATCCTGCCGGCCTTCGGCATCGGCTGGTGTTTCGGGCTCGGTTACTTCGTAGCGGGCCTGTGGTGGCTCGGCAATGCTCTCCTGCTGGAGGCTGATGAATTCGCTTGGGCGCTGCCGCTCGCCATTCTTGGTCTTCCCGCTTTTCTGGCGTTGTTTTACGGTTTTGCGGTTGCCGCAGCCAATCTCCTCTGGTCGGAGGGCCTCGGCCGTATCGCTGCACTTGCTGCCGCATTCGGCTTTTCGGAATGGCTGCGCAGCTTCCTGGCCACCGGCTTTCCCTGGAACGCCATCGGCTACGGCATCATGCCCATCCCGATCATGATGCAGTCGGCACATCTGCTTGGCCTTTTCAGTATAACGACGCTTGCGGTTTTCATCTTCGCCTCGCCCGCGCTGATAGGCACGAAAAAAGGCATGTGGCCGGGTCTCGTTGTGGCGGGCCTGCTGCTGGCCGGTCATTTCGGTTATGGCTTCTACCGTCTCCAGACGCCGGCGGAGGTGCCCGCAGACGCACTGACCGTTCGGATCGTGCAGCCGTCCATCGATCAGTCACGCAAGATGCTGAACGCGGACAGGGCGGAGATTTTTGGCGAGCATCTGCGGCTCTCTGCTCTGCCGCCCGGTGAAGGGAAAAAGCGCCCTGATATCATCGTCTGGCCGGAAACCTCCGTGCCGTTCATTCTGACGCAAAACCCGGATGCTCTGGCGGAAATCGCCAAAACGCTGGAGGATGGGCAGGTGCTGTTCACCGGCGCCGTCAGAATGGAAGATCAGGGGGCAGGCCGCCCGCCGCGTTATTACAATTCGGTCTATGCAATCGACAGCCAGGGCGAGATCATCGGCGCGACCGACAAGGTGCATCTGACCCCCTTTGGCGAATATGTTCCCTTTGAAGGTATCTTGCGGGAATTCGGCATCGACAATGTCATCGCTCTGCCGGGGGGCTTTTCCGCCGCTTCCTCGCGCACGCCGCTTACGCTTCCTTCGGGCAAGACCTTCTATCCTCTCATCTGTTACGAGATCATTTTCCCGGGCGAGATGACGCCGGGGCTGGCCGGATCGGCCGCCATCCTGAATGTGACCAATGATGGCTGGTTCGGCGACACGCCTGGCCCCTATCAGCATTTTCTGCAGGCGAGAGTCCGGGCCGTTGAGACAGGCGTGCCGGTGATTCGCGGTGCCAATACCGGAATTTCCGCCGTCATAGACCCCTATGGCCGCATTATTGCGGGGCTCGATTACGGTCGGGTGGGAATTGTTGACGCCACTTTGAGTGGTGGGTCAAACGACGCATTTACTTACGACACACATCGGACGTATTTCTGGTTGATTTTTTCTATCTTGATGATCGTTGCGGTATTTCCCGCCTTGAGTTTCGCTCGGCGCCAGAATTGACCAGGAACCCCTGTAATTGCATAGTGAATACGTCAGTCGTAAAACAAGTTTAGACGCTGTCGAATTGCCGACTCATTTCTTCGAATAGTAATGAAGCGAGATATCAACCCTTTCCGAGTGTCAGGACCGCATGATGACCGAGAATAAGAAAAAGCCTAACCCCATCGACATTCATGTCGGAAGCCGAATTCGCCTTCGCAGAACCATGCTCGGAATGAGCCAGGAGAAGCTGGGTGAAAGTCTCGGAATTACCTTTCAGCAAATCCAGAAATATGAAAAAGGCACGAACCGCGTTGGCGCCAGTCGCCTCCAGAATATTTCCGCGATCCTCAATGTGCCCGTTTCCTTTTTTTTCGAAGATGCACCCGGCGATCAGGCTGGCGGCACACCCGGCATGGCGGAGGCGTCGAGCTCCAATTACGTGGTCGACTTTCTGTCCTCGGCTGAAGGTCTGCAGCTGAACCGCGCCTTCGTGAAGATCGCCGATCCGAAGGTTCGCCGCCGTCTCGTCGATCTCGTCAAGGCGCTCGCCGCCGAGGGTGACGCCGAGTAAGCGCAGCCCGCGCGCGCAGAAAATTTCCGGCACGGGATGCCGGGCACTCAACGGTCCGCAAGGACCGTTTTTTTGTGCCCGATTAGAAAGGAATTCTCACATAAAGATATATTTATGTGGTTGTGTCCTTGTTTTTCACGGCCGAAATGACTAACAAACTCCAAGACCGTTCTTTGAGGGGAATCCCGCATGCGTGCCAATTATCTGTTCACCAGCGAGTCCGTGGCCGAGGGTCATCCGGACAAGGTTTGTGATCGTATTTCCGATGAAATCGTGGATCTCATCTATCGTGAAGCGTCCAAGACGGGCGTTGACCCGTGGACCGTGCGCATCGCATGCGAAACGCTTGCGACGACCAACCGCGTGGTTATCGCCGGTGAGGTTCGGGTTCCCGATACGCTTCTGAAGAAGGACAAGGACGGCAAGGTCCTCAAGGACGCCGCTGGCCATCCGGTCATCAACCCCTCGAAGTTCAAGTCCGCCGCCCGCAAGGCGATCCGCGACATCGGCTACGAGCAGGATGGTTTCCACTGGAAGACCGCCAAGATCGACGTTCTCCTGCATCCGCAGTCGGCTGACATCGCGCAGGGCGTGGACAACGCCTCCGACAAGCAGGGCGACGAGGGCGCCGGCGACCAGGGCATCATGTTCGGTTACGCCTGCAAGGAAACGCCGGACCTCATGCCGGCTCCGATCTATTATTCCCACCGTATCCTGCAGCTGCTTGCCACCGCTCGTAAAAGCGGCGAAGGCGAAGCGGCAAAGCTCGGCCCCGACGCCAAGAGCCAGGTCACGGTTCGTTACGTTGACGGCAAGGCGGCGGAAGCTGTATCCATCGTTCTGTCCACGCAGCATCTCGATGCAAGCTGGGATTCGAAGAAGGTTCGCGCCGTTGTCGAGCCCTATATCCGCGAAGCTCTGGGCGACCTGAAGATCGCTGACGATTGCCAGTGGTATATCAACCCGACCGGCAAGTTCGTCATCGGCGGTCCCGATGGTGATGCCGGCCTGACGGGCCGCAAGATCATCGTCGACACCTATGGCGGCGCTGCGCCCCATGGCGGCGGTGCATTCTCCGGCAAGGACACGACCAAGGTCGACCGTTCCGCCGCCTATGCCGCCCGTTATCTCGCCAAGAACGTCGTGGCTGCCGGCCTTGCCGAGCGCTGCACCATTCAGATCTCCTATGCAATCGGCATCGCCCAGCCGCTGTCGATCTATGTCGATCTGCATGGTACCGGCAAGGTCAGCGAAGATCAGGTCGAGGCCGCGATCCGCAAGGTCATGGACCTTTCGCCGTCGGGCATTCGCCGTCATCTCGATCTCAACAAGCCGATCTACGCCAAGACGTCCTCCTACGGCCATTTCGGCCGCAAGGCCGGTCGTGACGGCTCCTTCTCCTGGGAGAAGCTCGATCTGGTGAAGCCGCTCAAGGAAGCTTTGAGCGCTTGAAGCATTTCCAGTAAAATTGCGTAGCGGTTTTACGTCCGGAAAATGCGTCAACCAGATATCGCGCTTGTTATTTGACGGCGATTGAGAGATACCGTCACCAACTTTTGTAACCCGCACAGTGCCTCATCTGGCGCTGTGCGGGTTAAGTCTATTTGTTCTTGAGAGTATGAGATGACGGAAGAACGGCGTTCGCGCGCGACGGAAGCGTTTTTTGGCAGACGCAAGGGCAAGCCCCTGCGCAATCAGCAGGTCGATACAATCGAGAACCTGCTGCCTTTGCTGAAAATCGATCTGGAAAGCGCCCCGCCGCAAAATCTCGCCGCTCTTTTTCCCGCGGATGTGCGGTTTATCCGTCTGGAGATCGGTTTCGGCGGCGGCGAGCATCTCGCCCACCGCGCGGTTGAAAACCCGGAGACGGGTTTCATCGGCGTGGAACCCTTCGTCAATTCCATGGCCAAGCTGCTCGCCGCCGTGCGCGAACGCGAGTTGATGAATATCCGCCTTTACGACGATGATGCGACGCAATTGCTGGACTGGCTGCCTGAGGGATCGATCGATCATATCGACCTTCTCTATCCTGACCCGTGGCCGAAGAAGAAGCACTGGAAGCGTCGTTTCGTTTCAGACGTCAACCTTGCCCGCTTCCATCGCGTGCTGAAACCCGGCGGAAAGTTCTGCTTCGCTTCCGATATCGATACCTACGTCAACTGGACGCTACAGCATTGCGCCCGCCATGGCGGCTTCGAATGGACAGCGACGAGCGCTGATGACTGGCGCACGCCCTACGCCAACTGGCCGGGCACGCGTTACGAGAACAAGGCGAAAAGAGAAGGCCGCAGCTCGGCCTATCTCACCTTCATTCGTCGTTGAGCGACTGATCCCTCAGAGTGCCGCATCCACTTCCGCTGCCAGCGGAATGGAAGGCTGGGCGCCGGCGCGGGTGCAGGCGAGCGAACCTGCCACGGCGGCGCGCTTCAGCGCCCTTTCGAAATCCATACCCTGATCGAGGCTGGCGGCGAGATAACCGCAGAAGGTATCGCCGGCACCGACCGTATCGACCGGTTCGATCTTGAGGCCGGAAGCCCGGAAAACCTTGCCGTTGCGCATGGCGATCACACCATCGGCACCAAGCGTCACGATCAATGTCTGGCCGGTCCTGTCATGCAGGGCTTTCAGTTCGTTTTCCCGCTCAGAACCGGAAAGTCCGTTCTTTCCGATCAACAATTCGAACTCGGTTTCGTTGGCGATGACGATATCGGCAAGGCCCGCAAGGCGCGGCCCATCGGCAGTCAGTGGCGCAGTATTGATGACGGTGGTGACGCGCTTTGCCTTCGCAGCCGTCAGCGCCGCTTCGATAGCGGGCGCGGGTATCTCGAACTGCAGCATCAAAATATCGCCCGCCGACATTTCCGACAGGGCTTTTGCGGCGTCGGATGCGGAGACTTCACCATTGGCGGCGGGAATGACCGAGATCATGTTTTCCCCGCCTTCGCCGATAAGGATCACTGCGGTTCCGGTAGGGCCGGGCGTGGTCTTCACCAGTGAGAGGTCGGTGCCGGCGTCGCGCAGCAATGTCAGCGCCGGCGCGGCAAAGGTGTCATCGCCCGCGGCCCCTGCCATCTTGACCGTGGCGCCCGCACGCCGTGCGGCCAACGCCTGGTTGGCTCCCTTGCCGCCGGCGGCCGTGGAGAAGGTCTCGCCCGTCACGGTTTCACCGGGCTTTGGCAGGCGTTTGGCGGTGGCGACGAGGTCCATGTTGATGGAGCCGAAAACAGTAATCATGGAGGGCGTATCCGTATAGAATTCAAGCAAGGCGGCGACTTTGCCCGAGCGGATCACTCGTCGTCAACCACCCGCAACTTTGCCGTTCCCGCCCTGTTCTCGGCAAAGCGTCGAGCCTGCTCGATTTCCCCATGCGAAGTCTCTTTTTCCGTCGGTGAAAAATCGAGACCCTCGATTTTCTGGCCGCGCGCCAGCACCTTGTCGGAGGAGATCAGCATCATGTCGATATCTTTTTGGGCCAGTCCAAAATGGGCCTGCAGCTTGCGCGTCCGGTCGTCCAGCCGCCGCACATCGTCCATGAGCAATGCCACTTCACCCTGGATGAGATGCGCCTGCTCGCGCATGCGCTGATCCTTGAGCACGGACTGGATGACCTGTACCGACAGCATCAGAAGCGATGGCGAAACGATGACGACGCGGGCGCGGTGAGCGCGTTGCACCAGATATTCGAAATGCTGGTGGATATCGGCGAAGATCGATTCGGACGGCACGAAGATGAAGGCCGTATCCTGCGTCTCGCCGCGGATGAGGTATTTCTCGGCCACATCGCGAATATGCACTTCCATATCGCGGCGGAACTGCTGCACCGCGGCGCGTTTGGTTTCGGGCGTCTCGTCCGCCTTAATGGCGTTCCACGCCTCCAGCGGAAACTTGGCGTCGATGACGAGCGGCGGGGCATTGTTGGGCATCTTAATGGTGCAGTCAGGCCGATAACCGTTCGAAAGCGTCGGCTGCAACTGGAAGGCCCCGGCCGGAAGCGCATCGGCAATCAGCGTCTCCATGCGGGCCTGTCCGAAGGCGCCGCGTGTCTGCTTGTTGGAAAGGATGGCCTGCAGCCCGACTACATCCTTGGCCAGATCCTGAATATTGCCCTGCGCGGCGTCGATGACCGCGAGGCGCTCCTGCAGGCGGCTCAGATTCTCATGCGTCGACCGGGTCTGCTCCGTCAGTGTTTCGCCAAGGCGCTGCGACATGCCGTCGAGGCGCTGGTTCAGCGTCTGGCTCATCTCGGTCTGGCGGGTGCCGAGCGTTTCCGCCATGGCGGCGATGCGGCCATGCAGTTCGGACTGTGTTTTCAGGAGGTCGGAGATTTCGCCATCGGCACCCGCTTTTTTCGCGCGGCTCGCCGTCACCAGCCAGGTGGTGACCAGACCGAAAACCAGAGCCGCGAGCAGCGCGCCGAAGCTGATGTCGACGGAGCCGGCCCGTAACGCGGGATCGAGGAGAACGGAGAAATCTATGCTCATGATTAAATCTAGCAGGTTTCTTGTGATTCGGAAGATCAAAACAAGAACATTCCTGCGGCGGAAATGAGTCGGGCGGGGCGGATGCCGGAGGCGGTTTGAACCTCGTGTTTTTTATTTCCTCCGCGCAAGAGATACGTTATGGGAAGCCATGACCATCAAACCGCTTATCATTTTGCCCGATCCCGTGCTGCGCCAGCAATCGAAGCCCATCGAAAAGGTGGATGCCGAGGTGCTGCGTCTTGCCGACGACATGCTGGAAACCATGTACGATGCGCCGGGTATCGGCCTCGCCGCCATTCAGATCGGCGTGGCGCGCCGCATGCTGGTGATCGATGTTGCGCGTGAAGGCGAGGAAAAGACCCCGATCGTCTTCATCAATCCGGAAATCCTCAAGGTGTCGGACGATGTCTCGACCTATGAGGAGGGTTGCCTCTCCATCCCCGATTATTACGCCGAGGTGGAGCGTCCCGCGTCGCTCACGGTGCAATATGTTGGCCGTGACGGCAAGCAGCAGACGGTCGAGGCGGATGGCCTGCTCGCCACCTGCCTGCAGCATGAGATCGATCACCTGAACGGCGTTCTCTTCATCGACCATATTTCGCGGCTGAAGCGCGACATGGTCATCAAGAAATTCACGAAAGCGGCCCGCGCAAAGATCTGATCCGTCCTCTCTGGACCGGAATGGACGATAGGGCAGGGGGCGACGATGGCTCTTCGCATCATTTTTATGGGTACGCCGGAATTTTCCGTTCCCACCCTGCGTGCACTGGTGGAGGCCGGCCACGAGATCGTTGCGGTCTACACCCAGCCGCCGCGTCCCGGCGGCCGTCGTGGCCTCGATCTGCAGAAGTCCCCGGTGCATCAGGCCGCCGAATTGTTGGGCCTGCCTGTGCTGACGCCGGTGAACTTCAAGGCAGAGGAAGACCGCCAGCAGTTCCGGGATTTCAATGCCGATGTCGCGGTTGTGGTGGCTTATGGGCTGCTGCTGCCGGAAGCGATCCTCAGCGGCACGCGCCTTGGCTGTTATAACGGCCATGCCTCGCTGCTGCCGCGCTGGCGCGGCGCTGCCCCCATTCAGCGGGCCATCATGGCCGGCGATGCCGAGACCGGCATGATGGTCATGAAAATGGAAAAGGGGCTCGATACCGGCCCCGTCGCGCTGACCGCCAAGGTCGCGATCGATGAGAACATGACCGCCGGAGAATTGCATGACAGCCTGATGCTGGCCGGAGCGCGGCTGATGCGGCAGGCTATGGACGAGCTGGAATCCGGCGACCTGCCGCTTGTCACGCAGGCGGAAGAAGGCGTGCTCTATGCCGCGAAGATCGACAAGGGCGAGACCCGCATCGATTTTTCGAGGCCGGCGCAGGACGTGCATAATCACATTCGCGGCCTTTCGCCGTTTCCCGGCGCATGGCTGGAAATGGACATCGGCGGCAAGGCGGAACGCGTGAAGGTTCTGGCCTCCGAACTGGCAAGCGGCATGGGAGAAGCGGGCGCGGCGCTCGATGACGCCCTTACCATTGCCTGCGGCAGCGGCGCCGTGCGGCTCACCCGTCTGCAGAAGGCGGGCGGCAAGCCGATGTCGGCGGCAGATTTCGTGCGCGGCACACCGGTTCCGACCACAACGAGGCTCGGCTGATGCCACGTTTCCGCATGACCGTCGAATATGACGGCACGCCTTATTATGGCTGGCAGAGACAGGATAACGGCCCCTCGGTTCAGGGTGCGCTGGAGGCTGCGGTTCGCTCGTTGACGGGAGAGAGCGTCTCCATTCGCGGCGCCGGCCGCACCGATTCCGGCGTGCATGCCGTCGGGCAGGTCGTCCACGTCGATCTTTCCCGAGACTGGGAGCCCTACAAGCTTCGCAACGCCCTCAATGCGCATCTCGCCATGGCGGGCGAAGCCGTGGCCGTCCTCGATACCGCTTCCGTGACCGAGGATTTCGACGCCCGGTTTTCCGCCCTTCGTCGGCACTACCTTTACCGCATCATCTGCCGCAAGGCCCGGCTGGCGCTGGAGCACAAGCGGGCATGGTGGGTGTCGAAGGACATGGACCATGAGCGCATGCATGAAGCCGCCCAGATGCTTGTCGGCCGGCATGATTTCACGACCTTCCGCTCCGTGCATTGTCAGGCGAACAGCCCGGTGCGCACGCTCGACCGGCTGGATGTGACGCGCACCGGCGATCTCATCGAGATACGTGCGACCGCGCAGAGCTTCCTGCATAACCAGATCCGCTCTTTCGCCGGCACGCTGAAACTGGCGGGCGAAGGCACGATGACGCCCGAGGATGTGCGTGCCGCACTGGAGGCGCGGGATCGCAAGGCCTGCGGCCCGGTCGCGCCGCCGGACGGTCTCTATTTCATGCAGGTCGATTATCCCGACGTCATTCCGCCGCGTCGCAGGTACCCTGAAGCCGATATGGCTGAGGACGCGGACTGACCGCTAAAACCGAGGCAGGTTCTCAGGCCGGATAAACGCCGAGAAAACGCTGCAGCGCTTCCGACAGAAGCATGCCGGGCACCAGCAGCGTCATGACGATGGCCGAGACGAGCAGCGACTGGTCGCGGATGAAGAACCGCACGATCCGCGAGAAGGCGAAGACCAGCGACAGAAGCAGCGCCAGCCAGAGAATGGCGATCAGCCCCTGCAAGGGCGGCAGGAAGAATGCGATCAGGATCAGAACCGCATAGGCGTAGGAAAACGGCAGGGACAGCCAGTTCATGGTGGTGACGAGCGGCGCGAATTTTTCCCGTGCGCCGAAGGCAAACAGCAGCATGCCGATCAACAGCAGCGGCACGATCCAGCAGATGGCCTCAACCATTGCCAGACGGAAGAAGAAGATGAAGCCCGTTCCGGTGCCGGGCGGATAGCTGGCGAGGAAGGCGGCGCGCAGCCACAGCCAGGAAACCAGCATGGCCGGCAGGCACCAGAGGGCGGAATAGAAGGACCGCCACATGCCGCGCTCGGAGAGGTCCAGATAACGTGCGCCATTATGGTCGCCGAGCAGCAGAAGCCACAGACCCGTCAGATAGAGCCTTATTTCACTTGCCGTCGGCATGGGCGAACCAGCGTTCGATAAAGGTCTCGTAAATGCGCGTCAACGTCTCGAGATCCGCAACCGCCACACGCTCGTCGACCATATGCATGGTCTGCCCGACGAGGCCGAATTCCACCACCGGGCAATAATCCTTGATGAAACGCGCATCCGAGGTGCCGCCGGTGGTCGAAAGCTTGGGTTCCTTGCCGGTCACGGCTTCCACCGCGCCGGAAAGCGACGAGATGAGGGCATTGTTCCGGGTAAGAAAGACATGGGCCGGGCGGTCCGCCCAGACGATGTCGTACTTCACCGGTGCACGGTCGGGGCGAAGCTCGCCTTCTGCTGCGGCGGCATCGAGGCGGCGGATGATTTCCGCGCGCAGGCTCTCTGCAGTCCACGTATCGTTGAAACGGATGTTGAAGGAGGCTGTCGCCCGCGCCGGGATCACATTGGTGGCGGCATTGCCGGTATCGACTGTCGTTACTTCCAGATTGGAGGGCTGGAAATTGTCGGTGCCATGATCGAAGGGCGGATGCATCAGCGCATGGGTCAGTTGCAGCAAACCGCGAATGGGGTTGTCGGCGAGATGCGGATAGGCGGCATGTCCCTGCACGCCATGGACCGTGATGCGGCCGGAAAGCGATCCCCGGCGGCCGATCTTGATCATGTCGCCAAGCTGGTCGGGATTGGTCGGTTCGCCCACCACGCAGGCATCCCATGTCTCGCCCTTGGCGGCCGCCCATTCCAGCAGCTTGGAAGTGCCGTTGATCGACGGGCCTTCCTCATCGCCTGTAATCAGGAAGGAAACGGAGCCCTGCGGCTTGCCGTGTTTTTCGATATGGCGGGCAATGGCGGCAACGAAACAGGCGATGCCGCCCTTCATGTCCACTGCACCGCGACCGAACATTTCGCCGCCGGCGATTTCGGCCGCAAAGGGCGGATGGCTCCATGCGGCCTCATCGCCCACCGGAACGACATCCGTATGGCCCGCAAACATCAGATGCGGGCCCTCGGTGCCGAGCCGGGCATAAAGGTTCTCCACGTCAGGCGTTCCCGCCTCGCTCGCCACCATCCTGTCCGCCTGGAAACCAAGCGGCGAAAGCAGGGTGTCGAGCAGGGAAAGCGCGCCGCCTTCCGCAGGCGTCACCGAAGGGCAACGGATGAGGGCGGCGAGATTGGCAACGGGATCGGTCGTGGTCATGGCAGTCGCTTTATATCAGTCGCGCAGAAGCTCGTTGATGCCGGTCTTGGAGCGGGTCTTTTCATCGACGCGCTTGACGATGACGGCGCAATAGAGGCTCGGGCCCGGTTCGCCGTTCGGGAAAGGCTTGCCCGGCATGGTGCCGGCAACCACGACGGAATAGGGCGGCACTTCGCCATAGGTGATCTCGCCGGTGGCGCGGTCGACGATCTTGGTGGACTTGCCGATGAACACGCCCATGCCGAGAACCGCGCCTTCACGCACGATGCAGCCTTCGACGACTTCCGAACGGGCGCCGATGAAGCAATTGTCCTCGATGATGGTCGGGCCGGCCTGAAGCGGCTCCAGAACGCCGCCGATGCCGACGCCGCCGGAGAGGTGCACATTCTTGCCGATCTGCGCGCAGGAGCCGACAGTTGCCCAGGTGTCTACCATCGTGCCTTCATCGACATAGGCGCCGAGATTGACGAAGGAAGGCATCAGCACCACGTTCTTGGCGACATAGGCGGAGCGGCGCACGACGGCGTTAGGCACGGCACGGAAACCGGCGGCGCGGAACTGGTTTTCGCCCCAGTTTTCGAATTTCGACGGCACCTTGTCCCACCAGGTGGATTCGCCCGGTCCGCCGGTGACGATCTCCATGTCGTTCAGGCGGAAGGAGAGAAGCACGGCCTTTTTCAGCCACTGGTTCACCTTCCAGTTTCCGCCAGCCTGCTTTTCGGCCACGCGTGCCTTGCCGCTATCGAGAAGTTGAAGAGATGTGTCCACGGCGTCGCGAACCTCGCCCTTCGTCGATACGTTCACACCATCGCGGTTGTCGAAGGCGGTTTCGATGATGGTTTCGAGGGAGGTGAGATCCGTAAGGCTCATGGAAAATTCCTTAAAGTCGCGTGGTGTTCGTGGTCACGGATGGTCCCGCGCCGCTGGAAGGCTTTGGTCATTTGATCTAAGGGAGTGTTGGAAAGGCGTCAATGTGATTTGGGTGATTTGGCGCGTCAGACGAAAGGCATGGAAATGACACGACTGAAAAACGGCAAGTTGCGGCGCAAGGACGGGGTATGGGACCCGTTGAAGCGCAGTGCCGTGGACAAGCAGCAGGCCGAGGTCGTTCAAAAAACACCGCAGTCGGATTCCCCGTCCTATCGCCTCGCCTATGTGGACATGGATTTTCTCTGCCGCGAGGAATTGCGCCCCGTCAGGCTTCAATTGGAACTGCTGAAGACGGAAATGGCGCTGACCGAGCGCGGCATCAAATCCACCGTCGTCATGTTCGGCGGCGCCCGCATTCCCGAACCCGGCGGCGAAGCCTGGGCGGCGCGCAACGAGACGCAGAAGCGCAATCTGGAGCAATCTTCCGTCTATTACGACGAGGCGCGTAAATTCGCCCGTCTCTGCACCGACTATGCCGCGAAATCCGACCATCTCGAATATGTCGTGGTCACCGGCGGCGGTCCCGGTGTCATGGAAGCGGGCAATCGCGGCGCTGCCGATGCCGGCGGCCCGTCCATCGGCCTCAACATCGTCCTGCCGCACGAGCAGGCGCCGAACCCCTATGTGACGCCGGAGCTGAGCTTCAACTTCCACTATTTCGCCATTCGCAAGATGCATTTCCTGATGCGGGCGAAGGCGGTGGTGATCTTCCCCGGCGGTTTCGGCACGCTGGACGAATTGTTCGAGGCCCTGACGCTCATCCAGACGAAGCGCATGGAGCCCATTCCGCTCATCCTGTTCGGCGAGAAATTCTGGCGATCAGTGATCAATTTCGAATTCCTGGCGGATTTCGGCACCATCGCGCCTGAAGATATGAATCTTCTGCATTTCGCCGAAACGGCCGACGATGCATGGAAAATCATCTCGGCCCACTACGAACACTGATTATGCTTGGCGCGACGAAGTAATTTTAGGGCTTAATTAGCAATCTTCTTCTAATTTTGCCCCGTCGCGCTGCAGCGCACTGTCCCCTGCGGACGGGCCTCCATGACGGAGATTTATCATCCGTTGACGTCAGCCTTTTCGGGCGGGCGATTTGATCGAGGCCAAAATGTTCAATTTCCAAGTGAAGTCGCTTGCGACCAAGCTGATCCTCGTAACCGGCTGCGCCATCACCACGGTTCTCGTTGCATCGAATTCCTTCCTCATTTCCCAGACGAGTGAGCGCGTGCACGCGCTGACCATGGATCAGGCCAATACCGAAGCGCGCGCCATCGCCAACGTCATCGCCGCCGATGTCGGTGAACTCGGCAGCGCCGCGCGCTCCATGGCCGGCGTCATCGGCCGTGCGCATCAGGCGAAATCGATGGATCGCCCCGGCATCGTCAACATCCTCAAGGCCAATGTCGAGCAGAATGCCTTTGCTTTCGGAAGCTGGTTCTGCGAGCAGCTCGGTCTCTTTGACGGACAGAGCAAGGAGATTGCGGGCAGGCTCGATCTCGGCACCAATGAAAACGGCGCGTTTGCGCCCTATTGGTCGAAGACCCAGAAGGGCGACATCCAGTTCTCGACCTTCAAGAATGATTACGCGGCGGAATGGTATGCGCTTGCCTCCAAATCCGGCAAGGGCGCCATTACCCAGCCCTATCTCGCGGAAGGCACGGAAGTACCCACAACCATGACCTCGCTTGCCTATCCGGTCATGTCGGACGGCAAGATGATCGGTGTGGCGGGTGTGGATATCTCGTTGGCCTCGCTGTCGCAGAAGCTGCAGGCGCTGCATCCTTTCGAGACCGGCCGTGTAACGCTCGTTTCGCAGGGCGGCCAGTGGCTGGTGCCGCCGACGCCCGCGCAGAACATGAAAGCCTATGACGGAGACGGTGCGAGCACCGTTCAGGCGGCGATCACGTCAGGCAAGCAGGGCCTTATCGAAAATCTAGGCCTCGATACGGACGCGCCCTATAATCGTCTCGTTTATCCCTTCGCCGTTCCGGGTCTCAACGCGACCTGGGTGGTGCTGGTGGATATTCCCCATCAGGCCCTGAACGCACCGGTTCAGGAACAGACCTATATGATGATCATCGGCGCGATTGTCATTCTCGCCGCCGTCATCACCGCGCTTTATTTCGCCGTGCGCCATTTCGTCCGCAATCCGCTTGCCTCGCTGGTTTCCGACGTCAGGACGCTGAGCGACGGTCGCTACGATGTGCCGGTTTCCGGACAGGAGCGCCGGGATGAGACGGGTGCGGTGGCTATCGCGCTGGAAGGTTTCCGTGCAAAGCTTGCCGGCATCCGCGAGATGGAGGCCGAAGCCGAGGCCCAGCGTGGTCACGCGGAAACGGCGCGCCAGCGCTCGGAATCCGAGCGTACTGAAAACAGCCGCATGCAGCAGCACATTGTCGGCGTGCTGGGTGCTGGTCTCAATGCGCTTTCGCAGGGCAATCTCACCTACCGTATCGAGGACGAGTTCCCCGGCGAATATGCGAAGCTGCGCGAGGACTTCAACTCGGCGCTGGCGAGCCTCGAGGAAACCGTTTCCACCGTCAACGCAACCGTCGTCAGCATCGGCAACGGCACGGGCGAGATCACCCGCGCCGCCAGCGATCTTTCGCACCGCACGGAACAGCAGGCCGCAAGCCTGGAAGAAACCGCTGCCGCCCTCAATGAGCTGACCGCGCAGGTTAATTCCAGCGCGGAAAACGCCGCAGAGGCGGCCGGAGCCGTCAGCCATGCCTGCGACGATGCGGGTAAGTCGGGTGAGGTCGTGCAGCAGGCCGTAAACTCCATGGAAGGCATCGCGCAATCATCGGCCGAAATCTCGCGCATTATCGGGGTTATCGACGAGATCGCCTTCCAGACCAATCTTCTGGCGCTGAATGCGGGCGTGGAAGCCGCCCGCGCCGGTGATGCCGGCAAGGGCTTTGCCGTCGTCGCACAGGAAGTCCGCGAACTGGCGCAGCGGTCCGCCACCGCCGCCAAGGAGATCAAGGGTCTCATCAACACCTCGGCCATGCAGGTGGGCGAGGGCGTCCAGCTGGTCGGCAAGGCCGGTGAGACGATGAAAAAGATCGCCGATCAGGTTCTGCAGATCAACCAGCTGATACGGCAGATTTCCGCTTCCGCCAGCGAACAGGCGGTCGGCCTCAAGGAGATCAATTCCGCCGTCACGCAGATGGATCAGGTCACCCAGCAGAATGCGGCGATGGTGGAAGAAACCACGGCGGCCAGCGTGACGCTGAACAGCGAAGCCGAAACGCTGAAGTCGCTCGTTGCCGGTTTCTCCGTTTCCGGTGGCCATTCCAGCCAGCAACTGCGCGCCACGGCGGCGGCAATGCGCGCACCCGCCGCTCCGGCGCAGGCGTCGGGCCGCCCGGCCACGCCGCGCTCCCGTCCGAGAACCAGCGGTGCAAACGCTTTGGCGCAGGATGACTGGACGGAATTCTGACGCGCCATTTCAGCCTCAAATGAAAAGGGCCGCTGGTATCGCCAGCGGCCCTTTTTTAATGTCCGCTTCCATCAGAGACGGGCGAAACGTTCCGTCAGCAACTCGAAGAAGCCGTCGGCATCCACATTGCGCATCACGCGGGCATTGGCGGGCCGTTCGGTAACATTCCACCAGTCCACCACGGTCATGCCCATGGTGAGTTCCGAATGGACCTCGATTTCGACATTGCACTCGCGACCCTGAAACAGTTCGGGTTTGACGAGATAGGCAATGACGGTCGGATCATGCAGCGGGCCGCCGTCCGAACCGTATTTCTCGATGTCGAAACGCTCGAAGAATTCCAGCATTTCCGCCATGGCTATGGCCGGCCGCGTGCCAATGTCGCGAATGCGGTTGACCCGAGCCTTGGTCGTCAGCAACTGATGGGTGACATCGAGCGGCATCATGACGATCGGCATACCGGAGCGGAAGACGATATCGGCGGCCTGCGGGTCGACATAGATGTTGAATTCCGCCGCCGGCGTGATGTTGCCGCCCTCGAAGAAGCCGCCGCCCATCATCACCAATTCCTTGACGCGGTCGGCGATTTCCGGCGCCTTCAGGAGCGCCAGCGCCACATTGGTCAGCGCACCGAGCGTGCAGAGCGTTACGGTGCCGGCGGGTTCCCGCATCAGCGTTTCGATGATGAAATCGACCGCGTGCTGCTTTTGCGCTTCCATGGTCGGCTCATCGAGAACCGGGCCGTCGAGGCCGGTGCTGCCGTGAACGTGCTCGGCGGTGATGGGCTTGCGCACCAGCGGCTTCTCGGCGCCCTCATAGACGGGAATATCGGTGCGGCCGCACAATTCGCTGATGATGCGGATGTTGCGACTGGTGAGCTTCAGCGGAACGTTGCCGGCGACGGCGCACAATCCGAGAATGTCGATTTCCTCCGGGCTTGCGAAGGCGAGCATGATTGCCGCCGCGTCGTCCTGGCCCGGATCGGTGTCGATAATGATTTTTCTGCGTTCTGCCATGTCTTGCCCGCCGTTGAGATGAGCGCTTTTTTCGAGCGGCGGGTGCTCACTTGTCAAGCCTCATTCCCCGGTGTCCCCTTTGCTCGTCGCCGCGTCTTGCGTATTGCGGTTGTGCTTCCCATATTGCAGGGGCCGGTGTGATTGACCGGCGAGGTTGCCGGAAGCGGGACCGCGAAACGTCGCTTGGTTGCAAGGACAAAAGAGACATGAGCCGCATGACGCCATTCACCCACCCGCTTTTGCTGGGTTTTGATGCCATGGAAAAAACGCTGGAGCGCATGGCGAAGGCCAATGACGGCTATCCTCCCTATAATATCGAGCGCCTGCCGGGCAGTGACGATGTGCCGGAACGTCTGCGCATCACCATCGCGGTTGCCGGTTTTTCGCAGGACGATCTGGATGTGACGACGGCCGATAATCAGCTCGTCATTCGCGGACGCCAGCAGGAACAGGAGAAGCGCGATTTTCTCTATCGAGGCATCGCGGCGCGCCAGTTCCAGCGGGTTTTCGTGCTTGCCGATGGCATGCAGGTCAGGGAAGCGCGCCTGCGCAACGGCCTTCTTTCCATCGATCTGGTCCGGCCGGAAATTTCAAACGTGGTGAAGAAAATTAATATTTCCGTCTCAGAGTAGAACGTGAACGCCGGAATCCGACACGAATCGCTCGGCGTGAAGAAGGAGGCTGAAATATGCTGTTGAAAGAAGCGCATGCGCGTCTCACCCAATCCCAGCTCGCCCATATCGGCGAAGGAGAAGTGGGATATATCCGCAAGATCCGCGCGGAAGACGTCAGCCGCTGTTTCCCGGAAGCGCCCGATCTCGATCCGCAATTGGACCTTTGGGCGCTGTTCGGTGCAGATGGTACGCCGATCCTCCTGACGGACAACCGGTCCAGTACGTTTTTCAAGGCTGCCGAAGACGATCTCCAGACCGTCAGCCTGCATTGAAGAAAAAAGCCCGCTTTTGAGCGGGCTTTTTCTTTGGCGGGTTAAAGGAACGGGCGGTCCGGCATGTCGTCGATGGAAATGACGCCGTCCTTGTTCTTGTCCAGCCGTTCGAACATCTTTTCGCCGGCGGCGGTGAATTCGGCCTTGCTGACCTGACCGTTCTCGTCGGTATCGGCCCAGCGGATCAGCGCGAAACCTGCGCCCTTGCCGCCATGCTTGCCCCAGCCCTGATGGCCGAAACGGCCGCCATGTTCGCGCTCGGCATGTCTTTCGGCGCGCTTGCCCTCGGGGCCTTTGCCGTCTTCGGCTTTGGCGTCCTCACGCTCGGGGCGCGGGTTGGCGGCGCGGAAAGCTTCCATCTTCGCCTGGCGATACTCACGCATTTCCTTCGGTGTGATCGAGCCGTCTTTGTCCTTGTCGATCTCGGTGAAGAGCGCGTCCTGACGGGCGGCGAATTCCTCCTTGGAAATCTTGCCGTCCTTGTCGGTGTCAGCTACCTTCAGCAGGTGAACGAAGGCCGCTTCCTGGCGGATCGGCATGCGCTCGCCATGGCCTTTGCCCGGAGCGGGCGGGGCGGCAAAGCTTGCCGTCGCGGCCGTGCCGATCAAAAGGGCTGCGCCAAGAGCAGACAGGGCGATTTTTCGTGTGGTCATCGTCATTACCTTTCTTTGGTGTCCCTGAAGAGAAGATAGTGACGTCCAATGCGCCTCACCACTTAAACATCCGTAAGGTGCATGAAGCTTCGGTAATGTTCGCTGCTCAGCCTGCGATGGTTTTCGTCAGGAAACCGGTTAGGTCGTCGGTGATGTAGTCGATATGCGCATCCGTAACGGCGGGGATTTCCCAGCGTTCCATGATGATGCCCTCGAGATTGGCGGGGACGAGCAGAACGGTCTTCATGCCGAGCGCCTTGGGCGCCGCGAGATTGCGCGGCAAATCCTCGAACATGGCGGCTTTTTGCGTGTCGAGTTTCGCAAGCGCCGCGAACTTCTCATAGGTCGCGCTGGCCGGTTTCGGCAGATAGCCTGCGGCGACGATATCGAAAATATCCTCGAAATGATCGAGAATGCCGAGCGCACCGGCGGCCGCCTGCGCATGTTTGACGCTGCCGTTGGTAAGGATGAATTTGCGGCCCGGCAAAGCCTTGATTGCCTCGCCGAGTTCCGGATGCGGCTTCAGCGCCGAATAATCGATGGCATGGGCGCGTTCCAGAAACTCGTCCGGGCTGATGCCGTAGTGGATCATCAGCCCCTGAAGCGTCGTGCCGTGGTCGTGATAATAGCGTTTCTGCAGCGCTCGGGCCTCGTCGGGATCGAGCTTCAGAAGCTCCGCCACATAGGCCGTCATGTTACGGTCGATCTGCGAAAACAGATTGATGTGATGCGGATAGAGCGTGTTGTCGAGATCGAAGACCCATTCGCTCACATGGTCGAAATCGGCGGCTTCGGGCAGGTTTTTCGGCTTTGTGTCCATGGGCTGCTTTATGCCCGTTTCGAAGGCCGAAGAAAATCGAAAAGACGACGATTGATCAGAAAATCGGGCTTGGCTGCGGCCTCCGGTGCATGATACCGCCAAAGCCATGGAACTCTGGATAGGCATCACTTTCGCAAGCGCGTTCTTGCAGAACCTGCGCTCGACCCTGCAGAAGCACCTCAAGGGCATGATGGGCACAACGGGCGCGACCTTCGTGCGCTTCGTGTTCGGCATGCCTTTCGCTCTCGCTTATCTTGCTTTCCTGCATTTCGGGCTCGGTCGCCCTCTGCCGGTGCCCAACACGTCCTTCGCCGTGTGGGCGACGGTCGGCGCCATGGCGCAGATCGCCGCCACCTTCCTGCTGGTGCACCTGTTCTCGTTCCGCAACTTCGCGGTTGGAACGGCCTATTCCCGCACCGAGCCGGCGCAGGCAGCGCTGTTCGCGCTTATTTTCATCGGGGAAAGCGTCAATGGCGGCACATTGGCGGCCATCGCCATCTCGGTTGCCGGCGTCATGCTGATTTCGGTGGCGCGCACGGAAGTAACGCCCGCTTCCTTCTTCACGTCGATCTTCAGCCGGACAGCGGGTATCGGCCTTGCCTCGGGGGCTTTCTTCGGCCTGTCATCGGTCGCTTATCGATCGGCCTCGCTTGCGCTTGCGCCGAGCCTTCCCGCTCCGGACGCGATGATACAGGCGGGCTTTACCCTCGTTGTCGTCATCGTCATGCAGACAGTGTCGATGTTCCTGTGGATCGTCTGGCTCGAGCGGGAAGAGTTGCGGCGCATCGCCAGGGTGTGGAAACCATCGCTTGCGGTCGGTTTCGTGGGCGCTACGGCCTCGTTCGGCTGGTTCACGGCGATGACCCTGCAGCAGGCCGCCGTGGTGAAGGCATTGGCGCAGGTTGAGATGCTCTTCGCCTTCGCCTCGACCGTGCTTTTCTTCAAGGAGAAAATCAACCGGCTCGAACTCTCCGGCTGCCTGCTGATTGTCGTGGGCGTGCTGTCGCTTCTGGCATTCGGCTGAATGCCTGTCGTGGCGGACAGGCTTGCCGTCCGCCACCTGAAGCCTATCAGGGCACGATGAGCGTGCCGGCGCCTTCCGTGAAGATTTCCAGAAGGACGGAGTGGGGCGTCTTGCCGTTGAGGATCACCACGCCCTGAACACCGGCCTTGATGGCGTCGATGCAGGTCTCGACCTTCGGGATCATACCGCCGGAAATCGTGCCGTCCTTGATGAGCGCACGCGCCTGCGAGACGGTGAGTTCCTTGATGAGTTCCTTGTTCTTGTCGAGAACGCCGGGAACGTCGGTGAGAAACAGCAGACGCGAGGCGTGAAGCGCACCCGCAATCGCGCCGGCGAAGGTATCGGCGTTGATATTGTAGGTGGCACCATCGCGGCCAGGCGCGACCGGGGCGATGACCGGGATCATTTCCGACTTGGCGAGCAGGTCGAGCAGGGTGCGGTCGACTTCGGTGACTTCGCCGACGAAGCCGAGATCGAGCACACGTTCGATATTGCTGTCGGGATCGATGACGGTCTTTTTCGCCTTTTCGGCGAAGACCATGTTGCCGTCCTTGCCGCACAGGCCGATGGCCCATTCGCCCGTCTGGTTGATGAGGGCGACGATTTCCTTGTTGATCGAACCGGCCAGAACCATTTCGACGATCTCGACCGTCTTGGCGTCGGTGACGCGCAGTCCGCCCTCGAATTTCGATTCGATGCCCATCTTGGTCAGCATCGCGCCGATCTGCGGGCCGCCGCCATGTACGACGATGGGGTTAATGCCCGATTGCTTCAAAAGGGCGATGTCTTCCGCGAAAGCCTTGCCGAGCGTGGAATCCCCCATGGCGTGACCGCCATATTTCACCACGATGGTCTTGTTCTCGTATTTCTGCATGAAAGGCAGAGCCTGTGCGAGCAGCCGCGCCTGAGTTTCGCTTTCGGAAGACGTCATCTAAAAACCTCGGTCTGTGGTTGCGGCCGTTGAAAGCCTGTCACCGCTCTAAAGCAAGTCTTTGACGGATGAAATAACCTCCTGGCCTTATTGTGTCGGCAGCGGTCAAATTTCTTTTTTTTGGCTGTCCCGGCCCCGTAATGAGATTGACATAAAGGCCCAATGGGACCAGCCTTGCAGGGGAAAGGGGAGGGGTTAATTCAGGGCGACATGGATGTCGCGCGCCGCGGGAGCGATGCTGACCTGAACGACCGAGGAGCGAGAGACCACATGACGGCACCCGATCGAGACAAGCAAAGCGGTTTGCGGGATGAAGTCCTTGCGGGCGAATATGTGCTGGGTGCCCTGCCGCCGGAAAGCATGGCGGAACTTGCCAAGCGCGTCAAACGCGACCGCCAGTTCGCGGCCATGGTCAGGCGCTGGCGGGACAATCTGGCGGAAACCGAATATCGCGAAAACGCGACCGTCGCCGCGTTGCTGGAACGGGACCCAAGCCGCTCCGGCCTGCCATTCAGGGGCCAGCCGCTACGGGGTGGCAGCATGTTCGCAGCCATGCTTTCGGAGGTCTGGCATTCCGTGCGCTTCTGGCGCCTTCTGGCGTTGACGGCGACGCTCTGGACCGCCGTTCTGCTTTTCACCATCGCCTGAGAGGCGTGCCTCTCAAAGAGAGATCGTTCTGACGATCTCGGCCCGCAGGCTATCCAGCCCGAATGATTTTTCCGAGGATGTGGCGAGAACTTCCGGATAGGCGGCGGGACGCTTGCGGATTTTCTCCAGCGTTTCGCCGATCAGCCGCGGAACGCCGGCATCCTTGATCTTGTCCGTCTTCGTCAGCACGATCTGGTAGGAAACGGCCGCCTTGTCGAGCAGGGTCAGAACCTCCTCGTCGTTCTTTTTCACGCCGTGGCGGGAATCGATCAGCACGTAAACGCGCTTCAGCGTCGCACGGCCGCGCAGATAATCGAAGACGAGCTTCGTCCAGGCGTCGACCTGATCCTTGGGGGCCTGCGCATAACCGTAACCGGGCATGTCGACTAGCGCCATCGGCGGCAGATCGCCCGCTTCGCCGGAATACCCATCCGGAACGAAATAGTTCAGTTCCTGCGTGCGTCCGGGCGTATTGGACGTGCGGGCAAGCCCCTTGTGGCCCACCAGCGCATTGATGAGCGAAGACTTGCCGACATTCGAACGACCGGCGAAGGCAATCTCCGGCGGGCCTTCGGGCGGCAGGAATTTCATTGCGGGAACGCCGCGAATGAAAATCCAGGGTCGCCCGAACAGGGGCTTTTCGGTTGCCGTGCCGGTCTCATTCATTTCGATTGCACCGGCTTTCGCTTGAACAGCCCCTTGATGTTATCGAACAGCTCGATCTTGGCGCCCTGGCGCTTCATGATGACGGCCTGCTGGGTGATGGAGAGCGTATTGTTCCATGCCCAGTAGATGACCAGACCGGCCGGGAAGGAGGCCAGCATGAAGGTGAAGATCAGCGGCATCCAGTTGAAGATCATCGCCTGCGTCGGATCGGGCGGCGTCGGGTTCATGCGCATCTGCAGGAACATGGTGATGCCCATGACAAGCGGCCAGACACCGATCATCAGGAAGTGCGGAACATCATAGGGCAGAAGGCCGAAGAGGTTGAACAGCGACGTCGGATCCGGCGCGGAAAGGTCGTGAATCCAGCCGAAGAACGGCGCATGCCGCATTTCGATGGTGACGTAGATGACCTTGTAGAGCGCGAAGAAGACCGGGATCTGCAAAAGCATCGGCCAGCAGCCGGCAACAGGATTGATCTTCTCTTCCTTGTAGAGCTGCATCATCGCCTGCTGCATGGCCATGCGGTCATCGCCATGCTTGGCCTTCAACTCTTCCATCTTCGGCTGCACGCGCTTCATGTTCGCCATGGAAGCATATTGCTTGCTGGCGAGCGGGAAGAAGAGAGCCTTGACGACGATGGTGGTGAGCAGGATCGCCACGCCGAAATTGCCAAAATAACGGAAGAAGAAATCCATCAGTTTGAACATCGGCTTGGTGATGAAGTAGAACCAGCCCCAGTCGATCAGAAGGTCGAACTTCGGAATGGCGTAGGTCGTCTCGTAACGGTCGACCAGCGGCACTTCCTTGGCGCCAGCGAAAACGAGGCTCTTCAGCTCGATCGACTGGCCGGGCTCGACCGTCAGCGGGTCGCTCTTGAAATCGGCCTGATAGCTCGGCTGATTGCCGGTAATATGCGAATAACGGGTTTCGAACGGCGTCGTCTGCGGCGGAACGATGGCTGCGGCCCAATATTTGTCGGTGATGCCGAGCCAGCCGCCGGTCGCCTTGGCAACCGTTACCGGTGCTTCTTCGACGTCCTTGTATTTTTCTTCCGTCAGGCTGCCGTCTTTGCCCGAGACGCCGAGGAAACCTTCATGGATGACGAAGACCGGGGGAACTGCGGGCTTGTTGTTGCGCGTCACACGGCCATAGGTGGCGAAGGAGATCGCCGCCTGTCCAGGGTTCTCCACCTTGTCGGCAACGGAGATCATGTAATGCTCGTCGATCGAAACCGTGCGGGAGAAAATCACACCCTTGGAATTGGTGTAGGTGAGGGTGACCGGGGTGGTTTCCGTCAGCTTGTCGCCGCTTGCCAGCGTCCAAACGGTGGTCGGGCCGGGAACGCCGCCGACTTCCTGTGCTGCAACGTAACCGAGTTCGGTGAAGTAGCCGTCCTTGGTGTCGGAGGGCGAAAACAGCGTGATGATCGGGCTCGAGTCATCGACGGTCTCATGGTAGTCCTTGAGCCGGATGTCATCGAAGCGGGCGCCGGTAAGGTTGATCGAGCCGGCGATGGCGTTGGTCTCGATGGCCACACGCTGGGTTCTCGCAATCGACTCTTCGCGGGTCGCCGTGGCGGCAGTCTGCGGTGAGGAGGCGGGCGGTGCGCCTTCGACGGCAGCACCTGGTGCGGCGCCCGGCGCCGGCTGCTGTTGCTGCGTCGTCTGCTGCTGCGCCTGGCGGGCCTCTTCGGCGCGGCGCTGCTGCTCGATACGCGGATTCATGTAAAGGAATTGCCAGGCGAGGACGATGACAACCGAAAGGGCTATCGCGATGAAGTAATTACGGTTCTTTTCCATCATTCTTTCCTGGAGCGGGTCTCCTGGGACCGTTTCGGTTTCGCCGTTCCTTCAATTCGCTCGTTAAGGAGAGACTGAAGTTTCGGGAAGGCCGTATCGAGCACGTCCCTGCGGGCGACAATCACATAGTCATGACCGGGCTTCATTGCGAATCCGGCAGAAAGCCTGACGGCTTCCTTGAGACGGCGGCGCATGCGATTTCGCTCGACCGCGTTGCCTTGTCTTTTCGTTACGGTAAAACCGACGCGAGGCTCGGTTTCCGGGGTTTTCCGGTCAAGCACTTCCAGAAGAAAGGTGCCTCCCCGCCGTTTTTCTCCTGCCTGAACGGCAAGGAAATCCGACCGGTTTTTAAGCCGGCCGGGCAGTTTTCCTGTCTTACTCATGTGCCCGCGACTTTCACCGGGTCACAGAGGCGGCAATTAAGCCGAAAGACGAGCGCGGCCGCGCGCACGGCGGGCTGCGAGAACCTTGCGGCCGCCGGCGGTAGCCATACGGGCGCGGAAGCCATGGCGACGCTTGCGGACAAGCTTGGACGGTTGGTAAGTACGCTTCGACATTTATTTAATACCGCGGTGTGCGGCCCTTCTTGAATTTGCAATAATTTGCAAGAGCGTTTCGTTTTTTGCACGGCTAACCCCGCCTGGGCGAGCTTTCAATGGCCGAGCGTGCGCGGCTTATAAGGGTATAGGCCGAGCAAAGTCAATTGCCGAAGGGGTTTTCGCGCTTCACCTTTTGCGGAAAACGCACCGCCATCTCCTTCGCCGACTGCCGATAGAGGCCGATTCCGGCGCGCAATCGATAAAATCTGAAATTCTTTCTTAACGCAGCATTGATAAATCTTGTGACGCGAAAAGTTATGCCAGCTTCCCATTTTCATCGCGCGGCTGGTTTTTGTTGGGGGAACGAAGTTGAGAATTCGCGGTCGTATCAATCTACTTGTCGGGCTGATGAGCCTTGTGGCCTGTACCATTGGCGGGCTGTCCATCTATGCGATCAACGAATTCCGGGTTCGGTCGCATCATTTCGAGGAAACCGCCGAGAGGGCCTACAAGGGCGAGGCGCTCAACCGTCTGGTAACGGCGGTCGTCATGGAGGCACGCGGTGTCTACGCGGCAGCCGATGTGGCGGCAGCCACCCCCTTTGCCGACGGCATGGTCAAAAACCTCGACGCCATGGAAAAGCTCATTGCCAGCTGGGCGCCGCTCGTGCCGGCGGAACAGCAGGCGAGTTTCGACAAGCTTGTCGGTCGGTCCAAGGAATTCCGCACCTTCCGTCTGGAGACCGTGCGACTGGCGAAGGAAAACGGGCCGCAGGCGGCCAGCCAGCAGGGCAATAACGAGGCGAACCGCGCCAACCGCAAGGCCTATCAGGCGGAGATCGACAGCGTCGTGAAAAACGACCTTGCCGAGCTCGAAGTCGTGAAGGCGGGAGTCGATTCTTTCAGCACCGCCATATTCTGGGTGATCGTCGCGGTGACGGTTGCCGGTGTCGGCGCGGGAGCCGCCTTCGGCCTCTACATCGGAACGCGGCAGCTCAGCGCGCCGATCCGCAGGGTTTCGCAGGTGATGAATGCCGTGGCCGATGGAAATCTCGACGCGGACGTCCCCTATCTCGGCCGCAACGACGAAATCGGCGAAATGGCTGCGGCCGTCGAGGTCTTCAAGAAAAACGGCAGCGAAGTGCGCCGCATGAATGCGCAGGAAGCCGCCATGCGCGCCAAGAGCGACGATCTGCAGGCCGGCATGGCCATCGTCGTCGACGCTGCGGCCCAGGGCGATTTCAGCCGCCGCATCAACAAGGATTATGGCGACGACAACCTCAATCGTTTCGCCGCGACGATCAATTCGCTCCTCACCGGCGTCCATAATGGCGTATCCGAGACCAGCCGCGTCATCGAAGGCCTTGCGCGGGGCGATCTGACGGAGAGAATGGATGGCGAGTTCCGCGGCGTCTTCGCCGAACTCCAGGGGAACGTCAACCAGACGCTGACGAAGCTGCGCGAGACGATGCGCGAAGTGCGCGGTAGCACGGAAGGCATCAGCGGCAACGCAAACGAATTGCGCTCGGCGGCCGACGACCTGTCGAAGCGGACCGAACAGCAGGCGGCGGCGCTGGAGGAAACCTCCGCCGCTCTGGATGAGATTACCGCCGTCGTCCGCAATTCGACCGATCGTGCGCAGGAAGCCAGCGCCATGGTTGCCGAAACGAAGCAGAAGACGGAAGAGTCCGCCAATGTCGTGCGCGATGCCGTGTCCGCCATGGATCGCATCGAGCACGCCTCGCGCGAAATCAGCCAGATCATCAATGTCATCGACGAAATCGCCTTCCAGACGAACCTGCTGGCGCTGAATGCCGGTGTGGAAGCCGCCCGTGCGGGTGAAGCGGGCAAGGGCTTTGCCGTCGTCGCTCAGGAAGTGCGAGAACTTGCGCAACGATCCGCAACGGCCGCGAAGGACATCAAGGCGCTGATCACCAAATCCGGCGAGGAGGTCGGGCGTGGCGTATCGCTGGTGCAGAGAACCGGCGGCGCACTGAGCGAGATCGAGACCCGCGTTCTGGCAATCAACGAGCACATCCATTCGATCGCCACGGCAGCCAGGGAACAGTCCACCGGCCTGCATGAGGTGAATACCGCCATCAACCAGATGGACCAGGTAACGCAGCGCAACGCCGCCATGGTGGAGGAGACCTCGGCCGCAACCCATAAGCTGAGCAGCGAGGCCGACCATCTCGTGACGCTCGTGGCGCGCTTCAACGTCGGCGCGGAGAATGTGCAGCGCAGCCCCCGCATCGAGCAGCCCGCAAGGCCGATGACGGCCTCCGCTGGACCGGTGGCAGTCTCCGGCAGGACGCAGGCGGTGGCGTCTCCGGCCCGCAAATTGATGAACAGCGTCAGCCGCGCCCTCAATGCCCAGCCTGTGGCAGCACCCGCGCATGGCGACTGGCAGGAATTCTAGGCGACCAGCGGTCCGCTTCAAACCGAATTATCTTCGAACGCCGCCCCTGCCGAGCGGCGTTTGTTTTTCCGGCAATGAAAACCTTTATTTTGCAGCGCATTGGAAAAATATCCATTAGGTCCTATTATCATCGCTGCATATAAACCGAGCCGTTCCACGCAAGCAGCGGCGCGCATACAGGATCATGGCCCGGTGTTTTCTAAAGGCGTAGACAGCTTGGACCGCACGCAAGACGATCCGGTGCATTGCATGCCGGGATTGACCGCCGGTCTTTCGGGACGGCTGCTGCTGCTCACGGTCATCTTCGTGATGATCGCCGAAGTGCTGATCTTCGTGCCTTCCGTCGCCAATATGCGTCTTTCATGGTTGCGCGACCGTCTGAACACGGCTGCGGCCGCCGGCGCTGTCATCGACGGCCTGCAGGCCGAACTGCCGCGAAGCGTGCAGAACGACACGCTGATGGCGACAGGGGCGAAGCTTATCGCGCTGCGCAAGGACGGCACCTCACGCCTGCTCGCCGTGGCGGAAACGCCGCCGGGTGTCGATGAGCAATATGATCTTTCCGACGTTTCGCAGGTGGCGGCGGTGCGGGACGCCTTTTCCACCCTGCTGTTCGGCGGCAACCGCGTCATCCGCGTTTTCGATGTCGTCGGCGACAGCGACACGATCATCGAACTGGTGCTCGGCGAAAACAAGCTGCGGGCGGCAATGCTTGCCTATGCCCGCAACGTTTTCCTGATTTCCATCGTCCTGTCGCTGATCACCGCAGGCCTGATCTTCATTTCCATCAACCGCATCATGATCCGGCCCATACGCCGGCTGACGCTCGGCATGCAGAACTTTTCGGAGGATCCGGGCAATCCCGAGCGGATTTTCGTGCCCGAGCAGGGGGCAGACGAGCTGGCGGTTGCGGGCCGCCACCTTGCCGACATGCAGACTGAACTGCAGAAAACCCTGCGCCAGCAGAAGAACCTCGTGGATCTCGGCCTCGCGGTCTCCAAGATCAATCACGACATGCGCAACATCCTGTCTTCCGCGCAGCTCATGTCGGACCGTCTGGTGGATGCCAAGGATCCGATGGTCAGGAGCTTCGCGCCGAAACTGCTGCGCACCATCGACCGCGCCGTGGCCTATACCGGCGAAGTTCTGGCCTATGGCCAGGCGACTGAAGGCGCACCGAAACGCAAGATGGTGCAGTTGAGCCTTCTGGTGCGGGATGTGCGCGATATTCTGGCGCTCGATCCGGATAGCGGCATCGAGTTTCAGGACAGCGTGCCATCCGACCTCACGGTCGATGCGGATTCCGAGCAGCTTTTCCGGGTCATCCACAATCTCTGTCGCAATGCCGTTCAGGCCCTGCAATCGGATACCGCGAATGCCGCGCTTCGGCATCTCTCCATCTCGGCCCAGAGGGCCGGCAGCGTCGTCAGCATCGTCATCGACGACAATGGACCGGGCATGCCGCGCAAGGCCAAGGAGAACCTGTTTTCCGCTTTCAGGGGTTCGGCCCGCTCCGGCGGCACGGGCCTCGGGCTGGTCATTGCCCGCGAACTCGTGCTTGCCCATGGCGGCACGATCGCGCTCGTCGAAAAGCCCGGTCCCGGCACGCAGTTCCGCATCGAGATCGCCGACCGCGCCGCTTCCGTACAGGCGGCCAGAACCGCCTGAAAAACCTGCTCCGCAGCCGGTTAGCGCAATCATTCTCCTCGCCCAAACGGACATGGTATCTGGCCCGTGGAAAATGACCCTCATGGAATTTCCAATAAAATCAATGTGATACATGAATTGCTGCGGAAAAATGACAATTTCGAAGCGAAATCGCTTGCATTCGGAATGAGGACGTTTTAGAGGATCGCCACGCCACCGGAAACGACCGGAACGGCACGCACCCGTAGCTCAGCTGGATAGAGCACCAGACTACGAATCTGGGGGTCAGGAGTTCGAATCTCTTCGGGTGCGCCATTTCTCTTCCCATAAAATGAAGTCCTGAAACAATCGCCTTCACGCGCGATATGGCTGATATCGGCAAGTCCGTTCAGGCGGATGCTTCGACGCTCCGCAGGACCGCGTGAATTCCGAACGTCCCGAATATGTGCTAAAGTCACCCGGTCATCAGCTGTTCCCGGGGTGAAAGCCATGTTGGAAGCGGACAAGGTGTTTGCGGGTTCGATTCCGGAAAATTACGACTGCTATATGGTGCCGCTGATTTTTGCGCCATTCGCCGCCGATCTGGCGCGTCGGGCGGCGGCCTTGATGCCGATTGATATTCTGGAAATCGCCGCAGGCACCGGCGCCGTCACGCGCGAATTGGCTTCCCGATTATTGCCCGCGGCAAACTATGTGGTAACCGACCTCAACCAGCCGATGCTCGATTTTGCGGCGTCGCAACAGGCGCCGGATCGCCGCATAAAATGGCAGCAGGTGGATGCCCAGACACTGCCTTTTGAAAGCGCCGTTTTCGATCTCGTCTTCTGCCAGTTCGGCGCTATGTTCTTTAATGATCGCTTGTCGGCTTATCGCGAGGCAAAGCGGGTATTGAAGCCCGGCGGACATTATTTATTCAATGTATGGGACCGCATCGAGGAAAATCACTTCGCGGATGACGTGACGAACGCCCTGGCGCGCCTGTTCCCCGACGATCCGCCGCGCTTCATGGCCCGTACCCCGCACGGTTATCATGACACGGCACTCATTCGCCGCGAGCTGGAGGAGGCCGGTTTTTCCCGCGTGACGATTGAAACGGTGACCGCGCAGAGCCGCGCCTCTTCACCGCGCATTCCGGCCATGGCTTATTGTCAGGGAACCGTGCTTAGGACGGAAATAGAGGCGAGAGCACCGGGACGGCTCGACACCGCGACAGATTGCGCCGCCGCAGCCATTGAAGCGCGGCATGGCGGTGGCGCGGTTGCCGCGAAAATTCAGGCGCATGTGATTCTCGCCGCCGTTTAAACCGGCGCTGCCGACCCGGTTCTCAGTCTATAAATGCCTGCGGAGAATATTTGAGCAATACCCCCTAAATATTAGTGGTTTTGGGTGGAGGCCTATACCAAAGGGTTTTCCGATAGTCCAAGATTACCGGGCTTTCGAGTGTCATCGAACTTTCCGCAAACCTTCGTCATATTGTCATACAATATAAGCATATGCGCTCCAGAAAAGGAGCGCAGAATGACGCCACAATCACTTGAACTTGCGGGCATCGGCAAAGGCTTCGGGGCTGACGATGTTCTGAAAGAGATCGATCTCTCCATCCGTCCCGGAGAGTTTTTGTCTCTCGTCGGCATGTCGGGCTGCGGCAAGTCCACGCTTCTGCGTATCATTGCGGGGCTGGAAACACCGGATCGCGGTTCGGTCTCCATCGGCGATCAGGATGTGACTGAGGTTGATCCGAGCGATCGCAACCTGGCGATGGTTTTCCAGTCCTATGCCCTTTATCCGCATATGAGCGTGCGCCAGAACATTGCCACACCGCTCAGGATGCGGCGTCTGCCCTTTGCCGCCCGCCTGCCGCTGGTCGGACGGTTTGCGGCCCCGGCGGAAACGCTGAGCCAGATCGACGCCGCCGTGGAACAGGCGGCCGAGACGCTACAGATCGCGCATCTGCTGGATCGCAAGCCTGCGCAGCTTTCCGGCGGCCAGCGTCAGCGTGTGGCGCTTGCCCGGGCGCTGGTGCGTTCGCCTGCCGCCTTCCTGATGGACGAGCCGCTCTCCAACCTCGATGCGAAGCTTCGCGCCCACATGCGTGAAGAACTGGCCGGCCTGCACCGTCGGCTGGGGGCGACCTTCATCTATGTCACCCATGACCAGATCGAAGCCATGACCATGTCCGATCGCATCGCATTGATGTCGGAAGGCCGCATCGAACAGCTCGGTACGCCGGACGAGCTTTACCGCAAACCCGCAACGCTGACGGTCGCGCGTTTCATCGGCACGCCATCGATCAACCTGCTGCCGGTCGAAATCGACGCGCAGGGTAAAGTCACAGCCTTTGGACGCGATCTTGGCATCGAGGGTGTGGGCCGCGATGCCGGCCCGGCGACGCTCGGCCTTCGTGCCGAAGATTTGCGCCCGGGCGAAGAAGGTTTTGCCGTGCGGGTGGTGCGCAGCGAAACCCACGGCGCCGACCGCTTCGTGAGCTGCCGTCTGCTGAGCGACGAGACGGTCGCCATCACCCTGCGTCAGGGCGCCGGCGATGCCGTGGGCGCGGATATGAATGGCGTGATGAATCTCGGCTTTGCGCCGGAACGCGCGCATCTTTTCGCGGCCGATGGCCTGCGTCGCAAGGTGACGGTGCGCGAACGGGTGCCGGCATGACGGCGGTCGATTTTTCCACAGCCGCGCGCGCGAAGGCTCGCCGGCGGCTGTCAAAGGCGGACCGGCGGATGATCTGGCGCGGCCTGATATTCGCTGCCCCTGCAAGCCTGCTGCTTCTGGGGATCTATATCGTTCCGATGCTCGTTCTGGCCGGTTTTTCCGTCACCGACTACCAGCTCGGTTCGCTCTCCACCCGCTTTGTCGGCCTCGGAAACTTCGTCAAGGCGTTTCAGGATCCGGTCTTCCTGCGCTCTCTGGCCAACACCGCCATCTATGCGCTCATCGTCATTCCCTTCGGTGTGTTTCTGGCGCTCGGCGTGGCTTTGCTCGTTTATAACCGCAAGCGTAGCCGGGCTTTCTGGGAGGTGGCTTATTTCCTCCCCGTCACCGCAACCCTCGTCGCCATGGCGACCGTGTGGCAGTTCCTGCTGCATCCCTCGCTCGGTCCGGTGAATGCGGCGATCAAATGGCTGGGCTTCGAGCCGGTCGCCTTCCTCTCCAATCCCGTCCTCCTCATCCCCACCATGGCGCTGATGGGCGTCTGGCAGATACTGGGTTTCAACATGGTGCTGTTCCTTGCGGGCCTCACCGCCATTTCGAAGGATCTGCACGAGGCGGCGCGGCTGGATGGCGCCAAAAACCCGATCGACCGCTTCCTGACCGTAACTTGGCCGATGCTTGGGCCGACGACCATGTTCGTGGTGGTCACCACCTCCATCTCGGCCTTCAAGGTATTCGAGACGGTGGCTGTCCTGACGAAGGGCCGCTTCGGATCGGAAACCCTGCTGTTCGATCTCTATCTCGAAGGTTTCGAATATTCGAACACCGGTTATGCCGCCGCGCTGACGATTATCTTCCTCGCGATCGTGCTGGTCCTGTCTATCGGCCAGACGCTGCACATGGACCGGAAGGTGCACTACTGATGGCCGCACTCCGCAAATATCTCCCACATCTCGTGCTTGCCCTTGGCGCTTTCGTGATGCTCCTGCCGTTCTACTGGATGGTATTGACCTCGATCCGCTCACCAGCAGAGATTTTCGATGTCTCGCTTTGGCCGATCCCGCAAAAATTCGACGCTGTGGATAATTATGCCCGGGCGGCGGGTCAGGTGCCGATGGCGCGTTTCATGCTCAACGGCGTCATCGTCTGCGTCGGCATTCTCGTCGTGCAGATCCTGACGTCGGTTCCGGCTGCCTATGCGCTGGCAAAGCTCCGGTTCCCGGGCCGCAAGCTGCTGCTGGGCCTCGTCATTGCGGCGCTCTGCGTTCCCATTCAGGCGCTCGCTCTCCCGCTTTTTGTCGGTCTCGCCAAGACGGAGCTTCTGAATACCTATTTCGCGATGATGATGCCGTTCTTCCTTTCGGTCTTCGCCATCTTCCTGTTCAATCAGTCCTTCCGCAGCTATCCGAATGAGATCATCGAGGCTGCCCGCATGGACGGGTTCTCGGAAATGGAGATTTGCTGGGGACTGGTCCTTCGCGGATCGCTGCCTTCGCTCGCCGCTTTCTCGATCTTTTCGCTCGTTGCCCACTGGAACGACCTTTATTGGCCGATGATCGTGGTCTCCGACACCAATCTCGCCCCGCCGCCGCTTGGAATGATGCTCTTCGCCGATGTCGAATCCGGCGCGAATTACGGTGCGCTGATGGCGGGCGCCACACTGATTACCGCGCCGATGGTGCTGTGCTTCCTCCTCGCACGGCGGCACTTCATCGCCGGTATTACGATGACCGGCGTCAAGTGACGCCGTTCAGATTTCCTCCTCCCAACCTCTCTGGAGACTGACATGAAACTCAACCGACGCGCTGTGATGGGCGGTCTGGCTCTCGGCATGGCTTTTGCGGGCCTCGCTCAGCCGGTTCTGGCCAATGAAATCACGCTCAACGTTCTTTACAACCTGCCGGGCTTCACCAAGTTCCATCAGCCGCTGGCCGATGAATTCATGAAGAAGAACCCGGACGTGAAGATCAACTTCCTCGCTCCGGCCGCCGGTTATAATGAAGGCCAGCAGCAGGTTCTGCGCTCCGCCGTAACGGGCAATCTGCCGGATGTTTATTTCTCGGGTTACAACCTGACGGCGGAACTCGTTCACACGCTTGCACCGCGCAACCAGATCACCGATCTCGGCCCGTTCATTCAGGCTGAAGGCGGTCAGGCCTTCCTCGACAAGAACTACAGCCCGAAGATGGCTGCACTCGGCCAGATCGACGGCAAGCAGTATGGTCTGCCGGTCAACGCCTCCTCGCCGATCATCTACATCAACTCCGACCTCGTCACCAAGGCTGGCGGCGATCCGGACAAGATGCCGACGACCTTTGCGGAACTCATTGCTCTCGCAAAGAAGATCAAGGCTCTCGACCCGAAGTTCGCCGGCATGAGCTACGACATCAACGGCTGGCCGGATGACTGGTTGTGGCAGGCGCTCATCGTCGAACAGGGCGGCAAGCTCGTTGACGAGAAGGCCAAGACCGTTGGCTTCGACAACGAGATCGGCCTCAACGCCCTGAAGATGACCCGTCAGTTCGTCACCGAAGGCGGCCAGAACCTGCTCGACTGGGATCAGTCGCGCCAGCAGTTCGGTGCAGGTCTCACCGGTTTCATCTTCTCGACGCCTGCCCATGTTCAGACGATCCAGGGTCTGGTCGGCGACCGCTTCAAGCTGAAGACCGCGACCTTTCCGCTCGACAACAAGGAAAAGGGCGGCGTTCCGACCGGCGGCAACTCGGCTGTTATCCTGACCCAGGAAAAGGCCAAGCAGGACGCCGCCTGGAAGTACCTGAAGTGGATCACCGGTCCGGAAGCGCAGAACACCATCGTTCGCATCACCGGTTACCTGCCGACCAACAAGCTGGCCACCGGCCCGGACTTCCTCGCTCCCTATTATGTCGAGAACCCGAATGTGAAGACCGCTTCGCTTCAGGCTGACCGTTCTCTGCCCTGGGCCGGTTATCCGGGTGGCGATTCCGTCCGCATCTGGCGCACCCAGCGCGACATCATCGGCACCGTCATGCGCGGTGAGGTGACGCCGGAAGCCGGTCTCAAGCAGATCGTCGAGCAGACCAACGCCCTGCTGAAATAAGCAAAACCATCGAAAAGGCTGCGGGAAATCCGTTCCCGCAGCCATTTTGCGCAGAAAGACCTGTTATGAAGATCATCCAGATCACCGACACCCATCTCGTACCCCCCGGCATTGCTGTAAACGGCGTCGACCCGGAAAAGCAGCTGCGCGCGGCGGTGGCCGATATTGTCGAAAAACACGCCGACGCCGATCTTCTTGTGATGACGGGTGATCTCTGCAATTACGGCGAGCCGGAAGCCTATGAGCTGCTTCGCGACATCCTCGCGCCCGTTTCGATCCCCGTGCAGTTGATGCTCGGCAACCACGACCGCCGCCCGGAATTCGTGGCCGCCTTTCCGGAGCAGCAGCGCGACGATAACGGCTACATCCAGTCATTCATCGATACCGAATTCGGCCGGCTGCTGTTTCTCGACAGCCACGAGGCCGATGTGATCGGCGGCATGTATGGTGCGGATCGTCTGGCATGGCTGGAGAGTGCGCTGGAAAGCGCGGGCAACCTGCCGGTGACGGTGTTCATTCATCACCCGCCGATGGATTGCGGCATCCGCCATTTCGAACATATCGGCATGCATGATGACGGTGCTGTCATGCGCCGTCTCGCCGCTCATCCGGCCGGTATACGTCATATCATTTTTGGCCATATCCATGTGCCGATGGCAGGTACGACCGCCGAAGGCATCGCCTACAGTTCCGGTCAGGCCTGCGCGCACCGTTTCATCACCGATATCGATGTTGTCGATCCGCTGTGGACGGGCGGCAATCCCTGCTACCGGGTCATAAGCCTGGGCGCATTCGGTCTGCGTGCCTATGATGCGGAAGTGGGGCAGGTCGTGCTCGGTCAGGCGCCTGTCTGTGAAGGCCCCTGACACCGGACGTTTCCTGTTGCACGGAGATGACCTTCGCCTCGTCGCCTGTTGCCGGTGGTGAGGGAGGGATTTTTGACGATTGCAAGGCTGCGGTGGTGAGAAGACCCCGTGGCCTGTCGCGCCGATGCGCCACTTCTGGTTTGTTGAACGGATGTGATGCGTCGAAACCATGGTTCCGTGCGCACCCTTGATCTATGTCAGTTTCATCGATGAAACTGCACGCCATAGTCGCCGAAAGGTGGCCAGCCGAATGCCGTGCCATCGTGATGACAGATCATGGAGAATTGCATGCTTGAAAAGCGTATCCGCAACGCGTCCCTCTTGAACAGGATCGTCAGCGCCGAAGAGGCTGCCAGTCTCATTCAGGACGGCATGACGGTGGGCATGAGCGGTTTTACGCGCGCCGGCGAAGCGAAGGCGGTGCCGCTGGCCTTGGCCGAACGCGCCAAGACGAATCCCATGAAAATCACCCTGATGACCGGTGCGTCGCTCGGCAACGATCTCGACAAGACCATGGTGGAGGCGGGCATGCTGGCGCGCCGTATGCCGTTCCAGTCCGATCCGGCTTTGCGCAGGGCGATCAATGACGGCAAGGTGATGTTCATCGATCAGCACCTTTCCGAAACGGTCGAGCAATTGCGCGGCGGTCAGATCCACGGGGTCGATATCGCCATTGTCGAGGCTGTGGCGATCACGGCGGAAGGCGGCATCGTGCCAACCACTTCCGTCGGCAATTCGGCAAGCTTCGCTATTCTGGCCGACAAGGTGATCGTTGAAATCAACCTGTCGCAGCCCGAGGTGCTGGAGGGGTTGCACGACATCTTCATTCCCGCCAAGCGCCCGACCCGCATGCCCATTCCGGTGGTGGCGACGGATAGCCGTGTCGGCCTGCCGTTCATTCCGGTGCCACCGGAAAAGATCGCCGCCATCGTGCTGAGTGACAAGAGCGACAGCTTTTCGACGGTGCTGCCGCCGGATGACGAGACCAAGGCCATTGCCGGCCATCTCACCGAGTTCCTGCTGAACGAGGTGCGTCACGGCCGCATGACCCATGAGCTCCAGCCACTCCAGGCCGGCATCGGCACCATTGCCAATGCCGTGATGCACGGTTTCATCGATACGCCGTTTCACGATCTCAAAATGTATTCGGAGGTCCTGCAGGATTCGACTTTCGAACTGTTTGATGCGGGCAAGCTCACCTTCGCCTCGGGGTCGTCGATCACGCTGTCTTCCGCCATGAACGAGCAGGTGATGCCGCGACTGGCGGAATATAAGAGCAGGCTTATCCTGCGGCCACAGGAGGTCAGCAACCACCCGGAAGTCATCCGCCGCCTCGGCATTATCGGCATCAACACGGCGCTGGAATTCGATATCTACGGAAACGTCAATTCCACCCATGTCGGCGGAACGCACATGATGAACGGCATCGGCGGCTCGGGGGATTTCGCCCGCAACGCCTATATGTCCATCTTCGTCACCAAATCGATCGCCAAGGGCGGGGCCATTTCAAGCGTCGTGCCGATGGTCAGCCATGTCGATCATACCGAACATGATGTCGATATTCTCGTCACCGAAATCGGGCTTGCCGATCTGCGTGGGCTGGCGCCTCGCGAGCGCGCGGCGGTCATCATCGCGAATTGCGTGCATCCTGATTATCGCGATGCGCTGACGGATTATTACCAGCGGGCGGTGGCGCGGGGCGGACATACGCCGCATCTCATCGAAGAAGCGCTCTCCTGGCATGCGGCTCTGCGCGAAAGGGGCACGATGCTGCCGCAGAAATAGGCCTGCATTTTAGAAGGCGCCCCGTTGCCGGTGTGACAGCAGCGCAATTGGGTCCGTTTGGACACACCGGGGCGGAAATTGTCCGCTTCCGTGCTGTGGTTGCTGGCGCGTCTGTTCCGCCTCCGGTAGAAAATCCTCTCCCCCGGCTGCTGTCTGGCTGCCTCTGGGTTGTAGGAGAGTAACGTGATGCCCATTCGCTTCGTGGCCATGATCGCCATTGTCGCCCTGCTCGCCGGCTGCGGGGGGCGTCCGATCGGGGTCATGACGCCGACGGGGCAGACCGTGGCGGGAACCACACCGGTCAATCTTCTGGTCGCCACCACCCGCGCACCATCGGAAAACGCCGCCGTGCTTTTTGGCGGCGAGCGTGGAACGGGTCTGAAGGTGGATGCGGTGACGGTCTCCATTCCGCCCAATGCCAACCGCAAGGTGGGGCAGGTGCAATGGCCGAAGAAACTGCCGCCGAATCCGCTGAAGGATTTCACCACGGTTGCGGTAGAGCCCATTCGCTCCGAAGCGGAGACACGAAGCTGGATCAGCAAACATATCCAGAAGGATCGCCGCGTGCTGGTCTTCGTACATGGTTTCAATAACCGTTACGAAGAATCCGTCTATCGCTTCGCCCAGATCGTCCATGATTCCGGCACGGATGTCGTGCCGGTGGTCTTCACCTGGCCGTCGCGGGCGAGCATTTTCGACTATAATTACGACAAGGAAAGCACCAACTACTCGCGCGATGCGCTGGAGGAGATGCTGACGCGACTCGCCAAGGACAAGTCCATCGGCGAGGTCACGGTCATGGCCCATTCCATGGGCACCTGGCTTGCGGTGGAGGCGCTGCGCCAGATGGCCATCCGCAATGGCCGGGTCGATCCGAAGATCGGCAATGTCATTCTTGCCGCGCCGGATCTGGATGTGGACGTGTTCAGCCGGCAATTCGCAAGCCTCGGCAAAACCCCGCCGAAATTCACTCTGTTCGTTTCGCAGGATGATCGCGCTCTCAGCCTGTCACGCCGTATTTCCGGCAATGTCGATCGTCTCGGCCAGATCGACCCATCGGTCGAACCCTATCGCAGCGAGCTTGAAAAGGCCGGCATCACCGTTCTGGATTTGACCAAGCTGCAATCCGGCGACCGCCTGAACCATGGCAAATTTGCTGAAAGCCCTGAAGTTGTCCGCCTGATCGGCGACCGCCTTATCGCCGGGCAGACGGTGACGGATTCCGATGTCGGTCTGGGTGAGGCGCTGGGTGCCGTCAGCATCGGGGCTGCGCAAACCGTCGGAACGGCGGCGAGCGTCGTGGTCAGCGCGCCGATTGCGGTGTTCGATCCGCGCACGCGTGAAAATTACGGCAGGCAGGTGGAACGGCTCGGCCGCTCCGTGGAAAACACCGTCGGATCGGTGGGCGATACGGCCGGTTCCGTGGTGGACGATCAGGCTGTTCAGTCGTCGAGAGTGAATTGCGAGGCGACCGCCAACCGAAATCGGGCGGAATGCCGTAGCCGCTAAATCGTGATTAAAAGGGCGGCTTCGAACTTTCCGCGTTTTCGAGGCCGCACCCTCGCAGATTTGTATACAGCTTGTATTTTTATCTGTATGGTCGGGTCAACAACCCAACTTCCGGAGTAGACCCCCATGCGTTGGAAACGCACCCTCCAGCTTCTCGATGTTCATTGCGAAGGCGAAATCGGCCGTGTCGTCACCGGCGGCGCGCCGAAAATTCCCGGCAACACGGTGGCCGAACAGCTTCACTGGATGAATACCGATCCGCAGGGTGAGGCGCTTCGTCGCTTCCTGACGCTGGAGCCGCGCGGCACGCCGATGGGATCGGTCAATCTTCTCCTGCCGCCGAAGCACCCGGATGCGCACGCGGCCTTTGTCATTCTCCAGCCGGATCAGGCGCATGCCAGCTCCGGTTCCAATTCCATCTGCGCGACGACGGCGCTTCTGGAAAGCGGCATGGTGGAAATGCAGGAGCCGGAAACCGTTATCATCCTCGAAACGGCCGCCGGTCTGGTCAAGGCCACGGCCACCTGCCGCGACGGCCGTTGCGAAAAGGTCAAGCTGACCATGGTGCCGTCCTTCGTGCATGAGCTGGATGTCAGCATCGACACGCCCGAATGGGGCAGGGTGACGATGGATATTTCCTATGGCGGCATTTTTTATGCGCTGGTCGATGTCCGCCAGATCGGCCTGACGATCGAAAAGGCCAATGCGGCCAAACTGGTCTCGGCGGGCATGATCCTGAAGGATCTGGTCAACCGTGAAATGACCGTCGTTCATCCGGAAATCCCGGCCATTTCCGGCGTTGCCTATGTCATGTTCCGCGATGTGGATGCGGATGGTTCCATCCGCACCTGCACCACCATGTGGCCGGGCCGGGCGGATCGTTCGCCCTGCGGCACAGGTAACTCCGCCAATCTCGCCACGCTTTATGCGCGCGGCAAGGTTAAGGTGGGAGACGGGTATAAATCCCGCTCGATCATCGGTTCGGAATTCGATGTCGGCCTTTCCGCCGTCACCGAGGTGGCCGGCCGCCCGGCCGTCATTCCCACCATTGCCGGGCGCGGCTTCACCTTTGGGCTGCATCAGGTCGGTCTCGATCCGTTTGATCCACTGGCCGATGGTTTCGCCATGACGGACGTATGGGGCCCAGAAGCGGGCAACATCTGAGGCATGCTTTAAAAAAATGACATTTACAGCCGCCGGATGAACTTTGGCGGCTGTTTTCCCGCGGCAAAAGATGCTAAGCGGGCGCCAATTCCGTCATGCTCCGAGGTATCCCGATGAAGTCGCTCACCCTGCGCCGCCCTGATGACTGGCACCTGCACCTGCGTGATGGGGCAATGCTGGAAGGGGTGATCGGGGATACGAGCCGCCATTTCGCCCGCGCCATCATCATGCCGAACCTGGTGCCGCCGGTCGTCACCACGGCCGATGCCCGCGCCTATCGCGAACGCATCGTCAAGGCCATTCCCGCGGGTGATCGTTTCGAGCCGCTGATGACCCTCTATCTGACCGAGGACACGCAGGCCGACGATGTGGAAGAAGGCAAAAAAAGCGGCCTCATCACCGCCGTAAAGCTTTACCCAGCCGGTGCGACCACCAATTCCCATGGCGGTGTGCGCGATTTCAACAAGGCCATGCCGGTTCTGGAACGCATGGCGAAGATCGGCCTGCCGCTTTGCGTGCATGGTGAGGTAACGACGCCGGAAGTCGATATTTTCGACCGCGAGAAGGTGTTCATCGATACGGTTCTGGAGCCTCTGCGCCAGCGCCTGCCGGAACTCAAGGTGACGATGGAGCACATCACCACCCGCGATGGCGTGGACTATATCAAGTCGTCCAAGGCCAACATCGCCGGCTCCATCACCACCCACCATCTCATCATCAACCGCAATGCCATTCTGGTCGGCGGTATCAAGCCACATTATTATTGCCTGCCCGTCGCCAAGCGCGAGGAGCACCGGCTGGCGCTGCGGGCTGCCGCGACTTCGGGCGATGCGCGCTTCTTCCTCGGCACGGATTCCGCTCCGCATGTGGACCCGCTGAAGGAATGTGCCTGCGGCTGCGCCGGCATCTATACCTCCATCAACACCATGAGCTGTCTTGCCCATGTCTTCGAGGATGAAAATGCCCTTGATAAGCTGGAAGCCTTCGCTTCGCTCAATGGCCCGGCCTGGTATGGCCTTGCGCCGAACGAAGAGACCATCACGCTGGTCAAGCGCGAGGAAGCGGTGGCCTTTCCTGAAAAAATCGAGACGGGCGCCGGGCCGGTCACCGTGTTCGATCCGATGTTCCCGCTCCATTGGGATGTGAGTTGATTTTTTAGTAACCGCCGGCACTGCCGGCGGTTTTGTTATGGTCCCCAGGCATTCGCCCTTCTGCGCCGCCTGCGGATACCTGCAATGCTGAACCGAGACGTTGTGCTTTCCGAAAACCGATCCGGGTTTTCGGAGCGATAAACCAAGGCCGAAAAAGGAGAACGCCTATGAACCATTTCACATTCACTGACCGCGCCGTCGTTGCGGAACTGGTTGCGAAGATGTTGTGGGAAATCAAGGCGGTTCACTTCAATTCCGAAAGCCCCTATACCTTCGCTTCGGGCATGAAGAGCCCGGTTTACATCGATATGCGCAAGCTCATCTCCTTCCCGCGCATCCGCTCGGCGGCGATGGATTTTGCGGCGGCGGCGGTGATGCGCGAGGCCGGTTTCGAGAAGTTCGACTGTGTGGCAGGTGGCGAGACGGCGGGCATTCCCTTCGCCGCTTTCCTTGCCGAGCGCCTCGGCCTGCCGATGATCTATTGCCGCAAAAAGCCGAAAGGCCATGGCCGCAACGCCCAGATCGAAGGCCATATGCCGGAAGGCGCTCGCGTTCTCGTCATCGAGGATCTGACGACGGCCGGCGGCTCGATGTTCACCTTCATCGACGCCATCCGTGCGGCGGGCGGCATTGTCGATCACGGCATCGCGCTGTTTTATTACGGCATCTTCGAAGAAGCTGAAGCGCGCTTCGCCAATGGCAATGTCAAGCTGCATTACCTGACCACCTGGCGCGATGTTCTGGCGGTTGCCCGGGCTGAAAAACTGTTCGACGAAAAGACCCTCTCCGAGGTCGAAGCCTTCCTCGATAACCCGCTGCCGTGGTCGGCAAAACGCGGCGGTGTCAGCGAATTGCCGCAATCTTAATTTCGGATGCGGCCAGCCCGGTTTTGCGGCTGGCCTTCCGATCGATCTTCGTCTAAATCGATTTAAGTCCATTTGATTTGCTGTTTTGAGGAGGACCGTAATGATCCTGTGTTGTGGTGAAGCCCTGATCGACATGCTGCCCCGGCAGACGACGCTGGGTGAGGCGGGTTTTGCCCCCTATGCAGGCGGAGCGGTCTTCAACACGGCGATTGCGCTTGGGCGTCTCGGCGTTCCATCCGCCTTCTTCACGGGTCTTTCCGATGACATGATGGGCGATATCCTGCGGGAAACCCTGCGCGCCAGCAATGTCGACTTCAGCTATTGCGCCACCCTTTCGCGGCCGACCACCATCGCCTTCGTGAAGCTGGTGGATGGCCATGCGACCTATGCCTTCTATGACGAGAACACCGCCGGCCGGATGATTACCGAGGCGGAGCTTCCGGCACTGGGCGCGGATTGCGAGGCGCTGCATTTCGGTGCGATCAGCCTCATCCCGGAGCCCTGCGGCAGCACCTATGAGGCGCTGATGACGCGCGAGCACGAAAGCCGCGTCATCTCGCTCGATCCGAATATTCGCCCCGGCTTCATCAAGGACAAGCAGTCCCACATGGCCCGCATTCGCCGCATGGCGGCCATGTCGGATATCGTGAAATTCTCGGATGAGGACCTTGCCTGGTTCGGACTGGAAGGCGATGAGGACACGCTTGCCCGCCACTGGCTGCACCATGGTGCTAAACTCGTCGTCGTCACCCGTGGCGCCAAGGGCGCGGTGGGGTATAGCGCAAATCTGAAGGTTGAAGTGGCCTCCGAGCGGGTGGAAGTGGTCGACACCGTCGGCGCGGGTGATACCTTCGATGCCGGTATTCTCGCCTCGCTGAAAATGCAGGGCCTTCTGACCAAGGCGCAGGTTGCCTCGTTGACGGAAGAGCAGATGAGGAAGGCTCTGGCGCTGGGCGCGAAAGCTGCTGCTGTGACGGTTTCGCGGGCGGGCGCGAATCCGCCCTTTGCGCATGAAATCGGTTTGTGATGAGCGCGGTTGAACCATTTTGAAAAGGTGGTTCAACACTCTTCCCGGCTTTAGAACCGTAAAAAACCGTTATTTCGATATTATGAAGCTTGTGTCCGCTGTTTTTTCACGAAACAAGCATCGCATGAGCGTTCCCAAGTCCCATCTTTTCGATTTCGACCCGACCTATGGCATGCAGCGCGAGCAGCTGCTGGCCATCACCCCGCCCGAAGCGCCGCCGGGCTTCGATGATTTCTGGAAAAAGCGCTATCGCCGCGCGCTCGCCACGGATCCCCGGCCGGTGCTGCGCAAAAGCAGGCTCAGTGACCCCCGGTGGCATGTCCTCGATATGACCTACACCTCCACCGGCGGTTTTCGCATCGGCGGGTGGCTGCTTTTGCCGCGCGAAGGGCAGGTGCGTCGCGGCCTCGTTGTGGGCCATGGTTATGGTGGGCGAGGGGAACCCGATTTCGACGTGCCGGTGGAAGAAACGGCCGTGCTGTTTCCCTGTTTTCGCGGGCTGTCGCTGAGCGCCTGTCCGCCGATCTCGTCCGATCCCGCCCTTCATGTTCTCTATAATATCGACAGGAAAGACGACTACATCATCGGCGGCTGCGTCGACGATCTGTGGGTTGCCGTTTCCACGCTCATCAGCCTCTATCCGTGGTTGGAAGGGCAGGTGGGTTACAGCGGCATCAGTTTCGGCGGCGGCATCGGTGCCCTGGCCATCCCTTTCGACGAGCGCATAGACCGCGGCCATCTTGTCGTGCCGACGTTCGGACACCGGCCGTTCTGGCTGACGCTACCCACCGTCGGCAGCGCGGATGCGGTCCAGACCTATCAGAAGACCCATGCCAACCTGCTTGAGACGCTGCGCCTGTTCGATGCCGCCTGTGCCGCCACCCGCATAAAAGTGCCGATGCTGGTCGCACCCGCGCTTTTCGACCCGGCGGTCGCGCCGCCCTGCCAGTTCGCGGTGGCCAATGCGCTGCCAAAATCAAAATTTAATGAAATATTCATCCTCGACGCCGGGCATTTCGATTACCCTGACAGCGCATCGCAAGATGCGGTCCATAAGGACAAGGTCAGACGGTTTTTCAAGGTGCCATGAAACGCGAATATCTCCGCTGGTATAGTCAAAGGCTCCATCGCGACATGGAGCTGTTAATATTCGGACATTCCGGCGCCAAGGTGCTGATGTTTCCCACCCGCGACGGGCGTTTCTTCGAATATGAGGAACTGGGTCTTGTCGGCAGTCTGGCCGACAAGCTGGAGGCGGGGCACCTTCAGCTCTATTGCATAGAGGGGCTGGCCAGAGAGACCTTCTATGCGGCCGGGCATCATCCCGCCGATCGCATTCGCCGGCACGCCGCCTTCGAAGACTATATTCTGAACGAAGTGCTGCCGCTGATGGCCGAGAAAAACCCGAATAGCGATACGATCGTGCAGGGTTGCAGTCTGGGTGCGTTTCAGGCCGCGAGCCTCGTCTTCCGCCACCCGCATCTTTTTCGCAAGCTCGTCGCCTTTTCCGGCCGTTATGACCTGACGATGAAGGTGGAATCCTTCGGCGATCTGTTCGACGGCTATTACGACGACGACATCTATTTCCACATGCCGAGCCATTTCCTGCCGGGCCTCGCCTGCCCGTGGCGGCTTGATCACCTGCGCCGCATCGACATGGTTTTCACCATAGGCGATGCCGATCCGTTTCTGGACAACAACCATCACCTCAGCCGGGTTCTATCGGACAAGCAGGTGGGGCATCGGATGCATGTCTGGGATGGCCGCGCCCACCGGGCGGGCGCGTGGCGCAAGATGGCGGCGCTTTATATTTGAGCCGCCACATTAAAAAAGCCGGAGGTGTCTCCGGCTTTTTAGATAACGGTCGTAACGTCCCTCAGCCCGCCAGTCCCGACAGCGCCTTCACCAGACCCTGTGTCGAGCTGTCATGGCCGGCTGCACTTTCCTTGCCTTCAACGACGGGAAGCAGGCCGGTCGCCAGTTCCTTGCCAAGCTCCACGCCCCACTGGTCGAAGGAGTTGATGCGGAACAGCACGCCTTCGACGAAAACGCGGTGCTCGTAGAGCGCGATCAGGCGACCGAGCGCGAACGGCGTCAGCTTGTCGTAGACGAAGGTAATGGAGGGGCGGTTGCCGGTGAAGACGCGATGCGGCGCGATGAAATCAGCGAGTTTGTCTTCCATGCCCTTGGAGGTGAGCTGGGCTTTCGCTTCGGCGAGCGTGCGGCCCTTCATCAGCGCTTCCGATTGCGCCAGGCAATTGGCGATGAGAAGCTGGTGCTGGTGGCGCAGTTCGGGCTCGAAACCGTTGGCGGCGATCATGAATTCGGCCGGAATGACGCTCGTGCCTTGGTGGATGAGCTGGTAGAAGGCGTGCTGGCCGTTGGTGCCTGGCTCGCCCCAGACGACCGGGCCGGACTGACCTTCGACGGGCGTGCCGTCGATGGTGACGCCCTTGCCGTTCGACTCCATGTCAAGCTGCTGCAGATAAGCCGGGAAACGCGACAGACGCTGATCATAGGGCAGGATCGCCCGTGTCGGATAATTCAGCACGTTGCGGTTATAAAAGCCGATGAGACCGAGCAGCATCGGCAGATTTTCGCGGATCGGCGCTTCGCGGAAGTGCCTGTCCATGGCGTGCGCACCATCCAGGAACTTGCCGAAATTATCCGGCCCGATGGCGATCATCAGCGGCAGGCCGATGGCCGACCAGATCGAATAACGTCCGCCAACCCAGTCCCAGAAACCGAAGATGCGGTCGCTTTCGATGCCGAAGGCGGCAACCTTTTCCAGTGCGGTGGAAACGGCGGCGAAGTGATGCTTGACAGCTGCCTCACCCAGTTTCTCGGCGATGAAACGGCGCGCGGTGGCGGCGTTCGTCATCGTCTCGATGGTGGTGAAGGTCTTCGACGCGACGATGAACAGCGAGGTTTCCGGGTCGACGAGCTTCAGCGTGTCGGCGATATGGGCGGCATCGATGTTCGAGACGAAATGCGCGCGCGGGCCGTCATGGAAAGGCGCGAGCGCCAGCGTCGCCATCACGGGGCCGAGATCGGAACCGCCAATGCCGATATTGATGACGTCGGTGATCTTCTTGCCAGTCGCGCCCTTGAGAGAGCCGGAGCGGATGGCATCGGCAAACTTGCCCATGGCGGTAAGAACGGCGTTCACGTCAGGCATCACGTCCTTGCCGTCCACGAGAACCGGCGTATTGGAACGGTTGCGCAGCGCGGTATGCAGCACGGCGCGGTCTTCGGTGAAGTTGATTGCCTTGCCGGAGAACATCTCCTCGCGCTTGGCCTCGACGCCGCCTTCGCGTGCGAGCTGTTCGAGAAGCGTGACGATTTCCTCGTTCACGGCGCATTTGGAATAGTCCATCAGCAGGTCATCGAATTTGGCGCTGAAACGGCTGAATCTCTTGTCGTCGGCCGCAAAGGCGGCGCGAAGATCGGTTGCGGCTGTGCTGCTCGCCGTTGCTTTCAGTTTTTCGATGGTGGCCTGCATCTTGTGCTCCTCGGCTTCCGTGGAAGGATGAGGAAACTATTCTTTTTCAGGCGGCCAAATCAAGGCGACTTTGATAAAAGAAAAGGGCCGGGACGAAAGAAAGAGCCGGTCGCCCGGCTCTCCCTATTGCGCGAGACAATCAGTTCAGATTGCGCAATTCGCGCCGCAAGATTTTGCCGACATTCGATTTCGGCAACTCGGTGCGGAACTCGATGATTTTCGGCCTTTTGTAGTTCGTCAGGTTCTTGGCGCAGAAGGCCTTGAGCTCGGCTTCCGTGAGCGACTGGTCCTTCTTGACCACGAAAAGCTTGACGGTTTCGCCGGAATGCTCATCCGGAACACCGATTGCGGCACATTCCAGCACGCCCGGATGGCTGGCGGCCACTTCTTCCACCTCGTTCGGATAGACGTTGAAGCCCGAAACAAGGATCATGTCCTTCTTGCGGTCGACGATCTTGGTGTAACCACGCTCGTCCATGAAACCCATGTCGCCGGAGCGGAAGAAGCCGTCGGCGGTCATGGCTTTTGCGGTTTCATCCGGCCGCTGCCAATAGCCGGCCATGACCTGCGGCCCGCGAATGCAGATCTCGCCGACTTCGCCTGTTGGCAGGCTGTTGCCGTCCTCGTCGCGAATATCGATTTCGGTCGAGGAAATCGGCAGACCGATGGTGCCGCTGAATTCCGTCGAATCCAGACGATTGACCGTTGCAACGGGCGATGTCTCGGAGAGGCCGTAGCCTTCGGCAATCGGGCAACCGACGATGGAAAGCCAGCGTTCCGCAACGGGCCTTTGCACCGCCATGCCGCCGCCGAGAACCAGAATAAGCGACGACAGATCGAGCTTGCGGAAATCTTCATTGTTCATCAGCGCGTTGAAAAGCGTGTTGATGCCGGGGAAAACATGCGGCTGATAATGCGTCAGCTCCTTTACGAAGCCGGGAATATCGCGCGGATTGGCGATCAGCAGATTATGACCGCCGAGCGCAATGCCCATCAGCGAATTCACCGTCAGTGCGAAGATGTGGCAGAGCGGCAGCGCGCAGATGAAGTTGAGAACTTCCGGGCGGTCCTTTCGGCCGTTGAAGGCGGCGTCCAGCCACAGGCTGATCTGAAGCTTGTTGGCCAGAAGATTGGCATGGGTGAGAACCGCACCCTTGGATACACCCGTTGTGCCGCCGGTATATTGCAGGAAGGCGATGTCCTGCGCCGTGAGGCTGACCGGCTTCAGCGAAAATCCCTGACCTTCCTTCAGCATCGCCTTGAAGCTGATGGAACCGGGGATGGCGTAGGCGGGCACCAGTTTCTTGACCTTGCGAACCACCAGATTGACGATATGTCCCTTCAGGCCGAGGAGATCGCCCATCGCTGCGACGACCACATGCCGCACCGCGGTTTTAGGCACCGCCTGCTGGGCCACATGGGCGAAGTTTTCCAGAACGAAGATCGCCTTTGCGCCGGAATCCTTGAGCTGGTGTTCCAGCTCGCGCGGGGTATAGAGCGGATTGACATTGACCACGATCATGCCCGCCCGCAGGATCCCGTATACCGCGACGGGATTTTGCAGGATATTCGGCATCATCACGGCAACCCGGTCGCCTTTTTCCAGCCCTCTGGATTGCAGCCAGGCAGCGACCGCGCGGGTTTCAGCGTCCAGTTCCCGATAGGTCAGGGACTTTCCCATGCTGGAAAAGGCCTTGCGGTCGGCAAATTGCGCACAGCTCTTTTCGAGAAGTTCGACAAGGGAGGCATGGGCGGATGCGGGGATTTCGGAAGGTACACCCGGCGGATAGGATGCCAGCCAACGCTTCTCCGCGCTGACGTTTTCCGGGTGTCCCAGGGACAGTTCACTCATGCTTCTCCTCCCAGAGTCTTTGTCGCGCCGCGCATTCCTTGAAACGCGTGAAGGGCGCTTTCGGCTGCCTGATGTTCACGAAGCTCCCGCATTCAGCCGGCTCAATCGGCCAGGTTGAGGGAACTCCCTGTGGCGTCACCGGATCGACCGCTCCTCTCGCTCCCCGGTGACGAATGATAGACGCGTAATCCATTGACGTCCATCTCGTCGGCAAAGCCTATTTAACTCTAACGTAAACGTCAATATTGCTGCCGCACATCTCGCCAACTCGTGAAGGGAAAAGCATTTTGCCCGGCTTTTTTGACTTTAATCCTGATTTGAGCGATCAACATAATTCGCAAAGCAGGGCAGGATTGGAAATGGCAGGCAGGGCAGCGCTTGAACTGAAATCGGTCGGGAAGAGATTCGGCGAGACGGAAGTGCTGTCCGATATCGATCTTTCTGTCGAACGCGGCGAAATCATTTGTCTGGTGGGACGCTCCGGCTGTGGAAAATCGACCCTGCTGCGCATCGTGGCGGGCGTGGAGACACCGGACCATGGCAGCGTTTCCCTGAACGGCGCTGTCGTTGCCGGTCCCGCTGTTTTCATCGAGCCGGAAAAGCGCAATATCGGTTTTGTCTTTCAGGATTATGCGCTGTTTCCGCATCTGACTGTTGAGCAGAATGTCATGTTCGGTCTTCGGTCTTTGCCGAAGGTGGAAGCCCGCCGCCGCGCCGTAGAGATGATTGAACATGTTCACCTGCAGGAACTGGCGAAACGTTATCCGCATACGCTTTCGGGCGGCGAGCAACAGCGTGTGGCGCTTGCCCGCGCGCTTGCCCCACAGCCGGGCCTGCTCCTGATGGACGAACCCTTTTCCAATCTGGACAGGGGATTGCGCGACAGCGTGCGCGAGGAAACGCTCGGCCTGTTGCGGCAACTGGGCACGACGGCGATCATGGTGACGCATGATCCGGAAGAGGCGCTTTCGGCAGGCGACCGTGTGGTTCTGATGCAGCGCGGGCGCATCGTACAGAGCGGCACGGGTTACGAAATCCACGATCATCCCAAAACCCGTTATGCCGCCGATTTTTTCTGCGCCTTCAACAAGATCGAAGGCCGGGTAAGACAGGGCCGCGTCGAAACGCCGCTCGGGCTTCTGGGCGATGCGTCCGATCTGCCTGACGGTCTCGCTGCCGTTGCCTATGTTCGCCCAAATGCGATTTCGATCATCGAGGACGGTGCGGCGAAAGAAGGAATTGCCGGCGAAATATCGAGCCGTGTGTTCCTCGGGGAGATCGAGCAGCTTGGCATAGCCGTGCCTGGACTGTCAGCCGATCTGCGTGTCAGGACGATGCAGCGCACACCCGCCCGGACGACGGCGGTGCGCTTCGGTATCGATCCCAAGGGAGTGCTGATATTTACTGCAAGTTGAGTGAGCGGATTTGTATGTTTATTTCCGCTCCATTTTCAACTCTTGGTGATCGAATCCGCGCGAAAAACAGAGAAATAAAACTTGATTTGGGTCATCAGGTATGATGTCTGCTCCCTCTATATTGCCGCTATCGGAGAGGGAGACAAAACATGACGAAATTTACCAGATTTGCCCTGCTTGCCAGCACGGTTGCCTTTGCGGCCGGAACGGCCAGCGCCGCGGAACTCAACATTTACACCACCCGCGAACCGGGCCTGATCCAGCCGCTGCTGGAATCCTTCACTGCCTCGAGCGGCGTCAAGGTCAACACCGTGTTCCTGAAGGACGGTCTTGCCGAGCGCGTTCTGAGCGAGGGCGCAAGCTCGCCCGCCGACGTTCTGATGACGGTGGATGCCGGCAACCTCGTCGATCTCGCTGAAAAGGGTGTCACCCAGGCGGTGGAATCCGAAACCCTGACCAAGGCCATCCCGGCTGAACTTCGCGACGCCAAGGGCCATTGGTTCGCGCTCTCCATGCGCGCCCGCGTTCTTTATGCGGCGAAGAATGTCGATCTCGCCTCCTTCAACTATGAAGATCTGGCGGATGCGAAGTGGAAGGGCAAGGTCTGCATTCGCGCCGGCCAGCACCCCTATAACACGGCGCTCTTTGCCGACTACATCGCCCATTACGGCGCTGCGGACACCGAAAAGTGGCTTGCCGGCGTCAAGGAAAACCTCGCCCGCAAGGCAGGCGGCGGCGACCGCGACGTTGCCAAGGACATCCTCGGCGGCATTTGCGATATCGGCATCGCCAACTCCTATTATGTCGGCCTGATGCGCTCGGGCAAGGGCGGCGAGGAGCAGGTGAAGTGGGGCGACGCCATCAAGGTCGTTCTTCCGACCTTCAAGAATGGCGGCACGCAGGTCAATATCAGCGGCGCGGCTGTGGCCAAGAATGCACCGAACAAGGCGGAAGCCGTCAAGCTTCTGGAATATCTCGTCTCCGACGAAGCCCAGAAGATCTATGCTGAAGCCAACTACGAATATCCGGTCAAGCAGGGTGCGGCTCTCAACGAGATCATCGCTTCCTTCGGCACGCTGAAGATCGACAACAAGCCGCTGACGGAAATCGTCTCGCACCGCAAGCAGGCGAGCGAGCTGGTCGACAAGGTCGGTTTCGACAAGTAAGGGCCAATCAGCGATAACATGGTGGAAGGCGTTCGCATTTGCGGGCGCCTTTCCGCGTATTTTCTGAAAGCACATGAATCCAGACGCCATCCAGCCATTGACACCTCGTGCCCGAGCCAGGTTTTCATCCTCCTTCTGGTGGCTGTGCCTCTCCGTGCTGGCGGTTTGCGGCGCCATGGTGCCGGTTCTGGCGCTTGTATCGCAGGCGTTGCAGGGTTCTGAAGGCCTGTGGGCGCATCTCGGCTCGACCGTGCTCTGGACGGCGCTTCCGGATACGGCGATCCTTCTCGCCGGGGTCGGGCTGCTGGCCGGTGTCGTCGGAACCTATGCCGCCTGGCTGGTCACCGCCTATGATTTTCCCGGCCGCAAAATATTGGAATGGGCGCTGCTGCTGCCGCTGGCCATGCCCACCTATATCGTCGCTTACGCCTATCTGGATATTCTGCATCCCATCGGACCGGTGCAGGGTGCAATCCGCTGGCTGCTCGGTTATTCCAGCCCGCGCGAATTTCGTCTGCCGGACATAAGGTCCATGACGGGCTGCATTGTCCTTCTCGGCTTCGTGCTGTTTCCCTATGTCTATATTCCCGTCCGCGCCATGTTCCTGACGCAGGCGGGCAACCTGCTGGAAGCGGCACGCACGCTCGGCGTTTCCAGACGCGCGGCTTTCTTCAAGGTGGCAGTGCCGCTGGCGCGCCCGGCGATTGCGGTCGGCATCAGCCTTGCCCTGATGGAAGCGCTCAACGATATAGGCGCATCGGAATTCCTCGGCGTCCGCACGCTCACCGTTTCCGTCTACACCACCTGGGTCACGAAATCAGACCTGCCGGGTGCGGCGCAGATCGCGCTCTCCATGCTGTTCATCGTTGTCGCCCTCGTGGCGCTGGAGCGCTGGGCGCGGCGCAAGCAGCGTTATGCGGTTTCGGCGCAGAAAAGCAGGGAACTGGAGCCGCTGCGGCTCAACGGCCTGAAGGGCTGGGCCGCTTTCGTACTCGGCGGCCTGCCGGTCCTGATCGGCTTTGTGGCACCCGCCAGCTATCTCGTCATCGAGGCATGGAAACGGTTCCGTTTCAGCGGCCTGTCCGCCCGCTTTGCCGATGAAGCTCTGAACACCATCGTCTTTGCCGGACTGGCGACGGTTATCACCCTTATCCTCGGCCTTGCGGTTGCTTACGCCATGCGCCTTGCACCGGGGCGTCTCTCGCTCTGGTCCTACCGGCTTTCGACGGTCGGATATGCGGCCCCCGGCACGGTCATCGCCATCGGCGTGCTGATCGCGCTCGGCGGCTTCGACCGGTTTGTCGACCAGACCATGCGTGATTGGTTCGGCATCTCTACCGGCCTCATCTTCATCGGCAGCGGTGCCGCGCTGATCTATGCCTATTCGGCGCGTTTCCTCACCATTGCGGCGGGCGGTGTGGATGCCGGCCTCAGCCGTATCCCGCAATCCTTCGATCACGCCTCGCGAACGCTCGGGCGATCCGCGACGCAGACATTCCGCCAGATTCATCTGCCGCTATCCAAGGCGTCGCTTGCGGCAGCGGCGCTGCTGATCTTTGTCGATTGCGTCAAGGAGCTTCCCGCCACGCTCCTGTTGAGGCCGCTGAATTTCGAAACCTTCGCTACCCATCTTTATGGCGAAGCGGCGCGCGGCACCTATGAGGAAGCGGCAATCGCAGCGCTGGCAATCGTCGTCATCGGCATGCTTCCGGTCATGCAGCTTGCAAGGATCGGCCGGCGCAAGGGCTGATATCGAAGCCCTGTCCGATAAATGACGGGCGCAAAACTGTGCGAGAGGCCAATAAGCTTCAAATCCCGCCAGAAAACGACAAGCATCCTGCCTTAATCCTGATGTAAATACTCAGCTTAATTGAGGTGCCGCGGCCTGTCGAATTTGGACATCGGCCGCGATCTGTTTCGGGGCATATCTTGAAAAATTTGCATGGGATGTTTTTGAGCCGTCTGGCTTTGGGCACGGCCGCCGTTGTTTTACTGGCGCCAGCGATGGGCCACGCGCAGGATACGACCGTTCTGCAGCAGATTACCGTTGAAGGGCAGGGCGCGGAAAACGCGACGGGTCCGGTCCGGGGTTATGTTGCGAAGAAAAGTGCGACCGGTTCGAAAACCGAGACGGAAACCAGGGATATTCCGCAATCCGTATCGGTCGTCGGCCGCCAGGAAATGGATGACCGCGGCGCGGTGACGAAAATCGACGAGGTACTGCGTTATACCCCCGGTGTGACGGCGGAGCCCTTCGGCACGGACCCGGATACGGACTGGATTTACATCCGCGGTTTTCAGGCCACCCAGACCGGCGTGTTTCTGGATGGTCTGAACCTGTTCAGCTACGGTTTCGGCGGTTTCCAGATGGATGCCTACGGTCTGGAGCGCGTGGAAGTTCTGAAAGGCCCCGCCTCGGTGCTTTATGGCGGCGCCAATCCCGGCGGTATCGTGCAGATGGTCCGCAAGCGCACGCAGGATGAGCCGGTGCGCGAAACGGAAATCGGCATCAATAATTTCGGCAATGCCTTCTTCGGCTTCGATCTCGGCGACAAGGTCGATAGTGAAGGCGTGTGGAAATACCGCGTCACCGGCAAGGTCACCGGCGGCGACAATTACACCGATTATTCCGAGGATTTGCGCGGCTTTATCATGCCGCAGATCACCTTCGAGCCGGAAGCGCAGACGAGCGCCACGCTCTACGGCTATTTCTCGGCGCTCGATCAGGTTCATATCGGCAACGGTTTCCTGCCCTATGTCGGCACGGTGGTCGACGCGCCCTTCGGCAAGCTCGACCGCAAGGCCTTTTATGGCGAGCCGGATATCGACAATGGCCGCGTCTACCAGTCCATGGTGGGTTACGAGGTCAGCCACGAATTCGACAATGGCTGGAAGATCAGCCAGAACGCCCGTTATGGCCACCTCTACAAGCACGAAACCGGACCCTATGCCGGCGGTTGGGCCAATACAGATGCAAACGGCCAGCCGATCCTCGATGCCACCACCAACGACTATATGCTGACCCGCTTCGGTTACGATGGCGTGTCGAAAGTCGACAGTTTCGGCGTGGATAACCGGGTCGAAGGCCAGTTCGATACCGGCGCGGTCAATCACTCGCTGCTCTTCGGTCTCGACTATAAATATTACCGGCTGGATCAGGTGCAGGCCTGCTGCGGATCGAATGCAATCGGTGCGCTCAATCCGGTCTATGGCTCGACGCAGGGAACGAATTTCGTTTATGCCGACAATATCGTGACCCAACAGCAGATCGGCATCTACGCGCAGGACCAGCTGCGTTTCGGCGATGGCTGGCTGGTCACGCTGAATGGCCGTTACGACTATGTCGACACCGAGCTGAACAACAGGCTCCCTGCGGGCATTTCCCGTCGCTCGAATGACGATGCGCTGAGCGGCCGCGCCGGTCTCGCCTATGAATTCGACAATGGCCTGACACCCTATGTCTCGGCGGCCACTTTCTTCAATCCGCTCATCGATACGCTTGCGGATGGCACTCCCGCTTCGCCGGAAGAGGGACACCAGTTCGAGGCCGGTATCAAATATGAGCCGACCTTCTTCGACGGCAGCATCACGGCCTCCGTCTTCAAGCTGGTCAAGGACAATGCCATCGTTTCCTATACGGCCGGCGGCGTGACCACGAGCGGTCAGTTCGGGCAGGTGGAATCCACCGGCTTCGAGCTGGAGGCCAAGGCCAATCTCAGCGAGAACTGGAAGGCGCTCGCCTCCTATTCCTATACGGATCTGGAGATTACCCGCGATGCCAATCCCAATCTGATTGGCAAATCGCCATGGATCGTGCCCGCCCACACCGCCTCGCTGTGGCTGGACTATGCCTTTACCACGGACGCGCTGGAAGGCCTCAGCCTCGGCGGCGGTGTAAGGTATCAGGGCAAATCCTGGGCGGATGAGGCAAATACGCTGCGCGTTCCGGATGCCGCCGTCTTCGACGCCGCAATCCGCTACGAGAAGAACGACTGGACCGCATCGATCAACGTCGCCAATGTCTTCGACAAGGAATATGTGAAGAGCTGCGCCGGCGTCTCCGTCTGCGGCTGGGGCGATAGCCGCACCATCACCTTCAAGCTTTCCAAGAAGTGGTAAGGCTTGGCTGAAGGCCGGCAGTTGCGGGGAAAGCAGTTTGCCACTATAAACATGAATAGATTTATCATGTTTATAGTGGCGCCATGGCGCCCTGCGGGATCGAGAGGCCATGGCTTTCCGCGTGCGGATGGAAAATGAGATCGAGGGCTTTGCCGTCATCGGCGGGCCGCGCTCGCGGGTCTGGAACGGCATCGTCGCCGATCTCTGGGATGTGCGTTGCGCCCCGAAGGCGGGCGGCCGTTATGTCGGCAAGGATCCGCGCTTCGTTTTCCTGCTGGACATGGACGGGACGGATGACGGCCGGTTCATGATGAACCGCTGCCGCCGCGACAATTACGGTTCGTCAAAGGCGAACCGTATTTCCTTCGTGCCTGCCGATCTGGATGTGCATGCCGAACTGAGCAACGTCTCCTTCGTGCGCCACCTCGATCTGCATTTCGATGCGGGATTGCTGGGTGCCCGGCTGGTGCAGGGCTTCGATCCGCACAGCCTGCTCGATCCGCATCTAATGTTCGAGGATGAGCGCCTGCTGGCGCTGGCGCGACTGATTGCCGCCGAATGCGATAATCCCGATCCGCTGCATGACCTTTATGGCGAAAGCCTCGTGCTGGCGCTATTGACGGATTTCCTGAAAGTGAAACGGGAGTCGGTCAAAAAACGCAGCAAGCTCGCCGCCTGGCAGTTGAGGGCGGCGACGGATTACATCCGCGAACATTGCCTGCGGTCGATCCGGCTGGAGGAGCTGGCGGAACTCACCAACCTGTCGCAATCGCATTTCAGCCATGCCTTCAAGGCCTCCACCGGCGTGCCGCCCCACCAATGGCAGATGCAGGCGCGCATCGATCGCGTCAAGGAACTGATGATGCGGACCGACATGGCGCTGACCGACATCGCCATTGCCGCCGGGTTTTCGGATCAGGCGCATTTCTCCCGCGTCTTTCGCAAGATGGTCGGTGTTTCTCCCTCCGTCTGGCAGAAAATTCGCCAATAAAGGCGCGTTTTCGTTCCATTCTCCTTCAAAAAATTCCCACCGCAGCGCCTGAGACGCCGCGGAACGAATTGTCCGTCGAGGTGTTTACCAGACGTGACACAAACGAGGAAAATCAAGGAGGAAAGGCACATGATGCATCAGGAACCCCGCGCCGGACAGGACCCCTATGTCAAGGATACGCCGAGCCTGATCGCCAGCGACAAGGTGGAAGGCACCCGTGTTTACGGAGCCGACAGCAAGCATATCGGCTCGATCCAGCGCATCATTCTGGAAAAGCGCGGCGGGCGCGTGGCCTATGCGGTGTTGAGCTTTGGCGGCTTCCTCGGCATCGGTGACGACTATTACCCGCTGCCCTGGGAAAAGCTGCATTACGACGAAGAACTCGACGGCTACCGCATCGATCTCACCAAGGAAGAGATCGAAAACGCGCCGCACTTCGCCAATCTCGATGATAACGACCTGCTGAACGCCAAGGACCGCAAGGTCTACGATTATTACGGCGTCGCACCCTATTGGATGTAAGGCCCAGGGAAAAAGCGCTTCCGGCTGTTTGATCACCGAAAGCGTCGCAAATAAAAGAACGGCTCCTTTTCAGGAGCCGTTTTCTTTTGAGTGCGTCAATGCGGGTTTTTCTGCATCTCGGAAACCGCATCTGTGAAGCACTTTCGTGCTTCTTCGGGCGATTTACGTCCGTCAAGGGCGGCACGGCAGGCGCTTCTCGCTCTCACGAAGCTCAATCCGCCAATTTTGGGCCAGCCTTCGGTCAATAATGTCAACGCTTCGAAGGGGCCGGCGATGACACTCTTGCCATTCGCCTCGAGATTGACCTCGACAGGCTCTGTCCATCTCTCGTTCTTCATCGTGCACCTCCCAGAGCAACGCGATCCCGAAATACACCCGACAGCGAAGCAACCCATGAACGCAGCCGTGTGTCACTGCTGCTTAGGATATGCGCAAGCGATCGAATTGACAACGGGGATCAGCGGAAGCCGAAAAACGACAGGATCGCCAGAACGATGACGACGAGGCCGACGATGTAGATGATCTGGTTCATGATTTTCTCCTTGGCTGGTGTCATCACCATAACGTGAGGGAGAAGACGAGGTTCCAGCAGCCAATAAGAATTTAATCACGTACTAAAATGTTGCGGACGTCCCATCGCCGATGAGAGCGGATATCACCTCCGCAGGATCACCCAGATCGCGTGGATAATGCCGGGAACATAACCGCACAGCGTCAGGAGAATATTCAGCCAGAAATGCAGGCCGAGCCCGACCTGAAGAAACACGCCGACGGGCGGAAGGATGATGGCGATCAGGATACGAATGACGTCCACGATGACAGGCTTTCCAGTTGTTTATGACCTGCCGGAGAACGTGTGGTGGGCGGTTTGGTTTCAAGTGACCGTCTTTTACGGTGACTAACAGGCGTCGGGTTTAATTTTCGGAAGCCGCAGAAGCCTGGGCGGTGAGTTCGCCGTAGCTGCAAAAGCACCGCCGCCTTGATAATACAAGGGAAAACACAGACTATCAAAATCTGTGATAGGGCTGAGAAAGCCGATCGCTTCGGTCAGTCCGGATAAATTGCCCGACCATTCGGCAATATGACCGGCGCGTTGCGTACATCGCGGCGACCTCCGCTGCTAGGCTCCGTCCGGGGCTGTGGCGGCTGTGGCCGATTGCGCCATTCGCTTACGCTCCGGTCCTGGCCCCGGTCCCTGTCGCGTCGATCCCGCCACTCTCTTCGTTCTCCCCAGTAACGGCGGTCGTAATCCCGGTAGTAGCGGTCGCGATCATAAGATCGATAGTACACACCGGTCGTATAGTAGCCCCCCGTGCGATAGCCGGGATCATCGACGCATCCGGTCAGAACGCCTAGCGACACCAGACAAATTGCTGCGCTCAATAGCTTCATGATTTCTGCTCCCAATAACGGACTCAAACGCGTGATGAAGTCCGCGGTTCCATTGGCGAATACCCTGAGGCAAGCGCTCTTAACCGGACCTGAACAGGCAAGCGGCGGCTCAATTCAGCGGCAAGATAGAGATGTCGTATCGAGGGCCATCACGTTGCGACGACGCTCCATAAGGCCGCCCAAGGCAATGATTGGCAATTTTGAAGTTGATTGGGATTTGGAAAATGGTGCCGCTTACGTGACTCGAACACGTGACCCCGTCATTACGAATGACGTGCTCTACCAACTGAGCTAAAGCGGCCCGATTGTGACCCGTTTGTTGCGGATCAGCTTCATGGCGGGCTGATACAGGCAATGCTGACGGATTTCAAGCCTTGAATGTGCTGGTTTTGAAATTTCCGCAAAAAGCTTTGCCTGTCCATTGTTTGCCGGAGACTTCAGCCTTTCCCGCAGATGCGCTTTTTGGCTGTTTCATATTCATTTGCCAGACGATCGACGAGCGCCGCCACCGGTTCCACCGCCTTGACGGCGCCGATGCCTTGCCCCGCGCCCCATATGTCTTTCCAGGCCTTCGCGCCGCCGGAGACGGTTTCGAAGTCCATTTTCGAAGGATCGGCTTCGGGCAGATTGTCGGGGTCCATGCCGGAGGCGACGATCGAGCTTTTCAGGTAGTTGCCATGTACGCCCGTGAAGTAGTTGGAATAGACGATATCCTTCGCCTGCGCGTCCACAATCGCCTGCTTGTAGCCTTCGGAAGCGCGCGCTTCCTCGGTGGCGATGAAGGGGGAGCCGATATAGGCCATATCCGCGCCCATGGCCTGCGCTGCGAGAATGGAGCCGCCATTGGCGATGGCGCCGGCCAGCAGCAGCGGGCCGTCGAACCATTCGCGGATTTCCTGAACGAGGGCGAAGGGCGAAAGCGTGCCCGCATGTCCGCCGGCACCCGTCGCCACCGCGATAAGCCCATCCGCGCCCTTGCGAATGGCGGAGCGGGCATGGCGGTCGTTGATGACGTCATGCAGCACGATGCCACCATAGGAATGCACGGCCGCATTGACCTCCGGCACCGCGCCAAGCGAGGAAATCACCACCGGCACCTTGTATTTCACGCAAAGGCCGAGATCGTGTTCCAGCCGCCGGTTGGACATGTGCACGATCTGGTTGACCGCGAAGGGTGCCGCCGGGCGCTCGGGATTGGCCCGGTTGTGAGCGTCAAGCTCCTCGGTGATCATTGCCAGCCACTCGTCGAGCTGGCTTTCGGGCCGCGCATTGAGCGCTGGGAAAGCGCCGATGACGCCGGCCTTGCATTGCGCCAGCGTCAGCTGCGGATGTGAAATGATGAATAGCGGTGATGCTATGACCGGAAGACGCAGATTGTCTTTCAGCACGGACGGTAGCATGTCTCCTCCCACGAATTACGTTTACGCGCACGTAAGTCAATATCGCGTTCAGCAGCAGATTGAAAGCGAAAACAGCGTGGCATTTGCCTCTCGAATCTGCGTTCGTAGCGCCACAATGAATTGATTTTCCCCAAGGCAATCCGGTCTTTATCACAAACGATGCTTGCGGAGGGGCGGTATAGCCGTTACCGAATCGTGAACCCATGGCGCAGCGCCGCATATTTTTTGCAAAGCGCAATAGAACAAGGATCGGTCGTGAGCGGACTGGAAACGGCAATCAGAAATGCTCTGGAAAAATCGGACAGATCGAACGCCGAAGTTCGTGCACGGATTTACCAATCCTCCCGCCAGGCACTGGAAGCGGGCCTGCGCAAGCAGGGCATAGACGATCCGCAGGTTGTCTCCCAGCAGCGCCAGCGGCTTGAAGGCCTGATCCACCAGATCGAGAATGAAGAGCGCAACCGGCTTCTGGACAGGGTGGAGCAGCAATTGCGCCCGCCCGCACCGGAAAGTCCGGCGCAGGACGATCACTCGGTCGATCCCGTTTCGCAGCCGTCCCACCACGGCGATATGGGTGTTGAGCCGGAGCTGCGTGGTGAAACGCGCGATGTGCGGCCGGGCGCTGCCGCTGCTCCGGAACCGCTGAGTGCGGGGCAGCGCAATGGCAAGCCGCCGAAGAGAAGCTCTCGCGCGGGCGATGCTTCGCTTGCCTTCCGTCCGGAAGGCGCGGTTGGCCGCCGCAAGCGCCGGGGGCTTTTCGCCAGGCTTTTCATCTACGTGACGCTTCTGGCCTTTATCGGTTTCGGCGCCTGGTGGGTCTATTCCTCAGGCCTCCTGCTGTCGCCGGAGCAGCGCGATACCAGCGTGCCCAATCCGCCGGCGCAGGTGCAGGCGGAGGATTTCAACGGGACGGAGCCCGCGCCGAGCCTTTCCGCCGGCCGTGGTTTTTCCGATGACTGGGTGGAAGTCTTCAATGCGGAGCGTGGCAGTTCCGGTGTTTCGGCCGGCCCGCGTGCCAATGTCGAAAACATCGCCACACCCGCCGGCAAGGCGATAAAGGTGACCTCGAGGAGTGTCTCGCAGGATGGCGCCGTCAGCGTCGAGGTTCCGGTGGAGGTGATGCGGGATATGGCGGGCAAGTCCTCCACTATTTCGATCACGCTGCAATCCTCCAGCGACCGGCAGACCCAGGTGTCCGTCGCCTGCGATTTCGCGACATTGGGCGATTGCTCCCGCCACCGCTTCACCGCCACGGCCGAGCGCGCGGACATGCTGCTGAACACGACATTCGAACGATCTCTCGCCCCCAATGCGCCGGGCAGGATCTTCATCAACAGCGACATCGATGGCAGCGGCCGCCCGGTCAATCTTTATTCCGTGCGCATTCTGCCGGGCCAGTAAGGGAAAACAGGCGTCTCGAATGGAGGCGCCTGTCAGCGTCTCCCGGTCCTATTTGAGAAAATCCGGCCCCGATCCCAAAATCTTGTCGTCGATTTCGCCGATTGCCTTTTTGTCCTTGCCCTCATAATCGAGCGCAAGAAGAATGTGACGGATGAGGTTCATCCGCGCGCGGCGCTTGTCGTTGGCGCGCACCACCGTCCAGGGGGCGGCATCGGTGTGGGTCTTTTCCAGCATTTCGTCGCGCTTCTGCGTGTAGTCGTCCCATTTCGTCAGCGCGGCTATGTCCATATCCGAAAGCTTCCAGCATTTCAGCGGGCTGTGGCGGCGGTCATGGAAGCGTTCGATCTGCGTTTCGCGGCCGATGTCGAGCCAGAACTTGAACAGATGAACGTCCTCATGGACCAGCATCTTTTCCAGGCGCGGTGTTTCCTTGAGGAAACGCTTGTGTTCCTCCGGCGTGCAGAAACCCATGACCGGCTCTACGCCTGCGCGGTTATACCAGGAGCGGTCGAAGAGAACGAATTCGCCGGCGGTCGGAAAATGCGAGATATAGCGCTGGAAATACCATTGGCCGCGTTCGGTTTCCGTCGGTTTGGTCAGCGCCACCACACGGGCATAGCGGGGGTTGAGATAGGCCCGGGTCGCGAAGATCGCGCCGCCCTTGCCCGCCGCATCGCGGCCCTCGAAAACCGACATGACCCTTTTGCCGGTGGCCTGCAGCCAGAACTGCACCTTGACCAGCTCCACCTGCAGCGCCTCGAGGGCGCTGTCGTAGTCCTCCCGCTTCATCTTCTTGTCGTAGGGAAAATCGCCTGCGGAAAGTTTCTTTTCCTCAACCCAGTCAGGAAGAACCGGATCGTCGATGTCGAAGCTGCGCAGTTTGCCGCCAATGGTGATCTCGACCGTCCGCTTCTTCGTTTCTTCGCCCATGGTTTCCTCCGGCTGTTGTTGTGTAAAGGCAACTCGACGCCAATGAGTTCACATCCATTGCCAGAATTCAAGTGAAACAGGACCGCTTGACCGGGGTGCGGCGGCGGCAGCGATTGCGGCGTCGATTTTGCGCATATACGTTGTGGAAAATGCGCGATGATGAATCTCTGTCATGAAGCTGGCCTATGAGATTTCGATGCGCTGTCAGATGAAAGTGGAAAGAGCAGGCTGAAATGGCAGTCATGGAAGGCGATGGTGGATTAAGGCGTTTGGGAAGGAAGCTCGGCCGAAACTGGTTGCCCGTTCTCATCGTCAGCATGCTCGCCATCGTGGCCGTTGCGGAGCTCAACACGCCCTATATGCCCGCCGCCCTGTGGCTTTGCGCCGTCATTGCCATCCTCGCCGCTCGGGAGGGGCCGGCGGCGGCTTCCGCAAAGGACGGGAGCTCGGTTGCGGCGGCAGATGAGCAGGAAATGCCCGGCGAAAGCGTCATTTCCGGCGTAAGGGCGGGCCTCGCGGTTCTGGATACCCCCGTTTTCATTCTCGACAGGAACGCCAGCGTGCTGTTTCAGAACGGCGCGGCCGAGCGCGCCTTCGGCCAGCTGCCCGCCGGGGCGCATATTTCCGCCCGGTTGCGCTCTCCCGGCCTCTTGGATGTCATTCGCGAAACCATCGCCACCGGCCAGCCCAACCAGGTCGAACATTCGGAGCGCTTCCCTTCCGAACGGGTCTTCATCGTCCGCATCGCCCGTGCGGATGTGGGAGAGGGGGCAGGCCCGCCATTCTACATCCTGTCGTTCCGCGACGTCTCGGAGCTTCGCCGCATCGACCGCATGCGCAGCGACTTCGTCGCCAATGCCAGCCATGAATTGCGCACGCCGCTCGCCTCGCTGCGCGGTTTCATCGAAACCATGCAGGGGCCGGCGCGCAACGACCCGAAGGCGCAGGAACGTTTCCTTGCCATCATGCTGGATCAGGCAACCCGCATGAGCAGGCTGGTGGACGATCTCATGTCCCTGTCGCGGCTGGAATTGCGGGCCAACATCGCGCCCGACCAGAAGGTCGATCTCGTTCCCGTCATCGGCCATGTGCGCGATACCCTGCTGCCGCTTGCCGACGAGCTGGATGTGACCATCACGCTGCATCTGCCCGACCGGCCGGCAGAGGTGCAGGGGGACCGCGACGAGCTGGTGCAGGTATTCCAGAACCTCGTTGAAAATGCTTGCAAATACGGCCAGGAAGGCAAGGTCGTGGATGTCTGGCTGCGGGCCGAGCCCGGCAAGCCGGTGGAGGTGAGCGTCATCGACAAGGGGCCGGGCATTCCCGCCGAACATGTGCCACGCCTGACGGAGCGTTTTTATCGTGTCAGCGTCGCCGACAGCCGCTCGAAAAAGGGCACGGGTCTCGGGCTTGCCATCGTCAAGCACATCCTCACCCGCCACCGCGCCCGCCTCATCATTAAATCGGAATTGGGCAGCGGCACGGACTTCACTGTGAGATTCTGACATAAAATATGCATCTGCTTTTAATGTCGTGGATATTTATAAATAAAATCAATAATTTAGATTGTCACAAATCTTTCGTCAAAGTGACATAAAAGGATGGGGCTACGGTGGTTAAGAAAAGGTCGCCGAGCGCAAGCTAAGAGCGAGTGTCGCTATCGGCTGCGTCCACAACAAAGCCCACGACGGGAGAGACAAATGAACATCGTTAAATTTTCCGCAGCAGCTCTAGTGGCTTCTGTCGCCTTCGCTGGCGCCGCCGCTGCTCGCGACCAGATCCAGGTTGCCGGTTCCTCCACGGTTCTGCCCTACGCCAAGATCGTTGCCGAGACCTTTGCCGAAACCTTCCCGAACTTCAAGGCTCCGGTTGTTGAGTCCGGCGGCACAGGCGGCGGTCTGAAGGCGTTCTGCTCCGGCGTCGGCGAAGGCACCATCGACATTGCCAACGCTTCGCGCAAGATCAAGAGCGACGAACTGGCCGCCTGTAAGGCTGCTGGCGTTGCCGACGTTCAGGAAGTGAAGATCGGCTACGACGGTATCGTCTTTGCTATGGATTCTTCCAACAAGGACATCAAGCTCGAGCCGAAGGACCTTTACCTCGCTCTCGCCGCTGAAATCGTCAAGGACGGCAAGCTCGTTGCCAACCCCTACAAGAAGTGGTCGGAAATCAACAAGGAACTGCCGGACGTCGCGATCGCCGCTTACATCCCGGGCTCCAAGCACGGCACGCGCGAAGTCTTCGAAGAGAAGATCATGGCTGACGGCTGCAAGGAAGCCGGCGCCACCGACGCCATCAAGAAGATCGTCACCGACGCCAAGCAGGCTGCTGCCAAGTGCGTTGCAGTCCGCAAGGACGGCGCTGCAGTCGACATCGACGGCGACTACACCGAAACGCTCGCCCGTATCGACGCCAACAAGACCGGCCTCGGCGTTTTCGGCCTCGCTTTCTATGAAAACAACGCCGACCGTCTGAAGGTCGCGACCGTTTCGGGCGTCGTTCCGTCCACCGAAACCGTTGCCAGCGGCAAGTACCCGGTTTCCCGCCCGCTGTTCTTCTACGTGAAGAAGGCTCACCTGGGCGTTATCCCGGGCCTCAAGGAATATGTCGAGTTCTTCGTTTCCGACGAAATGATCGGCCCGGATTCCCCGCTCGCCAACTACGGCCTGGTTGCCGCTCCGGACGCAGAGCGCGAAGAAATCCGCTCGAAGTTCTCGGCCGGCTCCACGATGTAATGAAGAAAGAGGGGTGCGGCTTTGCCGTGCCCCTCATTCGGCTTCGCTTGGGCCGTCGTCCGCGGTTGACAGTTCCTACTCATCGCCATCCACATGATTGTCGATGGATTACAGATGGATAGGATGTATCAACCTTGACGCTTGCCAGACTATGATACAGTCAGGCGGCAGGCATCATGGGATGGTCCAGCGGTCTCGTTTTGATGACTTTTTGATTTGCCCGATATCGCACCGTGCTCTTGAGGCACGCCGAGGGAACTCTAATGAACACATCGATCCTTTTGCTGATACTGGCGCTCATCGGCATCGGCAGCTATCTGCTCGGCAGCCGCCGTGCCGTTGCCCTGTCTGGCGGTCGCCCCTCCAGCATGCATTCCCGTGCCGGTTATCACGGTTCCTACGCGGTCGTCTGGGCGGTTCTGCCCGCGGCGTTCATTCTCTGTGCCTGGCTCATTGTCAGCCCATTGCTAGTCACCTCGGCGGTGCGCGGTAGTTTCCCCGAGGATGTCCGGGCACAATCCGAAGCGCAGCAGAGCCTGACCTACGGTATGGTGACCTCCATCGCCCGTGGCCTCCAGCGGCTGACGCCGGAGGAAACCGCGCAGGTCGAGGCGGACACGGCTACGGTCCGGCCGCTTCTGGCATCGAAGGGTGTTGCAATCGCCGGCGATCCCGAGCGGTTCATGGTCGATGCCGCCCACACGCTCAACAGCATGACCTCCACCAGCCGTATCGCGATGATCGCCGTCGTGCTGCTGGCCGCGCTCGGCGGCGGCGCCTATGCGCTGCGTGCAATCGCGCCGCGTTTCCGGGCGCGCAACCAGGTCGAGAAAGTCATTCTCGCGGCCCTGCTCGTCGCCTCGTCCATCGCCATCCTCACGACCATCGGCATCGTCCTGTCGATGCTGACGGAGGCGATCCAGTTCTTCACCATGGTTCCGGCGCACCAGTTCTTCTTCGGAACGGTCTGGGATCCGCGTTTTGCGGCCGCAGGTGCCACCGACTCCTCCGGCCAGTTCGGCCTGATCCCGCTGCTCGCCGGCACGCTTTATATCGGCCTGGTCGCCATGCTGGTTGCGGTTCCGGTCGGTCTCTTCTCGGCGATCTACATGGCGGAATATGCCTCGCCGCGCTTCCGCTCCATGGCAAAGCCGCTGCTTGAAGTGCTCGCCGGTATTCCCACCATCGTCTACGGCTTCTTCGCGCTCACGACGGTCGGCCCTTTCCTCAGAGACATTTCCACGCAGATCAACGGTCTGGCAACGGGCAACTACGCCAACTTCATCCAGGCGCAGAGCGTCATCACCGCCGGCTTCGTCATGGGCATCATGCTGATCCCCTATGTGTCGTCGCTGTCGGATGACATCATCACCGCCGTGCCGCGCTCGCTGCGTGACGGTTCGCTCGGCCTTGGCGCCACGCGCTCCGAGACGATCAAGAGGGTCATTATTCCGGCCGCTCTCCCCGGTATTGTCGGCGCCGTGCTGATGACGGCTTCGCGCGCCATCGGCGAAACCATGATCGTGGTTCTTGCGGCCGGTGTTGCTGCCCGCCTGCAGCTCAATCCCTTCGAGCCCATGACCACGGTGACGGTCAAGATCGTCAGCCAGCTCACCGGCGACCTTGAATTCACCTCGCCGCAGACGCTGGTTGCCTTTGCACTCGGCATCACGCTTTTCGCCATCACGCTTTGCCTGAATATCTACGCGCTTTACATCGTGCGCAAATACCGGGAGCAATATGAATGACCGACATCGTTTCTCCCGCAGCCGGCGCGAGCGCCGTCAACAAGGCCACGCGCCGTGATATCGGCATCAAGCGCCGCTATGCCGCCGAACGCCGCTTCCGTGCCTACGGCATGGCAGCGATTTCCTTCGGCCTCATCTTCCTCTTTCTGCTGCTTTTCTCGGTGGTTTCCAAGGGTTACACCGCTTTCCAGCAGACGATGATCACCGTTCCGGTCGAGTTCTCCGAACAGATCATCGATCCGAAAAATGAGCGCGCCACCAATCCCACAAAGCTGATGACGGCCAATTATCCCGTCATCGCCCGCGATGCGGTCGCCAAGGTCCTTGGTGTTGCGCCGACGGACCGCGCCGGCCTTCGCGCCGTCAATCTCCTGATTTCCGACAGCGTGCGCACGCAGCTTCGCGACATCGTCGTCGCCGATCCCGCCGTCATCGGTACCACGCGCACCGTCACGCTACTGGCGTCGGGCGATGTCGACAGCGCCTTCAAGGGCCAGGTCGACCTGAAGGCGGATGAAGCCAATCGCCGTATCTCGAACCAGCAGCTCGGTTGGATGAACCAGCTTGCCGAAAGCGGCCAGCTCGGCAAACATTTCAATACCGGCATCTTCGTCAACGGCGCGTCGAGCCGTCCGGAAGCGGCGGGTGTCGGTGTGGCGCTGATCGGCTCCTTCTATATGATGCTGATCGTGCTGGTGCTGTCATTGCCGATCGGCGTCGCGGCCTCCATCTATCTCGAGGAATTCGCCCCGAAGAACCGTCTGACGGATCTTATCGAGGTGAATATCAACAATCTCGCGGCCGTTCCTTCGATTGTCTACGGTCTGCTCGGCCTCTCGGTCTTCATCAACTTCATGGGCTTTCCGCGCTCGGCCTCGCTGGTCGGCGGCCTCGTCCTGACGCTGATGACCCTGCCGACGATCATCATCGCGACGCGCGCTGCCCTGAAAGCCGTGCCGCCGTCTATCCGCGCCGCCGCCCTCGGCCTCGGCGCTTCCAAGATGCAGACGATCTTCCACCATGTGCTGCCGCTCGCCATGCCCGGCATTCTGACCGGCACCATCATCGGTCTCGCCCACGCGCTGGGCGAAACGGCGCCGCTGCTTTTGATCGGCATGGTGGCATTCGTTGCGAATTATCCGACAACGCCGATGGATCCGTCCACGGCCCTGCCGGTGCAGATTTACATGTGGGCGAACGAAGCCGAGCGCGCCTTTGTCGAAAGGACATCCGGCGCTATCATCATCCTGCTTCTGTTCCTCATCGTCATGAATGTTGGCGCAATCCTGTTGCGTCGCCGCTTCGAACGGCGCTGGTAGAGGGAGCTTGAGCAATGAACATGTTGTCGGAAGCAGCAGTTGAAAAGGCGCTGGACAAGAAAATGAATGAAGTCTCATACAAGATGATCGGCAAGGACGTTTCGGTTTATTACGGCGAAAAGCGCGCGCTTTACGACGTGAACCTCAACGTTCGGGAAAATACGGTGACCGCGCTTATCGGTCCGTCCGGCTGCGGCAAATCCACCTTCCTGCGTACCCTGAACCGTATGAACGACACGATCGACGGTTGCCGGGTCACCGGCAAGATCACGCTCGACACCGACGATATCTACGATCAGGCGATTGACGTCGTGGAATTGCGCGCCCGCGTGGGCATGGTGTTCCAGAAGCCGAACCCCTTCCCGAAGTCGATCTACGAAAACATTTCCTATGGCCCGCGCATCCATGGTCTCGCCCGCAACAAGGCGGATATGGACCAGATCGTCGAGCAGAGCCTGCAGAAGGCGGGTCTCTGGAACGAGGTTAAGGATCGTCTGCACGAATCCGGCACCGGTCTTTCCGGCGGTCAGCAGCAGCGTCTGTGCATCGCACGCGCAGTTGCCGTCAGCCCGGAAGTGATCCTGATGGACGAGCCCTGCTCGGCTCTCGACCCTATCGCGACCGCAAAGGTCGAGGAACTGATCCACGAGCTGCGCACCAATTACACCATCGTCATCGTCACGCACTCCATGCAGCAGGCGGCGCGTGTTTCCCAGCGCACGGCCATGTTCCATCTTGGTCATCTTGTCGAGGAAAACGAAACCGACAAGATGTTCACCAATCCGGACGACCAGCGCACGCAGGATTACATCATGGGCCGCTTCGGCTGATCCCGGCCGGCGCTTTATCGAAACCGAACAAGACTGGTGCTTCTGCCGTGCCCGCTTCCGGGTACGCGCATGCAGGCCAAGCCGGAGGACTAGACCATGACACAGACAACGACCCATTCGCACATCGTTTCCGTTTATGACGATGAATTGAAGTTTCTGACTCGCCGCATCGCTGAAATGGGCGGTCTTGCGGAGCAGATGTGCGCCGACGCCGTGCGTGCGCTCGTCAATTCCGATGCCGCGCTCGCCCAGAAGGTCATTTCCGACGATGCGATCCTCGACCACGCCGAGCGCGAGATCGGCGACAAGGCCATCGTCACCATCGCCAAACGCCAGCCGATGGCGGCCGACCTTCGCGAGATCATCGGCACCCTGCGTATCGCCGCTGACCTCGAGCGCGTCGGCGACCTTGGCAAGAACACCGCCAAGCGTGTGATTGCGGTTGCCGGCACCGGCGTGCCGCGCAAGCTTGCCCGTGGCATCGAGCACCTGTCGGAACTGGCGCTGGTGCAGCTCAAGGAAGTGCTGGACGTCTATTCCACGCGTTCCGCCGAGAAGGCCAATGCCATTCGCGAGCGCGACGAAGAAATCGACGCCATGTACACGTCGCTCTTCCGCGAGCTTTTGACCTACATGATGGAAGATCCGCGCAACATCACCACCTGCACGCATCTTCTGTTCTGCGCCAAGAACATCGAGCGTATCGGCGACCACGCCACCAATATCGCCGAGACGATCTATTACATGACCACCGGCAGCCAGCCGGAAGGCGAGCGTCCGAAGGACGACAGTTCCAACACCCTCGGTTCGGTGACCGAGTAACAGACAGGCAGCGGCTTGCGGAGTTAGTATATGGTGCCCAAGATTGCAGTTGTGGAAGACGAGGAAGCGCTGAGCGTCCTGCTTCGTTACAATCTCGAGGCTGAGGGATATGACGTCGACACGATACCCCGTGGAGACGAGGCAGAAATCAGGCTGCAGGAACGTATTCCGGACCTTCTTATCCTGGATTGGATGCTTCCCGGCGTTTCCGGTATCGAACTGTGCCGTCGGCTCAGGATGCGGCCGGAAACCGAGCGCCTGCCCATCATCATGCTGACGGCGCGCGGCGAGGAAAGCGAAAGGGTTCGCGGTCTTGCCACCGGCGCCGACGATTATGTCGTCAAGCCGTTCTCGACACCGGAACTCATGGCCCGCGTCAAGGCGATGCTGCGCCGCGCCCGCCCCGAGGTTTTGTCTTCGGTGCTGAAATGCGGGGATATCGAACTGGATCGCGAGACCCATCGCGTTCACCGCAAGAGCCGCGAAGTGCGCCTCGGCCCGACGGAGTTCCGCCTGCTGGAATTCCTGATGACCTCTCCCGGCCGGGTGTTTTCCCGCTCGCAATTGCTGGATGGCGTCTGGGGTCACGATATCTATGTGGATGAGCGCACCGTCGACGTGCATGTCGGACGTCTGCGCAAGGCGCTCAATTTTTCGCATATGCAGGATGTCATCCGCACCGTGCGCGGCGCCGGATATTCAATGGAAGCCTGAGAAAACCGAAACCTATGGTTTCACCTGGGATAAATTCCCCAAAATCAGAAGGCCCGATACCGGAACGGTGTCGGGCCTTTCGATTTTGAACCTTCCGCAAACGCGTATCCTTGTTCTTTTGAAGGTGACAGACGGTCTGCTGAAAGCCTGATTGCGCGGTGAAACCCTGACAGGAGAAAGGGCGCGGCACGTCGCCGACAAATTCAGAGCATTTGCCGCAAGGGCGCATCGCGGTTTTACATCCGGAGAATGCGCAAGAACAGGGATGGGGAGCGCCTCTTAAACAACGCGGGCTCCGCGTCTGAACCACTTTGGATTCCCCCATAAAAAAACGGGCCCGAAGGCCCGTAGTTTTTGAGTGTCGAATGCGTGCCGCAACACTCAAGCTTTACGACGCTCGCTTACCGGCTGGTAGGCGAGCTTTGCATGGAACTTGCAATAGGGCGAAGATTCCAGCGCTTCACAACCGCAGAAATGGAAATCATCCTTCAGCGGATCGCCGACCGGCCACTTGCAGGTGCGCTCCGTCAGTTCCGTCAGCGTCAGGCGGCGGGAAATCGGTGTAACGACATTTTTGGAGGGAACGTAATCGAGAACTTCGGCGGTCTCGATATCGATCTCCTCGTGCAGCGCGGTTGCCGCGCTCGAACGGTTCAAGGCGCGTGCAGGTGCTGCGCTGACGCGGGTCGCGAAACTCGTCGCGCGCGGGGCAGGGGCAGCGGTGCGCTTGGGCGCGGAACGCGCCGAAGTAACCGGGCCGCCGGCCTTCACGCGTCCCGGCAGGTTGAGGCGATGGACCTTGCCGATGACGGCATTGCGGCTCACGCCGCCCAGCTGTGCTGCTATCTGGCTGGCGCTAAGCCCCTCGGACCACAATTTCTTGAGTTTTTCGACCCGTTCGTCTGTCCAGTTCATGCCGCTTCTCCGCTCGTCGCGTATAATGTCGGCAGAATCCCTCTCCGCCTCGCGGGCGTGCCGCGAGCGTGGTTTCTGCCTGATTTTTGGTGACTAGTTCCGCCGCAATGCAGTCTAGTAATTAGCGATTAACCTAGTGCCACGCAGACTCCGTGGCAAGAGTCGCAGGAATCATCTCGAATCGATTTTCCGGTTTTCCCCAACTTGCTGGCGAGTTGAGTCTGAAAGGCAACACCTTGGGCCTCGTCCGCCGCTACCTACTAGGGCTTGAGAAGCCCGAGAAACGCGGACTTTTGTTGACATCGGCAGGCGAAGTGACAATAGTGCCCCTGCCGCCGCGAGGCGGCATTTTTGATTTTCAGGCAAGGGATAACCCCGAAAGCCTATTGACAACCGTCTGACAGCGCATCCGCGCAAGGAGTGATACAGCCATGGCCGAAGCCGCCGCGCCATTGTTCGATACGTTTGCAAGAGCCCCCCTGCGCTTCGAGCGAGGCGAGGGCGTCTGGCTGTTCACGGAAAGCGGCGAACGATATCTGGATTTTGCGGCCGGCGTCGCGGTCAACTCGCTGGGCCATGCCCATCCGCACCTCGTGGAGGCGATCAAGACCCAGGCCGAGAAGGTCTGGCACGTCTCGAACCTTTATGAAGTGCCGGGCCAGGAAAAGCTTGCAAAGCGCCTGACGGAAGCGACATTCGCAGACAAGGTCTTCTTCACCAATTCCGGCGCGGAAGCGCTGGAATGCGCGATCAAGACCGCGCGCCGTTATCATTATTCCAAGGGGCATCCGGAAAAGTTCCGGATTATCACTTTCGAAGGCGCCTTCCATGGCCGCACGCTGGCGACGATTGCCGCCGGCGGCCAGCAGAAATATCTCGAAGGTTTCGGTCCCAAGGTCGAAGGTTTCGACCAGGTGCCCTTCGGTGACGTCGATGCGCTGAAAGCCGCCATCACGGCCGAGACGGCCGCGCTTCTGATCGAGCCCATTCAGGGTGAGGGCGGCATTCGCGCGCCAGCCAAGGAATTCCTGCAGCTGCTGCGGTCGCTCTGCGACGAGCATGGCATGCTGCTGATTTTCGACGAGGTCCAGACCGGCGTTGGCCGTACGGGCAAGCTCTTTGCCTATGAGCAGACGGGCGTTGCGCCGGATATCATGGCGGTTGCCAAGGGGATCGGCGGCGGTTTCCCGCTCGGTGCCTGCCTTGCGACGGCGGATGCCGCTTCCGGCATGACGGCGGGCGTGCATGGCACCACCTATGGCGGCAACCCGCTGGCCATGGCTGTCGGCAATGCCGTGCTCGATGTCGTCCTCTCCGAGGGCTTTCTGGAAAAGGTGCGTGATGTCGCGCTGGTCTTCCGCCAGGGCCTTGCTTCGCTGAAGGATCGTTATCCTGACGTTATCGAGGAAATCCGTGGCGAAGGCCTGCTTCTCGGCATCAAGGCCAAGGTTCCATCGGGCGAGCTGTTGCAGGCCATGCGCGCCGAGCATCTGCTGGGCGTGCCGGCGGGCGACAACGTCATCCGTCTTCTGCCGCCGCTCGTCACCACGGCGGAAGAGGCCCGCGAGGGTCTGTCACGCGTGGAAGCGGCCGCCGCTTCCCTGACAGCGAAACAGGCAAAAATCGCCTGAGGAAACAATAAAGGGCGGGCCTCTTCCCCGAGGCTCGCGAGCATGGGACAGTTTGAAATGGCTTCACCTAAACATTTTCTCGACCTGTCGGCCGTCAGCTCGCAGGACCTGCGGGCAATTCTCGACGATGCCCGCGCACGCAAGGCCGCCACCAAGGCCGGAACGGCGGAAAAGCCGCTTGCCGGCAAGATGCTGGCAATGATCTTCGAAAAGCCTTCCACCCGCACCCGCGTCTCCTTCGATGTCGGCATGCGCCAGCTCGGCGGCGAGACGCTTTTCCTCTCCGGTACGGAAATGCAGCTCGGTCGTGCCGAAACGATCGGCGATACGGCCAAGGTGCTGTCGCGTTATGTCGACGCCATCATGATCCGCACGACGGATCATTCGCGCCTGCTGGAGCTTGCTGAACACGCGACCGTGCCGGTCATCAACGCCCTGACGGATGACACGCATCCCTGCCAGATCATGGCGGATATCATGACCTTCGAGGAACATCGCGGCCCGGTCAAAGGCAAGACCATTGCCTGGACGGGTGACGGCAATAACGTCCTGCATTCCTTCGTGGAGGGCTCGGCGCGTTTCGGTTACCGCATGACGATGGCCGTGCCGATGGGCTCCGAACCGCATGACAAGTTCCTGAACTGGGCGCGCAACAATGGCGGCGAGATCATGCTGTGCCACGACGCCGACAAGGCCGTTGCGGGTGCTGATTGCGTCGTCACCGATACCTGGGTGTCCATGAACCAGGAACACAAGGCGCGCGGCCACAATATCTTCCAGCCCTATCAGGTGAATGACGCCCTGATGGCCAAGGCGGAAAAAGACGCGCTGTTCATGCATTGCCTGCCGGCCCATCGCGGTGAGGAAGTGACGGATGCCGTGATCGACGGTCCGCAATCCGTCGTCTTCGACGAGGCGGAAAACCGCCTCCACGCGCAGAAGTCCATCATCGCATGGTGCATGGGCGTCATCTGATGAGCAATCGCCCGGCCTGACACGCGTCACGCCGGGTGCTTGAACTTGACCGCATAGATTACCATCTGTGGGACTTCGAAGAGGCTCGTCGGTTTTGCTGGCGGGCCATCATCACGATTTGCACGTTTTTCCCCGGAAGCGGTTTCTCTTCCAGGGTCTCTGTGCGACAAGCGAAAAAAGCACATTTTAAAAGCCGGACTTTTGGACGGTAGCGGCGCCACGGCTGCGCCAGGGAGTATGACATGGCAGATGTAACGGTTGAACTGGACGATCTCGATTTTGCTGGCGACGACAAGGTTGTGCCCTTTCAGGTCGAAGGTCTGGATGTGCGCGGTCGCGCCGTGCAGGTGGGTCCGCTGCTGAATGCCATTCTCGAACGGCACGACTATCCCCCGGCGGTCGCCCGCCTGCTGGCGGAAGCGACCGTTCTGACGGCGCTGATCGGCACGTCGCTCAAGTTTTCCGGCAAGCTGACCGTCCAGACCAAGGGTGACGGCCCGGTCGACCTGCTGGTTGCGGATTTCACCGCGCCGGAAAGCATGCGCGCTTATGCCCGTTTCGATGAGGAGCGGCTGGCGGAGGCGATTGCGGCCGGGGCGACGTCGCCGGAGCAATTGCTCGGCAACGGCATTCTGGCCTTTACAATCGATCAGGGTGCGGGCATGCAGCCTTATCAGGGTATAGTGCCGCTCGATGGCTCCTCGCTGGAAGACATTGCCGGGGTTTATTTCCGCCAGTCGGAACAGCTGCCCACCCGCGTGCGGCTGGGCGTTGCCGAGTTCTTCGACCGTGATGGCGAAGGCAAGCCGCGCCATGGCTGGCGTGCGGGCGGCGTTATAGCGCAGTTCCTGCCGCAGGCGCCTGAGCGGCTGCGTATGCGCGACCTGCATGGCGGCGATGGCGATGAGGGCGGTCACGAGGTGCAGGAAGACGATGCCTGGACCGAAGCGGTAACGCTGCTGAACACCGTGGATACCGACGAGTTGACCGATCCGCAGGTGCCGGTGGAACGCCTTCTCTTCCGGCTTTTCCATGAGAGCGGTGTGCGCATCTATGATCCGCAGGCGGTTTTCGACCGTTGCAGCTGCTCGCGGGACAAGATCAAGGGCGTGCTGTCCGGCTTCACCGCCGAGGAGATCGAGGCGAGCGAGGAAGACGGCGCCATTGCCGTGACCTGCGAGTTCTGCTCCACGACCTATCGCTACGATGTCAGCGAATTTGAGAATGCCTGAATGAAAGCCGCGTCCTGAAGGGCGCGGCTTTTTCATTGCCGGGTGAATGTCAGTTCAGGACCCGCATCAGGCCGGGTGAATCCAGCGAAAAGGCGGGTATGGTGACGTTGAACACCTCGCCATTTTCCGTTTCCATTTCATAATGGCCGAACATCAGGCCGGAAGGTGTGTCCAGCGGGCAGCCGGAGGAATATTCGTAGCTGTCGCCCGGTTTCAGATGCGGCTTCTCACCCACGACGCCCGGCCCATAGACCTCATCCACCTGCCCGTTCTGATCGGTGATGTGCCAATAGCGATTGACGAGGGTAACCGGGATATCGGAATTGTTCGCGATCACGACTTTGTAGCCCCAGACGTAACGATCGTCATCCGGGTCGGATTGTTCCTCGAGATAATACGGATCGACCGTTACCTCGATATCCCTTGTCAGAGCACGATACATACGCGCCACACCTCGATATTATGCCTGCCGCCGCATCCTACACTATAGGCTCTGGCTATCGTCAAGAAAATGAATGACTTGACGGGCAGGAGGCGTCTCCTGTTGCGCTGTTTTCCACCGTTAGGGATAACGGTAAAGGTAAATATTGGTTGCCTGATGCGGTCTTTTCGGACCGGACAGGCGAACCATGGCCCGACACGCGGTCAGGCCATGGCGATTTGCGGATTGAATTTTCAGGCCGAAACGGCCGCCAGACCCTTCGCCAGATCCTCCAGCAGATCGTCGGTATCCTCGATGCCGCAGGAAAGGCGCAGGGTGCCGCCGGAAATGCCGAGTTCGGCACGCGCCTCGTCGGTGAGGTTCTTGTGCGTCGTCGTGCCGGGGTGGGTGATGAGGCTCTTGGCGTCGCCGAGATTGTTGGAAATCTTCACGATCTCAAGCGCGTTCTGCAGCTTGAAGGCCGCTTCCTTGCCGCCCTTCAGTTCGAAAGCCACAAGCGTCGAGCCGCCGGACATCTGCCGCGCGATGATATCGGCCTGCGGGTGATCGGCGCGGCCGGGATAAATGACCTTGGCGACCTTGCCGCTATCGGCGAGAAAATCGGCGATTTTGCCGGCATTGGCCGTCTGCTGTTTGACGCGCAGCGGCAGGGTCTCGATGCCTTTCAGAAGCGTCCAGGCATTGAAAGGCGACATGGCCGGGCCGGTATGGCGGAAATAATCCTGCAGCTCTTCCTCGATCCACTTCTTGTCGGAAAGGATCACGCCGCCAAGGCAGCGGCCCTGGCCGTCAATATGCTTGGTGGCCGAATAGACGACGATATGCGCGCCGAGTTCGAGCGGCTTCTGGAAAAGCGGTGTGGCAAAGACGTTGTCGACAACCACCTTCGCACCGATCTGGTTGGCGAGCTTTGCCACGCCGGCAATATCGATGATTTCAAGCGTCGGATTGGTCGGGCTTTCGAGGAAGAACAGCTTGGTGTTCGGTTGGATCGCCTTTTCCCAGTTGCCGAGATCGCGTCCGTCGATCAGCGTGCATTCGATGCCGTATTTCGGCGCAAGCGTTTCGACCACCCAGCGGCAGGAGCCGAAGAGGGCGCGGGCCGCAACGATATGGTCGCCGGCGCGCAGCTGGCACATGATGGCGGCGGTGACGGCGGCCATGCCGGAGGCAAGTGCGCGGGCGTCTTCGGCGCCTTCCAGCAGGCACATGCGTTTTTCGAACATGTCATTGGTCGGGCTCGCATAGCGGGCGTAGATGAACCCATCCGTTTCACCCTTGAAGCGCGCTTCGGCGGCTTCGGAGTTTTCATAGACGAAACCCTGGGTCAGATAGATCGCTTCCGACGTTTCACCGTAAGGGGAGCGTAGCGTACCGCCGTGAACGAGCTGGGTTGCCGGGCGCCATTTATTGCTCATGTGATCACCTTCAAAACAAAAAAACCGGCCGCAAAAGCAGACCGGTTCCTAGCACCCGGTCTTTTTAGCCACTTGTTTAACGTGGCTGCAAGCCGACCGGCCAAATCACCACGGGATAAGCTTGCCATACTGCCGTTACCGGCTTGCGTCAATGCTTTCCTTTTGGTTTTGTCGCCGTAAAAAGGAATGATGACCATGACGAGAACCACGGGCATTTTGGCGGATGGCGCAATCAAGGCGCTGTTTGCCGGCGGCAAGCTGAAGAGCGAGGCCGATCTAGATGCTGATCAGGTGCAGCCCGCCAGCCTCGATCTCAGGCTCGGCTCGAAGGCCTATCGCGTGCGCGCCAGTTTCATGCCCGGCCCCGGAAACCGCGTCATCGACAAGCTCAATCGTCTCAGCCTGCACGAGATCGACCTTACCCAGGGCGCGGTGCTGGAAACCGGTTGTGTCTATATCGTTCCCTTGATGGAAAGCCTTGCGCTGCCGGCGGACATGTCGGCCTCGGCCAATCCGAAAAGCTCGACCGGCCGTCTCGATATCTTCACCCGCGTCATGACTGACAGCGCGCAGGAATTCGACAAGATACCGGCCGGTTATGCCGGCCCGCTCTATCTGGAAATCAGCCCGCGCACCTTCCCGATCGTGGTGCGACGCGGCTCGCGCCTGTCGCAGATCCGCTTCCGCATCGGCCATTCGCTGCTCAACGAAAGCGAGCTTGTGAAGCTGCACGAGACGGAAACGCTGGTTGCCAGCGACACGCCCAACGTGACCGGTGGCGGCATCGCGCTCTCGATCGACCTCAAGGGTTTCGGCGAAAACGGACTGATCGGTTATCGCGGTAAACATCACACGGCGGTGGTGGATGTCGACAAGAAAGCCCAGCACGACGTTCTCGATTTCTGGGAGCCGCTCTACGCGCGCGGCCGCGCCGAACTGATCCTCGACCCGGATGAATTCTATATTCTCGTCTCGCGCGAAGCCGTCCACGTTCCGCCGCTCTATGCGGCCGAAATGACACCCTTCGATCCATTGGTGGGCGAATTCCGCGTGCATTACGCCGGCTTCTTCGATCCCGGCTTCGGCCATGCGCAGGCGGGTGGCACCGGCAGCCGCGCCGTGCTCGAAGTGCGCAGCCACGAGGTTCCCTTCATCCTCGAACACGGCCAGATCGTCGGCCGGCTGGTTTACGAGCACATGTTGCAGAAACCGGAAGGCCTCTATGGCACCGGCCTCGGCTCCAATTATCAGGCGCAGGGGCTGAAGCTCTCCAAGCATTTTCGAGCCGAATAACGACCCCGGCGGGTGCTTGACACCCGCTGCGAACTATCCGATGTCTTATGCGCGCGCGGGTGTAGCTCAATGGTAGAGCAGCAGCTTCCCAAGCTGAATACGAGGGTTCGATTCCCTTCACCCGCTCCAGCGACTTTTCCAACGAGATTTGGCGTCAACGGGCGTTGGCAACCTGGAAACTCCAGTAGTTTCGTATCCGATCACCGACGAATTTGGAAATCCGCGAGACAAGATTGGATGATCTTGGTCGCCTGACTATGGCTAATCCGAGAAACAATTTTAGTTTGTTCTTAACTTTGGTCCTCATCAAGGTCTTGCGGGGAGATGCGCATTGCGGTAACTTCTAGTTGTTGTTTTACTCGAAGGGCCCAATGGCTAGAAATTGGCGGACCGCGCTTAAAATTCACGGATGAAAAATGATAATCTCACCATCATGTTGGTAAGATTGGGTGTTACGTGATTTTTTAGCTACCACGTTCTTTTGAGTAAATGACTTGTGACTATCGTTTCACAATAAAATATACCACTTTAACGCTTCTTGGATCAGATGATCTGATCTATTAGCCCGGTAGGGATCGACAGCAAGGACAGCTGCAGAATGAAGCATGAGCGGCATTGCCGCGACCAACTTCATTTCAAATGCAGGCCTCCTAAACATGCCCCTCGCTGCTTTCATTACTGGTTTCCGATCGCCACTTCCTCCTGATTTTTGTCTCGCAATTGTGACGGCGGTTCGAGTTTCCGCTTATTCCCCGATCGCTATTCAGGCAGAGCGGGATACCTTGGGTAATTCGAGGGCCGCGCCCAACAGTTCCAAATGGGCCATCACCACCCTGCTTTTGGCGGGACTGCTCGCGGCAGAACCGGCAAGTGCCCAGTCGCCCGCCGATGATTTTTCCCGCCAACAGGATCAGCAACAGCAGTTGCAGCGGCTTGAAAACCTGAAACAGATAACCCCTGATAGCGTCATTGGCCGTGAGGGCGAGGCACCGCGAGGCGACGCGAAGCCCGATGATTTATGCTTCGATATCTCCCGTGTGGAGATCGAAGGTGCGGCGAACCTTTCTGCCGCTACGCTTGGAACACTGACGCGGCCTTTCAACGATCGTTGCGTCGGCGTTGCCGACATCACCTCCCTCCTCAAGGCGATCACCGACATCTATCTAGACAAGGGATTTGTGACGTCACGCGCCTATGTTCCGCCGCAGGATATTGCCGGAACAGGATTGCTGAGATTGGTCGTTGTCGAAGGCACGATCGCGGATATCTACCTCAATGGTCAACCGGCCGAGCAGAACGGTTCATTCGCCACGGCCTTTCCCGGCATGAAAGGAAAGGTTGCCAACATTCGTGATGTTGAGCAGGGGCTGGACCAGATCAACCGTCTGTCGTCCAATAACGCCAAGACTTCGATGTTGCCGGGAAAAACGGATGGTACATCCATTCTCAACGTCGAGAACAAGCCGGGCAAACCCTGGTACGTGAGCATTTCCAATAATAGTCTCGGCCAGCAAAGCACCGGCTACTCACAAAGCAATATTTCCCTGGGTTTCGATGACCTCTTGGGTCTCAATGATCAGTTGGGGCTATCTTATGGGCGTAGCGGCCCGGACTACCCCTGGGATGATGACGGTCGCGGGCGCAGTAACAGTTATTCGGTCAATACAAGTATACCCTATGGCTACTGGACATTTTCGGCGAACGGTTCCTGGTACGAATATGACAGCACTATTCCCGGTAATTTCGGGCCGATCGAAACTTCGGGTGATTCCGGTCAGATTGGATTTGGCATCGATCGCGTTATCCGGCGAGACAAGGACTCGATCACGACGCTCAGGGGCGGCCTCACCTACAAGCAGACCAACAATTTTCTTCTCGGCAACCGGATTGAGGTTGGAAGCCGCCGATACACGATAGGCACTCTGGGCTTGTCGCGTTCACAAAGAATACTGGGTGGCGTCATCGCCCTCGATTTTGCCCTTGATAAGGGTCTCGATCTCTTTGACGCTGCGGAGGCCGGGGAGCCCGGGGCCGGCACGGCCGATCCCCGGTTCCTGAAACTCAACACGACCGTCAGCGCGACGCGGCCGTTCGAGGCAGCTGGCCAGCGGTTCGAGTTAACCACACTCGTCAATGCGCAATATTCGCCAGATAACATGTTTGGCGCAGAGCAGATCGGGCTTGGTGGCTTCAGCAATGTACGTGGTCTGAGAGAAAGCGTCATATTCGGCAATAACGGGTTTTTCAGCCACAACGAATTGGCATGGCGGACAATGCCATGGGAGGGCACAGGTCTGGCGCCCGTTCTGGGCGAGCTACGCCCCTACCTCGGTCTCGATTACGGCCGCGTGTTCTCGCAGGATCGCTTCGACATTCTCGGCGGCTATCTCGCGAGTTGGACCGTTGGTGCAAAACTCGTGGGGGGAAACATCAGCGCCGATTTCGGCTACTCCCAGGCATTTTCCAGCAGCGTCAATAACGGACGCGGAAATCTCATTTTCGCCAGCGTGACGGCACGCTGGTAGGCTTCAAAAGAGAATATTATGATCAACTCTTCTTTTCATACCCCTAAATTATCTCTCGTCTCCGCCCTGGTGGCGACAGCCATTGTCGTTTCCGGTTGCGGCGGCCGGGCGGCACATCCGGTGTCTTCGACCAACCCGGCCGACAGTGCTTTCGACTGCGCCGGCATAAAGCGCGAGTTCGAGGCCAATGAGCGGCAGGTGCTGGCGACGGTGAAAGAACGATCCGACGCGCAGGGTAAAAACGTGATCCTCGGTGCGACAGGTGTTCTTCTGTTCTGGCCGGCCCTTTTTTTCATGGATCCGAAATCGCCGGAAAAACTGGAGATCGACGCCTTGCGTAACCGCAATCAGGTTCTTGCCGAGATTGCCAAAAGCAAAAAATGCCAAGCTCCGCAGTCGAAGCTGGCAGATGTCTACAAGAAACTCGACAGCAAGCCATCCCCGGCCGACACGAGCAGAAAAGACCGCTAAGCCAACTTTCATCGTCTGCCATGAGGCGAACAGCAATGACATCACAGTTCAAGTATCTTTCGCACAAAGCAACCGAAACCGTTCTGTTCGCTCATGCCGGAGCGCTGGTTCGAAAAATCATTGCGACAGTTGTCAGTTGTACGCTCGTGCTTCAGCCGGTGCTCCTCCATGCACAGGATATAACGCCGGAAACTGGAGGGTCCGCCATAAATCGCCCCGGGATAGGGGCTGCCCCGAACGGTGTACCGCTCATCGATATCGTCGGTCCCAACAGCCAGGGCCTGTCGCACAACAAATACGACAATTTCAATGTCGGTACGCCGGGTGTTATCCTCAACAACTTCAATGGTGAGGTCGGTACGTCGAAACTGGGTGGCGTTACGCCTGGCAATCCAAACCTGCAAGGCAAAAGCCCTGCATCGGTCATCCTCAATGAGGTGACCTCGCAGAACCGCAGTTCTCTCGTGGGGCCGACCGAGGTGTTCGGCGGCAGGGCCGATGTCATCATCGCCAATCCGAACGGGATCACCTGCGATGGCTGCGGCTTCATCAACACGCCACGCGCCACGCTGACGACGGGCGTGCCCGACATTGGCGCCGATGGACGTCTCAATGGCTTCACGGTCAACAATGGAGACGTCACGTTTGGTCCGAACGGTGCGAATTTTGCATCTGGAGATGGCACGGTCGATCTATTCGACATCGTGTCGCGTACCATCCAGATCGATGGCACGATTTATGGTGAGGAGCTGCGCCTGACCGCCGGTCAGGGCAAGTTCGACTATACCACTGGCGAGGCAACTCCACTCGCCGCGACCTCGGGAACACCCGAATATGCAATCGATGGTTCAGCACTTGGAGCCATGCAGGCTGGCCGCATCAAGATGGTCGTCACGGAGAAGGGCGCTGGCGTTCGCATGCGCGGCGACATGGCTGCCAACACAGGCGAGCTTTCGCTATCGGCAGACGGCAAGATTTCGATCGGCAATGCGTCCGGCAATAAAGGTGTCAGCGTCTCCTCGAAGGGGAGTGTCTCGACCGGTCGTCTGACCTCGAAAAAATCAGTGCCGGTCAAGGCGGGGAAAGACGTCAACATCGCTTCGATCGGCGCAGAAGAGGCAATCCTAATCAATGGCGGGGCCGGCTTCGTTGATGTCGTCGGCACCCTTGGCGCTGGTAGCGCGATCACTGTCCTGGGAGATGGACGTGTTGCGGTGGCCGACGTCTCCGCTGCAGGACCGGTTTCACTATGGTCGGGGGCAGGGTCCATCGGCATTAGCGGTACAGCCCAGTCCGGCGCGGCGATGTCGATTTCGGCTGCTTCAGGCTCGATTGCAGCGGGCACGCTCCTTTCGAAAGGTGATCTGGCGCTGCTTTCCGGCCTTGATCTTGGGATTTCCGGGCTCGTGCTTGCCGAACAGAATTTGCAGGCTTCGGCTGGTGGCAACATCCGCTATGGCAGCCTGGAAGCCAATGGCAACGTCTCGCTATCTTCAGCCGGCGGTGTAATCAGCCTCGACAAACGCACGGCCGCCGGTGGCGACATCAGGATCAGGCAGCAATATGCCGACCTTTCCAATAACAGGAGCGGACTTGCCACATCGGGGACACTCTACATCGATGCCAATAATATCAATCTAGCCAACAGTGCGCTGACGTTCGGCGGTATCGATCTTACGTCATCCGGAGTGACTGATCTGACGGGGACGCGGCTCAATGCCGTCGCTTCGAACAGCCCATCTCGTTCCGCCCAGGTGCCGGGCGATATTGCGATCGCAGCAGATAGCCTCGTCGCCAACGGTGCCACCAATCTCCTGGCCGCCCGTGACCTGACGCTCACACTCCCCCAGCTTGTCAATGCCGGCCAGCTTGCCGCTGGTAACGATCTGACGTTCAATGTCACCGGCAATCTCACCAACACTGCCACCGGCCTGATTTATGCCGGCAATGACGCGGCGCTTTTCGTGGGTGGCGTGCTTGCCAACGAGCAGGGGGCGATTGTCGCCGGTCATGATCTCACGATTGCGGGAAACGCTCATGGCGGGCGTAATGCGGCCATTGTCAACAGTTCCGGCTTCATCTCAGCCGGTCACAACATGTCGATCATTACTGCAAATCTGCGCAACGAAAGAACAGTTGCACCTACCTACACAACACAGTTCCTCTCTAACGCGCTCGTTTCCGCGTATGACATATATTACGCGAGAGAGTGCGGGGATTGTTCGTCGCCCATCGAATTTTATAACCGGTCATTCGTCATCGGTAGCCCCATCCATCGCGTTTACCGGGACGTCATCGAGGATCGGCTCATATCCTCAGGTAGTCCCACAGCGCTGATCAAGGCGGGCAACACACTTTCCGTCGACACGGTCGATCTTACCAATGCCTATAGTGCAATCGAAGCCGGTGCAGGCATGACGCTGAATGGCTCCGGCACGCTGACCAATCTCGGGTTGCAATTGCAGCGCACGACTTCGCTGAACTGCAACCAGAACGGCGGCTGCCAGTATTACCCGGATGTCATTTACGAATGGACGGAAACGAAAACGACCGGCGACACAGGTGGCCATGAAGGTTCATGGCAGATCGCCATGCCAGGCCCCAGCCCATTCGGAACGCGGGATACGTCAAAGGATATCGGGCCGGGACGGACCGTGGAAAGCGTCGAGGCGATCGGTGGCGTTACCACGACGATCCGCTCTGGCGGAACACTTGGTATCACCGGTTTTGCCGCCGTCAACAATACTGCTTCGGCCGGAACAATCGCCGACCATGCCGCCGTTGCTACACCTCAGCCTTCTAGCGATCCGACGGCGTTGCTGGCCGGCGTAACAGCGAGCGGAGCGCTATTCACGCTTGGCGCTGTTGCCACCCCACAGTCCGGCGGATTTGGTGGCACCGTTCCCGGCCAAACATTCCTCTATGAGACCCGTGCCGCCTTCCTCGATGTCTCGAAATTCTACGGTTCCGGCTATTTCCTTGGCCGCATCGGTTACCAGCCGGATCGTCAGATCCAGTTCCTTGGCGATGCCTATTTCGAGAACCAATATATTGAGCAGCAGCTCAGACTGGCGACAGGCTCCGGTTTTACCGGACAGGATTCGATTACCCAGATAAAGCAGCTGCTTGATAACGGAGCCGCCTATCTGGGAGCGAACCAGCGCCAGTTCGGCGAACCGCTGACGGCTGAAGAGATTGCCAGCCTCACCGAATCCGTCGTTGTTTATGAGTGGCAGACGGTTAACGGCACGAGCGTTCTTGCGCCGGTGCTGCATCTTGCCGCTGACGACAGGGAAAGATTGAACTCCGCTGGCGCGCTGATCGCGGGCAATCAGGTAACGATCGACACTGGCCTGCTTGCAACATCGGGGATGATCGCATCGACTGGCGATCTTACCGTTTCCGGTTCATCGATTGCGGCAATCGGCGGCGCCTTCAGCGCAGGCGGCAATGCTTCAATCAAGGGCGACGAGGGTATTCTGCTCGCCAACGCAAAGGTGACGGCGGGCGGCAATCTCGGCCTGACTTCGAACGGAGACATCAATATCTCCGTTACCGAAAGGTCAACAACCAGCACCTTGCGTGACAAGCGCAGCACGACGACGGTTGTGAGAACCACAAGTCAGGGTTCCGAGATCACCGCGGGCGGATCGGTCACCGCCAATGCGGGTGGCAGCCTCAACGTCATCGGCAGCACGATTGCCGCCGATGGGACTGTGGGTCTGAAAGCGACCGGTGACGTAACAATTGCCGAAGCTGTCGACACCACCACTATCGATTACACCTACAAGAAAAAGGGTGGCCTGTTCGGCGGCAAGAAACAGACGACGAGCCACACGGAAGCCGAGACTGCAGTCGGATCATCGGTTAGCGGTGGGAAGGGCGTGTCCATTACCTCGGGTGGTGATACCGTCGTCTCCGCCTCGAAGGTGATGGCGGGCGATGAGACCAACAAAGCCGATATCAACGTCAGCGCAGGGGGCGATCTGCTGATCGCGTCGGGCAAGAATACGGCGGAGTTCGAGCAGAGTTCCTCCAGCAAGGGCTTCCTCTCGAAAAAAAGCTCGACGCAATACAACTATGATGAAGCCACAGTCGGCTCCGAGCTTTCCGCGTCCGGTAACGTCAAGCTGGATTCTGCTGGCAACACCGTCATAGCGGGCTCAACCATAACGGCCGGGGATGCGATCAGCGTCACGGGCGACAGCGTCGCCATCATCGGGGCCGAGGAACAGCACGCGCTGGAGAGCAGCAGCAAAAAGTCCGGCCTGTTCGCCGGTTCCGGCGGCGGCTTCCTCTCGCTATGGGGCAAGGAACAGAAAGAAAAAAGCCAGTCGTCCACCCTCAACGTCGGCTCTGCGCTGACTGCTGGGACCGACGTAACCCTCGCGGCACGCGAAAACGACGTCAATGTCATCGGCTCGTCCATCATGGCGGGGCGTGACATCGCGCTGGAGGCTGCCCGTGATGTCAATATCACGCCAGGAGCGGAAAGTGCTGCATCGGCGGAGAAGGAAAAACGCTCGGGTTTCGGTATCAGCGTCTCATCCGGCGGTGGTGGCTTCTCGGTGGGTCTCGGAGTACAGAAGACCAAAGACAGCAAGGAGCAGCAGGCCAACACGAACGCGGTCTCCGTTCTCACTGCCGGTCGTGATCTCCTTGTTTCCGCAGGAAACAACGTCAATCTGCAGGCGGCAACCGCCTCCGCCGGGCGTGACGTCGACCTCTTTGCCGGGAATGACATCAACCTCCTCTCGGCCAACGACCGCACCAATTATCAGGAGATGCACGAGAAAACCTTTGCCGGTGTTACGGTTTCCGTGTCCAGCCAGGTTGGTAAGGCCGCCCAGAGCATCATGAACTCGGCTGAACGGCTGTCGGACGGCGGTGGGGTCGACGCCATCACAAATACGGCCATTGCCGGGCTTGGCTTCTATCAGGCCTACAAGGATTTGCAGGGCGTATCGTCGAACCTTTCCGCGGGCAACGGTCTGTCCTTCAACGTGGGTATCAATGCAGGCGTCAGCCACCAGGAGAACAGCACTTCTTCCTCGTTCTCCACGCCTGTCGTTACCGATATCCGTGCCGGCCGCTCGATCACCATCGAGGCAGAAAACGGCAATATCACTAGCGAGGGAGCACAGATCCTCGCCGGCTACGGGAAAGACGGCCTGCCGGTCGTCTCGTCCGATGCGCTGACCGGTGACGTCTTCCTGTCTGCCGAGAATGGCGACATCAATCTCAACGCCGCCACCGGCACGTTCGATGCGGCAAGTTCGAACAAATCCTGGAGCGTAGGCGTAGGCGTCAACTTCGGATGCAGTACCACGGGCGGCTGCCAGCAGACCGGCGTCGGTGTCAACGGTTCTTACGGCAAGGGTGGTTCCACCACCTCCGCAACCAGCCATACGAACACGCATGTCAACGGCACTGGCGATGTGACCATTGTCACCAATGATCTGGCGTTGAAGGGTGCGACCGTCGCTGGCAACTCGGTCACCGCCGATGTTAAAAACCTGACGATCGAAAGCCAGGTGGATACGGCCGCAGCAAAGGCAGACCAGCTCAATGTGTCTGGCCAGATCGGCTTTGGAAACACTGGCGTCTCCGGCTCCGGGCAGAAGGCCAAAGGTGATGCGATTATTGTCACCGAACAATCCGGCATCCATGCCGGAACGGGTGGCATCGATCTCAACATTGGGCAGCACACCTCGCTTGTCGGCGGCGCGATTACCAGTGAGGCTGGCGCGGGACGCAACAACCTCTCCACTGGCACCCTTGACGCCACCGATGTGGATACGCATTCAAGCTGGAAAGCCGAAACCTATGGCGGCTCGATCGGTACTGGCGGCCTCTCCATCGCACCGCCGGTCAAGGCTGGCGAGAGCGAGACCGGCAAGGCCTATTCGGCCATCGGCGGCAACATCCCGATCACCATTACAGATCCGGCCAACCAGACGCAGGATGTTGGTACAATCCGCCGCGATACCGCCAATACCAACATCGCGCTACCCGGTCTGCCGGATCTCGAACATATCCTGCGTCAGCAATACAGAACGCAGGCCGATCTTCAGGAAGCCCAGAAGACAGCGGCAGGGCTCGTCGGCGATATTGCCAGTGGACTCTACAAGCAGGCCCTCGAACGTAAAGACGATGCGGCCGCCGAGCTCTGGAAAGAAGGCGGCATGGGCCGCGTGCTGCTGCACACCATAGCAGGAGGCATTCTTGGTGGCGTCAATGGTTGGGAGGGAGCGCTCAACGGCGCACTCGGCTCCGCGGCCTCGGCATCCTTAACCCCCGCCATTGCGAATCTCGTCAACGGAATGCTGAAGGACAGCAACCTGTCTGATCAGGACAAACAGGCGCTCGCAGCAGCGATCGGCTCAAGCTTCAGTGGGCTGGTCGGCGCCATCGGTGGCGGTGAAGGCGGCTCGTATGGCGGAGTGCAATATCAGTACAATTATCTCACCCACAAGGAGCGAGAGGAGTTTGCTCGAACGCTGGCCGCTTGTGATGCTTCAGGTGACGCCAATTCACCAGCCTGCAAACATAAGGAAGAGCTTCAAACTCTCTCGCTTAATCGTGACAAGAAGCTGGAAGACTGCGTCGGCAATTCATCCGCGGACTGCATTAAGGCACGCACCGATCTGCGGATTGCGGCTGCGGAGTATCTAGACGCAGCCCTCACAGGAAAGGGTGAGGCGGATGAATTGTCGCTCCTCGACCGGCACATGGTGTTCCTGGCTGCGTGGAAATATGCTGACAGCAGTGATGCTCAAAACGGTCAGGATTTCGCTGATGTGGAATCGTCGCTTAAGAGTGAGGCCGCCAAGGCGCTTCTCACAGGGTCGAAAGAACAGATCGCCAGCATCATTCGCGATCCGATCATACTCGGCGCCATCGCCTTTGGTGGAACTGGAAATGGTAAAACCATTCTTGGCGAAAGCACCGGCATCGCTAAATCCGTAAAAATAATTGCCACAGACAGGGATGTCTCGGCTTACTTTCAAAGTAATAGGCAATTTTGGACAAGCGAACCCATCAATCTTAACGGAAATAGAGTATATCAGCGCAACGATTTGATAGATCCAACATTTATCGATCCTAAATCTGGGAGAACAAATCTGGAGCTAATGCAATCTGGTCGCGCGCCCATAGGACCAGACGGAAATCCAATCAATCTGCATCATATGACACAAATGCAAGACGGCCCTATCGCGGAAATGACCCAAACCTTTCATAAGACAAATTCGAAGGTTATTCATGTCAATACTAATGAAATTCCATCTGGCATCAACCGTACCCAATTTAATTCCTGGCGGCGGACGTATTGGATAAACCGAGCAAACGATTTCTAGGAGATGTATCTGGTGACTGAACATATTGACGCGATTATTAGTGAAGTGAATCGACTGGATGATCCGCGAAAACGTAAAACTCCGCTTCCAGATGATGCTCTAATAGCGAGATACGAAGCCGCCACGGGTTTCGAATTCTCGGAAGACTATAAAAAATTTCTCAAGAGCATATCTAACGCTTTCATCGGCTACCTGTCGCCACTTACTCTAAATGAAGAGATGGGTGGCGTTTATGGAGAATTGAGATCGGCTATTGAACAAGGCCGCAGCGCTGGCCTACCCCACGATTGGCTTCCAATATGTGAAGACAACGGTGACTATTACTGCATCGCGCCCGATGGCAAAATACATTTCTGGGACCACAACGGTCCAACGACTGAGACTTGGCCCAACCTCGCAACGTGGGCAAACGATGTCTGGTTGGGTGGTGCGTAAGAATTTCGGCTATGCAATACGAGCCACCGTCGAGACAATTTGAGCCGCCCCGTGAACTGCCCCCATTTCGACCGGACAGTCGGCATAAGCAGAAAGGCTCAAGCACAGGCTTGAGGACAGGCTTATGTCTAACGAGTATCGACACGTTGAATTGCTGACGGGTGATGTTCGCCGCAGGTCAGTGTTAGCTAATCATGAAGATAGAATGCCCTCGCTGCCACCAAGACTGGGTGAAGAAGGTCCACATAGGAGCGGCCCATAGAACAGTATATTTGTGCTATGAATGCGAAGCGACATGGTTTTGTGATGATTCTATTGAGTACGCCACTTTTGTAGATCTATCAAATTATCTCACGCGGCTTGGCTTGAGCGACTCTGGTGACGTCTATGAAACATTTATTGATGACGAGGAGTGGTTAGGCTCGCCGAAGTAGGGAGCTCTGCGATGTGACTAAGTGATCTTACTTCATAAAATGCGCGGCCAATTAGGCGTGGGTTTGCACCGGATAATCGGATTGGGCCTCCAATCGAACGCGCTGCGTTCAGCCCAATGGCGTAAGTCAGCATGTTAGCCTGCGGCGATTTACTTGCGACCCCTTTAAACGGCGTGCGGCAGTCTGAGGGAAATGCACTTATCCGTGCTGGGCTGTTCACGGCCAAAGGGAGGCCTGTCAAGTGAAGTACAAATCGCCGGAAAACAGAACGGAAAAACAAGTTATTGAGATTTTGTCGCGTATTGACAACGATCCAGAAGAAAGAATATCGGCAGTTTTGTCTGCTATTTACTATGGAAAAACGATAAATTTTCAGGGGATATTTTGATAGAAGAGTTTAAAAAGGCGAAATATGGTGAGAAACTATGGTTAAAAAATACTTTTGAAACATTCTATGGAATGTGTCGAACAAGTTATCGTATTGATGATAGTATTACGGTTTTGAAGGAATTTGAGAAGCAGAATCCAGAACATAGTTTGGATATTAAATCCACTATCGAAGCGCTTGTTGAGTACAAATTCATATTTAATGGCGATCATAACGAAGGGCGATTTTGATGAAGGTTGGGGTAAGTCATCCGATTCATTGTAGAAGACATCGATATAATTAATGAAGATGTTGAAACCATTCTCCTCCATTATTGTCGGATCTCTGTTCCTGACTGGATGCACCGCATTGAATAAGACATCATCGGCGATTAACGACGCGAATAGCGGTGTCGCCACTGCGATGCTGTCACCATACCGAAAGCTTGACTCCCAATGGCGAGGCAGGACGCTCGCAGACTTTCGGAGCAGGTTCGGGGCACCGACAGGCGAGGAAAAGGATGGGCACCGTGTGTGGTCTCGTACCATTGTCGCGCATATTCCGGGACAATACGTTGAGACTGCAGACTACATGCTAAATATGACGATTAGGCGCCGGGAGTTCGTTCCGGCGCACGATGCGCAGAAAAGTTGCGAGATCGCCGTCAAGGTGCAAGCAGGACGGATAACAGCGATTCATGTGCGGCGCGATATCGGCATCCCCACAGATGGCAATCGCCTGTTTTCAGGCATGGAATCGACGTGCCAGCGGATATTTGGTCTATGACCTTCTATTCCATCTGTCGTTGGCGCGGTTATTCTCTGGGTGATCCAACGTGCATGTAGTCATCATCTCTGGGAATTTGGAGTATTTGGCCACTGCATTCGAGAGCGATCGACTGAAGCAGCTATAGCGGACGGTCCCGTTCCTTGACTGGACAGGCTTCTGACGAGATGGCGGTCAAAGCGCCGATATCCCAAGATTCTTCGCGCGTCCGATACCGTTGCGTTGCCGCACTTAATGAATCGCCATTTCATCTTCTCCACCATGCCAACGACCGGTAGAATAATAGCCTTATCCATTTCGCCTTGGTGGATCGTGGGTCAAGGACGGCAACGTGCGCGCTACGCAATGCTGAGATGTCACGGTCGAGGCGATCGAGCCGCGTGCAGATCAGTTCATGCCTGCGTCGGGTCTTCGGGCGGCTATCGTATGAGAGTAGTACACAATTTAGCTTGACTACGATTAAATTGCACGTAATAGTTGATGCAGTCGTAACATAGGGGAAGTGTTATGAGTCGCAAACTTCTTTCGGAATTTCTGGGAACCTTTTGGCTCGTGTTCGGAGGGTGCGGCAGTGCGGTTTTTGCCGCCGGCTTTCCTGAACTCGGCATCGGTTTCCTTGGTGTCGCTTTCGCTTTTGGTCTGACGGTTCTGACCATGGCCTATGCGGTTGGCGGCATTTCGGGCGGTCATTTCAATCCGGCCGTTTCAGTCGGCCTCACCGTTGCCGGTAAGTTCCCGGCGGCGAACCTCGTGCCCTACATTGTGGCGCAGGTTCTGGGGGCGATCGTCGCGGCTGCGGCGCTTTATGTCATCTTCACCGGCAAGGCGGGAGCTGACATTGGCGGTTTTGCCGCCAATGGTTATGGTGAACATTCGCCGGGCGGATATTCTCTCGTATCGGCGCTGCTGATCGAAGTCATCCTGACGGCGTTTTTCCTGATCGTCATTCTGGGCTCAACGCATGGCAGGGTTCCTGCCGGCTTCGCGCCGATCGCCATCGGTCTTGCCCTTACCCTTATTCATCTGATTTCCATTCCAGTCACCAACACATCCGTCAATCCGGCCCGCTCCACGGGACAGGCATTGTTCGTTGGCGGATGGGCGCTGCAGCAGCTCTGGCTGTTCTGGCTCGCTCCGATCCTCGGCGGCGCCATCGGGGCCGTGATCTGGAAAATCTTCGGCGAGGAAGAGAAGGCCGGCCATGCCGGTTCGGTTCAACCTGCGCAGACATGAATAAGAGGCTTTGTTTCCTCGAATGGTCGGGGAAACGACTGAGGAGGATGACATGGATCTTGCTTCGATATTGGCCCAGATCGTCGGCGGTGCGGTAGGCGGCACGGCAGGCGGAAAGATAGTGAAGGACTCCGATCTTGGTTCGCTCGGTAATCTGATTGCCGGCGCCATCGGCGGTCTCGGCGGCGGAACCGTGCTCGGTTCGCTGCTCGGCGCGGCGGGAGATGCGGCAGCCGGCGGCGTTGATATCGGCGCTCTCGCCGGCCAGCTTGTTGGCGGCGGTGTCGGCGGTCTGATCGTGCAGATCATCGTCGGCCTGATCAAGAACAAGCTCGTTACCAAGTAGAGCGGTTCGGTCGCCTTCAGGATGAAATGACGGACCTTGCCGAAGGAGGAGCTTCGTTCGGCAAGGCACTGGCTCCTGTTATCGATGACGGCGGTAGTGGAAAGTGTGAAGTGGCTTTGCTGGCAGCAGCAATGTGACTGAAGCCATGAGCCGCTGCCGCGGCTGGTCGAAAGAAGTATCATGACCGTTTTGGCTCTGCCGAAGATGCCGGATCATGAGGTATTTTTGGCGACCGGCGCGTGTGGCGTCTTGTTCCATGCGAAGGGTTTGGTTTTGAGTTCCACCACGGCCCGCCAGGCCGCGATGGACAGCATCAGCCAATATGCGGGCATTGCCAGCCACCGCCTTCCGACATGCCTTCTTTCATAGGCGATCATTCTGCTGCGACCCATCAGCACGAAGATCGTGTAGCTTCCGACGATATTCAGCACATCGATAAAAAACAGAAGACCCTGCCAGGTGAGTAGCAGGTCCGCGCCATTTTCCCGGAGGGCGATGGTCATGAATGCGAGCGAAACGAAGAGCAGGGGGTGCGCCAGCGACGACAGAAGCATGCCGCCGATCAGCAGTTGAAAGACCACATAGGCAAACCATCCCATGTCACGCGCGGTCGCAAAGGGGGCGCGAGTCATCACCAGCCAGCTTTGCAGCCAGCCCTTGTACCAGCGTGTTCGCTGGTTCAGCCACACGGATAGCGAGGTCGGCGCATCCTCCAGCGTCTGTCGCCGGATAACGCCGCAACGATAGCCCAGCCGATGCAGCCGGAGGCCAAGATCGGCATCTTCCGTTACATTATAGGGGTCCCAGGCGCCGGCCTTCCGCAGCACGGCGGTCCGGAAATGATTGGAGGTGCCGCCAAGCGGCAACGGTAAGCCATGTGCGGCAAGGGCAGGTAACATGCAGCGGAAGAGGCCGGAATATTCCAGTGCGAAACAGGCGCTGAGCCAGGAGGAAGAGGCATTGCTGATGATAAGCGGCGCCTGCAGGCAGGCCACCTCGTCCGGCTCGTTGCGGAAGGTGGCATAGGCTTCGCGCAATTGCTGCGGATGGGGCCGGTCTTCGGCATCATAGACGACAACAAATGCGCCGCGCGCGCCGGAAAGCGCGTACGTGAGGGCTTTGGGTTTGGTGCGCGGCAGGGAAGGCGGCACCCTGACGACCTCCATATGCGGGCCGGGATTCATCCGCTGGATCGCCTCGATCGTCGCACCGTCGTCCGCCTCGCAGACAAGCTTGATGTCCAGCCGGGATTTGGGCCAGTCCAGACGTTCCAATGCGCCGATGAGCTGCGCGACGACGGCCTCCTCCCGGTAAAGCGCCACCAGAACGGTATAGACAGGCAATTCGTTTTCCTGCCGAAGAGGCAAGGTGGTGTCCTTTTCCAAGGGTAGATGGACGAGCGCGAACAGCCTGAAAAGCAGGGTCAAAAGGTAAAGCATCGTCAGGGTGACATGGAGATACGAAAATGCCGCTTCCGTGTAAAACAGCAGCGACAAAATGAGCAGGGTAAGGAGAACGCCGCTGCAAAAACCCTGCTGGCCATGCAGCGTGATCCTGGCGGAATGGTGCGGCGCCGTGTTGAAAAGCCGCTGTTGGGTTTCTGCCGAGCGGCGGGCCTCGCCCGCTTTCCAGATTGCGCTGCGCATGGCCTGCGGGGTTGTGACGGCAAAGTCGTCGAGAAGACGCGGACGCTGATCCAGCATGTTTTTCAGCGACGCCATCCGCGCCAGTTCCGGCACGATCAGCAGCGTTGGCGTGCCGTTCAGCGGTGTCAGCCGCAGGAGCCTCGGCTCGGAGAGCTGAGTGTCCAGCTTATTCAAATCCGTCACCCGGTCCGGGCCGATTTCCGGGAGAAATGGCAACCGCAGGAATCTGGCGAAGGCACCGAAATAGGCATCCGTCGTGACGAGACCGCTTGCCAGCAATTCGTCCTCCAAAGTCGAGCCATTTTCCAGAGCCCGTTTTTCGAATGTCTCGATATAAGGCCTGCCCAATCCCAGCGAAGAGAGAAAGCGGACCTGTCCGGCCTGGTCCTGTTCGAAAACGGTTGAGAGTGGATTTTCATTGAGATGGGAAAATGCAATTTTTCGTGTCGCCGGCGTCGTACGAAACGAATCTCGTGTATATTGCCTAGAATAATCCATGCATTGCCGCCGCCGTCATGGTAACGCCCCACTTCCTGTCACGGATAGTATAGATGAGAATGACGAATGTAACGCGGAATATAAGTCTCGCATTTACTTTAGTTTTCGCTTTACAATTTACTGGTTTTTTTAGCGATGTACGTGCGGAGGGCCTGTCGGACGGGAACCGGATGCCGGTGCTGTTCGATGCGCAGGAGCGGTTTCCGGGCGGCGATCTTTCTTCCGTTCCCCGCATCAGATTTCTGATGTCGGTCGATTTCCCGCCCTTCAATTTTACCGATCAGGAAGGCCGGCTTGCGGGTTTCCATGTCGATCTGGTGCGTGAAATCTGCGCTCAGTTGAAGGTCGAAAGCAAATGCCAGGTGCAGGCGCTGCCGTTTGACGAGCTGGAGGCTGCTCTGGAAATGGGCGAGGGCGAAGCGGTGATTTCCGGCCTCGCCACCACCGCCGACCTGCGCAAGAGTTTTACCTTCTCGCGACCCTATCTCTTGATGCCCGCTCGTCTTGCGGTGAACAAGGCGGCGAAATTCACCGGCTCCGGTGCCGATGCGCTTTCGGGAAAGAAGGTGGGTGTGGTTGCCGGCTCGCGGCACGAACAGATGCTGAAGGCGTTCTTTCCAAAGGCCGCGGCCGAGGGCTTCGATGGCTACGAACCGATGTATGAGGCGCTGAAGAAAGGCAAGGTGGACGCCATCTTCGCCGACGGTCTGCGCCTGCCTTTCTGGGTTTCAGGAAGCGCGTCTGAGGGCTGCTGCGCACTCTTCGGCGGTCCCTATATGTCCGACAGGTTTCTCGGTGAAGGCCTGTCCATCATGACCGTCGATCCCGACAACGTGCTTGTCCCGGCTTTCGATCAGGCGCTGGCGGCCCTTTCCCGCAACGGCCGGCTGGAAGAGATCTACCGGCGTTATTTCCCTTATGGGCTCTATTAGGGCGAGCCGGCCACCAGATCGGTTCCTACGCCAGCTCCTATTTGGCTGGCGCGAAAACCTCTTCATTGCGGCGCAGGCGCAGCAGCGCGATCCATACGGCGGCGGCGATGGCGGTTTCCACCATGAAATAGCTGCCGATCGTTCCCGAAATGCTGAATGACCAGGTGAAGAAAGCGACGACGACGGAGCCGATGAGGTTGCCGCTGTTCCAGATCTTCGCGCGAATATCCTGCCGCCCGGATGCGCCGAGCGCCTCGAGCGCGGTGGCGGCAACGGCCATGGGCAGAACCGCCCAGCAAAGCACGCGGGTGATGATGGGCAGCGAAACATATTCATCGCCGAACAAAAGCGGCAAGAAGGGCGCGATGATGAAAATGACGAGCGCGCTGCCGGTCGCGATGAAAAGTGCGGCCTTCAGCACGTTATAGGCGCGCTCTATGGTTTTGGTGATGCCCTGCAGGGCGGCGGAAGCCGAACCCGGATAGATCAGCCGGTTGAGGGCCTCGACGGAGAGATAGGAACTGTCGAGAATGCGCCGGGCGATGGAATAGCTGCCCAGCACCTCGGCGCTGGCAATGGCGCCGAGAACGAGAATATCGGCATTGCCGCGCACGGCCTTGAACAGGAACTGGGTGGAAAACAGGACGCCGATGCGGATTTCCTCACGCACGATGCGGAACACCGGGCTGCCGAGTCTCGCTATTGCCTTGACCGAGATCATGGCCGCAATGGTGTGGGCGGCAAGGTTCCACAGCGCCCAGGCCTCTACGGTTTCCACCTTGAAGATGAGGCAGGCGACCACCGCGGCAATGGTGCGGGCGACGGCAAACATCACTTCCAGCTTGTTGGCGGAGGCGAAGTCGGAATGGGCGATGAAGCTCTGCGTGGAAAGCGAGATGACTTTCAGGAGGACGAGGTTCGTGAACAGGATCAGGAAGGTGGTGATCAGCGTGTGCAGCAATGTTTCCGAGGTCGGGAAAAATACCGGGATTGTCACCATGCCGATGATCGTCAGAACCACGCCTGTCGCGGCGCTCAAAAGATAGCTGTGGCCGAGCATGACGGGAAACATGCTGCGATCCTGCGCGACACGGCGGATCAGCGATTCCTGCGAACCGATGCCGCAGATCTGGACGCCAAGATTGGTGACAGCCGTGATGGAGGCGTAAAGCGCGAATTGTTCGACACCGAGATGGCGGGCAAGCAGCGCGAAGGTCAGAAGCTGGGCGGCGCTGGACATGAGGAGCGCTCCGCCGGATGCCATGTAGGTCAATCCCAGTCTGACTAGATGGCCGAGCCGCGGCGTATTGAACGACACCTCATTCTCCATGTTTTCCGGCATTGCCGGGCGAATTCAAAAATGACTGCGCTGCTTTTTAAAATCTGGCGAACTGAAAAAGCCGCAACCGGCCAATAAAGTGAAAGTCCGCGACCCGAATGAATGGCAGTTTATCCTGTCTTATCCCTCTTGAGGTAAGAGAGGGTTAAAGCAATTGCATAATAATGATGATAATGACTGTTTATGGTTATTTGGACATGGCCCTGTTTCAGAAGGGTTTCGTTGTTCGTCACAAGGCAGGCCAATGATCCGACTATCCATTCTCGATGCAGGCGACCATGCCGCGTTTGGCTGATACGCAGCCCGTCTCTGCGCAAGGCAGCGCCATATCCCTTGCCGGCAGCCGGCGCGACGCGCTTTTTTTCGTCGCCACCATGCTCTATATCTGGATTTCCGTCGCGCCTTTCGAAAATCTCGCAGCACCGCCCGTGCCGCACGCCGCCGCAAACCAGCTGACCGGCCTCGTGATCGCATTGATCCTCGGCGTTTTTGCGCTGCGCCACCGGCTGACGGGGCTTCTGCTGCGGCCGCGGCTACCCATTCTGCTGCTGTTCTTCTGGCTGGCGATATGCTCGGTGGTTGGAACCCAGCCCGGCACGTCGCTGCAACGTCTGATCTTCACGGCGCTCCTGTGCTTCATCACCAGCGTCCTTGTCGTCATGCCGCGCGACCGGCGGCAGTTCGACCGGATGATGGCCATCTTCGCCATCATTCTCTTGGCGCTGTGTTATCTGGGGGTGATCTTCCTCAGCTCGCGCTCGATCCATCAGCCCTATGATCTCGATGAAAAAGCGCTGGCGGGTGACTGGCGCGGTATCTTCAATCACAAGAATGCCGCCGCTCCGGCGATGATCATTCTCTTCATGATAGGGCTTTACCTGCGCAACGCCTGGTCGACGCTGGGCGGCCTCGCCATCACGCTGCTGGCAGGGTTCTTCCTGTGGAAGACCAACGGAAAAACCGCAGCCATGCTGTTGCCCGTCACCGTGGCGCTGATTTGGATCATGGAGAGGCATGCTCACCGCACTCTGCTGATGATCGGCGGCCTTCTGGCCTTCATCAACATATCTGCGGTCGGCTCGACCTATTTTCCAAGCATACAGAATTTTGTCGAAGGCCTGGGCATCGATTCCACCTTCACCGGGCGGACGGACATATGGCGGCTATCCTTCGACACTTTCGCGCAATCGCCGATCTTCGGTCAGGGGTTCCAGGCATTCTGGGCGAGCGACCGACTTCTGTCGCAGGCCGATATTGCCGGCACCTGGGCGGTCACAGCCTTCCATGCCCATAATGGCTATATTGAAAGCCTGTTGAATGGCGGCCTGCCGGCCTTCATTCTCACCGTCATCTGGCTGGTCATCATACCCGCGAATGATTTCCGCACAGCGGTGGATAAGGGCACGGATCCGGGCCTGACCCGACTTTTTGCAAGAATTTGGGTGTATGCGTTACTTTCTTCGTGTTTAGAGAGTAATTTCTTTACCGGAACCGGGCCTATCTGGTCTTCTCTTCTAATCGCAATCTATTGTTTGAGGCATCAGGCTTACGACATACTCGAAGAGGGACAGTAATTTGCAGACAGGCCGGGGGGCTTTGTATGACGCAAAAAATCGGGACTTTTACAGACCGGATCAATAACCGGCTGGTGCGCTATTTGCCGGGACCGGCGGTGCGGATCGAGACGTCCGAACCGATCGTGTCCTTCACATTCGATGATGTGCCGGCAAGCGCCTGGACGGCGGGTGCGCGCATTCTGGAAAACGAGGGCGTTTGCGGCACGTTTTACATCGCCGGCGTGTTTATCGACCAAGACGATGAACAGCAGCAGATGATTTCCGCGAAAGGCTGCGGGGAACTGGCGGCGGCCGGCCATGAGCTTGCCTGCCACACCTTTTCCCATCGCAAACTCTCGAGCTTTTCCAGACGGGGGCTGGAGGAGGATCTCGATCGCAATGACCGCGTGCTCGGCTCATTCGATGCAAGCCGCCACGGGCGCAATTTCTCCGTTCCCTTCGGCATGGCCTCACCGGTCATGCAGCCGCTGCTGCGACGCCGGTTCAGGACGGCGCGCGGCATCATGCCAGGGATTAACCGGGGCAGTGTCGACCCGCATAATCTTGCCGCGGTCGAGTTGCGTTCGGATCAAAACTACCTCGACGCCGCCGATGGCTGGCTGGAGGATGTTCTGCAAAAAGGCGGCTGGCTCATCATCTTCACTCATGATGTTTCGCAGACGCCGAGCTTTTACGGTTGTCCGGAAGGCAGATTTCAGGGTCTCGTCCGCAGGGCGGTGTCGGGTGGCGCGAAGATCATGACGGTCGATGCCGCCGCAAGGACACTCGGTCTTTAAAGGAATATTCTCAGCGCGTGCCCGGTCGATACCGCGAAAAAACGCAGTTGCGGGTTATTGGCTGGCCCAGATGATGCGGGCGATCCATTCCACATCGGCCATGTCGAAGCTGCGGTTCGGATGTTCCGGGTTGAGCGAAAGAAGCTCGATGTTTTTGGGGCTTTGCCGCGCCAGCACCTTGGCCATCACTTCGCCGTCGCGGCTTTTCAGCACCACGCGGTCGCCGCGCCGCACCTGTGCGCCGGGTTCCACGATGAGGATGTCGCCGTCGCGGTAGAGCGGCATCATGCTCTCGCCCTGCACCTCCAGCGCATAGACACCCTGCCTGCGCTCGGGAGAGGAGGGGAATTCCACCACATCCCAGCCCTGACCCGCCGGAAAGCCGCCATCGTCGAAAAAGCCGCCGGAGCCCGCCTGCGCGAAACCGAGCAGGGGAATGGCGTTGTCGGCGCCGGAAGGCTGCATGGTCTGCGCCCTGCCGAAAGCATAACCGAAAAACTGGTCGACGCTTGCCCCCGTCGCCTCCAGCACCTTGGAGACGGATTCCGTCGAAGGCCAGCGTTTGCGGCCATCCGGCCCGAAACGCTTCGATTTATTGAACGAGGTGGGATCGAGGCCGGCGCGCTTCGCCAATGCCGAAGGCGTTAGCTGGTGGCGTTCGGCAAGCGTATCGATGGCGCTCCAGATCGTCTCGTGTGACAGCATGATAGAAAGCCCGCAAGTGGAGCCGATAGCGGAAAAGCTCCTGTCGTTTACTGACCGGAATCTAGACCATATCCGGTCAGGAGTAAAGCAAGGAAAGGAATAAAATCCTTTTCTACGCCACCATGGCCGATGTATTTATCTTGGCGAGCTGGATCACCGCCTGGGTGCGGCTGTCGACCTTGAGCTTCAGCAGGATCGCGGAGACATGCGCCTTGATGGTGGCTTCGGAAACATTGAGCTCATAGGCGATCTGCTTGTTCAGCAGCCCTTCGGCCAGCATGCCCAGAACCCGGCTTTGCTGCGGCGTCAGCGTTCTGAGCCTGCCGATGAGATCGGCCACGTCAGGATCCTGTTCCTTGTCGCCCTGATGGCCCGCCGGTATCCAGACATCGCCTTCCAGAACCGCACGGATGCCGTCCCTGATATCGTCGATACCCGAGGATTTGGAAATGAAACCGGAAGCACCGAGTTCGATGGAGCGGCGCACGGTGGTCGCATCGTCCGTTGCCGAAACGATGACGATCGGCAGGCTGGAGAATTCCGCCCGGAGCGCCATCAGGCCCGAAAATCCGCTGACACCCGGCATGGCGAGGTCGAGAAGCATGAGATCGGCGTCGTTGCGCGCTGCGGCTGCACTGCGGGCGGCCTCGAAATCCCCTGCTTCAATAATGCTCTGTTGCCCGTCGAGGCCGGATACGGCCTGTTTCAGGGCGCCGCGAAAAAGCGGGTGGTCATCTGCTATGATAATGACAAGTTCCGACATTCTGGCCCCCTCCCAAGGGCGTTATGCGGTTCTTTTTCTGGTACTGGCTCACTCCCATTTGCCGGTGGTCGAAACACGTCCGGCTCCTCCGCGAAAGGTTGCGCCAATCGGTCCCGCATTACAAGGAAAAGCTTGTGGACAGGCGGTCTTTCAGGCTCTCCGCAATAAAAATGCCGTGGAAACTGTGGACAATCTTCGAGCTTTGCGGCAAATCCCGCTGAGTGGAAAGCCTTGGAGAGCCCTATGCAGGAAACGCCCGCGATCATCTATAAAATCGTGCCGGAGACGTTATGGAGCGCGGCAAAGGCGAAGGGCGTCTTCGAAGGTGCGGCCATCGACCTGACCGACGGCTTCATTCATTTTTCAACGGCAAAACAGGCGGCAGAGACCGCCGCACGGCATTTTTCCGGTCAGGTCGATCTGCTTCTGATCGCGGTCGACGGCGCGGCGCTCGGCGACAAGCTGGTTTATGAACCCTCCAGAGGCGGCGATCTTTTCCCGCATCTTTATGCGCCTCTTCCCTTGACCGCCGTGCTTTGGGAAACGCCGCTTTCGCTCGGTCACGACGGCCAGCACCAGTTTCCGGAGATTTTGTGATGAGCGGATTATTTTCCTCGATCGGCCGCAAGGGTCTGTTTCTGGTCGATCCGGAAAAGGCGCATGGCCTGTCCATTGCGGCGCTGAAAAGCGGCTTCCTGCCCACCTGCATGGTGCCGCACGATCCGCTTCTGCAGCAGACCGTGGCTGGCCTCGTTTTCCCCAATCCGCTCGGCATGGCGGCGGGTTACGACAAGAATGCGGAAGTGCCGGGGCCGCTTCTGCGGCTCGGTTTCGGCTTTACCGAAATCGGCACCGTCACGCCCAAGGCGCAATCCGGCAATCCCAGGCCGCGTATCTTCCGTCTGGTCGAAGACGAAGGTGTCATCAATCGCCTCGGCTTCAACAATGAAGGCCATGCCGCTGCGCTGGAACGTCTGAAGCAGGCAAAGCTGCGCGGCATCGTCGGTGTCAATATCGGCGCCAACAAGGATAGCGAAGACCGCATCGCCGACTATGTACAGGGCATCGAGGCGTTTTATTCGGTCGCATCCTATTTCACCGTCAATATTTCCTCGCCCAACACGCCCGGCCTGCGCGATCTTCAGGCGCGCGAAAGCCTTGCCGCGCTTCTCGCCGCCGTGCTGGAGCGCCGGAAAGTGGAAGCCGAACGCTTCGGCAAACGCATCCCGATCTTCCTCAAGATCGCGCCCGATCTGACCGAAGAGGGGCTGGACGACGTTGCCGAAGAGGCGCTCGCCCATGATCTCGATGGCCTGATCGTTTCGAACACCACGCTTTCCCGCGAAGGCCTGAGGCCGGGCCCGCACAAGGGCGAGGCAGGCGGTCTCTCTGGCAAGCCGCTCTTCGAGCTTTCCACCACGGCTCTCGCCAAGATGCGCCGCCGCGTCGGCGGCAACCTGCCGATCATCGGCGTCGGCGGTGTGTCATCCGCAGAGACCGCTTTGGAAAAGGTGAGGGCAGGGGCCGATCTCGTGCAGCTCTATTCCTGCATGGTCTATGAAGGCCCCGGCCTGCCCTCGGCCATCGTCAAGGGCCTGTCGAAGCTGGTCGCCCGCGAGGGCGTACAGTCCATTCGCGACCTGCGCGACAGCGCGGTGGACCGCTGGGCGGATCGCAAGCTCGGCTGAGCGTAGACCTTGGGCGGTCGGCAGCGCGTCCTCAGGGGCTCTCCTTCCTCATCCCTGTGCTTGTCACAGGGATCCAGCCAGCCCAAGTCCTTGGGCTGAGAAGAGTCCTCTCGCCGCGCAGACGCGCGTCGGCTGGATTCCTGTGACAAGCACAGGAATGAGGGAAGATGGTGGTTCCCGCCGCTTTACCTCAGGCGCAGAGCACCATCGCCCAATAGGGCCGGTTGCGGCTGGCCGCGTCATAGGCGACCGCGACGCCGAGGCCGTTATAGGGCCCGAGCATGTTTTCGAGGTGATGTTGTGAGCCGATCCAGGCCTTCACCACCCGCTCGACGCTGTCCTGCCCGGCGGCCACGTTTTCCGCTGCCGGAAGCGGCACATTGCCGTCTTTCATGCGGATCAGGAAACTGTCGGTCAGGCCGATCAGATGCGCCATCTTCTGCGCCTTGACCATGCGGCCGGCCTGATAGGCGGCAGCACCGCTTGCCGCGCCATTGATGGCAAGCGGCGAAAGCCCCTTGGAGCGGCGCAGATCGTTGACCATGGGAAGCGCCGCCGCCGTCTCGTCGCGGGTGCCGGAGGGCATGCCCTTGTTGGTGGGCATGGAAACGCAGGCGGAAAGAACGGAGCCGGCGGAAAGCAGCACGAAGCCGCGCCGTGAAAGCGTTTGAAACGTGGAGTGGGTCATGTCAGCGGCGGTAGCTCAGGAGGCGCAGGATGATGAAAACCGGAATGACGATCGTTGCCCCGAGGATCAGATAGTCGCCGATTGCGCCCAGCGCATGGAAGCCGCTGCGCCAGAGATCGACCACGAAATCGCGCGCGCCGTAGATGATGTTCCATGGCGTCAATCCGAAGATCGCCATCAGAAAGCCGACGAGCAATGAAACCACCAGCAGCTTCACCACGGTACGGGCCACCGTGTCACCCAGCATTTTGTTGACCTCACCGGCCATCAGCACGTCTCCTGTTTTGTCCTGACATATGAAGCACGACGCTTCGATGCAAGTTTCGGCGCACTATATCGCGTCAAATTCGCCAATTCCACGAGGCCGCCATGAAATAGGACTTGAGTTTTTTTATGGCTTGATAAATGACAGCCGACATCTTCTCAGGAATCTTGAATGGCCCCAAACCAGTTTTCTTCCGGTGACGTCATTGCCGACCGCCGGGCGGACTATGCCCGCATGCTGGCGGAGAGCGGTGACTTTCCCGCTGCCGCCGAACTCATGGAACAGGCTTTGGAGCTTGCGCCGCGGTGGACAGCGGGCTGGTTTCGCTTCGGGGAATATCACGAAAAAGCGGGCGAAACGGAAAAAGCCGTGGCGGCCTACGGGAAAGTCGCCGAGCTGGACACCGAAGGACTGTTTGCAGCCGAGCTGAAACTCGCGGTTCTCGGCGCCGCCGAAACGCCTGAGCAACCGCCGAGCCGCTATGTGGAAGGGCTCTTCGACGATTATGCCGACCGTTTCGAAACCTCGCTTGTGGAAAAGCTGGATTACAGCGTGCCGCAAAAGCTGGCGGAACTGATCGGCAAGGCGGCGGGAAGCGGCGTGTTCGACACCATTGTCGATATTGGCTGCGGCACCGGTCTCCTTGGCGTTGAAATCCGCACCTTCGCAAACCGGCTGGAAGGTTTCGATATTTCCCAGAACATGCTGGCCAAGGCGGAGGAAAAGGGGCTTTACGATCATCTAGACCAGGCCGATCTTTCGCTGGAGCCGGAGGCCTCGGGGCTCTTCACCCCCGCGCTCGCGCAGCACCGCGCCGGCCTTGTGGCCGCCGCCGATGTGATGATGTATCTCGGCAGTCTCGAAACCGTCATGCCGCTCGTTTCCGCCCTGCTTGCGCCTTCAGGCTTTTTTGCCTTTTCGGTGGAGGATGCGGGGGAGGAAGACGGTTTCGTGCTGCGGGAATCCCTTCGTTACGCCCATTCGAAGAGCTACGTGAGCGAGCTTCTTGAGCGGACGGGCTTTTCCCTCATCGAAATTCGCAAAACCACCATTCGCAAGGATGCCGGAAAACCCCTTTCCGGCATTCTTTTTCTTGCCCGTGCCAAAGCCTGAACATTCCGTTTCTTGCCATTTTTGCGATAGGTCAGGCTTCCTTACGTATCCATCTTGCTCAGATGTTTTTTGCAGTGCAAAATATGCCTGAAGCTGAGGAAAAAAGCGTGAGCAGAACGAGAAGCGTTTACGGCATGTGGAGTTCCGATCCGGCCAAACATGCGCCGGTGGAAGACGTGCAGGGCATCGTCACCGGTGCCATCGTGTCGGCGCTCGGCTTTTATCTTCTGAACAAGGTCGGCCTTCTGACCGGCGGCACCGCCGGCGTCGCCTTCCTGCTTCATTATGCCTTCGGTATCAGCTTCGGCCTCCTGTTCTTCCTCGTCAATCTGCCGTTTTATTACCTGTCCTTCCGACGCCTCGGTCTTGCCTTCTCCTTCAAGACCTTCATCGCCATCGGCCTCGTTTCGGTGCTGACGGAAGTGGAAGCGCGCTGGATGGTGATCGACAGCATCAACCCGCTCTGGGCGGCGCTGCTTGGCGGCCTGTTGCTGGGTTACGGCTTGCTGGCGCTTTATCGTCACCGCGCCAGCCTCGGCGGTATCGGCATTCTCGCCATCTATATTCAGGATCGCTTCGGCATCCGCGCTGGTCTCATCCAGCTGGCCTTCGATGCCTTCGTGATGCTCTGCGCCTTCCTCGTCATCGATCCGGCCACGGTTGTCTATTCGATTGTCGGCGCTTTCGTGCTCAACATGTTTCTCGCCATCAATCACCGCTCGGACAGATACATCGTTGTGCGTTGAGCGAAGCACGCTTGAAATCCATCGCGCTTTTGCGCAATAGCTCGACAAAGGCCGGAAAATCAGGGGAACAGGCATGGTCGATACGACTGCACGCAAGCGCTTGAATATCTGGGCTTCCGCGCCCGATCGTCATTCGCTGCTGGAGGATGCCCAGGGCGTTCTGGCTGGCAGCATGCTCGTCTCGCTCGGTGTGACGCTGCTTTCCGCCGCGGGCTTGCTCACCGGTGGCACCGTCGGCCTTGCCTTTCTGGCGCATTATTCCACCGGCTTCAGCTTCGGCGCGGTGTTCTTCCTCGTCAATCTGCCGTTTTATTATCTCGCCTTCCGTCGCCTCGGCCTTGCCTTCACGGTCAAGACCTTCTGCGCCATCGCCATGACGGCGCTGCTGTCGGAATATATGCCTGGGTTTTTTGCCTTTCAGAGCATCAACCCGGTTGCCGCTGCACTTTTCGGCGGGCTGACGGTTGCGGCCGGCATGCTGGCGCTATTTCGCCACCGCACCAGCCTCGGCGGTTTCGGCATATTGGCGCTTTATCTGCAGGATCGTTTCGGCTGGCGCGCGGGCCTCGTGCAGCTCGCCTTCGACGGCATGGTGCTGGCCTGCTCGTTCTTCGTGGCCACACCTTTCGTCATCATCTGCTCCATCCTCGGCGCGCTGGTCATGAACCTCACGCTCGCCATCAATCACAGAAACGACCGCTACATCGCCATGTAGCGGCCGCCCATTTTGGGTTTAAGAGGTCACGCCGCCTTCGCAGCCGCATCCACCGGATGCTGCGACCGGAAGCCGACGGCGATGCGGTTCCAGGTGTTGATCGCGCCGATGGCGACGGTGATCTTCACGATCTCCTCATCGGAAAAATGCGCCTTCAGCGTCTCGAAGGCGTCATCCGGGGCGCCGGTTTCGGCAATCTTCGTCACCGCGTCCACCCAGCCGAGCAGCGCCCTTTCCTGCTGGGTATAAACGGGGGATTCCCGCCACACGCTCATCAGGTTGATCCATTGTTCGGAAAGCCCGTCATGGCGGCTCTCCTTCACATGCATGTCCACACAGAAGGCGCAGCCGTTGATGATCGAGGCACGCAGCTTGATGAGGTGAACGAAGCGGCGCTCCAGCCCGCTGCCCTGGACATAATTCTCCAGAGCCATGACGGCCTTGAAGGCTTCGGGCGATGCTTTGGCATAATTAATACGGGTTTTCATGGGTCTCTCCATTGGTTGGGCTGTTTGAAGTCATGCGTCATCGGTCCGGAAAGCTGTCGGGCTGACCGGCATCGGGTTGGTTAAGATGTGGCTGTATCAGCGCGTTGCTGTTTTGCGCTCGTTCAGCTCCAGAAAGGCGCAGCCGCGCGCGGCAATCCCGCCATCGTCATTGGCGGCGAGATCGTCCAGAATGTCGGCGATGGTGGTTTTGGCGAGTTCGGCCCGATAGGCCTTCTCCGCTTTCAGCATCGCGGCATTGATGCCGCAGGGCTTGGTGAAATAACGCCCCGGCAAGGGGTTCGGCCCGCGCTGGCGGATTTCGGCGCAGCGGAAGGCAGGCTGTGGGCCTTCGACGGCCAGCACGATATCGAGCAGGGTGATCCTGTCGGTCGCCCGGGCCAGACGGTAACCTCCCTTCGGCCCCGGCACGGTGGCGACTATTCCGGCATTGGACAGCGACTGGAGATGCTTCAGCAGATAGCTGGTGGAAACGCCGTGAAATTCCGCCAGCGCCGCTGCCGACAGCACGCCGCCTTCGGAAAGCCCCGCCAGCATGCCTACGCTGTGAATGGCCTGTTCCACGCCGTCGCCGAGTTTCATCCGACTTGTCCCTGTGCGGTTCGTTTCAATATCGTGGATAAAATTTATCCGCGATTATGCTTTCTGTCAAGCGGCCCCGTTCCTCCCTTCTTTTTTGCAGGTTTTTCACTACCTTGAAGACGTGAAACACACCGAGTCTCCCATTTCCGGCACGCATGTCGGCGCTTTGCCCCTTCCATTCCAGAAATGGTTTGCCGAAAAAGGGTGGTCTCCGCGCGCGCATCAATTGGAGCTGATGGCGCGCACACGCGGCGGCGAGAACATGCTGCTGATCGCGCCGACAGGCGCTGGCAAGACGCTGGGCGGCTTCATGGCCTCGCTCACCGCTCTGGCGGAGCGCGGCAAGGTGCCGCCGGGCTCTGGCTTCGTCGGCGTGCACACGCTCTATATCTCGCCGCTCAAGGCGTTGGCGGTGGATATCGAACGCAACCTCACCAGACCCGTCTCTGAAATGGGCCTGCCGATCTCCATCGAGACCCGCACCGGCGATACGCCGCAGGGCAAACGCCAGCGCCAGAAGGTGAAGCCGCCGGATATTCTGCTGACGACGCCGGAACAGGTCTCGCTGTTGCTCGCCAACAAGGAGGCCGAGCGCTTTTTCCGTGACCTGAAATATGTGGTGCTCGACGAGCTGCATTCGCTCGTCACCTCCAAACGCGGCCATCTGCTGGCACTGGCGCTCGCCCGGGTGCGCCGGCACGCTCCGAACGTGCGCTTCATCGGCCTCTCGGCCACAGTGGCGGAGCCGATGGATTTGTGCCGTTATCTCGCGCCGCAGGGGCAGGACGAGCCGCCCGCCGGCCTCATCACCGTCGAAGGCGGGGCAAAGCCGGACATCTCCATCCTGAGCACGGAAGAGCGCATCCCATGGTCCGGCCATTCGGCACGTTACGCCATGAAGGATTTGTACGCCGCGCTGAAGGACCATCAGACGACGCTGATCTTCGTCAACACGCGCTCGCAGGCGGAGCTGATCTTCCAGGAACTCTGGACCATCAATGACGACAATCTGCCGATTGCGCTGCATCACGGCTCGCTGGATGCCGGCCAGCGCCGCAGGGTGGAAGCGGCCATGGCGGAAAACAAATTGCGCGCCGTCGTCGCCACCTCCACGCTCGATCTCGGCATAGACTGGGGCGATGTCGACCTCGTCGTGCATGTCGGCGCGCCGAAGGGCGCAAGCCGTCTTGCCCAGCGCATCGGCCGCGCCAATCACCGTATGGACGAGCCGTCAAAGGCGATCCTCGTTCCCGCCAACCGTTTCGAGGTGATGGAGTGCCGCGCCGCACTGGATGCGAACTACATCGGCGCGCAGGATACGCCGCCGATTGCCGAGGGCGCGCTCGATGTTCTCGCCCAGCACATACTCGGCATGGCCTGCGCCGAGCCCTTCGATGCGGATGATCTCTATCGCGAAGTAACCAGCGCCTCGCCCTATGCCGATCTGCCGCGCGCCACCTTCGACCGGGTGGTGGATTTCACCGCCACCGGCGGTTACGCGCTGCGCACCTATGAGCGTTACGCCCGCATCCGCCAGATGAAGGACGGCCGCTGGCGCGTCTCCAATCCGGCGGTCGCGCAGCAATATCGCCTGAACCTCGGTACCATCGTCGAGGCGGCGGAACTGAATGTCCGTATGGTCAAGCGTAATGCCAAGGGCACGGTCGGGCGCGGCGGCATGTCGCTCGGCAAGGTCGAGGAATATTTCCTCGAACAGCTGGTGCAGGGCGATACCTTCCTCTTCGCCGGCAAGGTGCTGCGCTTCGAGGGTATCAGGGAGAATGAATGCCTGGTCTCACAGGCCTTCTCCATGGACCCGAAGATACCCTCCTATGCCGGCGGCAAGTTTCCGCTCTCCACCTATCTCGCCGATCAGGTGCGCTCCATGTTGGCAGACCCGGCGCGCTGGCATGCCCTGCCGGATCAGGTGCGCGACTGGCTGGCGATCCAGAAGGAAAAGTCGATCATTCCCAAGCGCGACGAGCTGCTGGTGGAGACCTTCCCCTTCCGCAAGCGCTTCTTCATGGTCATGTATCCCTTCGAGGGACGCTTGGCACACCAGACGCTCGGCATGCTTTTGACGCGACGGCTGGAACGCGCGGGCGCCAAGCCGATGGGTTTCGTCGCCACTGATTATTCGCTCGCCATCTGGGCTATGGAGGACATCGGCAGGCGGCTGAAATCCCGCCGCCTGTCGCTTGCCGACCTGCTGGACGAGGACATGCTGGGCGACGATCTGGAGGCGTGGCTGGACGAATCCTTCATGCTGAAGCGTACCTTCCGCAATTGCGCCGTCATTTCCGGGCTGATCGAGCGCCGCCATCCCGGCAAGGAAAAGACCGGCAGACAGGTCACGGTCTCCGCCGATCTTATTTATGACGTTCTTCGCAGCCATGAGCCGGACCATATCCTGCTCGAAGCGACGCGGCGCGATGCGGCGGCGGGGCTTTTGGACATTGGCCGTCTTGGCGATATGCTGAAGCGAATCAAGGGCCACACGACCCACCGCGCGCTAGAGCATGTCTCGCCGCTTGCCGTTCCGGTCATGCTGGAAATCGGCCGCGAGACGGTGGCGGGCGAGGCGATGGACGATGTGCTGGCCGAGGCCGCCGACGAATTGATCGCGGAAGCGATGTCCTAGGAGCCGGCGGACAGATGCAAACGACTTTCGGGCCATCCGATATGCGGACCCGGTGAAGGAACAACGAGAAGTGCTGAGCCGTCTCACATTGAGCGACAGGTTTTCAAACGGTTTCGAATGCCTCGGCAGCGAAACCGCCGTTAACGGTGTCGCGGCCTGGTGCGATCCGCTCGGCGGGCTTTACCTACCTGACCTGTCGCTGCTCGTGGTGTCCGACCTGCATCTGGAAAAAGGGGCGGCCTTCGCCCGGCGCGGGCGCATGCTGCCACCTTATGACACCATCGCCACCCTCAAAATCCTGTCCTCCCTCGTCAGCCGCTACGACCCGAAGATCGTCGTCAGCCTCGGCGACAATTTCCACGACCGCGTGGGGTCCGAGCATCTGCCGCCCATGCTGCGTGAAATCATCCGCGAGATGGCTCACGGCCGGGAATGGATATGGATCAACGGCAATCACGATCCTGATGGTACGGTCGATCTGCCGGGATCTTCGGTGGATGAGATGTTTTATGGCAATCTCGTTTTCCGCCATGAGCCGAAACCGGGTGATGCCGCCGGCGAAATCGCCGGCCACCTGCATCCTTCCGCCACGGTTCGCCGTCGCGAAAAGACGGTTCGGCGGCCCTGTTTCGCCACCGATGGTTCACGGCTTCTGATGCCGGCTTTCGGGGTCATGAGCGGCGGGCTGGATCTGCGGCACAAGGCCATGCGCGGTCTCTTCGATCACGCCGCCCTCGTCGCGCATCTGATGGGGCGGGAGCGCATCTATTCGGTGCGGTTTGCCAATCTGCTCGGCTGAGCATGGTGTTGCAGCCGCCTATTGCCGGTAGACCAGCACCGGTATCTTCGAATTCTTCAGCACCTTGGCCGTAATGCTGCCGAGCAGCATCTCGATGAAACTCCTGCGCCGGTGCGACGCCATGGCGATGAGGTCGCAGCCGGTTCTGTCGGCTATCTCGATGATAGCCTCATCCGGCCGCCCCGCTCGCGCCAGTAGGGCTTCGCAATCGAGCCCCATGGATTCGGCGTGCGCCTGCGTGTCTCTCAGAAGATGCTCCGCCTCCTCGCAACGGTGAAATTCCTCTTCAGCAATGGCGGCAATGTCCTCGACATCGCTGGCAATCACGTGAAAGGGTTCCGATACCGTCACGACGGTCACCTTTGCGCCTGCCTCCCTGGCGAGAGCGAACCCTTGGTCGATTGCGATCTGCGCCAGCGGCGAGCCATCGGTGGGAATGAGAATGTGCTTGAACATGACATTTCTCCTTTTCATCCCGGTCACAACCGCACTTACCGCCATGATCTGCGTGCGTGGTTGTAACGCCTTGAATTTTACCGCAAACCGTTGAAGGAAGCGAATGCTATCTTAGGAGGAAAGGGCGGCAGACAGTCTCTTTTCCCGGAGGAAAAAGGCTCAGTCCTTGCGGAAGATGATGCTCGCACCCCAGCCGGTCACGACGGCGAGCAGAACGCAAAGAGCGCCATAGGCAAGCGGCGTCTGATGGGCGGCGTCGGTGATCGCCTGTTCCATGCCCGTCTTGACGACGCGCAGTTTCAGTTCGCGCTGGGCGATGAATTTGCCGCTCTTGAAGAGATAGGCGCGGGCGGTGTGCACGCCGTTCGGCACGTTGGCGGGCAGGCGAAGCGTCGCCCAGAACAGGCCGGTGCGTTCCAGCCTCACGCCGGTCGTGTCGTTGCGATAAATGCCGCTTGAAAGCTTGAGCCGACGGTAGGCTTCCTGAAAATCGAAGACATTGTCAGGCACGCCGGAAAAGACTGCGCTTTTGAGCGACAGATGATCGACACCCAGCCCCATGGCCCGCAAGGTACCGGGCGATGCAATGGCGCTGATGTCGCGGGTGCTGGCCATGGAATAGGATTCCGGCAGCGGCGTGAAGGTAATGGCGCTAGTATTGATCCAGATGCCGGCCACACGTTCTTTCTTGCGCACGGTCATGTAGTCGCTCGGTCCTTCGAGCGTCACGACAATATCATATTGCCCGATGGCAAGCAGCAGCTGGTCGGTATTGTTTAGCGCGCCGAAGAGCGTGAAATCCGCCCCACGAAAATCGGAAGCGATGGGGATTTCCGTTGTCGATGCGCCGATTTCGATGTTTTCCAGCAGTGACCGCTGCTGCGGACCGGGCGGCAGGGCAAGCGGAGGTGTCTGCGCCGAGGCAATGCCGCCAAAGGCAAGGCATGAGAGAAGAAAAAACGCGGCGTGTAAAATAGGGCGGGTCAATAACCTAACCCCCCGACGGCAACCGAAAACAGGTCTTCCGGGCGCACCACCAGCGATACGGCAAGGCGAAGCGCAACAGCGAGAACGAGAAGCGCCAGCAGGGCGCGCAGCTGTTCGCCGCGCAGTTTCTGGCCGACGCGCACGCCATATTGCGCGCCGATGACGCCCGCCACCATCAGGATGAAGGCCAGCACCACATCGACGGAATAGTTGGTCGCCGCCTGAACCACGGTCGTATAGGCGGTTACGAAAATGATCTGGAAAAGCGAGGTGCCGACAACCACGCTGGTGGGGATGCGTAAGAGATAGATCATCGCCGGTACCATGATGAAGCCGCCGCCCACACCCATGATCGAGGTGAGGATGCCGATGCCGAAACCCAGCGTGACGATGGGAATGATGCTGAGATAGATCTTCGATTTCTTGAACCGCATTTTCAGCGGCAGGCGGTGCACCCAGTTGTGGTGGCCCGGCCGGCGCAGCGTCACGGTTTCGTTGCGAGCGGCGCGGCGAAGCGCCGAAATGCTTTCCTTCAGCATCAGCCCGCCGACGGTGCCGAGCAGGATGACATAGAGCAGCGAGACGATAAGATCGAGCTGGCCGATGCTGCGCAGGAAGGAGAATATCCACACGCCGACCGTCGCCCCCACCAGACCGCCCACAAGCAGCACGCTGCCGAGCTTGACGTCGAGCGTACCGCGTCGGAAATGCGTGATCGAGCCTGACACGGAAGAGGCGACAACCTGGTTTGCACCCGTCGCCACGGCCACCACAGGCGGAATATTGTAGAAAATCAGAAGCGGGGTAATCAGAAAACCGCCGCCCACGCCGAACATGCCGGAAAGAAAACCGACGGCCGCGCCCATGCCGAGAATGATGAAAATATTCACCGACAGTTCTGCGATCGGCAGATAGACAGTCACGGCTCGGACCTCGGGCAAATGGTTCCGGGCGGCAGGGCTTGTCCGGGTGAGGAGGCCGCGCCGCGATTTACACTTTCTGTCTGAAAAGACCGGGCATGCCCGGCCTTCATCCGTCATGCCCGCGAGGGCCTGACCTGTCAACATTCAACGGTAAATACGTTGATAATTTGGAAAGATAGCGGCCGTGTGTCGGCAGCCGGCCACATTCCTGCGCCGGACTGAGCGAAAGCGGCCAAGGGGCCGCTTCGTCGGTTCTCGAATGTTTATTTGTTGCGGGCGAGAAGCGCGGTCACCAGCTCGTTGGTAATGCGACCGTCCGGCGTCTGGCCCACGGACTTCTGGAAGTCCTTGATGGCCGTCACGGTGTTCTTGCCGAGCTTGCCGTCAGGCTGGCCGGCATCGAAGCCGTTCTTGTTCAGGATCGCCTGAATGTTGCGGATCGCCTTTTCCATGTCCACGGAGGCGGTTTTCACGCCTTCCTTGCCGGCCCATTCCTCGGGCGGGTTGACGCTGTTGGCATCTTCCGAAAGCGGCTTGACCTTCCAGGCGTCCACCTTGGCCTTGGCGCTCTGAAGCTGCTGCGGGTTCAAGGCCCCTGCCACTTCGTCGCGCTTCTGGGCGGCGTCGGCGTCACCATCCCTGGCGGCGATGGCGAACCACTTGTAGGATTCCTCGATGTCCTGCTTCACGCCGCTGCCGCGCGCATAGAGAATGGCGAGGTTGAACTGGCTGTCACGAACGCCGAGGTCGGAAGCCTTGACGAACCATTGCGCGGCGGCGGCGAAATCCGGCTGACCGGCCGCATCGGAAGCGAGCAGGACGGCGAGATTGTGCATGGCGCCCGCATTGCCCTGTTCCGCGGCCAGCGTGTAATAGCGCTTGGCTTCGGGAAGGTTGCGTTCGACGCCGTTCGCCTTCTCGTAGAGATTGGCGAGACGATATTGCGCGGGTGCAAGGCCGCGATCAGCGGCGAGCTTGTACCATTTTGCCGCCTCAGTGCGGTCGGCGGCAACGCCGCGGCCATCGGTGTAGCGCGCTGCGATCTCGAACAGCGCCTGTGTGTCGCCCCTGGCGGCAGCTTCGGCAAGCGATGCCGGCTCGATGCCGGCGGGAACGGTGATGGCGTCCTGGGCGGGAGCAGCCGTGGCTGTGACCTGCGCCGGAGCCGACGGTTCGTTCTGCGCAACGGTGCCGGAATTTGCCGCATCCACGGCAGGAACGTCGGCAACCGGCGGCTCGTCAGGCAGCGGTGCGCCGCCGACGGTGCGAGGATCGATGGTGTTTTCCGCCGGTGCGGTGTTTTCGATGCTGTCGGCGGATGCGGCCTGTTCCGGATCGATAGCGAGATCGGACGGAATGGTCACGGCCTTGTCGCCCGCTTCGGGAAGCGCGGAGACCGGGCCATTGTCCTGCTTCTGCTCGATGACCGGAGCCGGGGCTTCCGCGCCGCCGATCAGCGTCTTGACGAGCGGCATGGCCATCATCGCCAGAAGAATGGCGCCGATGCCGAGCAGCAGCGGGCGGCGATAGCGCGAGAGCCCCGATGCCTCGGCCTTGCGGCCCTTCTTGCCGGTGTCGAGCTTCTCCGGCGATGTTTCCATGGCGGCGGCCTGCGCCGCACGACGGGCGGCGGCAATGAAATCCGTCCGTCCTTCGGCGTCTGCGGCCTTGCCGCTGGCGGCCACCTGGCTGGCGCGCACGCGCTCGAGGATTTTCTTGATATCGGGCGCACCCGAACCCGGCTCCAGAAGTTCGTTCTCCTGACCCGCCGGCAGAACGTCGATCGGATCGAGCGACGGGGCGGGCTCGACCTGCGTGCGGGCGGAGGAGGAGGCCGATACGGGTTCTTCTGCGGCTTTGACGGTCTTTGCAGTACCCGTCTTGAAACGCTTCGTCAGGCCGGCAAGCAGGCTCTTTTTTTCCGCCTTCGCGGGCTTCGCCGCAGCGGGAGGCACGATGGCATCCCCATCTTTCCCGTCGGCGTCGAGAATGGCCTGTTCTTCGGCGATATAACCCTCTTCCGGGAAGATGGCGGCCGGCATGGGCACATCTTCGTGTGCGGGGGCCGCCACAGGCTTCGCGACGTTGCGGGGCGCGGCCTCTTCGCGGTAGGCGGGAGCATTGTCGAGGTTATCAAGCCGGCCGGCGATCTGCACCAGCGTCTCATGCAGCGCTTCGAATGTGCGGTGCGTGCGCTCTTCGGTGTTGCGGCTCAAGGCTTCGAGATTGCGCAGATCGGTCGCAAGATCGGTCAGCATGGTCATGTCGGCAAGGTTTGCGCCGGCCGAGAGATTGTTGCGGGTATAGGCGTCGAGAACGGCCTCGGCCGCCTGCCGGGCTGCCTCGATGATATATTCGTCGTTGGATGCCATATAGTCTTCGATGGCCGCCATGCGGGCATCGAGTTCAGGCGGCATGCCCGCGGCCTGCATCTGCACCGGCTGGCTGATCAGCGTCGAGAGATGGGCGATCTGGTTTTCGAGGCTTGCCAGTGCGTGGCTGTCGGCGGGCGCGGCATGGGCGGTCTCGTCGAGACGGGCGGCAATATTGCCAAGCCGCTCTTCCAGACGCGAGAAGGCGCTTTCGCTGAGGCCCGATGCCGGCTGCGGCTGGCTGTAGCGATAATCGAGGTCCTCGATGCGGCGCGAGAGCGTATCGAGCCGCTCTGCCAGACCGTCATTGACGGCGCCGTGATCCAGCGCGTCGATCTTGCGGGAAATGTCGCTGAGGAAAGACGTCAGCTCCGCCTGTTGCGAGGGGCGCTGCGACCGTTCCAGAAGCAGGGAAAGCTGGTCCAGCCGCTCATGCAACTGCGCGGCGTCGCGGGCGGTGCTGAGTTCGTCGATCTTGCCGGCCAGCGCTTCAAGGCGGGCGGTCAGGTCCAGCGCCGGTTCAGGTTTTGCGGCGGCAAGGCGGTTGATGTCGCCAAGCTGTTCGGCAAGGCCGTTCAGCCGGGTTTCCAGACGCTGCGCCAGCGCATTGTCCGTTGCCTGGGCATTGGCGCGCGTGCCGGTTGCGGCAATGGCGCGGCTGATTTCGTCCAGCCGCTGGTCGAGACCGGAAAACTGTTCGGTAAAGGCCGCTTCGTTCGGCTGCATGTGCTTGCCGAGCTGCTCCACGGCGCTGGCAATCGCGATCAGCTTGTCTTCGAGCACGCGCACGGCCGGATTGTTGCTCATGCCGCCGAGCTGGGTCTTGATGTCATCGAGACGATAAGCGAGCGAAACGATCTCATCCTGCAACGCGCCGGCGTCGAAACCGCGCAGCGTGTCTTCCACATTGTTCCAGCGGCTTTCGATCCGGTGCACGCTGTCTTCGCGTGCAAGCTGGTCGATCGTCAGGCGCAGGTCCTCGAATTCGTTGCGCAGCCCGTAGGCATCCGGAGACGCCAGATTGCCAAGCTGGTCGATGCTGCCGGCCAGCCGTGCGATATCGTCGCGCAGATCGCCGATGAACTGCTGGTCTTCCGCCACCGCGCGAATATTGCGGATTTCGGTGCGCAGTCCCTGCGCTTCGCGGGCAACGCCCTCGGCAATGTCGTGCTTCAGCTCATGCCGCAGATTGACGAGCGCCTGGGCGATTTCCTGCAGGGCCGCGTCATTGCGCTGCGGTTCCTGATAGGGCGGGATGGAACGCGCGCGCGGTGCGGGAGCGGCGGCGGCCTGCTGTGCGTCCCTCGGCCGGTATTCCGGTGCAAGCGGTCTGGTAATCGTCCGTTCCGGGCGGGCGACGGGTTCCTGCGGGCGCTGGAAGCTCGCCTCGAGGAGGCGCTGGCGCTGGCGAATTTCATTGACGGGATCGAGCTGCGGCGGGGTAACACTGGTGCGCGGTTCGCGCGACGCGGCATAAGCCTCGCTTTTCGCTTCGGGCTGAGCGCTCGCGGCCCGGGGGTCGCGCGGGAACTTCTGGCTCATCAGCCCTTCGATACGGGCTTCAAGGCCTTCAATGGTGCGATTGAGCGCATCAAGAGACGATCTGTCGCTTGGCTGTTGGGTTTTCGATCGCAATCCGTTCATCTTTTCGCTCGCTTCGCTTCCGCCCGCCGTGCCCGGTTATCTGTCGCGACGTTGCCTGCCTGGGCACGCCGTCGCCGCAACATGCAGCAATCCTAGAGCCGGTATTCGCCCCCGTTGAGGAAAATGCGCCGGAGTACGAAGCAGTTACCTCTGTCGGGAGAATTCACGAAACGTGGTAAAGAAGTGGTTAACTATGGTCGGAATTTTTTAACTTTTGCGGCAGGCGGCAGCCCTGCGCCGGGCAGGACGTCCATTTCGCGAAAAAGGAGAAGGGATATTCCGCTGAAATTTATTTGACGTTTACGCGCACGTCAAATATTGTCATCCCATATCGGCCGGATTATCGCCGGCGCCCACGATGCGGAGGAACATCGGTAATGCCTGTTTACAAGGCCCCAGTTAAAGACACGCTTTTTATCCTGAACGACGTTCTCGGCCTGGAGCGGTATAACAACCTGCCCGGCTTCGAGGATGCAACCCCTGACATGATCGAAGCCATTACCGGTGAAGCCGCAAAGCTTGCCGAAGAGCGGCTTTTCCCGCTCAACCTTTCCGGCGACCAACAGGGTTGCAAGCGCGCCGATGACGGTTCGGTTTCCGTGCCGGATGGTTTCAAGGATGCCTATGACGCCTATTGCGAGGGCGGCTGGATCGGTCTTGCCGTTCCGCCGGAATTCGGCGGGCAGGGGTTGCCCTATACGCTGCACGCCGCCATCGGCGAATATATGTCGTCGGCCAACCTGTCGCTGATGATGTATCCCGGCCTGACGCAGGGTGCGATTGCCGCCATTCTGGTGCATGGCACGCAGGAGCAGAAGGACACCTACCTGCCGAAGATGGTGGAAGGCACATGGTCCGGCACCATGAACCTCACCGAACCCCATTGCGGCACCGATCTCGGCATGCTGCGCACCAAGGCTGTGCCGCAGGCTGATGGCAGCTACAAAATTTCCGGCCAGAAGATCTTCATCTCCGCCGGCGAACATTCCATGACGAACAATATCGTCCATCTGGTGATCGCCCGCATCGAAGGCGCGCCGGAAGGCACCAAGGGCATTTCGCTCTTCATCGTACCGAAATTCCTCGTGAAGGAAGACGGCACGCCGGGCGAGCGCAACGGCGTCACCTGCGGTGCCATCGAACACAAGATGGGCATTCACGGCAACGCCACCTGCGTCATGAACTACGATGACGCGACCGGTTATCTTCTGGGCGCTGAGAACAAGGGCCTTTCGGCCATGTTCGTGATGATGAACGAAGCCCGCCTGGGCGTCGGCCTTCAGGGTCTTTCGGTCGGTGAGATCGCCTATCAGAACGCGGTTGAATATGCCCGTGAGCGCATTCAGGGCCGCTCGCTTTCCGGTGCGAAATTCCCCGACAGGAAGGCCGACCCGATCATCGTGCATCCCGATATCCGCCGCACGCTGATGACCATCAAGGCCTATAACGAGGCCGGCCGCGCCTTCCTTCTGTGGACCGCGCTGCAATCCGACATCGCCCACCGCGCTGCCGATGAAAAGCAGCGCCAGGCGGCGGACGACCTGCTTGGCCTTGTCACGCCGATCCTCAAGGGTGTCCTGACCGACAAGGGCTTCGACCATGCGGTGATGGCGCAGCAGGTCTTCGGCGGTCACGGCTACATCGAGGAACATGGCATGAGCCAATATGTCCGCGATGCGCGTATCACCATGATCTATGAGGGCGCCAACGGCATTCAGGCGCTCGATCTGGTTGGCCGCAAGCTCGGCATGAATGGCGGCCGCGCCGTCATGGCGCTGTTCAAGGAAATCGGCGATTTCTGCGAGGAAAACCGTGCCGATGAAAAACTCAGCCTTTACACCAAGGGCTTGAAGAAGGGCTTGAATGACCTGCAGGCCGCAACCATGTGGTTCATGCAGAACGCCATGGCGAAACCCGACAATGCCGGTGCCGGCTCGACGGACTATATGCATCTCTTCGGCATCGTGGTGCTGGGTTATATGCAGGCGCGCATGGCGAAAGCCGCCAGCGAAGCGCTTGCAGCAGGCAGCGCTTCGGACGAGGATTACCTCAAGACCAAGCTTGTCACGGCGAAGTTTTACATGGAGCGCATCATGCCGGAAACGGCGCTGCGCAAGGCCCGCATCGAAACCGGCGCGGACACCATGATGGAACTGGCTGCGGAAGCATTCTGAGAAATCTGGCGTTTACGAGCGCCACAGGGAGAGAGTTATGACTGACGTATTTATCTACGACCATGTCCGCACCCCGCGCGGACGCGGCAAGAAGGATGGCAGCCTGCATGAGGTGCCCTCCGTTCGCCTTGCCGCCAAGACGCTGGAAGCCATCCGCGACCGCAACGGGCTGGACACTTCTGCCGTCGATGACATCATCATGGGCTGTGTCGATCCCGTCATGGATGCCGGTGCGGTGATCCCGAAGGCCGCCGCTTTCGAGGCCGGTTATTCGAACAGGGCGCCAGGCATGCAAATCTCACGCTTCTGCGCCTCGGGTCTCGATGCCATCAATTTCGCGGCCGGCAAGGTCAAAGCGGGATCTGACGACATCGTCATCGCCGGCGGCGTCGAAAGCATGTCGCGCGTCGGCATGGGCATGTCGGGCGGCGCCTGGTACATGGACCCTTCGGTCAACTTCCCGGCCTTCTTCATGCCGCAGGGCGTGTCGGCCGATCTCATCGCCACAAAGTATGGTTTCTCTCGTGACGATGTCGACGCCTATGCCGTCGAAAGCCAGAAGCGCGCGGCGCATGCCTGGGAAAAAGGCTATTTCAACAAGTCGGTTATTCCGGTGAAGGACTCAAACGGCCTGACGATCCTCGACCGTGACGAGCACATGCGCCCCGGCACGGACATGCAGGCGCTCGCCTCGCTCAACCCGTCCTTCCAGATGCCGGGTGAAATGGGCGGCTTCGAAGCCGTCGGCATCATGGCGCATCCGGAAGTGGAGCGGATCAATTACGTCCATCACGCCGGCAATTCGTCCGGCATCGTTGATGGCGCTGCGGCGGTGCTGGTTGGCTCGAAGGCGGGCGGCGAGGCGATGGGCATTAAGCCCCGCGCCCGCATCAAGGCTTTCGCCAATATCGGCTCCGATCCGGCGCTGATGCTGACCGGCCCGGTGGATGTGACCGAAAAGCTCCTGAAAAAGACCGGAATGTCGCTTGCCGATATCGACCTTTTCGAACTCAACGAGGCCTTCGCCGCCGTCGTGCTGCGTTACATGCAGGCCTTCGACATCGATCATGATCGGATGAACGTCAATGGCGGCGCCATCGCCATGGGCCATCCGCTCGGTGCAACCGGCGCGATGATCCTCGGCACGGTGCTGGATGAGCTGGAGCGGCGCGATCTGAACACCGCGCTCGTCACGCTCTGCATCGGCGCTGGCATGGGCACGGCGACGGTTATCGAGCGGGTTTGAGAGGCTTCGGCTGATACCGCAACGGTTCCTCCGTCATCCTCGGGCTTGACCCGAGGATCTATCCCCGGTGCTTGGATCCTCGGGTCAAGCCCGAGGATGACGGAGAAAGCGAAGCGGCCATTAAGATTCAGGGAAGAGGAATCCCAAATGAGCACTTATACCAATTTCACCATCGAGACGGACGCAGACGGCATCGCCCTCGTCACCTGGGACATGCCGGAAAAATCCATGAACGTCTTCACGTCAGAGGTGATGGACGAGCTGAACGCCATTGTGGACGCGACCGTCGCCGATAGCGCCGTCAAGGGCGTCGTCTTCACCTCCGGCAAGAGCACCTTTTCCGGCGGCGCCGATCTTTCGATGATCAAGTCGATGTTCTCCTTCTACAATGATGAGAAGACGAAGAACCCGGATCAGGCGGCGGCAAAGCTGTTCGAACTGGTTGGCCGCATGACGGGCCTGTTCCGCAAGATCGAGACCAACGGCAAGCCCTGGGTTTCCGCCATCAACGGCACCTGCATGGGCGGCGCGTTTGAGCTGTCGCTTGCCTGCCACGGCCGGGTCGCCTCCAGCGCCAAGAACCTCAAGATCGCCCTGCCGGAAGTCAAGGTCGGCATCTTCCCCGGCGCCGGCGGCACCCAGCGTGTGCCGCGCCTGACGGATGCGCAATCGGCATTGCAGATGATGACCACCGGCCAATCGCTGACCGGCGCGCGCGCCAAGGCCATGGGGCTGGTGCATCAGGTGGTGGAGCCGGATCAGCTGGTCGCAACCGCAAAGCAGATGATCAAGGACGGCCTGAAGCCGGTTGCGCCCTGGGATGAAAAGGGCTTCAAGGCCCCTGGCGGCGGCATCTGGACGCCTGCCGCAGCCCAGCTCTGGCCTGCCGCGCCGGCAATCCTGCGCCGCGAAAGCGCCGGCAATTATCCGGCCGCACTCGCCATCCTCAAATGCGTCTATGAGGGCCTGCAATTGCCCTTCGATACGGCGCTCAAGGTGGAGCAGCGTTATTTCACCGAAATCCTTCGCTCGAAGGAAGCCTTCGGCATGATCCGCTCGCTGTTCATTTCCATGCAGGAACTGGGCAAGGGCGCGCGCCGCCCGGCCGGCCAGCCGAAGACCGAGTTCAAGAAGGTCGGCGTTGTCGGCGCGGGCTTCATGGGCGCTGCCGTCGCTTATGTCACGGCTGCCGCCGGCATCCCCGTTGTGCTGGTGGATCGCGATCAGGAAGCCGCCGACAAGGGCAAGGGCCATTGCGAGGAAAGCGTCAAGGCCGCCATCGGCAAGGGCAGGCTGACGCAGGATGAGGCCAAGGCCCTGCTCGACCTCGTCACCCCGACGGCGGATTACAAGGCGCTCTCCGATGCCGATCTCGTCATCGAGGCCGTCTTCGAAGACCGCGACGTGAAGAAGGCCGTCATCGAGGCCGTGGAAGCCGTCTTGCCGCAGGGCGCGATCTTCGCCTCCAACACCTCCACTTTGCCGATCACCGGACTTGCGAAGAACTCGAAGCGCCCGACAGATTTCATCGGCATCCACTTCTTCTCGCCGGTCGAGAAGATGATGCTGACGGAAGTGATCCTCGGTAAGGAAACCGGCGACAAGGCGCTCGCCGTCGCGCTGGACTATGTGGCGAAGATCAGGAAGACCCCGATTGTGGTCAACGATACACGCGGCTTCTTCGTCAATCGCTGCGTGCTGCGCTACATGGCGGAAAGCTACGATATGCTGATCGAAGGCGTGCCGCCCGCCATGATCGAAAATGCCGCGAAATTCGCCGGCATGCCGGTCGGCCCGCTGGCGCTGAACGATGAGGTGGCCATCGATCTTTCCTACAAGATCCTGAAAGCCACCGTCGCTGATCTCGGCGAAAAGGCCGTCGATCCGCGCCATATGGAACTGGTGAAGAAGCTGGTGGAAGGCGAGGGCCGTTTTGGCCGCAAGAACGCCAAGGGCTTTTACGACTATCCGCCGAAGCCCGCCAAAAAATCCCTCTGGCCCGGCCTGAAGGACCTTTATCCGCAGCAGAAGCCTGAAGCGGTGGATATGGAGGTGCTGAAACAGCGCTTCCTCGTCACCGTGGCGCTGGAAGCCGCCCGCACGGTGGAAGAAGGCATCGTCACTGATCCGCGTGAGGCGGATGTCGGCTCTATCCTCGGTTTCGGTTTCGCGCCCTATACCGGCGGCGCGCTGTCCTACATTGACGGCATGGGCGTGAAGAACTTCGTGGCACTCGCCGAGAAGCTCAGCGAGACCTACGGCCCGCGCTTCAAGCCGACGCCGCTGCTGAAGGACATGGCCGCCAAGGGCGAGACCTTTTACGGTCGCTTCGATCCCTATGCCAGCGCCGCCAAGGCGGCCTGAGGCTTCAAGTGAGACATTGAACAGGCCCTTCGGGGCCTGTTTTATTATGCCTGTCTCCCCGCTTTCCGTGCATCCTTTGCCGGGCTGAGGCGTTGAAAAGGCTGGCCGGGCAAAAGCGCCCGCCGCCGCAATTCAGCACGCCCCAGGAGACAGCGATGAAAGCACCACTGCGATCCCACGGTTTCGACAAGCCCTCGGACCTTGACGACCATCTGGCCGAACTGGACGAAGAGGCCGTGGAGAAGAAGGCTGCAAAACCCGCTGTTGCCCGAAGGGTGCGGGCGTCCGCCCCGGCGGAATCATCCTTGCGGGCGGAGCTGGATGATTTGCGCAAACAGCTCGAAAAGATTCGCCGCGACGTCAAACGGCTGGAAGCCGCCTCCAACCCGTCGCACCACAAAGCCGTCGATGCCCGGCATGAGCGCGCCCGCGAGAATTCGCGCCTGATGACAGTGGTGCGCTCCGTTGCCGTCACGTCGCTGGCAAGCCGCATCTTCGCCTCCTCGCCCGTCATGGCGGCGCTGGTGGCCGTGGTGCCAATCGCGCTTGGCCTTGCCGCACGGCGCAATGAGGGGGCGTAAGCCGCCACCCGCTGCGCCGCTACCTGCTGGCCCGGCGGATGCCCGAGAGCGGGTTTTCCGCCGCAATCCGGCCTTCGCCGGGCAGACTTTCCAGCCATCCACAGGCGCCGTGAAAAAACTGTCAAAAAACTTCGCGATGGCGCTTGCCATGTCCGAACAAGATGTTATAACCCCGCTCACTTTCGGGGCACCAAACAGCCCCGCCCGCCAAAAGCGGAGGTTCTTCAAGGACCTGAAGTGCCCGGATAGCTCAGTTGGTAGAGCAGCGGATTGAAAATCCGCGTGTCGGTGGTTCAAATCCGCCTCCGGGCACCATTATAACATTGTTCCTAAGCGCTGAATTTATTTCCTATATCATTTTGGAGATCTCTTTGATTGTTCAATCGGCATCAAAGTGGTACGCCAGATTTGTAAATTGAAGCTCGCGTAGCGGTGGCTGACTAGGGAAATCTACAGGACTGCCCTGCGTGTCGAGCATCATGATGATGGTGCTGGTGCATACTCTGTGGCAAATATAATCGTGTATTATGTTTAACGCATATTCCATTTTTACCTTCGTCCTGCCAGTAATCGACGATTGAATCGGAGGTTCTGGATGGCTACTGTTTCTGATACGGCTGACAGCGTTAAGGACTTGAACGATCGCTTGATTGCGGTATTCAAATCGCACGGGTGGGGAGAAGGAATCCCTTTGAACTCGTTGCAGTCATATTTGCCATCATACAGTTTTACTTTTATAACCGACTATATCTCCTACACCGAGCGCCAAGTCAGAAGCTTGACCGATGACCATATGAGTAAGCCGGAACTGGCGGCCTTCGTGTCATCCATTCCAACACTCGTGAGTGCACTACCCGTTCAACAGTTGGCGAACGATCCCGCCACGACAGTTAGCGGCCTCATGATGACGTTACATATGATCAACTCGCGATTGCCGACCGAGCCAAGAGGGCCGATTAAGTTGGACTGGGAGAGTGTGGAGGATAAGTCATTCTTTCCAAAAGATTTAGCGCGGCGACTGAGAGATGTAGATAATCGTCTTATCTCATTAGAGCCGCGTTCCGCCGAAATCGATAAAAAAATCAGTGATATAGAAGCGGCGCATGAAACAGCCGAGCAGCTTCCTGAAGACCTTGCCGAGCTTGCATCAAAGCGCGCTGAAGTAAGCAAAATAGTCACGCAAACCGAGGAAATTTTCGAACGAGCCACAAAAGTTGGAGCAAAAATAGATGCGACAAGTGATGCTGCTGCTGATGCTCGGCAGCGTATGGCAGCTTCGGAGAAGCAAGCGGAAAAGCTCATAGAAAAAAGTGAACAAGCGCTTCGTGGCTCTACTGGCGTCGGGTTAGCGAATGCGTTTGAAAAACGAAAGGAAGGTTTGACCTGGGCCGGGGCAGCATGGGTAGCGGGGTTAGTCTCAGCACTTGTTTCCGCTTTTTTTATAGGAGCTAATAGGGTAACTGCCCTCCAAGCCGTTTTAAGTAACGATAGCCCGTCGCACATTGTTTGGATGAATGTTGTACTCGTCGTATTCGGCATCGGTGGGCCGATCTGGTTCGCTTGGTTGTCAACGAAACAAATTGCGGTGAACTTTAAATTGGCGGAAGACTATGCATTCAAGGCAGCGGTATCGAAGGCATATGAAGGGTATAGAAAAGAAGCGATTGAGATAGATCCTGCCTTGCAAGGTCGCCTATTCGCTTCAGCATTAGATAGGTTGGAGGAAGCCCCAATCCGTCTTATGGAAAAGGAAACGCACAGTTCTCCACTACAGGAACTCCTCGCAAATCCGACTATCCGTAAAGGTCTTGAGGGCATTCCCGGTATCGCCGACAAGATTATCGCGCTGATTCCGGAAAAAGGTGGAATGGCTGCTGTCGTTGGATCGGCCGCAGCCGTCTCAAGTGCCATGTCTACAGAAACGATGTCTGCTCCAAAGCCAAGAGCCAAGAAATCAGACGATGAGTAGGATATGTGGGGTCTGTATTTAAGCTGGCCTAGCGCGTCGCTGTTACGCTCGCGTTATTTAGCTGTTCAAGGCTTCGCGACAACGCTCAATCTCGCCGCGCACACGCCGCCATTTGCCCTGCTCGAAGCTTCGCGAATAGCGCCATGCCCGGTCTTCTTCCATTGCGGCGAATTCCTCCGCGCGCTCGCCATGTCGTTCAATCAGGTCATCAGCAAGGCGTTTAATCTCCGAGCTTGGTAAGAGAAGGGGTCGAATGCGGGTCTGCCATTCGAGCCAGAGGTAAGCCGCCAGGACGAAACTGCAGCACGCGATGAGATAGAGATAATCGGCGCTGAGCGGCATAGCCTACCTATAATGACGTGATCTTTAACGCCATAATGTACATAGACCCGTGGTTTCTGTCAGGAACAATCTGTTCCTATGGAATCATTTGCAGCAAATCTGAAAAAGCGCGCGAAGGAGCTTGGTCTCTCCAATGCGGAAGTTGCCCGCCGAGCGGGACTTACGGAGCGTCGTTACGGCAATTACATCATGGGCCGAAGGGAGCCAGATCTGGCGACACTCGTTCGGATAGCCACCGTTCTGGATAGCACTCCGAACGCATTGCTTGATTTTGAGAAGAAAACAGCCGTGCTGACTGGCCATGATCTGCTGAAAGCAAAGATCGCTTCGGCAGCAAATGCACTGCCGGAAAGCGATCTGGAAGTCATGGCCATCGCAATTGAGGCAGTGGCGAACAGCCGGGCAAAGTAGCCCGGCGCTCTAAAGATGCTCCCGATTATCCGTATTCTGCTCCGCCCGGTCCCGATAAAGCGCAGCACGTCCCAACAGCATCAGGGAAACCGGTGTCGTCACCGTCATGAAGATGCCGATGAAGATTTCGTGGAAGGCGAAGCGGTCGCCGGAGACGGAGAAATAGATGATCGAGGCCATGACGATGCCGCCGGTGCCCCAGCTGGTGCCGAGTGTCGGCGCGTGCAGGCGCTCATAAAAGCTGTTGAGCCTGGCAAAGCCGATGGTGCCGATCAGCGTCAGCGAAGCGCCCAGAAGGACGAAGAAGGCCACGGCAATGGCGGCCCAGAGGGGAAATTCGTGCGCCTCGCTCATTCGATCACCTCGCCGCGCATCAGGAATTTGGAAAGGGCGACGGTGGAGACGAAGCCGAGGATCGCAATCAGCAGCGACGCCTCGAAATAAATGTCGTTGCCGGTGCGCAGGCCGAAGGTCAACAGAAGCAGCATGGCGTTGACATAGAGCGTATCCACGCCCAGCACGCGGTCCTGCGCGCGCGGGCCGATGGCGATGCGGTAGACCGAAATCGCCATGGCGATGGCCAGCATGAACTGCGCCAGCGAAAAGGACCAGAAAAGGATAATCGAACTCATTCGAATATCTCCATCAGCAGTTTTTCATAACGGTTCTTGATGAGGCTTATCCAGGCCGCCTCATCCACGTCGTCGAGAACGTGAAGCAGCAGCGTGCCCTGGCTGGAATTATATTCGAGCCATGCGCTTCCCGGCGTCGAGGTCAGGATCGTCGCCAGAACCGCAAGCGCCATCGGATCGCGAATATCGAGCGGCACGGCCAGGAAGCCGGATTTGCGGTCCCTCTCGCGCTTGAACAGGATGATCTTCACGACCGAGAGATTGGACCTGACGATATCGTAAAGCACGATCAGGATGAGCTGCACCAGCCTGTGCCAGTTGCGGATGCGCGGTTTGGCGGGCCTGAGCGACGCCATCGCCCAGGAGGCGACAAGTGCGACCCCGGTGCCGAGCAGCAGATGCCCGGGCGAAAAGCTGTTGATCGTCATCCAGAAAAAGATCAGCGAGATCGTCAGCAGCGGGTAGGGCAGGACACGGCTTATCATGGCTCTGCCTCCGGGTTGCTTCCCGCTCGGGGTGCGGAAATGACGCCCTGAATATAGCTTGCCGGCAGGTCGAGAATACGCGCCGTTTCCTGCATGTATCGCATCACCGGTCCTGCCTGCACGGTCATGGCGAGCGTCAAGCCGAGCAGCAGCATCACGGGGGCGATTTCGATGACGAGAACGCGCGGCACAGTGCCTTCGATGGAGGCCCAGAAGGTGCGGATGCCGGCGCGCGTCATCGAGATCAGCGAGGCGAAACCGGCAAAGACGATCAAGAAGACCAGCCACCAGGACAGTGTGGAAACGCTGTCATTGGCGCCGAGCCCGGAAGGGTTGAGAATGGCGGTCAGCATCGAGAATTTGGCGATGAAACCCGAAAGCGGCGGCAGGCCGGCCAGAAGAATGCCGCAGGCGGCAAAACAGGCGCCGAGCACCGCCATGGTGGCGGGCATCGTCACGCCGACTTCCTCCTCCTCCTCTTCCTCGTCGCCCTCGCCATAGGCCTCCATGGTCACGGCAAGAACGTTCGCGCCGGCATCCTGTCCGCGTTCGACGAGTTCGATCAGCATGAAGAAGGCGCTGATGGTGAGGGTGGAGCTGACCATGTAATAAAGCGCGCCGGCCGCCACCGTCGGATTGCCGGTGCCCATGGCGGCAAGCAGCGTTCCCGATGAGACGAGAACCGAAAAGCCGGCCAGCCGCCCCAGCGCCTGCGATGCCAGAACGCCGATGGCGCCGAAGATGATGGTGGCGATGCCGCCAACCAGCAGCGCATCATGGCCGAAACCGGCCGATTCCCCGGCCGTCTGCCCGAAAAGCAGGAAGGAAAGGCGGGCGATGACATAAATCCCGACCTTGCTCATGATGGCGAAGAGCCCGCCCACCGGGGCCGATGCCGCGCCATAGGCGGAAGGCAGCCAGAAATTCAGCGGCCACATGCCGGCCTTGACCAGAAAGGCGATGCCGAGGATGGCCGAGCCGGTTTCCAAGAGCATGCGCTGATCGGGGTTGAGCCCCTCGATGCGATGGGCGAGGTCGCCCATGTTCAGCGTGCCGGTAACGCCATAGATGAGGCTGACGCCGATCAGAAAGAACAGGGCGGCGACGAGGTTGATGGCGATATAATGCAGCCCTGCCTTGACGCGCTGCTGGCCGGAACCATGCAGCAGCAGACCGTAGGACGCGGCCAGCATCACTTCGAAGAAGACGAAGAGATTGAAGAGGTCGCCGGTCAGGAATGCGCCGTTGACGCCCATCAGCATCATCTGGAACAGCGAATGGAAATGCGCGCCAGACCTGTGCCACTTCGCCATCGAATAGATCAGGGACGGAATGGCAAGCAGCGCCGTAAGCAGCACCATCAGGCCCGAAAGACGGTCGGCGACGAGCACGATGCCGAAGGGCGCCGGCCAGTTGCCGAGCAGATAGACGCCGCTCGAAACCACGGCGGCGATCTCGGTATTGACCGTCGAGTTCACTTCGCGGAACAGCAATATGGCGACCACCAGCAACAGCACGGTCGAGGTGAGGCTGATGGCGGCTTTCGCCACGCGCTGGCGCTCGTCGAAGAACAGCAGCAGCGCGGCGGTAATCAGCGGCAGAAGAATCGGCGCGATGACGATGTGGAAGGGGAAAGACATCATTTCGACTCCCTCCCGTCCACATGGTCGGTGCCAGTGAGGCCGCGGGCGGCGAGCAGCACGACGAGGAACAATGCGGTGGTGGCGAAACCGATGACGATGGCCGTCAGCACCAGCGCCTGCGGCACGGGGTCGGCGAGCGTCGAACTGTCGACGCCGTTCACCAGCACCGGCGGCGCATTGGTCTTGATGCCGCCGACGCCGAAGATGAAGAGGTTGACGGCGTAAGACAGCAGCGAAAGTCCGACGATGACCTGATAGGTGCGCGGGCGCAGCACCAGCCAAACGCCGGAGCCGGTCATGATGCCGATGCCGATTGCGAGAATGAGTTCCATTACACGTCCTCCGCTTTTGCGGCTTCAGGCGTGCGAACGCGGTAGTTACGCAACGATTGGTGTGCCAGTGCTATCAGGATAAGAACAACGGAGCCGACGACCAGCGAGAAGACGCCGAGGTCGAACAGCAGGGCGGATGCCGTCGGCATTTTGCCGATATAGGGTATCTCCGTATACTGGAAATAGGAGGTCAGGAACGGGTAGCCGAAATACCAGGAGCCGATACCCGTCGCCGCCGCCATCAAAAGGCCGAAGCCCATCCAGCGCAGCGGCAGGATGCGGATGCGGTCTTCCGCCCAGCGCGCGCCGCCGGCGAGATATTGCAGCAGGAAGCCGATGGCCATGGTGATGCCGGCCGCAAAGCCGCCGCCCGGCAGGTCGTGCCCGCGCATGAACAGGAAGATCGAGAAGGTGATGATGACCGGGAACATCCACTGCATCACGATGGACGGCACATAGAGATAGTCGCGAACCGTATCGCCCTTGCTGCGGTCCGGCCGTTCGGCATCGAAGGCGTTCTGCATCTGCTGCTGTTCCGGCACCCCGATGCTTTCATGGGCGGGGCGGAAACGGCGAAGCAGCGCAAAGACGGTGAGCGCCACGATGGCCAGCACCGCGATTTCTCCGAAGGTGTCGAAGCCGCGGAAATCGACGAGGATGACGTTCACGACATTGGTGCCGCCGCCTTCGGTATAGGCGCGTTCGAGGAAATAGGTCGCAATCGCGTTCGGCACCGGCAGCGTCATCACGGCATAGGCGATGACGGACATGCCGATACCGCTGCCTGCGGCCAGCAAAAAGTCGCGGGCGCGGCGAAGCTGCGCCGGCAGCTCATCGCTGCTGTCGACCTTTTCGACGCGTTTCGGCAACCATCTGAGGCCGAGCAGGATGAGAACCGTGGTGACGATTTCCACCAGCAGCTGGGTGATGGCCAGATCCGGCGCGGAAAGCCAGACGAAGGTAAGGCAGGTGACGAGGCCCGAGACGCCGAGCATGACGAGCGCGGCGAGGCGATGATATTTCGCCTGCCAGGCCGCACCCATGGCCGCGATCATGCCGATCAGCCAGAGAATGGCGAAGATCGGATCGAATGTCGTGACGCGCGGCAGCGACAGGGAGAATTCCGAAAGGAAGAGAGGCGAGAAACCGGCAAGAAGCGCCACGAGGATAAGAAGCCTCAGCTGCGGCTGCAAACGCCGGGTGCCGAGCGTGCTTTCCAGCCACCGCGCCCATTTCCAGGACACGGTGACGAGAATGCGCTCGAAGATGCGCTGTCCACGCAAATGCCGGAAGACCGGCGGTCCATCATCACAGCGCGAGAAATAACCGCCGAGCAGGGCATAGATCGTAACCCCGCCGATCAGCGCCGCGATACTCATGATCAGCGGCAGGTTGAAACCGTGCCAGATCGACAGGCTGTAGACCGGCGTTTGCGCACCCAGAACCGAAAGCACGGCCGAGTGCAGGAACGGGCCGATGGAGAGGCTCGGAACGATGCCGACGATCAGGCAGGCGAAGACGAGGAACTCGATCGGGAAACGCATCCAGCGCGGCGGCTCGTGCGGATGCGGGTTCGGCAGATCGACGGGCTTGGGGCCGAAGAAGACCGTATGGATGAAGCGCAGCGAATAGGCGACGGCGAAGGCGCCCGATAGCGTCGCGACATAGGGCAGCGCCCGGTCCAGCAGCGAGTCGGCATGGGTTTCGACGGCCTCGGCAAAGAACATTTCCTTGGAAAGGAAGCCGTTGAACAGCGGCACGCCGGCCATGGCCGCACTTGCCGCCATGGCGAGCGTCGCGGTTGCAGGCATATAGGTGTAAAGCCCGCTTAAGCGCCGCATGTCGCGCGTGCCGGTTTCATGGTCGATGATGCCGGCCGCCATGAAGAGCGAGGCCTTGAAGGTGGCGTGGTTGACCATGTGGAAGATGGCCGCCACTGCCGCAAGCGGGCTGCCGAGGCTGAGCAGCGTGGTGATGAGGCCAAGATGGCTGATGGTGGAATAGGCGAGCAGCCCCTTCAGATCCTGCTGGAACATGGCGAAATAGGCGCCGAGCAGCAAGGTTATGATGCCGGCCGCGCCCACCAGCCAGAACCATTCCGGCGTGCCCGCCAGCACCGGCCAGAACCGCGCCAGCAGGAAAACCCCGGCCTTCACCATGGTGGCCGAATGCAGATAGGCGGAAACGGGTGTGGGCGCCGCCATGGCGTTGGGCAGCCAGAAATGGAACGGAAACTGCGCGCTCTTGGTCAGCGCGCCGCCGAGAATGAGGATGAGCGCCGGTACATAGAGGGAATGGGCGCGGATGGCCGCACCGGCCTCGATGATCCTGTCGAGGTCATAGCTTCCCGCCATATGGCCGAGGATCAGCAGGCCGGCCAGCAGGCTGAAACCGCCGATGCCGGTCACTGTCAGCGCCATGCGGGCGCCGTCGCGCGCACCGGCGTTCTGATGCCAGTAGCCGATCAGCAGGAACGAAAAGATGCTGGTCATTTCCCAGAAGATCGACAGCAGGATGACGTTGCCGGAGAGCACCACGCCGAGCATCGAGCCCATGAAGGCGAGCAGGAAGGCGAAGAAACGGGGGATCGGGTCTTCGGCCGACATATAATAACGCGCGTAGAGCACCACCAGCAGGCCAATGCCGGTAATGAGCATCGTGAAAATCCAGGCAAATCCGTCCAGCCGCAGGGTAAAGTTCAGGCCGAGCTGGGGCAGCCATTCCACATCATACTTGAGAACCGCGCCGCCGCTGACGCTCGTATAGAGAAAAATGCTGCTGACAAGGCCGAAAAGGGCGACGCCGCCCGCAACGGAGGCGGGACCGGCGGCCGCACCCTCGCGCGGCATGAAGGCCGTCAGAAGCGCGCCAACGAAGGGCAATGCGACAATGAATGGAAGAATGGTTGCAAGTGTCATATGCGGCGGCGGTTTTCTCTCTGGAATGGGAGCCTACGGCGGGTTTCCGACGACTCCGATCCCTCAAGGTTCGCAATGAACCGAATGATGAGGACCGCCGGAATGACTAATACATAATATGCGGAGGCGCGCGTGGAACCACGCTGGCAAAGTCTCGGAAAGCTTGTGGCACGATGGCAACAGCAACGAGCGAGACGTCGGCATTATCCCTGAGGCTCGGGGCGGATGAGGCAAACGCATCCAGGCGAAAGCCTGAGCCGGCATCGCCGGTCCTGCAGCCGAAATCATTGCCGCTATCGCAATCCTTTTCGCGAAGAGAAAGGGAACGGCCGGGATCGACGCTCTGCAATCGTTCGAGGCGGCTGGTTTTGGAAAGGGGCTTGACGCCGGCCGGTGCCTGAAAGCCGATCATGACCAGCAGGCTCGCGACCACGAGACCGATCAACACTTGCGGATGGCGCCTTGAACTGCGGCCTTTCTCCATCCATGGCAAGTTGGCATCTCCTTGATCGTAAAGGTCTCTTTAAAGCATCACCGTTGAGCGAATATCCTGTTGATTTGTTTTAGGGGAAGCCGGACACGCTTGTCCAGCGCGCATGCGGGAAAAACCGCCCGCACCGTCCGATTCCTTTTCGTTTTTGCCCGTTTGCGGCAAAGTGAGGGCGGCATTGGCTAAAAGCTTTTACAAATTTTACCGTTTGACGCCGACGCCTGTGTTTCTTAACTTTCAAGCAAGGAATTAACCATAAAGATTGATGGTATTTCCACGGCGGAATGGGGTTCTCTCCCCTTCCAGGCATGACGCCGCACTGCCGTACCGGTGCCGATCCGGTATTTTCGTTTCTTGGTTCAAGAAGGTCTGGCAGGCGTCGATGCCGCATCGTCCGCGATGGGTATGTTCGTTCAAAAATCCCCTTAGGGTGCTGGCGTTCTGAACCTTGGCCAATTTGGCCGGGTTTTACCGGCCGTCATGTTGTTGGGGACGTCGGTTGGGGCAGGATTTGCCATCAGATCAAGCGCGCAGATCGGCAGGCGGAAGCCTGGCGGGACGGTTGCGTTTTGCCGGCCTCGACGAGACGCAATCCGATTTCCTGCGCAGCTATCGCAGCATGCTGGAGCCTTACGTCAAGGCCGGCCTGCGGGACGTGATGACCCGTTTCCAGTCCATGCCGGACTGTTCTCCGTCTTTCGAAAGCGAAAACCAGCTCGACCGCCTGCACGATCTGCAATCCTCGCACTGGAGCGTTCTGACCGATGCGCGTTTCGATGCGCTCTATGCCGAGCGGGTGAAGGTTCTTTCCGACAATGCCAGCCGCATGGGTCTCGATCCGCGCTGGCAGATCGCCAGCCACGCGGTGGTTCTGGAACATCTCGTCGGCGGGCTGGTGGCAGAACATGCACCGCGCTCCATCCTGCCCGGCAACCGCAAGAAAACCCGTGAACTGGCGGAAGCCGTCAAGAATGTCGTCCGTCTGGTGATGGTCGATACCGAAATCGCTGTCTCGCTGCGCTTCAACGAATTGCGCCTGCGCCATGGCCGCGAACTGGCGGAACAACGCGACAATGATCGTTCCGAAGCGGCGAAGTTGCTGGGCACGGCACTGACGGCCTTTGCCGCAGGCGATTTGCAGGCCCGCATCGGCGGCGAAGTGCCCGAAGCCTATCGCGATGTTGCGGCTTCCTTCAACACGGCTTTGGAAACGATTGGCGCATCGCTGATCGCGGCGCAAAACAGCATCGGCGAGGCCGAGGCGCTCGGCGCGCGCTTTGCCGATATGGGCCGCTCCATGGCCGAGCGCTCCCGCCAGCAGGCCGAAGCCCTTGCCGAAACCTCCCGCGCCATCCAGACGATGATCGGGAACGTTGCTGAAAACAGCGCCCGCATATCGGCCACGGAAACGGCTGTTTCCCGCGCCCGCGAGGCGGCGGTCGAAAGCGGCAAGGCTATCGGCGAGGCGATTGAAGCCATGTCGGACATCGAGCAATCCGCCGAACAGATCGGCAGGATCATCGGCACGATTGACGAGATCGCTTTTCAGACCAACCTTCTCGCCCTCAATGCCGGCATCGAGGCGGCGCGCGCGGGTGAAAGCGGACGTGGTTTCGCGGTCGTCGCGCAGGAAGTCCGGGCGCTCGCCCAGCGTTCCGCCGACGCTGCAAGGGAGATCAAGAGCCTTGTCGGCACCACCAAGACGCAGGTTGAGGGCGGCGTGCGCATGGTCAACCGCACGCAGGACGCAATCGGCGGCGTCGTCCGGCAGGTCTCGGGCATCAATGACATGATCGCGGAAGTCTCCCGGCATACGGCCGAGCAGGCGGGTGAACTGCAATCTGTTGCCGCCGATATCGGTGAGCAGCAAAGGCAGGCTGGCCGGAATGCCGTCGATATCAGCGCGAGCGCTTCCGAGGCTGACGCGCTTCAAGCCGTCATTCTCGAACTCGGCCGCACCATCCGCGAATTCCGCATCGCCCGTCAGGGGCAGGCGAGAGCGGCGTCCGGTGCGGACCGGCAGGACACTTCATTTATGGCCCGTGCGGATAGTCGCACGGATTACGGCCAGGATTACCAACAATTCAGACGTCAGGGAGTCATGTAATGGCAGCCAGAAAAGCAGCTGAGGCGACGCTGAAACTGTCACCGGTGCTGGATCTCAACGAAGCATCGGCCCTGCACGGCAAGCTGATGACGCTGAGGGGAGCACCTTTGTCGGTAGATGCGTCCGAGGTTGAGCGTATCGGCGCGCTTTGCGCCCAGGTTCTGATGGCCGGCGCGAAATCCTGGGAAGAGGACGGCAAGCGGTTCGGTTTTGCCAGGGTGTCCGATGCATTCGACAAGACGATGAAACTGATAGGCGTCGATATTGACCATTTGCTCCCCAAGGAGATGCAAAAGTGAAGAAAAAAGTTCTTACCGTGGATGATTCCCGGACGATCAGGAACATGCTCCTGGTCACGCTCAACAATGCCGGTTTCGAAACCATTCAGGCCGAAGACGGCATCGAGGGCCTCGAAGTGCTCGAGCAGAGCAACCCCGATGTTATCGTGACGGACATCAACATGCCCCGTCTCGATGGTTTCGGCTTCATCGAGGGTGTACGGCGCAACGAAAAATATCGTGCGATCCCGATCCTCGTCCTGACGACCGAAAGCGACGCAGAGAAGAAGAACCGCGCCCGTCAGGCCGGTGCGACGGGCTGGATCGTCAAGCCGTTCGACCCTGCGAAACTCATCGATGCCATTGAACGCGTAACCGCCTGATACGGGACATTTCACGATGGATATGAACGAAATCAAGGAAATCTTTTTCCAGGAATGCGAGGAGCAGCTCGCTGAACTGGAATCGGGGCTTCTTAAATTGAATGACGGCGACCGCGATCCGGAAACCGTCAACGCCGTTTTCCGTGCCGTTCATTCCATCAAGGGCGGGGCGGGTGCCTTCGGTCTCGATGATCTCGTGGCCTTCGCCCACGTTTTTGAAACGACCCTCGACTGCGTCCGCTCCAACAAGCTGGAGCCGACACAGGATGTTCTGAAAGTTATGCTGCGCTCCGCCGACGTGCTGGCGGACCTGACCAATGCGGCCAGAGACGGCGGCAGCGTCGATGAAAGCCGCACCCGCGGCCTCGTCAAGGAGCTGGAAGCGCTGGCAAATGGCGAAACCGTGCAGGTTTCCGCGCCCGTGGCAGCGCCGGCCGCCGTCAAGGCGCCGCAACCCGTCCCACCCAAGCCGACGGATGAGAGCGGCTTCGAGCCGATCCCGTTCTCCTTCACGGACTTTGCCGACGAAACCACGCCGCTGATGGAAGCGCCATCCTTCCAGATCACCTTCAAGCCGCATGCGTCGCTTTATTCGAAGGGCAACGAGGCGGCACTTCTCCTGCGCGATCTTTCGCGCATCGGCGATATGAGCATCAATTGCGACATGTCGGAGCTGCCTTCGCTCGACAAGCTCGATCCTGAAGCATCCTATCTCTCCTGGACGGTTTCGATTGCGACCGACAAGGGCGAAGAGGGCATCCGCAGCGTCTTCGAATTTGCCGAATGGGATTGCGATCTGGAAATCGTGCCGGTTGTTTCGGATGCCGCAGACGATGCGGAAGAGCTTCCGATGATCCCGGTGCCGTTCGATCTTTCGGCCCTCGATAGCGGACCGGAAGAGCAGCCCGCTGTTGAAATCGCCACGGCTGAAGCGTCCTACGTTGCCGCAGCCGTCGAAACGGCCGTCGCGACAACGCAGATCGCCCAGAGCGTCAATGCCGCCATCGAAAAGCGTGAAGCGGCGGCAGCGCCTGCCGCAGCTCAGGCGAATGCCAATGCGGCGGCCAATGCCAGCGCCGGCCAGACCATCCGTGTCGACCTCGACCGTGTCGACCGCCTGATCAACCTCGTCGGTGAGCTCGTCATCAATCAGGCGATGCTGTCGCAGAGCGTGATCGAAAACGATGCGAGCGGCACCTCCGCCGTCAATATGGGTCTGGACGAACTGCAGCAGCTGACGCGCGAAATCCAGGACAGCGTCATGGCGATCCGCGCGCAGCCGGTAAAGCCGGTGTTCCAGCGCATGTCGCGTATCGTCCGCGAAGTCGCCGACATGATCGGCAAGCAGATCCGCCTTGTCACCGAAGGTGAAAACACCGAAGTCGACAAGACGGTCATCGACAAGCTGGCCGAACCTCTGACGCATATGATCCGCAACGCCGTCGACCACGGCATCGAAACGCCGGAAAAACGCGAAGCGGCGGGCAAGAACCCGGAAGGCACCATCAAGCTTTCGGCCAAGCACCGTTCGGGCCGTATCCTGATCGAGCTTCAGGACGATGGTGCCGGCATCAACCGCGAGCGCGTTCGCCAGAAGGCAATCGACAACGACCTCATCGCCGCCGATGCGAACCTGACCGATGAGGAGATCGACAATCTGATCTTCGCGCCGGGCTTCTCCACCGCCGACAAGATTTCCGACATTTCCGGCCGCGGCGTCGGCATGGATGTGGTCAAGCGTTCCATTCAGGCGCTTGGCGGTCGCATCAGCATCTCCTCGCGCCCCGGCCATGGCTCGACCTTCACCATGAGCCTGCCGCTGACGCTTGCCGTTCTCGACGGCATGGTGGTGACCGTTGCCGGCCAGACGCTGGTGGTGCCGCTGACGGCAATCGTCGAAACCCTGCAGCCGGAAGCGAAGAACATTCATTCCTTCGGCGCGAACCAGCGGCTGATCTCCATCCGCAACTCCTTCTGCCCGCTGGTGGATGTCGGCCGCGTGCTGAACTTCCGCCCGACCCAGGCCGATCCGGTCGAAGGTGTCGCCCTTCTGGTGGAATCGGAAGGCGGCGGCCAGCGCGCCCTGATGGTGGATGCGATCCAGGGCCAGCGTCAGGTTGTCATCAAGTCGTTGGAAGCCAACTATACCCATGTTCAGGGCATCGCCGCCGCCACTATTCTGGGTGACGGCCGTGTCGCGCTTATTCTGGATGTCGATGCCATCGTCAGCGCCTCGCGCGGACAGCCCCTGAAGCAGGAAATGTCGCTTGCGGCGACAGGTTGAAAGCGGATCATCCATGGCATCACTTAACTTCAGCGACCAGCGCCAGTCTCCCGATGAGGTTCTTGCCAGCGGCGAATATCCGCTGACGAGACGCGACCTGTCGGAAATCGCGGCGATGATCTATGCCGATGCGGGCATCTATCTCAACGACACCAAGGCGTCGCTGGTTTATTCCCGCCTGTCGAAGCATATCCGCAATCTCGGCCTGTCGGGTTTCCGCGAATATTGCGCATTGGTGTCCTCGCCGGATGGCGCGCAGGCGCGGCGCGAAATGCTGTCGCACCTGACGACGAATTTCACCCGTTTCTTCCGCGAAAACCATCATTTCGAACATCTGCGCGACGAGGTCCTGCCGGGCCTCATCGCCCGGGCGAAGAGCGGCGGTCGTGTCCGCATCTGGTCGGCCGCCTGTTCGGATGGGCAGGAGCCCTATTCCATCGCGCTTACCGTGCTCGCAATGTTCCCGAATGCGGCGGATTACGATTTCAAGATTCTGGCGACGGATATCGACCCCAAGATTTTGGCGCAGGCCCGGGCAGGGGTCTATGACGACAATGCGCTCGAAACCGTGTCTCCCGCCATGCGCAAGCAATGGTTCACGGAGGTCGATGCCGGCGGTCGCCGCAAATTCCGCATCGATGACAAGGTCAAGCGCCTCATCACCTTCAACGAATTGAACCTGATGACGCAATGGCCCTTCAAGGGCAATTTCGACGTGATCTTCTGCCGCAACGTCGTCATCTATTTCGACGAGCCAACGCAGATGCGCATCTGGTCGCGTTTTGCCGGGCTGCTGCCGGAAGGCGGACATCTTTATATCGGGCATTCCGAACGCGTTTCCGGTGACGCCAAGAACCTGTTCGACAATACGGGCATCACCACCTACCGCTTCACTGGCCACGCTTCGGGGAGGAAGGCATGAGCGCACTCGCACGGGTACTCGTCGTCGATGATTCCCCCACCATGCGCGGTCTGATTTCGGCTGTCCTCAAGGCCGATCCGGAAGTCGAGGTGGTCGGGCAGGCCGGTAACGCCATGGAGGCGAGGGCCGCCATCAAGCAGCTCAACCCCGATGTCGTGACGCTCGACATCGAGATGCCGGAAATGAACGGGCTGGAATTTCTCGAAAAGATCATGCGCCTGCGGCCCATGCCGGTCATCATGGTTTCGTCGCTGACCCATCGCGGTGCGGATGCTTCGCTTGCCGCGCTTGAAATCGGCGCCTTCGACTGTGTCGGCAAGCCGGCGCCGGGCGATGCACGCCCCTTCGGCGATCTGGCCGACAAGGTGAAGGCCGCCGCCCGCTCGCAACACGCCGCCTACCGTGCGGCGCGCCCGGAAGCCGTTGCCGCGCCGCAGCCGGTCCCGGTCAGTGAATATCGGGCTGGGCGCAAGGTCGTGGCCATCGGTTCCTCCACGGGCGGTGTCGAAGCGCTGATCGCCGTGCTGCAGAAATTCCCGGCCAATTGCCCGCCGACCGTCATCACCCAGCACATGCCGCCGACCTTCACCAAGAGTTTCGCCGAACGGCTGAACCGCATCTGCGCCCCCGTGGTGGAAGAGGCGACGGACGGTGCACGTCTGCAGACCGGCAAGATCTATCTTGCGCCGGGCGGCGAGCGCCACTTGCAGATCGCCAACCGGTCCGCACCCTGCTGCCGGCTTGTCGAACGCGATCCCGTCAACGGCCACCGGCCCTCCGTCGATGTGCTGTTCGATTCGGTGGCTGAACTTGCCGGCCGTAACGCCGTTGGCGTCATTCTCACCGGCATGGGCCGCGATGGCGCAGCCGGGCTGTTGAAAATGCGTCATGCCGGCGCACGCACCGTCGGCCAGAACGAAAAAACATGTGTCGTCTACGGCATGCCCCGCGTGGCCTATGAACTTGGCGCCGTGGAACAGCAACTCCCGCTGGCCTCCATCGGCGAAGAAATCCTGAAACTAACCACTGCCCGCAAAGAAGGTGCTGACTAATGTCTCTCGCAGAAAAGATCAAAGTTCTGATCGTCGACGATCAGGTGACCAGCCGGCTGCTCCTCAGCGATGCGCTGACACAGCTCGGCTTCAAGCAGATCACCGCCGCCGGTGACGGCGAGCAGGGAATGAAGATCATGGAGCAGCAGCCCCATCATCTTGTCATTTCCGATTTCAACATGCCGAAGATGGACGGTCTCGGTTTCCTGCATGCCGTCAGGGCCAACCCGACCACCAAGAAGGCCGCCTTCATCATCCTCACCGCGCAGGGCGACCGCGCGCTGGTGCAGAAGGCAGCCCAGCTCGGTGCCAACAACGTGCTGGCCAAGCCCTTCACGATCGACAAGATGCGCGCTGCCATCGAGGCGGTTTTCGGATCGCTGAAATGATTGAAGCTGCGGCCAAGCGCGTACATATCATTCAGGGCGAGTATAAGGTCGTCAGCGATCCCGATGTGGTGCTGACGACTATACTCGGTTCGTGCGTGGCTGCCTGTCTGAGAGACCCCGTTGCCGGCCTGGGAGGCATGAACCACTTCCTGCTGCCGGGAACGGGAAATGTGACCGGCGGAGACGCCACGCGTTATGGTGTGCATCTCATGGAGCTCCTGATCAACGGCCTCTTGAAGCAGGGGGCGCGGCGTGATCGGCTGGAAGCCAAGGTTTTCGGCGGCGCGAAGACGATTGCCAGCTTCTCAAACGTCGGCGAGCAGAATGCCATCTTCGCCATGCAGTTTCTGAAGGATGAAGGTATTCCGGTCTTAAGCTCCTCCACGGGTGGGGACCACGGCCGAAAGATCGAATTCTGGCCGGTCTCCGGGCGCGCGCGTCAGCATCCGCTCAGCGGCGCGGAAACCCAGAAGACGGTTGCCATGGAAACGCGTCCGGTGCCGGCCCCCAAGCCAGTCGCCAACGACATCGAATTTTTCTAGTCACGGAGTTTCCAATGCAGCTTGCAGAGCACACCGCCGCCACTCCGTTCGAAGAAGCCCTGCCGGACGTTCTGATGCGCGTGGTATCGGAACTGCACGACGTCGCCTATCTCATCGAGCGCATCGAGCCGCAATTGCTTGAAGTGACCAGCGGTCAATTGTCCAGCGAAGGCGTCAAGCTGCTGCAGGGCATCGATCTTGCCGTCCAGAAAACCCGCGGCCTTGCGGAATTCATCGATACCATCACCGGTTCCATCCCCGGAAACTGGATCGTGGATGTTTCCACCGCCCTCAGCCTGGTCAAGCTGGCCGAAATGCAGAAGGCGCTCGGCGCGGCCTTCCGCCATGGCCATTCCCAGCCGCTCGACAAGGCCTCGGGCGACTTCGATCTGTTCTAGAACTATTTCGGCCAGCGTTGCCGTCCTTCGCGGAATGCGGAGAAAGGCAACGCTCGCGCAAGCTTCGCACCCTATTGTCACGACGGGGCCAAAAGGTCTCGGACTCTATGAATGACGGTGCGGAACAGAATGAATCTGTTAAATCAAATCCCTCAGGTCTTGAAGAATGTCGCGGCGCTGGGGCAGACACGGCTGCTGATGCTGGGCGGCGTGGGCGTTGTGTCCATGGCCATCATCCTTGCCGCAGCTCTTTACGTGAACCGTCCCGCTTACGAGACCCTCTATGTGGGGCTTGAAAAAAGCGACCTTAACAAGATCAGCATTGCGCTCGCCGAATCGGGTCTGGACTTTCAGGTGGGGACCGATGGTTCCAGCCTTCAGGTTCCCGTCGGCCTCACCAGCAAGGCACGACTGCTTCTGGCCGAGCGCGGCCTGCCCGACAGCGCCAATGCCGGTTATGAGCTTTTCGACAATGTCGGCTCTCTCGGCCTGACCTCCTTCATGCAGGAAGTGACGCGCGTTCGCGCCCTTGAGGGCGAGATCGGCCGCTCCATCCAGCAGATCGACGGCATTGCGGCCGCACGCGTCCATATCGTCATGCCTGACGTCGGCAATTTCCGCCGTGGCGAACAGAAGCCCACCGCATCGGTCATGATTCGTGCCAGTGCTTCGGCCGGCCGCAAGGCGTCCGCCTCCATCCGTCACCTCGTCGCCTCGGCTGTTCCCGGCCTCGAAGTCGACGATGTGACCCTGCTTGATTCGACCGGCCAGCTTCTCGCTTCCGGCGACGATGTCACCAATGCCGCCATGAACCGCTCGCTGACGCTGGCGCAGAATGTGCAGCAGGAAATCGAAACCAATATCGACAAGGCGCTGGCGCCTTTCCTCGGCATGGACAATTTCCGCTCCAGCGTCACGGCGCAGCTCAATACCGACAGCCGCCAGATTCAGGAAACCGTTTACGATCCGGAATCGCGCGTCGAGCGCTCCGTGCGCACGGTAAAGGAAGACCAGAAGTCCCAGGAAACGCAGCCGGATACGGCCGCGACCGTGGAGCAGAACGTACCGCAGGCCGCACCCCAGGGCGGCGGCGGCGGTCCGCAGTCCTCCGACCAGTCGGCCAAGAAGGAAGAGCAGACCAACTACGAGATCAATTCCAAGACGGTAGCCACGGTCAAGAACGGCTACACCGTCGAGAAGATTTCGGTCGCGGTCGTCGTCAACAAGGGCCGGATCGCCAAGATGGTCGGCGAGCCCGCCGATCAGGCAAAGATCGACGCTTATCTTGCCGAAATGCAGAAGATCGTCACCTCGGCAGCGGGCATTTCCTCCGACCGTGGCGACATCGTCTCGCTGACGGCGATGGACTTCCTCGAAACGCAATTGCTGGATGAGGCCGCAACCGGACCGGGCGTCATGGAAGTGCTGAGCCGCAATTCCGCCGGCATCATCAACTCGCTCGCCTTTGTCGCGGTCGCCTTCCTTGTCGTCTGGCTCGGTGTACGCCCTCTGGTTCGCACGGTGACCGGCAACGGTGCCGCCGCAGGTCAGCTCAGCCAGGAGGCCGCGGGTCTCGAACTGCCGGATTTCTCTCCCGGCATGGATGCGGGCGCAGGCGGTCTCATGGAAGGTTTCGGGGCGGATTTCGGCTTCGACAGCACCGACGACCTTCTGGCAGGCGGCGATGGCGAGGGCACATTCAACCGCCGGGTTCGCGAAGGACCGGAACGCAGGCTCTCCCGCATGGTGGAAATCAGCGAGGAAAGAGCCGCCAAAATCCTGCGCAAATGGGCGGTGGAAAAAGCAGCGTAATATCGAAAAGGCCGGTTTTACCCGGCCTTTTTCCCGTTTTTGGGCTTTTTGCTATGCTTGGCGGGCGAGCCGTGGCAATCTCGTTTCAGGACAGTGTTTACAAAAAATTCAGCAACGATACAGTTTGCTGGGAATTGGCTGAGAATGCCGTTTATGGATTGAACAGCTTTTCAGTATGTTTTTTTAGTAATAGACGAGCAGGGAAATACGTGGAAAGGCTGGTGTCAGGTAATGGCAAATCCCAGTCCGTTCCATAAAATGAAGTGATTCGGTCTCCGGGGGCTTGCCGTCCCATTTTGGTAAGCTTCTCGAATGGAATGATTCCATCCCGAGGTATAATCTCCCACTGGGAGCAAGAGGGCGTAGGCGATTGAAAGTCGATGTTGATATCCGCAGGCTGTCTGCCAAGCCTATGGAGGGCATGGGTAAGCCCTTGCCGCGCGATCAGCTTGCTAAAAACGTCGCAGCCACGGCTGCTGCCGGTAACGTTGCAGGCGCACTGGATCTGCTCGTAACCTACGCTGGCGCCTCGCATTATCTGCTGGCGCGGGATGATCTTCTCGAAGAAACCGGACTGAAATTCATCGTCACCTCCGACTGGCCTTTCGATCTGGTCCGCAGGCTTGGTATCGAACTGGCCAACAGCCAGAACAGATCGAGCGAAATGGAGAAATGCCTTTCGCTTCTGCAGCCGCGGCTGCTCTTCCTTCCCGACGATGTTTCTGTTCCCTACGGCATAGACCGGCAATATTCGGCGCTGTCTTTCTGTGTGGGACGTATCCGGCTTTCGCTGCTGCTGCTGTTTCCCGAAGAAGCGGTGCCTTCGCCGGAACGGCTGCGCGAAATCGCCTTGCTGACGGGCTATTGCGTCAGCTTCGGCATTGCCAGCGAAGCAAAGACCGTGCGCGATATCGATCTTACGGAGCGCGAGCTTGAATGCCTGTTCTGGATCGCGGAAGGCAAGACGAGCGATGAAATTGCGATGATCCTTGGCATTTCGCGCAATACGATCAATAATTACATTACAAGCGTGATGCGTAAAACCGCGACGAAAACCCGCTCGGAGGCAATTGCCTATGCCGTGCGCAACAACCTCGTATAATGGTCGGACGGATGGTACAGACGAAAGACAATGAGGGTTCAGGTCAGACGGGCATGTTTTACCGCAGCCCTGTCGTGACGAGCCGGTCGGATCTTTTTCCGAAGCTCGTCGCCATGCAGAAGCTGGTCGGCGCGCGCAATTTCGTGGTGACGAAGGCTGCCGCTTCCGGTTTCCCCAACAAGAAGAAGCTGACCTGCGAGCTGGAAAACTGGGGCATGAATGCCGCAGAGCAGAGCGCGCAGTTCATCCGCGCTGTCGGCGACATTCTTCTCGATCATATCGAGACATCGCTTTTGCCGGTTATCTGGCGCAACAAGAATGCCGGCGGCTTTGCCGATCTTCCCGATGTGCCCGCACTTCTGCGTCGCATCGAGAACGACACATTGCCCTATGCGGGGCTCGCGCTTCCGGTGCGGCTCGGCACCATCGGCAACGGTTACATCGTCTTCTGCGGCACCAACCTCGTTCTCGACAATGAGGTCGTGATCGAACAGCACATCAAGTGCTGCGAGATCATGGTGGACATGCTGGCGCTGGACGAGCGCAAGGCGGCGCCTTCCGAGGCGCTGAGCGAGAGGGAAATCGCCTGCCTGCAACTGGCGGGGGACGGCCGTATCAGCGAAGAAATCGCGGTCAAGCTCGGGCTTTCCGTGCACACCGTCAACGCCTATCTCGGTTCGGCGACGATCAAGCTCGATTCCGTCAACCGCATCCAGGCGATCGCCAAGGCCATCCGGCTCGGCTATATCCACTGATGGCGGACGGGTTTTCCCGTCCTTCATAAGCCGGCAGGCGCCGGCCCGGCTTGTGCCCCCCTAAAAGGCGCTATCGACACTTCGCGTTTTTTTAACAGTTGCCTACTAGAACTTTTATAAGTTTGGCTTTGGGGAACTGTTTCATGCACAACCGGCTCTTTAAGTCCGTTGCCGGCAAGGTCGTCGCGTTGACGATCGGCCTGATCACGCTCAGCGTGGCGGCAGTTGGTTTTTCGACCTACATTCGCTTGAAGGACAACATCATCACCACCGCGCTGCGTGATACGCACAGCGCAATGCGCGGCATGGCCATCCTCTATGAGATGAAGGTCGGCGGCGTTGCCCTCGAAATGGTGGATGGCGAGTTGAAGAGCGTCGGTCGCGCCAGCATCGGAACGATGCGTGACAATGATCTCGTCGATCGCACGGCAGCCGGCAACGGCGGTATCTCTACTGTTTTTGAAGCCAAGGCCGGCGAGTTCATTCGCCTGACCACCAATCTGAAGAACGAAAAGGGTGAGAGAGCAGCAGGCACCAAGCTTGCTACCGATCATCCCGCTTTCCCGAAAGTTTCCAAGGGCGAGGCCTATTTTGGCACCGCCACGCTGTTCGGCACCAGCTACATGACCGGTTATATGCCGGTTACGAACAAGACCGGCGCAACCGTCGGCATCCTGTTCGTGGGCGTTCCCATGGATGTCTACGATGCGCAGATATACAGCCTGCGCGACATGATGCTGATCTGCGGCGCGCTCGCCATGCTTGGCGTCGGATTGCTCGCCTATTTCGTCATCAAGCGCACGCTTCAGCCGCTTGGCAAGCTGACCGATGCGGTGAAGTCCCTTTCGGACGGCAATCTCGACACGCCGATCCCCTACGCCACCAACACCAATGAATTCGGCAACATCGCCCGCGCGCTGGTGATTTTCCGCGAGAATGCGATCGAGAAACTGGCGATTGAGGGCAAAAGCGCCGAGGAACGCTCCGCAGCCGAGTCCGAACGTCACCGCAACGACGCCGAGAAACAGGAGCTCGACGGCCAGATCGAATTTGCGGTCAGCGAGATTGCTTCAGGCCTCGGCAGGCTCTCGCGTGGCGATCTGAGCCGCACGATCGAGACGCCTTTCGCTGGTCGTCTTGACCGTCTGCGCACGGATTTCAACGAATCCCTTCTCAACCTGCGCGATGCGCTGGGGCAAATCCGCGAGCGCACGCTGATCATCCAGCATAGCGGCTTTGAAATCGAGCAATCGTCGGTCGATCTGTCGAAGCGTACCGAAAATCAGGCCGCCTCGCTGGAAGAGACTGCCGCCGCCGTGGACGAAATCACGGTTACCGTCAGATCCTCGGCCGAGCGGGCGCGGGAGGCCAATGAGGCCGTGCGCATCACCAAGCAGAGCGCCGACAGTTCCGGTTCGGTCGTCAGCAACGCCGTCGACGCCATGGGCCGCATCGAAGACGCCTCGCGCAAGATCGAGCAGATCATCGAGGTCATCGACGACATCGCCTTCCAGACCAATCTCCTTGCGCTCAATGCCGGCATCGAGGCCGCGCGTGCGGGTGAGGCGGGCAAGGGTTTTGCGGTGGTGGCGCAGGAAGTGCGCGAGCTTGCCCAGCGCTCCGCCGACGCGGCCCGCGAGATCAAGCAGCTCATCAACCAGTCGACGCATGAGGTCAGCTCCGGCTCGAAGCTGGTGCAGGAGGCGGGCACGGTTCTCTCCGCCATCAGCCAGCAGATCGTTACCGTCAGCCAACATGTCGAAACCATCGCGACGGCGACGCAGGATCAGTCCTCCGCGCTTCACAACGTCAACAGCTCCGTCAACCAGATGGATCAGATGACGCAGCAGAATGCGGCGCTTGCCGAACAGTCGAGCGCGGCCAGCCGGGTACTGTCAGGCGAGGTGGAAGCGCTGCTCGATCTGGTACAGCGGTTCCAGATGGAACAGGGTTCGGCGACCGGCAGGGATCGCTACAATCAGGCGGCCTGATAGGTCTGTTTTTTGAAGGTCAAAACCGCTCCCGGATCGCAAGGTCCGGGAGTTTTTATTCGGCGGCCGCCCGCACCGTACTGGATATCTGGTTGATATAGGCCCGCAGCGCCGCCGGTTTGACCGGTTTGTGCTGAACAGAAATCCCGTATTTTTCGGCATCGCTGCGCACTTCCGGGCTGCGATCCGCCGTCACCAGCAGTGCAGGGATCGTCTTGCCGTAAAATGTCCTGATGAGACGGATGGCGCTGATGCCGTCGCCATCGTCCAGATGGTAATCGGCGACGATGACGTCGGGTGCTGCGGCCAAAGTGAGGAAGGGTTCCTCCAGCGTCGCCACGGAACCTGCGGGTAAAACCTCACAGCCCCATCCCGTCAAGAGCAGCGTCATGCCCTCCAGGATTTTCGGCTCGTTGTCGATGCAGAGCACCCGGACGCCCTGAAGGCGGTCGCTGGCTGCGGGACTGATTGTCCCGCCATCGACTTTGGCCGGTACGAGGCGATCCGCCTCGCGCGGCAGGTGGATGCGGAAGGTCGTGCCTTTTCCGGGGGTGGAAATCAGCTGTACCGGATGGTGCAGCATGCGCGACAGCCGGTCGACGATGGAAAGACCGAGCCCGAGGCCGGATGCCGTTCTTGCACCCTCGTCCAACCGGGCGAATTCCTTGAAGACGGTGCGAAACTTGGATGAAGGAATGCCGATACCGGAATCCGTCACCTGAATGACCACTTCACCGCCCCGGCGGCGCGCGCCGACGACCACCTTGCCCTTCAGCGTGTATTTGATGGCGTTGGACACCAGGTTCTGTATCAGACGCCGCAGGAGATTGGGGTCGGAGCGGACCGTGAGCGAGGTCGGCATGACCACGAGGTCGAGGTTCTTTTCCTGCGCCATCGGCGCGAAATCGGTTTCGATGCGTTTCAGCAGCTCATTCAGCGGCACGGATGTCATACGCGCCTTCATCGAGCCGGTGTCGAGACGGGAAATATCGAGAACCGCGCCGAGAATGGTTTCGACCGATTCCAGTGCCGAATCGATATTGTGGACGAGATCGCTTTCTCCCGATGCGCCAAGCCGTTCGACCAGAGAGGAAGAATAGAGGCGGGCGGCATTCAGCGGCTGGAGAATATCGTGGCCGGCGGCGGCGAAAAACCGCGTCTTGCCGATATTCGCCTCGTCGGCGGATGCCCTCGCTTCCGCCAGTTCGCGGTTGACGCGGGTAAGCTCCACGGTTCGCTCCGCCACGCGCTGCTCCAGCGTCTCGTTTGCCTGTTTCAGCGCCTGATCGCTCGCCACACGCTGGGTGATATCGGTGAAGGTGGCGACGATGCCCTTGTCCGGCATGGTGTTGGAGCGCACTTCGATGATGCGCTCGCCGCCCGCCAGCACCAGCGAGAAGGGCAGGTCCATGGTCAGGAAGCTGGTAATCAGCTCGTTCGTGTCGCCGTCAGGCATGTCGCCGCGTTCCTGCAGCATCGAAACGATATCCGTGAGCGGTACGCCGACTTGCCCGAATTGCTCGGGCAAATCCAGCAGCGTGCGGAAGCGCCGGTTCCAGATGGTGAGCTGCTGCGAACTGTCGAAAACCGCAATGCCCTGATCCATCTGGGCGAGCGCGGTCTGCAGCATGTCCTGATTATATTGCAGGGCCTCGCTTGCCTGATCGAGCAGCCATGCCGTGTCCGCGCTGGTATCTTCCGCCTTCTGAAGAATGATCGAAAGCACCAGGCGGGCGGAGGAGGAGCCGATGGCGCTGCCCAGCAACTGTTCGGAGAAATGGATCAGCGCCATGTCCGCCGGCTGGTCGTCATTCAGTTTCCTGCCCGCCGTCTTTTCATAGGTCGCGAGTGACCGCAGCATGCGCTCCTCGCCGAGATAACGGGCGACCGCGCTTTTGAGGTCGCCGACGCTGACACGGGTTTTCCAGCCGCGTGTCGCAAATTGCGATTTCGAGTGGCGCTTGACGAAGATGCCGGACTGGATGCGCTCCACCGGCCTCGGATTGCGCGAAAGCGAGCCGAGCACGAAGGCAAGGCTGTTGACGAGCAGGCTGAGAATGACCGCATTCACGAACGGATCGGCTTCAGGCCCGTTGAATACCGTGCTGCCGGAAAACAGGAAGCCGAGAATATTCGCCGCGACCTCGGAATTATCCGGCCCGCCGAAGCTTGGGAGAAACAACAGATAGGCCCAGACGAAAAAGCCTGAACTCAGCCCGGCGATTGCGCCGCGCGCATTGGCGCGCCGCCAGAACAGCCCGCCGAACAAGGCAGGGGCCATCTGGGCGATGGCGGCAAATGCGAGAAGGCCGATGGAGGCGAGGCCCGTAGCGCTGTCGGCGGCGCGATAATAGCCATAGCCCAGAAGCAGCACCGCAAAGATTGCCGTTCTGCGGATGTTGAGCAGCGTCTTGGCGAAGTCGTCCCGGTGCGGAGAACGGTTCAGCAGCTTCTGCCGCAGGAAGATCGGCATGACGATGTCGTTGGAAATCATGATCGATAGCGCCACCGAAGCGACGATCACCATCGCGGTCGCCGCCGAAAATCCGCCGATGAAGGTGATCAGCGACACGACCGGCATTTGGTGATTGAGCGGCAATTGCAGCACGTAGAGGTCGGCATCGCCATTGGCGCCGAGCGTCAGAATGCCGGCCAGCGCAATCGGCAGCACGAAGATGTTGATCGCGATGAGATAAAGCGGCAGCAGGAACCCCGCCATGCGCAGCTCTTGCGGCGTGCGATTTTCAACCACGGTGACGTGGAACTGGCGTGGCAGCAGGATGATGGCGAAGCCGGAAAGCAGCGTCATCACGATCCAGCGGCTGACGGGCGTGTGATAGGATATGGCCCGCATGGCCTGTTCGTTCTCGGAGGCGAGCTGCCATAGGTGCACGGGACCGTTGAAGAGCACGAAGAGCACATAAAAGCCGACGGTGCACATGGCGACCAGCTTGACCAGCGATTCCATCGAGATCGCCAGAATGAGCCCGTCCTGATGTTCGGTGGCATCGGTGTGCCGGGTGCCGAACATGACGGCAAACCCCGCCATGACGATGGTGACGACCAGCGGCAGATCGAGGAAATAAAGATTGCCGCTGCCAATGCCGTAATCGCCAGGATCGACCATCGTCGCCACCGAGCTGGAAACGGCTTTCAGCTGCAGCGCGATATAGGGAATGGCGCCGACGAGCGCGATGATGGCGACGATCATCGCCACGGTGGAGTTCTTGCCGTAACGGGCGGCAATGAAATCCGCAACGGACGTCAGCTTTTCCGTTTTCGCCAGTTCGACGATGCGGCGGATGATCGGCATGCCGATGGTGAAGGCAAGGATAGGGCCGGTATAGATGCCGAGAAATTCCAGCCCCCTGTCTGCCGCGAGCCCCACGCCGCCGAAATAGGTCCAGGAGGTGCAATAGATCGCCAGGCTGAGCGCATAGACGAACGGACGTCCCTTGTTCGGAGCGTTTCTTTTGCGGCTCTTCCTGTCCCCATAGCTTGCAACCGCAAACAGCAGCAGGACATAAGCGAAGGCCGAACCGAATATGATCCACCCAGGAAGCACGCATCCTCCCCATGCAAGAATTCCCTGATATCAAGCATAGGCGAATTCAGCGCCGTTGAGAATGAGCGCGGTCTGAGCATAAAGTTCAAGGTGAGCGTGCAAAAAAGCTAATAAATGCAATCCCGCGGATTCCAAATGAAGCCCGGACCCTATATGGTTCGACCCGTAGGGACAGTCACATAGCTTCAGCTCGCGAAGCAGGAGAGAGGGACAATCTGAATGCTTAACGAATTTAAAACCTTCATTGCCCGCGGCAATGTCATGGATCTGGCCGTGGGTGTTATTATCGGTGCGGCTTTCAGCAAGATCGTCGACTCCGTCGTCAACGATCTCATCATGCCGATTGTCGGCGCCATCTTCGGCGGGTTCGATTTTTCGAACTACTTCCTGCCGCTGAGCTCCAGCGTCAACGCCACGTCGCTCGCCGCCGCCCGCGATCAGGGCGCCGTCTTCGCCTACGGCAATTTTCTGACGGTTCTCATCAACTTCCTTATCCTGGCCTGGATCATTTTCCTGATGGTCAAGGGCGTCAACAAGCTTCGTGATTCCGTTGAACGCAAGAAGGTCGAGGAAAAGCCGGAAGCAGCACCGCCGCCGGAAGACGTCAAGCTTCTCACCGAAATCCGCGATCTGCTGAAGACGCGTTGATTGTCGCCATCGTCCCCGGCCTGATGTGCCGGCCCATGAGGCCGGCGATCTCCTGCCGGGGATGACCCATAAAGAAAATCCATGATCGCCTCACGGAATATCATGCACATGGCTGGTTCGATGCGATAAGAAGGCACCAAACGGAGTGTCTTTAATGTCCATTTTGAACAGTCTGAGTGCGCGCTCTCTGGCGGCTCCCGAGAGCGGCATTGTTGAAGTCGTGAATTACGCCCGCGGGCGGGACAATCTCCTGCCGCTGTGGGTCGGCGAAGGCGATCTGCCGAGCCCGGACTTCATCAATCAGGCCGCCATCGATGGGCTGAACAACGGCGAAACCTTCTATACCTGGCAGCGCGGCATTCCCGAATTGCGCCAGGCGCTGAGCCGTTATTATCAACGTCATTTCGCAGCGTCGCTGCCGCCGGAGCATTTTTACGCGACCGGTTCCGGCATGCAGGCCATCGTGCTTGCCGTGCAGGCGCTGACCTCGCCGGGCGACGAAATGGTCTATTTGTCTCCGACATGGCCGAATATCGTGGCCGCCATCGGCGTGGCGGGTGCGAAGGCGGTTCCGGTCGGTATCGATTTCCGCGACGGCCGCTGGGATTTCGATATCAACAGGCTGGAAAGCGCGATCACCGGCAAGACGAAGGCGCTTTTCATCAATACGCCCTCCAACCCGACCGGCTGGACGGCGACGCTCGACAATCTCCGCGACGTTCTGACGCTCGCCCGCAAACACGATCTGTGGATCGTCGCCGACGAGATTTATGCGCTTTATCATTATTCCGGCAGCCGTGCGCCGTCCTTCCTCGACGTCATGGAGCCGGACGACAAGATCGTCTTCGCCAATTCCTTCTCGAAGAACTGGTCCATGACCGGCTGGCGCGTCGGCTGGCTCGTCGCCCCGCCGGCCATCGGTCAGGTGATCGAGAATCTCATTCAATATTCCACCTCAGGCGTGGCGCAATTCATGCAGCGCGGCGCGGTCGCCGCCCTCGATCACGGCGATGGTTTCGTCCGCGAGAATTACGAACGCGCTCTGACATCCCGCGATATTCTCTGCGATGCGCTCATCGCGACGAACCGTGTGGAAACCCTGAAGCCGGACGGCGCCCTTTACGCCTTCCTCAAGATTGACGGCGTGACGGACAGCCGGGCGACGGCGCTCGATATCGTCGACAAGACCGGCGTCGGTCTTGCGCCCGGCACGGCCTTCGGTCCGGGAGGGGAGCTGTTTCTCCGCGCCTGTTTCCTGCGCAACCCCAGGCAGATAGAAGACGCGGCCGACCGGCTGGCATCCTATATCCTCGGCAGGTAAGCGTCGGCTTTCCGTATAATGGTTTCCCCTGCCGTGCCGGGATCGCGCTTCGGTAGGGAAATCGACAACAAAATCACAGCGAAGACCTAAAACTGCAACCCCACGGCGCAACCATCGACGTGGGGCATTTTCTGTGATATGCGCTCCTTGTTCCATTTATGAGAACATTTTCACTAATAGATAAAAAGCACTTCATTGCGCTAACCAATCGTAAGCCACCTTTTTAATGGGGCGGTGGATTGGTCGCGTATTCGCTGTGCAAGTAATCAATGATGAAGAATTATTGGCTTTGATGAGCTCAAGAAAAGCAAACAGGGAAGTAGTGTCATGGCTGTTCTGGTCACGGGTGGGGCCGGTTATATAGGAAGCCACATGGTGTGGGCTTTGCTCGATGCCGGGGAAGAGGTCGTTGTTGTTGACCGGCTTTCGACGGGGTCGCGCTGGGCTGTTGCGCCAGCGGCGCGTTTTTATCTGGGCGACGTGGCGGACCGCGCCCTGCTGGACCAGATTTTCGAAGAAAACCAGATCGAGACCATTTTCCACTTCGCAGGCTCTGTCAGCGTTCCTGAATCGATCAGCCAGCCGCTCGAATATTACGAAAACAATACGGGCACGACCCGCGCCCTCGTCGCTGCGGCGGTCGCCCATGGCATCCGCAATTTCATCTTCTCCTCGACAGCCGCCGTCTATGGAAACCAGCCCTTTGATGGCCCGGTTCCCGAAACTGCGATCCTCAGCCCGGAAAACCCCTACGGCCTGTCGAAACTCGCTTCCGAGATCATGCTGCGTGACGTCGTCAAGGCGCATGATTTCAACTATGTGGCGCTGCGTTATTTCAATGTCGCCGGAGCCGACCCGCAGGGCCGCGCCGGGCCTTCCCTCACGGGCGTGGCAAACCTCATCAAAGTCGCCTGCGAAGCCGCAACCGGTCGCCGCGACCAAGTGGAAGTTTACGGAACGGATTACCCGACCGCCGATGGCACCGGCGTCCGCGACTATATTCACGTCAGCGACCTGATTGACGCCCATATGCTCGCCATGGCGCATCTGCGCGCCGGTGGCGGCACCCGCACACTCAATTGCGGTTATGGCGTTGGTTATTCGGTTCTGGACGTCCTGCAGGCCGTGCAGCGGGAATCGGGACGCGATTTTCCGATCATCCATTGTCCGCGCCGGGCGGGCGATATTGCGACCATGGTGGCGGATTCGTCGCGTATCCAGTCGGAGCTGGGCTGGCGTCCCCGCTTCAACGATCTGGCGACAATCGTTCGCACAGCACTTCAGTGGGAGGCCAAGCGTCAGGCCCAGCAAAGCGACAGGATTCCGCCGGTGCGGCGCAAGCTCGCAGCGATAGGCTGAGCGGCCTTTGCCTCACCGGACACGGTCTTTATTGACGGAAGGATAGAGCGCCGGCCGATCCATTCGCGCGGCTGGGCTAAGCCAGCCATCCCGGTCAAAAAAGCTGCGTGTCAGCTTCACCCCCGGCGATTGTTCGCTTGCGAGCAAAATCACGTTCAGGCGATGCGGCGCCGTCGGTTCCGGTTTTATGGAAACCGAAATACCGAAATGTTGTGCCTGATAGGGCTGCATCCGGCGTGCCGGCTCCAGCATGTCCGCTAGATCGGCCCAGCGTGTCTGTCCGATAATCATGGTGAGTGCTTCATCGAGCTTCGTCAGAACGGCCGCTCCGTCCGGTGTCTTGGGCGCAACCGCCTTCATCCGGATGGAGCGAACCTCCCCCGAGGCTTCCCCCCTGATTTCAAGAAAGAGCGATGCCCGCTCGGCCGGGTCCGATGCGTTTCCTGCCGCAAAATCGGCCATGCATTCGAAACTGCGGATGTTGACCGGGCTCGCGTGCCAGCCCCGCGGGTTGGAGAAACCTGCGGTGGTAAAGCGGTCGCAAAGCTCCTTGCCGGAAACAACGAAATCGCGGGCGAAAGATGCTCTGTCGCCCACTTGCTCGAACTTCAGCAGATGCGGCGGCAGAGAGACTTTTTGGACGGCGAGTTTCTGCCGCTTGACGGGCTTCATCTTCGGTGGCGTGGCGGACTGTATGGCGGGCGTCAGATTGAGATAGGCCAGCAGGCTTTTGAGGTGCTTCTTGTCATTGGCTAGCAGCACCGTCGCGCCTATGGCAAGGCAAACGGCCAGCACCGCAAACAGCAGCGCGCCATGGCTCACTCTCTTTTGCAAGCCTGCGTCCATCGCAAGACCTTAAGGGGCTGGCGGAAAAAGGCGTCAGCCGGTTCTGATATGGTTTTTCGGGCTGTCGGCAACCCGGTGAATATGTGGTGTGAGCGGTGGCTCTGAAAATCTTATGCAATTCACCGCCGAAGTTTCCGGCGGTGCAGGTTCTCATTCGGCGTTATTCTTGCCGCCGTCCTGTCCGCCGGCGCTGCTTTCATCGTCCGCAACCGGAATGGCGTAGGAGCCGTTCAGCCAGCGGGCGAGATCGAGCGAGCGGCAGCGATCCGAACAGAAAGGATAGTCTTCGCGCGTCGAGGGCCGCCCGCATTCCGGGCATGGCTGGGATTTGCGAAGCGGGGTGACGTTTCCAGCGCCTTCTGTGGGGGACTTTGCCATGGCCTATCCTTCGAGCCAGCCCGAAGTCACCTCAAATCCTTCTCCGGAAAGAAGCGACATGGTTTCATAAAGCGGCAGGCCGACGACATTGGTATAGGAGCCGGTCAGTTTCTGCACGAAGGCGCCGGCAATGCCCTGGATGCCATAGGCACCAGCTTTGCCGCGCCACTGGCCCGACGCGATGTAAGCCTCGATCTCCCGCGTGGAGAGGCGCTTGAAGCGCACCTTGGTCTCCGCGACCTTCTGGCGGATCTTGCCGCCGGGGGTCACAAGGCAGATGCCGGTATAGACCCAATGGCTGCGTCCCGAGAGAAGATGCAGCGCCGCCGAGGCCTCTTCCGTATATTCGGCCTTGCCGACGATGCGGCGACCAACGGCGACCACCGTATCGGATCCCAGAACATAGGCGTCTTTCCACGCCTGTTCGTTCTTCAGCGCCGCCTGCGCGGCTTCCGCCTTCTGCAATGACAGACGGCGGCAGAGCGTGCGCGGATGCTCGAGCTTGGCCGGCGTCTCGTCGATGTCCATCGGCATCAGACGTGCCGGTTCGATACCGATCTGATGCAGCAGCTCCAGACGCCGCGGCGAGCCGGATGCCAGAACGAGCTTTTGTTTTGAATTGGTCATTGCGCTGCCCGGGCGTCCGATGCGGAAGGTGGATTACTTGAAGCGATAGGTGATGCGGCCCTTGGTGAGGTCGTAAGGCGTCATTTCGACCAGCACCTTGTCGCCGGCCAGAACGCGGATACGGTTCTTGCGCATGCGGCCCGCCGTGTGGGCGATGATTTCGTGGTCGTTCTCAAGCTTCACGCGGAATGTTGCGTTCGGCAGCAATTCGGTTACGATGCCCGGGAATTCAAGGACTTCTTCTTTTGTCATGTAAGGGTTTTCTTCCTGTTGATAGTGCCGGACATATCGAGTCCGGGAAAATTGCGCGGAAACTACACAATCCCGGCACATTTGTGAACCTCTAAAGCATCGGCTTGAAAATCGCGATTGATTTTAACAGGCCGAGGCAGTTTTCAGTCTTTTGAAAGCGTATCCGCCACCGGCTGCTGCCGCCTTGGCAATCGTTCCGAGATCAGTTTTGCCAGATGGTCCCGCACCTCGCGATAGGCGTCGAGAATCTGCTCGCGCGTGCCTGTGATCACCGTCGGGTCCATGGTCGGCCAATAGACCACGTCCAGCGAATTCGAGCGCGTCAGTTCCAGTGCGGCGTGATGGGCTTCCGGCGTCAATGTAATGATCAGATCGAAAAAATCATCCTCGATCTCATCCAGAGTGCGCGGCTTGTGCTTGCCGAGCGAAAAGCCCTGTTCTTCCAGCACCGCATCCACGAATGGATCGCGCTCGCCCGCCCGCACGCCGGCGGACTGGATGTAGATGCCGGGCGCCACCAGCCGTTTGGCGATGACCTCCGCCATGGGGGAACGGATGGAGTTCATGCCGCACATGAAGAGGACCGATTTCGGCGCTCGTCCCTCGTTTGGCGCTGCGGCAGGATCGATCATCTCTAACCCCGCCAATAAAGCACGCAGACAAGGGTGAAGAGGCGGCGCGCCGTGTCGAAATCGATCCTGATCTTGCCCGAAAGCCGGTCCATCAGCGTCTGCGAGCCATCATTGTGAATGCCGCGCCGGCCCATGTCGATCGCCTCGATCTGGCTCGGCGTAGAGGAGCGGATCGCTTCGTAATAGCTTTCGCAGATCAGGAAATAATCCTTGATGATGCGGCGGAACGGCGTCAGCGACAGAATATGGGTCGCGACATCCTTCTCGTCTTCGGTGCGGATCGAAAAAACCAGCTTGGCATCGACCAGCGATATATGCAGCCGATAGGGGCCGCCATCATGGCCGAAAGGTTCGAAGCTGTTTTCTTCGATCAGGTCGAAAATGGCGACGGCGCGTTCATGCTCCACGTCGGGCGTGGACCGGCCGATGCTGTCGTCCAGTACCACGTCGCAAAGCCGGAAATCGCCTGAAGCCATCGCTTAACTTTCCGGATTGAGGCGAATGGAGACGGAACGCGCATGCGCGTCCAGTCCCTCGGACCGGGCAAGGGTGATGGCCGCGGGCGCAAGCTGTCGCAACTGCTCCGGCCCAAGCCGCAGGATCGAAGTGCGCTTGACGAAATCCAGCACCGAGAGGCCAGAGGAGAAGCGCGCCGACCGCGCTGTCGGGAGCACGTGGTTGGAGCCGCCGACATAATCGCCGATCACTTCCGGCGTATGGCGTCCGACGAAAATCGCACCTGCATTGCGGATATGCGCCATCAGGGCATCCGGGTCATCGACGGCAAGTTCCAGATGCTCGGCGGCGATGCGGTTGGCGAGCGGAATGGCGTCGGAAAGCTTTTCGACCAGAATGACCGCGCCGAAATCGGCCCAGCTTGCCGCCGCCGTCTCGGAGCGCGACAGGCGCTTCAACTGCCGCTCGACAGCGGCTTCAACGGCCTTGCCGAGTTCGGCATTGTCGGTGATGAGGATGGATTGCGCGCCGCGATCATGCTCCGCCTGCGCCAGAAGATCGGCTGCAAGCCAGTCGGGATCATTGTCCCTGCCGGCAATGATCAGCACTTCGGAGGGACCGGCGATCATGTCGATGCCGACGGTGCCGAAGACCTGGCGCTTTGCGGCCGCCACATAGGCATTGCCGGGACCGACGATCTTGGCGACCGGTGCGATGGTTTCCGTGCCATAGGCAAGGGCTGCGACAGCCTGCGCGCCGCCGATGCGATAGATTTCCTCGACGCCCGCAATACGCGCCGCAGCCAGCACCGCCGGATTGACCGCACCGCCATTGGCCGGCACGACCATGACGATGCGCTCCACACCGGCGACCCTGGCAGGCACGGCGTTCATCAGCACCGAGCTTGGATAGCTGGCCGTGCCGCCGGGCACATAAAGGCCCACGGCCTCGATGGCGGTCCAGCGCGAGCCGAGGCCCACGCCGATATCGTCCTCATAAATATCATCCTTCGGCATCTGCCGTGCATGGTGTTTTTCGATACGCCGGGCGGCAAGTTCAAGCGCCTCGATGACGCTTCTGTCGACGGCGGCGAAGGCCGCATCGATCTCATCCGCCGTGACACGCATCGAAACCTTGGTGAAATCGATACCGTCGAATTTCTGGGAATAATGGGCAAGGGCCGCATCGCCGCGATGGCGGACATCGTTGATGATCTCGCGAACGGTTGCGTTGACGTCTTCGGAAACTTCTCTCTTGGTTGTCAGGAAGGCCGCGAATTTCTGTTCGAAATCCGCCGACGCCTGCTCCAGCCAGATTGCCACGCCATTACCCTTTCATTGTCCCCGCGGGCGATCCCGCGAGGTGCACGAACTTACCGCAGAAAAATTGCGGCTCTGGTATGTGGCATAAATCGAAACGGTGACGAAAGGCAACCGTTGCAATGGCGCGGTGTGCTTATTCGCTGTCTGGATGGTGCGGTTTGGCAGCCGTTTCCCATGCGCCGCTCACATCGGTCAATTGCGCCTCGATGCATTCGACATCAAGCGCGATGGCGCCGCCGCCCGAAAGCGTCAATTCCACGGCTCCATCAGGTCCTTCGCCGTTCTGCACGAAGCGGATGGCCAGAAGCGACAGCACCTGTTCCCTGTCGGCGCGGTTGATACCGTGCGAGCGGACGGCCGAGACCCGTTTCAGGAAAACGACGCTGCGGCAGCGTTCCGGCGGCAGGTTCTTTTTGTCAGTGCTTTCCCAGACAAAACGGTTGGCGGAAAGCGTGAACTGGCCGTGCTTCGGCTCGAAGGCAACATCCTTCAGCTTGAAGACACTGTCCTGCATATGTGTCGAGATGACAGAGAGATCTTCAGTATCCAGCGCGAGCAATTTCAGGCCGCTCATCTTTTTCTTCCTTCTTCTGCGGTGCGGACCGCTATTTCCATGACTTACATTGGAAATAGGCAGTCCGGGCCCACTCTGCAACGGGTAGAAAACGGATGAGCGGCGAAGACAGGATCAATCGCTGACGCGTTCGACCAGTGCACCGCAGCGGGTGAGCTTTTCCTCAAGGCGTTCGAAGCCGCGATCGAGGTGGTAGACGCGCGAAACCATGGTCTCGCCTTCCGCCACGAGGCCGGCAATGACCAGCGATACGGAAGCGCGCAGGTCGGTCGCCATGACAGGCGCGCCCTTCAGGCGGGAGACGCCCTCGATGCGGGCCATCTGGCCGGAAAGCGAAATCTTCGCACCGAGACGGGCGAGTTCCTGCACATGCATGAAGCGGTTTTCAAAGATGGTTTCGGTGATATGCGAAACACCCTGCGAGCGGGTCATCAGCGCCATGAACTGCGCCTGCAGGTCGGTGGGGAAGCCGGGGAAGGGCTCGGTGACGATATCGACCGGCTGGATGCCGTTGCCGTTGCGCACGACGCGAAGGCCTGTCTCCGTCTCGCTGATCGTGGCGCCTGCAAGCCTGAGCGTATCGAGCGCGTTGTCGAGCAGCGCTGCGCGCGTGCCTTCCAGCACCACGTCACCGCCGGTCATTGCCACTGCCATGGCATAGGTGCCGGTTTCGATACGATCCGGCAGAACGCGGTGACGTGCTCCAGAGAGCGAGGTGACGCCTTCGATGGTGATGGTAGAGGTGCCGGCGCCTTCGATCTTCGCGCCCATGGCGATCAGGCATTGCGCAAGATCTACCACTTCCGGCTCGCGGGCGGCGTTGTGGATGACGGTGGTGCCGCGGGCAAGGCTTGCGGCCATCAGCATCACATGCGTCGCGCCGACGGAAACTTTCGGGAAGGTGTAAACCGCGCCGATCAGACCGCCCTTGGGCGCCGTGGCGTTGATGTAGCCGCCATCGATCTCCATCGTTGCGCCAAGCGCCTCGAGGCCCTCGATGAACAGGTCGACCGGGCGCGTGCCGATGGCGCAGCCGCCGGGCAGGGAAACGCGGGCGCGGCCCTCACGCGCCAGAAGCGGGCCGATGACCCAGAAGCTTGCGCGCATCTTGGACACCAGCTCGTAAGGTGCGGTGGTATCGACAATGGTGCGGCAGGTGAAGTGCACGGTGCGGGAATAGGCTTCGCCCTGGCTTTCGCGGCGACCGTTGACGGAAATATCGACGCCGTGATTGCCGAGAATGCGGATGAGCTGCTCCACGTCCGCCAGATGCGGCACGTTTTCGAGCGTCAGCGTGTCGCTGGTCAGAAGCGATGCGATCATCAACGGCAAGGCGGCGTTTTTGGCGCCGGAGATGGGAATGATGCCGTTTAGCTTGTTGCCACCCGTAATTCTGATGCGATCCATGCGTCCCTACGGGCCTGTGCCCGCCTTTCTTTATCGTGCCTTGCGGAAAGGCGCGTCCTTAGACGAATTTCCGCGGCGTTTCAATTTATGCTTGGTGAATTCTCTATGAGGATGATTCGTCCGTTTTTGCGGCAGGCAGGCCAATCGTCTCGTCCTCTTCGCCGGCACGGCGCGCGCGAACCTGCTGTTTGCGCTTTAAAAGATTTTCACGAAGCTTCTTGGCCGCCCGCGCCTTGCGTTCCGCCTCGCGCTGCCGCGCCTTTTCGCCGGGCCCCGCCTGCGGCTTACCATCGGCCACCGGGGCGGATGCTTCCGCGGAAGCGCCAGCGGAAACCGCTGCCTTTGCCTGTTTGTCATGATGTTCGTTCATAGATTCAGCAATATCTGAAAAATGTATTTTTCAACAGGGGGCACGCTTTTTTGCCCCGCTTGATGAAGAATATCGTTTTGCGACTTGCGCTCGTCAAAAACCTATGGCAATAGGCCGCCACGCTTGATGCTGAAGCAAACGCTTCGGCACCGGATGCTGCTATAGCTCAGGGGTAGAGCACTCCCTTGGTAAGGGAGAGGCCGAGAGTTCAAATCTCTCTAGCAGCACCATTTCTCTCCAAAATTTCAAATGTTTACGTGGTTGTTGAACCGGTCGCCTGCGGCGGTTGATGCATGCGCGCGCCACGCAGTTAGCGGCAAATGGAAAACCGCGCCCCTTTCGAAGCGCGGTTTCCATATCCGAATATTCTGTTGCTGCCAGAGCGGGACGAAACCGCCCGTAGCCATCGGGCGCCGCTTACTGACGGAATAGCGACAGGATATTTTCGGAACTGGTATTGGCGATGGAAAGCGACTGGATGCCCAGCTGCTGCTGTGTCTGCAATGCCTTGAGGCGGGTTGATTCTTCGTTCATATCCGCATCCACCAGGCGGCCGATGCCGCTGTCGATGGAGTCGGTGAGCTTGGAGATGAAATCTTCCTGCAGGCCGATGCGCATCTTGATGGAGCCGAGGGCGGAGGAGGCGCTGCTGAGCGACTGAAACGCGGTTTCGACATCGGTGAGAAGATTGCCGATCGTGTAGGTCGGGGGCGTTGCACTATCGAAAAGCTTGAGATCGATGTCCCATACGGAAATGCCCGAAGCTACGCCGGCCTCTCCGATGATGCCTTTCGTGGTGTCGACCGTTGCCGGCGTGCCGGTCAGGCCAAAAATCACATTGGGTGTTTCTGTCGCGGTCGTCGTATCGATAAGCGTATAGTCGGTTTTCGTAACGTTGACGGAACCGCTGCCGTCACGGACAAAGCCGGAAACGACGGTCTTTGCGCCGGTGCCCAGCAACCAGTTTTCACCGCTGAAAGACGCGCCCTGCGCAATCGATTCCAGCTGCTTTTTCAGCTGGTCGATTTCTTCCTGGATCTTCGTCTTGTCGACGCCCTCTTCGGTTGCCGCGACGATTTTCGATTTGATTTCTTTCACGACTTCGACGGCGCTTTCCATTGCGGAATAGGCGACATCGATCTTCGCGGCACCCAGTCCCAGTGCATCCTGAACCGCGGAAAGGGCCATGTTGTCCGAACGCATGGTGGTCGCGATCGACCAGTAAGCGGCGTTGTCGGAAGCCGTTTTAACGCGCAGCCCGGAAGAAACTCTGGATTGTGTGTCTTCGAGCTGGCCGCTGATTGCACGCAGTGTCTGAAGCGCCGACATGGCGGCGGTGTTTGTCAGAATACTTGTCATAATTGCCCCTCTGAGCTGGCTAAATGGGAAGGGACATTCCGGGATCGCCGGAAACGACAACGCGGCGTGATGCCTGTTAACCTCTTTTTCGTCTTGGTTAACGAGTCGTTTCGATGGCTTGATTTAGCGGTGATTTGGTTAATGAAGTCTTAATCAAGAAATGAATGAATTTTGCAGTCAATTGCACAAACAAAAACCGCGCCTTTCGGCGCGGTTGATTTTTTCGCTTTCGGTCTTCGATTAACGGAAGAGCGACAGGATGCTTTCGGAGTTGCTGTTGGCGATCGAGAGAGCCTGAACGCCGAGCTGCTGCTGGGTCTGCAGGGCCTTGAGGCGGGTGGACTCTTCGTTCATGTCAGCGTCCACGAGGCGGCCAATGCCCTTGTCGATGGAGTCGGACAGCTTGGAAGCGAAGTCTTCCTGCAGGCCGATACGCATGGAGAGCGAGCCGAGCTTGGCTGCGGCGCTCGTCATTGCCTTGAGAGCGTTTTCAACCAGCGTCAGTGCTTCGGCCATGTTGGTGGCGCGGTCTGCGGCTGCATACTGGGTGATGTCCAGTGTGTAGACGGACTGAGCGGTGACAGTCGTGAACGTTCCGGTCGTGCCGAGAATACCGCTCGTGTCGGGGGCGCCCGTGGCGTCAACCGAACCGAAAAGAGTGTTGCCGGTTGCGGTGTTGTCGAGGGCGTATTTCGTGGTCGTGACGTTAACGGCACCGCCGGTGGAGCGAACGAAGCCAGCGACGACCGACTTGTCCGGGTCCGTGCCAGGCGTGGTAGCGCCGAGGGTCGAAGTGCCTACGAGCCAGTTTTCGCCGTAGAAGGATGCGCCCTGTGCGATCGATACGAGCTGGTTCTGCAGCTGATCGATTTCTTCCTGAACCTTGGTGCGGTCGACGCCTTCTTCAGTTGCCGTGACCAGCTTTGCCTTGATTTCCTTAACGACTTCGATTGCCGATTCCATGCCGGCAGAAGCGGTGTCTACCTTGGCGGCGCCGAGGCCGAGAGCGTCGGAAACCGAGGAAAGCGCCATGTTGTCGGAGCGCATGGTGGTCGCGATCGACCAGTAGGCAGCATTGTCAGCAGCTTCGCCAACGCGGAGGCCGGAGGAAACGCGTGCCTGGGTGGATTCCATGTTCTGGCCGATGGTGCGCAGAGTCTGGAGCGCAGACATTGCTGCGACATTGGTAATAATGCTCGTCATAGTAGTGTGCCCCTTGAATGGCTGATTAAAGAAGGGACATTCCGGTTTCACCGGGAACGGCGCACAGCATCATGCCTGCTAACTGGCTGATTTTTAACGTTAGCTCGCCGTTTCGATGAGCTTAGGTAACGCCAGTTTGGTTAATGAATTGATAAGCGGGAAAAGAAAATCAGCATTATGAAAATTCAAAATTACAACTCTCGCGCGTGCGCGCGCGTATCCCGAAATATTTAAAAAAAAGATAAGGCCGCATCCTTATTCGGGATGCGGCCTGTCTGGTGCATTCGGTTCGATTCAGCCTATCGAACCTTTATGCTTTCTGCCCGGATATGCATTTGGTCAGCCCCCGAATGCATGTGGGAAGAAAATGGGTCCCCCAGCCCCGAAGGGCTATGAGAAGTTCAGCTCTTAGCGGAAGAGCGACAGGATGTTCTGCGAGTCGCTGTTGGCGATCGACAGAGCCTGGATTGCCAGCTGCTGCTGCGTCTGCAGAGCCTTCAGCTTGGTGGACTCTTCGTTCATGTCGGCGTCGACGAGGCGGCCAACACCCTTTTCGATGGAGTCGGACAGCTTGTCGGCGAAGTCGGTCTGCAGGTCGATACGTGCAGACAGCGAGCCGAGCTTGGCGCCGGCGCTGGTCATCTTCGTCAGGGCCGTTTCAACGGAGTAAAGAGCGTTGTCCAGGTCATCGGTGCCGACGTTGAGGTCGAGAACGGAGATCTGGGTGTAGGTCTTGGCGCCGACGGTGGTGGTTGCACCGGTAGCGTTCAGGATACCGGAGTTGGCATCGATCGTGCCCGGCGTCGCTTCGGTGTAGAGCATGGACGATGCATCCAGCGCGTAGTCCGTCGTCTTGACGCTGACATTGCCGTTGTCGTCACGGACGAAGCCGGATACGACCGTCTTGGTGGCGTTGGCGGTGGAAACGAGCCAGTTTTCACCGTTGAACGAAGCGCCCGTGCCGATCGACTTCAGCTGATCGAGAAGCTGGGTAACTTCTTCCTGAATCTTGGTCTTGTCGACGCCTTCTTCCTTTGCGGCAACGACCTTGGCCTTGATCTGGGTAACAACATCGATAGCGGCTTCCATACCGGCAGATGCGGTGTCAACCTTGGCAGCGCCCATGCCCAGTGCGTCAGATACTGCGCCCAGAGCCTTGTTGTCGGAACGCATGGTGGTCGCGATCGACCAGTAAGCAGCGTTGTCCGAAGCCGAACCAACCTTCAGGCCGGAAGAAATGCGGTCCTGCGTGGTCGACAGGTCGGAAGCGATGGAACGCAGGGTCGAGAGAGCGGCCATTGCGTTGGTGTTGGTGAGAATGCTTGCCATAATAAATGTGTCCCTTGTTTTTACGAGATACTGGAGTGGGGACATACCGGGTTTGGTATTACCGGTCGCAACGTTTCGGCTTCATGCCACTCGGTTCGGAAATGCTTAGTTTCAGAAACCAAACCCGCTGCGTGTAGAAAGAAATTCGCAGCGAAAAATTGCCCAATTATTAATTTGGCAGCCAAGAAATATTGGAAAATACTTATGGTTACTTTTTGATTTAGTTAAATGGTAATTTTTTTATTTAAAAAGATAGTTACCAAGTCGCCAGAAAAACTGGTAACCAAAGCGTAAAAACGCGCAAAACCCGCGTACCTGGGCACGCGGGGTTAAAAAACAGGGTTAACGGGTGTCAATCAGGCACAGAGGCCGTCAGTTGAACGATCTGACGAGACTGCCGACCAGCAGGTTCCAGCCGTCGATCAGCACGAAGAACAGGATCTTGAACGGCAGGGAAATCGAGGTCGGCGGCAGCATCATCATGCCCATCGCCATGGTGATGGTGGCGACGATCAGATCGATGACCAGAAACGGCAGGATGATGAGAAAACCGATCTCGAAACCGCGCCGGATTTCCGACAGCATGAAGGCCGGAACGAGCACGCGGTAATCGACGACATTGTCGGTCATCACTTCCTGGCCGCGCTCGCGGGCGATATCCACAAAAAGCTTCAGATCCTTGTCACGCGTATTGGCGTTCATGAAGGTGCGGAAGGGCTCGGCGATGCGCTGCACGGCCTGCTGTTCGTTGATCTGGTTCTGCAGAAGCGGCTGCACGCCGTCGGTCCAGGCTTTGTCGAAGGTGGGCGACATGACGTAGAAGGTCATGAACATCGCCATCGACAGCAGGATCATGTTGGACGGGGTCGAAGCCAGTCCCATGCCGGATCTGAGGATCGAAAAGGCGATCACGAAGCGCGGAAAGCTCGTGACCATGATCAGGATGCCCGGCGCGACCGAGAGAACCGTCAACAGGCCGAAGGTGCGGATGATCCATGCCGCGACGGAGCCGTCTATCTGCGTGTTGAACAGATCGGACGGAAATTGCTGGGCACTGGCAAGACCCGGCAAGGCAAGGAGGACGGCGATGGTTACAAGAAATCGAATCATTCGATGACAAAGGTCCGGAACATGACCTTGGATACGCGTCCTTGAGAGCGCAGGTCAACTCGTTCCTGAATGTCATCCTTAAGATATTGAAAGCCGCGCGGCCCTTCCAGCTGCTGAAGGGAAACGGTGCGGACATAGGCCATGATGTCCTGGTGGATCTCTTCCGCCAGACCCACCTCGACCGGCCCCTTGAACATCAGCGCCACTTCCAGCCGCACCCAGTTCGTCGAGGGATAGGCGAGGTTGGTGGTAATGGGATCGAGCTGGACGATGCCGTTCGCTTCGGCCGAGATTTTCTCGATACCCTCTTCCTTTTTCTCGCCGTGTCCGCCGGCGGCAGCCGGGGCATGCGCCTCCGCGCCGGCGATCTTCGGCGCGATCATGCCGCCCACCAGCCAGCCGCCGCCCGCGCCGAGCAGGGTGAGGATCGCAACGCCTGCGATGGTCATGACCAGAGGGGAGGATTTTTTCTTGCCCTCAGCCTGTTCGTTTTCCATGGGTCAGTCCCGTTCCCGTGTGCCGAGGTCAGAGCGGCGAGAACAGGTCGACGACCTGTTGCCCGACCGGGGGCTGCTGCACTTCCGTCAGACGTCCGCGACCGCCATAGGAGATGCGCGCTTCCGCGATGCGCTCGTAGGAGATCATGTTCTGTGCATCCACATCCTGCGGCCTGACGATACCGCCGACATTGAGGATACGGATTTCGTGGTTCACGCGCACTTCCTGCGAACCGCTGATGATGAGGTTGCCGTTTTCCAGAATGCCGGTCACCACGGCGGCCACGAGGAGCGTCAGCTTTTCAGAACGCTTGGTCTTGCCCTTTGCCTGGGTGTCGGTGTCGGAACCGTAATTGATGCTGGAATCGGCCTTCGGGTTCCAGCCGAACACCTGCGCATCCGCCTTCCAGTTCAAACCGCTGGAATTGGTGCGGTTGCGCTCGGTCTCGTTGTCGAAATCGGCCTTGTCGTTGATCTGGATGTTGACGGTCAGGATGTCGCCGATGTTGAGCGCGCGCAGATCCTTGAACAGGGCGCCCTGGCTGTCGCTCCACAGCGAATAGCCGCTCGCCATGTGCTTCGGCTGCTTCGGATACATGCCCATTTGCGGCGTCTGGCTGAATTGCAGGCCGCTGCCGATCGGGCTCATCGCCGGTGCGTTGCCGATTTCCTTCAGGGTCTGGTTGTTCTGGCAGCCGGCAAGCAAGGCGAGCGGCAGGAGGAGGGCCGGAAGACGACGCGTGCTCATGAAGGATCCTTCGAAGTGTTTTTATCGGTTGCCTGCGACATGATGCCGGCGACGACAGCGGCCTTCTGCGCATCCATCTCGCTGAGGATGAGGCCCGATTGGCGCGGGGGCAGCTGCATGATGATGGCGGCCGCTATTTCCACATGCATCTTTTCGAGCTGGGGCGCGGCGGCATCGGCCTTCATCGTCTTGTAGATATCGACGAGATTGCTTTTCGCCTGATTGAGGAAATGTTCGCGGCGGGCCAGCCAGTCCTCATATTCCGCCTTGCGGTCTTCCAGCACGGCAATGCGCTCGTTGACGTCGGACTGCAGCTTTTCCAGCTCCTGCTTTTGCAGCAGATAGCGCTGGTCGCGGGCCGCATCGGCGATGTTGGTGCAGAATTTCTGGATTTCATCCTGCGTGCTGAGTTCCGAAACCACGTTCTGCTGGCTTTCGGCGTCAGCAGCGGGAAGCAGGAAAAGCAGCGAGGCGACGGCCGCGAAGCGGACAAGACCATTCGGGAAAGCGTTGTTCTTCCGAGTTTCCATCATTGCAGCACAAGCTCCGCCTGAAGGGCGCCGGCGGATTTGATGCCTTGCAGAATGGCGATGATGCCGTCCGCCTTGAGCCCGATGCTGTTGAGACCGGCAACCAGCGTGCGAAGGTCAGGCCCTTCGACGATGGCGACCTTGCTGCCTTCCTGCAATGCCATGATATCCGTCTGCGGCTGGACGGCCGTCTGGCCGCGCGAGAAGGGCGCCGGCTGGATGACCTGCGGCGATTCCGTCACCTGCACGGTCAGCGTTCCGTAGCTGACCGCGACGCGGGAAATGCGCACATCCGCGCCGATGACGATCGTGCCGGTGCGCTCGTTGATGACGACCTTGGCCGGCGTATCCGTTTCCACGGTCAGGTTTTCGATTTCCGCCATCAGCCGGGTGAGATCCGCGACACGGGGCTTCTGCACCGCGATTTCCTGCGAATCGCGCGGCTCGGCGATGGGATCGCCATAACGGGCGCGCGCAAAGGCGTTGACGACATCGGCGACGCGAACGGCCGTCGAAAAATCGGGATTGCGCAGCTGAAGGACCAGATTGACCGAATCCTTGAACTTGGACGGCAGCTCCCGCTCGATGATCGCGCCGTTCGGCACGCGGGCGGAGGTGGTGACGCCCTGCGTCAGCGTCGCGGCATCGCCCTGCGCCGAAAAGCCGTTGACGATCAGCGCACCCTGGGCGACCGCGTAAATCTGCCCGTCCGCGCCGGAAAGCGAGGTCATGATGAGCGTGCCGCCGCGCAGCGACGAGGCATCGCCCAGCGAGCTGACCGTCACGTCGACACGGCTGCCGGGGCTGGCGAAGGGCGGCAGATTGGTCGTCACCATCACGGCGGCGATGTTCTTGGCATTCGACTGGCCGCCCTGCGTGGTGATGCCGAGATTCTGCAGCATCGCGCGCATGGATTGTTCGGTAAACGGTGAGGAGCGCAGGCTGTCGCCCGTGCCCTGCAGACCGACCACGAGACCGTAACCGATCAGCTGGTTGTCACGCCCCGCCTGCAGCGATGCGATATCCTTGATGCGGGATGTATCCGCGTGCGCTGCCGGAACGGAAAGGAAGGGCTGGGCCGAAAACAGAATGGCTGCGGCCAGGATACGAAGCACTCTCATTTCGCCATCACCTGAATGGTTCCGTCCTTCATGACCGTGCCGTTGACGATGACACCGGAATCGATGTTGCGCACCCGCACGATTTCGCCGAGCGAGCCGTCGGTCATCGGCGTTCCCGAAGCCATCAGCGTCATGTTGCCGATGGTGAAGACGAGTTTGACGCTGGTGCCGCGCACCACCAGCGAGGGTTCGCGCAGGGCGGCAACGGGGATCGTGCGTCCGGGAAGCAGGGTCTGCTTGGAGATCATGCCTTCCACTTCGCTGATATCGCTCGCATAACCCGAGGAAATATTGGGATTGGTCACTTCCACCGGCTTCACCTGTTCGGGCGTGATCGTCTCGCCCGGATAGATCGTGCGGGTGGGAACCAGCGCCATCGGCGCCTGGGCAAGAGCGGGCGTCAGGGCGCCCAGTGAAAAGGCAGACGCAAGGCATATACGGACGAGCGCCGTTCTGCTGCTGCTATGTTTCCGGCCAAACCTCATGTTCGCCTGCCTTTCCGCTCTTACTTCAGGTTCTTGCTGACAATCGAAGCCATTTCGTCAGCGGTGGTGATGACCTTGGAATTCATCTCGTAGGCGCGCTGCGCCGTGATCAGGTCGGTGATTTCCTTGACGGCGTCGACGTTCGAGCCTTCGAGATAGGACTGCTTGATGTAGCCGTAGCTCGGATCGTCAGGCACGCCGATCACCGCGTCGCCGGAGGCCGGCGTCTGGGCGAAAAGGTTGTCGCCAAGTGGCTTCAGGCCGGCTTCGTTGGCAAAGTTGGCGATGGTGAGCTGGCCGAGTTCGGTGAATTCCGTGGCATTGCCGATACGGGCGGTCACCTGTCCCGTGCGGGTAACGGTGATGTCCTGCGCGTCGGTCGGGATATTGATGTTCGGAATGACGTTATAGCCATCGATCGTCACCAGATTGCCGTCGGCATTCTTGTTGAAGGCGCCGGCGCGGCTGTAGAGCGTCGAACCGTCCGCCGCCTCGATCTGGAACCAGCCCTGGCCGATGATCGCGACGTCCAGCTTGTTGCCGGTCTCGATCAGGTTGCCCTGGGTGTGGATGTTGCGCACGGCCGAGGTCTGCACGCCGAGGCCGATATTGGCGCCTTCGGGTACGATCGCCTGGTTAGCGCGGTTCGGCACGCCCTGCATGCGCTCGGTCTGGTAAAGAAGATCGGTGAACTCCGCACGCGCGCGCTTGTAACCGGTGGTGTTGATATTGGCGATGTTGTTGGCGATGACTTCCAGATTGGTCTGCTGGGCGTCCATACCGGTGGCAGCGATGGCAAGAGCTCTCATGTCAATATTCCTGCTGGGCTAGATCTGCATCTTGGTAATGTCGAGATAGGCCGACACGATCTTGTCTCGGAGTGCGATGGCGGTCTGCAGCGACTGTTCGGCCGAAAGCATGGCATCGACCACTTCACGCGTATTCGCCTTACCCTGAATGCCTTCGAAGGAGGCCACTTCCGCCTTCTTCAGATTGTTCATCGCATCCACCGAGATATTGCCGAGAACGCTGGCGAAGCTTGCGCCCGTCTGCTGGGCGGGCGTCGTCTGCTCGCTGCCGAAAACGCTTTCCGTCAGTGAGGAAATGCCGCTTGCGCCGCGGGTGAGCGAAAGGGAACTGACTTGCTTGATACCGTCGATCATTGCGATGCCTTCAGAAGGTCGATTGTGGAGGCGACGAGGTCGCGTGTCTGGCGGATGACCTGAAGATTGGCGTCGTAGCTGCGGTTTGCTTCGCGCATGTCCGCCATTTCGATCAGGATATTGACGTTCGGCATCTTCACCATGCCGTTGCTGTCGGCGGCCGGGTTGCCGGGATCGTACTCGTTGACGAAATCGCCACGGTCGACGCCGAGCTTCTTCACCGTTACGCGCTCCACGCCGCTGACACGGTCGAGCTCGGAACCGAAAGTGATGGTCTTGCGGCGATAGGGGTCGGCGCCGGGGGTGTCGCCGGTCGATCTGGCGTTGGCGATGTTTTCGGAGACGATGCGCAGTCGTGTGGACTGCACTTCTAGGCCGCTGCCGGCAATCTTGCTCGCCGCACTCAAGGGATCCATGGCTTACCTCTTAACCGTCATCAGCATCATGCGATGGAAGGATTTGACGAGATTGGCGTTCAGCTCGTACTGCCGCTTGATCTCGCCGGTCTTGGTCATTTCTTCCGCAAGCGCGACCGAATTGCCCGATTCCTGCATGCCGATCTCGTTATTGACCGGGTTGTCGCGCACCGCGATATTGTCGCTGAGGGTGCTCTCGCCGAAGTGGGCAGGGTTGGTCCTCGCCATGCCGACCTGCTGGCTGGTGGCCTGCATGACCGCTTCGAAAGGGCTGACATCCTTGGCGCGGAACTTGGGTGTGTTGGCGTTGGCGATGTTGGTCGCCACGACTTCCTGCCGCACGCTCAGCCATTCCGCTTGGCGGGATGCCAGATCGAACAGTTGAATCGGTTGCATAGACTTCTCCATCTCGTATGGCCCGAACCTACGGGGCTAATCTTGCGTCAGACTTGCGGGGAGGGGAGAAGGCGCGGAACGGCGCAAGACGCGGATATGGATGCGGCCTGCCCAAAACAAAAAAGGCGCGCCGGCAGATGCGGCGCGCCTTTTGAACCAGAGAGAAATCTTTTATTTTTCAGGGCGATAGGTTTTCCCGGAAGACGTCTCTATCAGCCATTCGCCGTTGCGCTGCTCGATCTTCGTCAGCAACGCATTGTCCGGCAGGGTCGAACCGACCCTCACCATATACATGCCCGAACCGTCCTCGATCAGGGCGCGCCCGTTGGAAACATGCAGCAGGCGGAAGGAGGTCTGGCCGGGGAACGGCTGATCCTCGATCCCGGCTGCCAGATTGTTCTGTTTTTCCTTGCCGCCTGCGTTCACGGTCGCCGTCGTCAGCATGTCGGGCAGCTCCGCCGGCGGCGGGGTGTCTTCCTTGTTGCGGTTGGTCATGGCCATCGGCGAAACGCTGAAGACTTCCCGTGGGCCGGTATGGGGCAGATCGCGGGTGCGGTCGCCGCCCGCCACCTTCATGCCGAATTTTTCTTCGTTGAAAAACACGTACCAGGGGAAAAAGGCTGCTGCTGCGGCAAGCCCGATGCCCGTCCATGCAAGAATACGGTCAGGCGTAAAGAAAACGGGCCTGGGAAGCACGTCTTCATCGTGGCTAGTGTCGTTCCGCTTCTTGTTCACGGGTCAGCCTCTCATTCTCGGGTTTACCTGGGGCTGGCCATTCTGTGCTCCCCCGCGCAATGCGGTCGCCAGATCGGCATAGGCATCCTGCGCCGCCGGTTCGCTCGGCAGCTGTTTCAACGTTTCATAGATGATCGGGACCTGCTTCACCGCCATGTCGAGATCAGGATCGGTGCCGGGCCGATAACCGCCGATGAGGCGAAGATCGCGCGTTTCCTCGAAGCGATGCACCAGCGCCTTGAGGCGCGACACCAGCTTTTCCTGATCCGGTGTCCAGGCCTTCTTGGCGAGACGCGAGATCGAGGCGAGCGGGTTGATCGGCGGGTAACGGCCTTCTTCGGCAAGGCTGCGGTCGAGCACGATATGGCCATCGAGAATACCGCGCGTCGAATCGGCAATCGGGTCGTTGTGATTGTCGCCATCCACTAGAATGGAGACGATGGCGGTGATGGTGCCGGTGCCTTCCGCGCCCGGTCCCGCCCGCTCCAGAAGGCGCGGCAGTTCGGTGAAGACCGAGGCCGGATAGCCGCGCGCCACCGGAGGCTCTCCCGAAGCGACCGCCACTTCGCGGATCGCATGGGCAAAGCGCGTCACGCTGTCGATGATGAGAAGGACATTGTCGCCCTGATCGCGAAAATGTTCGGCGATGGTGACGGCAGAAAGCGGGGCCATCTTGCGCAGCATCGGGCTCTCATCGCTCGTCGCGACGACGGCGATGGACTTGCTCATATTCTCGCCCATCGTGTCTTCGATGAATTCGCGCACTTCACGGCCACGTTCGCCGACAAGCGCAATCACCACCTTGTCGAAGGCGTCCGCCTTGGCGAGCATCGACAGCAGCGTGGATTTGCCCACACCGGAACCGGCAAAAATGCCGAGGCGCTGGCCGAGGCAAAGCGGCGAGAAGATATCGATTGCCCGCACACCGGTCTTGAAAGGCGTCTCCACCCTTTTGCGCGTCATCGAGGGCGGCGCATTGTTGGAAATCGAACGGCGCTCGATGCCGGAGGCCAGCGGCCCCTGGCCGTCGATAGGTTCGCCGAGCGCATTGATGGTACGCCCGCACCAGCTGTCGTCGGGCGAGACGCGGAAGGCGCCCTTGCGGATGACGGTATCGTGTATGCCGATCGGCTCGCCGGGCTCGATGGGGCAGACATAGCAGATGTCCGGTTCCACGCGCACGACTTCGCCGAGATGAATGCCGGTCGCGCTGCGATGGGCGACGAATTCTCCAAGCCGCACATGCCGTGACAGGCCGGAAACCGTATAGTGCCCGGCGGCGATGGTGCGGACATGACCGCCATGCGCCACCGAAAACTCCGGATCGGCATAATGCCCGGCAAGGCTGGCCAGTTGTGCGAGCTTCGGTGAAATGGCGTCAGCCGAGAGCATGGATTCCGGCATTGTCATTACTCAGTTCCTCAACGCGCGCCGCCAAGCGTCTTGATGCCTTCGCCGAAGGTCGATTCGGTATCGCGCATCAGCGAGGAGATGCTTTCAAAGGCGCGGTTGACCTGGATGAGCTGGGTCATCTGGGAAATGCCGTTGACGTTCGACTGTTCGAGATAACCCTGAACGACGCCGACTTCATGATTGTTGACCACCGGAACCGGCTGGGCCACCGGCTTCACGCCGCTATTGGGATGACGCAGGAACCCTTGCGAGAAATCCGCCTGGAAGATGCCGAGGGTGGCGACGATGTTTTCGTTCTGCCGGATGGCGCCATCGAGACCGACGGTGATCGGGCCGCCATTCGGATTGAGTTGTATCGGACCGCCGCCGGCATCGAGAACGGGATAACCGTTCGAGGAGATGAGCGCGCCGTCCGGACGCATGGTGAAGCGGCCGTCGCGGGTCAGAATCTGGCCATCGGGCGTATCCAGCGAAAACCAGGCGTCGCCCTTGATAGCGAAATCGAAGGAGTTGCCGGTCTGTTCGAAAGCGCCCTGGCGGGTGGAGAGATAGTCGTTGCCCTGCGAAACGAAGGCCACCCGGGCATTCATGTCATTGTGGTTCTTGGCGACCATTTCGTCGAATTTCACTTCGGAGCCGCGGAAGCCGACCGTGTTCACATTCGCCATATTGTCGGAAATGGTGGTGAGACGGCGCTCCAGCGCGATCTGCGAGGACAGGGCGACGTATAGTCCGGATTGCATATCATTTGCCTCCGAGTTTCAGGGAGTTGATGGAGATCAGCAGGTCCGGGGAAATGCCGTAGCCGCTGGAGGAGCCGAAAACGGCGAGAGGGTCATAGGTCGTCGAGGGGTTTTGCATTTCCCACATGATGGTGAAACGCTCGAGCAGCTTGCCGACCTTTTCGGGATCCTGCAGATCCTTGATATCGATGGTTTTTTCGATGAGCGCCGCCTGTTTGTCGACATCGGCTGCGGCAAACTCGTCGGGAAGGTTGTAGGCCGTGCGAAACACCTGGGCGAGCGCATCGTCCGCCAGAAAGTCGAGGCCGGATGTGATGGTTGACGCTTTGCGTTCGAAATAAAGGGCGAGCCGGACGCCGTTATTGTCGTCGCCCGCTTCCTGTTCCAGCGTCTGGCGGGTGTATTTGCCGATGACGCCCGATTTGGCGGCGTCGGTGGAGGTTGCCGCGGCCCCCAGGCCGGCAAAATCCAGCGACTTCGCAAAATCCGAATAACGGCTGTCGGAAAGCTTGTTGGCGAAGGCGTCCTTGTCCGAGGTGCCTTCCGTCAGCACCTTGCGGATGAAGGCTTTCGCATAGGCCATGTCCTCGAGCCCGTGGGCTTTCAGCGTGTAATTGTAAAGGCGCGTATCGGCCATGAAGTCGTCGATGGATTTCACATCGCCGATCTTCGCGCGATAATATTCGGTCTCGCGCGCCACGTCGGGCTGCTCCGACACCCGCTCAAGCGATTTGCCGATATCCTGACTGATCAGTCTGTAGCTGGTGTAGGTGGAAGTCACTGAACCGCCGCTCTCGTTTGATCCCGATCTCAAGGCGCACGTCCGCCTTTGCCGGCATAGTGCCGTGGCTTGCTTGTGCGAAACTGGCTGGAGGCGGCAGCGCGGGAGAGGCTTTGCGGACAGGTTCACGCAAGCCACATTTTTTAGAGATGGCGGCATGGAACACTGTTCGGGCGTGGTCGATCAATGAATATTGTAATTGGACTTATAATCACCTTCGGCTGCATCATCGGCGGCTATATGGCGATGGGCGGTCATCTGGACGTGCTGATTCAGCCGTTCGAATTGATGATCATCGGCGGCGCCGGTCTCGGCGGCTTCATCATGGCGAACCCCATGAAGGTCGTGAAGGACTCGGGCAAGGCGCTCGGAGAGGCCTTCAAGCATTCGGTCCCGAAGGAGCGAAACTATCTCGACGTGCTCGGCGTGCTTTATTCGCTGATGCGCGATCTGCGCACGAAATCGCGCAACGAGATCGAGGCCCATATCGACAATCCGGAAGAATCCTCGATCTTCCAGAGCGCGCCCTCGGTTCTGAAGAACAAGGAACTGACCTCGTTCATCTGTGACTACGTCCGCCTCATCATCATCGGCAACGCCCGCAGCCACGAAATCGAGGCGCTGATGGATGAGGAAATCGAGACCATCCTGAACGACAAGCTGAAGCCCTATCATGCGATCACCACCATGGGCGATTCCTTCCCTGCCATCGGTATCGTCGCGGCGGTTCTCGGCGTCATCAAGGCCATGGGCAAGATCAACGAATCGCCTGAAGTGCTGGGCGGCCTGATCGGCGCCGCACTCGTCGGCACCATGCTCGGCATCATCCTGTCATATTCGATCTGCAACCCGCTGGCGTCGCAGGTCAAAATCGTCCGCACCAAGCAGCACCGCCTCTACATCATCGTCAAGCAGACGCTGATCGCCTACATGAACGGCTCGGTGCCGCAGGTCGCACTCGAATACGGCCGCAAGACCATCTCCAACTACGAGCGGCCGTCGATTGACGCCGTCGAGCAGGAGATGATGAACCCCGGCGGCGAAAACAAGGCGGCATGACGATGGCAAAAGCTGCAGCGCAACAAGCACCCGCCATCGACACCGCCCTGCTTGCAAAATTGACGGGAGGGTTGTCAGACCGCAAGACGATCGCCAAGATCGGCTCCGATATCGGCCATCTCTACAGCGAATTCCTGCCTGATATCTTCCACAGCGAGACCGGCATCGCGATCGACGTCGAATATGTCGGTTCCGAATCGGGACTGATGACCGACCTCATCGCCAATGTCGGGCGCAATGTCGCGGTTGCCGATTGTTCCCTGCGCAACTGGTGCCCCAATTTCATGATGACGGTCGGCAACGGCTTCGTCATCGCGCTCATGGAGCGCATGCTGGGCGCGTCGCCGGACATGATCGGCGAACCGGACGAGCGCAGCCTGTCCCATATCGAGCTCGACCTCGCGGCCATGGTTCTCGGCCGCATCGCGGGTGTCCTGCGCTCCGGTGTCAACGCACCGGGCGGTTTTGAGGCGGCCATCGATCCGCCGTTCAATTCCAACGGTAAAAGCGCCTTCGACGAGATGATCGCCGGCCTTTACGGTGTGACCATCCGCCTGAAGATCGATATCGGCAAGGTATCGTCGGAATTCTCGCTGATCGTGCCGCAGCGACCCCTGCTCAAGACCTCCATCGTTGCCCCCAAGGCTTCAGCCCAGGCGCTGAAGAAGCAGGAGGAATGGATGGAGATGATTTCAGAGCAGGTGAAGCGATCGCAGGTCACGCTCGAGGCGCGCATCAAGCTCGAAACGCTGACGCTGCGGACGATCTCGAAGCTGGTGGCCGGCGACGTCATTCCGTTCCAGTCTCTGAAGCAGGACGATATCGGCGTCGAGGTCAGCGCCAACGGTTCCAAGCTCTATAATTGCGAATTCGGCAAGTCCGGCGACCGCTACATGGTTCGGGTGAAGAACAATGTCAGCACGGACGACGAGATCTTACGACATTTGATGGGTTAAAATCCTGCCCGGCCTTCGGGGATTTGGGCAGGCTGACGCAAGTTTCAAAGGGAATAATCAGCGCATGGCTACGAAGAAAACACCTGTGACCGATGATGCGGCGCTGCCGTCGTTTGAAGACGGCGGCGACCTCGACCAGGCTATCGGCGATCTGCGTGGCGTCCTCAAGACGGATGCGGAAGGTTCGCTCTCCGATTTCGGCGACTTCGGCGATTTCGGAAGTACGGACGAGGTTTCGACGGATACCGATCTTTCCGCTTTCGGTGGCGGAACGGCCGATTTCGGGATGGATGATTTTGCCGCCGCCCCGCAGGTTGCGGGCGTGAAGGCGCCGCTTGGCAGCGGATTGTCCGAAAACATGGAAATGATCATGGACATCCCGATCGATGTCCAGATCGTTCTCGGCACCAGCAGAATGCTCGTTTCGGGGCTGATGAGCCTTGAAGAAGGAGCGACGATCGCACTCGACCGCAAGATCGGCGAGCCGGTCGAAATCATGGTGAATGGCCGCCGTATTGCGCGCGGTGAAATAACGGTTCTGGAAGACGACGATACGCGCTTCGGCGTAAAATTGATTGAAGTACTGAGTACGCGAAAAGCCTGATCCCTGTGGGGACGGAGAGGAAAGACCATGATGGACTTCGAGGATTTCGGTAACCCCCTGGCAGGGAAGCCGTTGTCTCAGGCCGACAAGGCGGCCGCGGTGCTTCTTGCCATGGGCAAGGGCGTCGCCGGCAAGCTGCTCAAATTTTTCACGCAGCACGAATTGCAGATGATCATTTCCTCGGCCCAGACCCTGCGCGTCATTCCTCCCGATGAACTTGCCCAGATCGTAGCCGAGTTCGAGGACCTGTTCACCGAAGGAACGGGTCTGATGGACAATGCCAAGGCAATCGAGAGCATTCTCGAAGAAGGCCTCACCCCTGAAGAGGTGGACAGCCTTCTTGGCCGCCGCGCCGCCTTCCAGGCCTATGAAGCATCGATCTGGGACCGCCTGCAGGAAGCCGAGCCGGAATTCGTCGGCAAGTTCCTGCTGCGCGAACATCCGCAGACCATCGCTTATATTCTTTCCATGCTGCCCTCGTCCTTCGGTGCGAAGGTTCTCCTGACCATTCCGGAAGAGCAGCGCGCTGATATCATGAACCGCACCGTCAACATGAAGGAAGTCAGCCCCACGGCTGCCCAGATCATCGAGAAGCGTGTGGTCAACCTCATCAACGAAATCGAAGCCGAGCGCAATGCCGGCGGTTCCACGAAGGTTGCCGATCTGATGAACGAACTGGACAAGCCGCAGGTCGATACGCTGCTCAGCTCGCTCGAGACGCTCAGCAAGGAAGCCGCAAACAAGGTCAAGCCGAAGATCTTCCTCTTCGACGACCTCATGTTCATGCCGCAGCGCAGCCGCGTCCTGCTGCTCAACGATGTTTCGGCCGATGTTCTGACGATGGCGCTGCGCGGCGCCACGATGGAAATCAAGGAATGCGTGCTCTCCAGCATCAGCCCGCGCCAGCGCCGCATGATCGAATCGGATCTTGCGGTGCCGCAGGCCTCGATCAACACCCGCGAAGTGGCGATTGCACGCCGCGCCGTCGCGCAGGAAGCGATCCGGCTCGCCAATTCCGGCCAGATCCAGCTGAAGGAAGCCTCCGCGGAGGAACAACCGGCCGCGGCTTAAGCGGAAGCCGGTTGATAACCCGCCCTTACGGCGGAAGCGGCCATTGCGATGGCCGGTCACGGACGCTAGTTTCGGGAATGACGGCCTGCCGGGATCGGCGGGCCTTTTTTTGATCCCGGGGACGTGCCTTGGCAGACGATCAGGACAAGGACAGTAAAACAGAAGCCCCGACGGAGAAAAAACTCCGCGATGCGGCGGAAAAGGGCAATCTTCCCTTTTCCCGCGAAGTGCCGATCTTTGCCTCGTCGCTTGCCTTTTATTGTTACCTGGTCTTCTTCCTGCCCGATGGCGCCGGTCGTCTTGGCGTCACATTGAAGGACCTGTTCGGCCAGCCGGAACAGTGGGACCTCAGCACCCGACCGGATGCCCTGTCGCTATTGTATTTTCTCGGCACCTCGATGGCCTATCTGCTCATGCCGGCGATGATCATGTTCATTGTCTTCGGGCTTGCCTCGTCGTTTTTCCAGAACCTGCCGTCGCCGGTGCTTGAGCGGGTGCGTCCGCAATGGTCGCGCGTCTCGCCGGCGAAGGGCTTCACGCGCATCTACAGCAAGCAGGGTTTCGTTGAATTCGGCAAATCCGTATTCAAGATCATGATCGTCTCGGTCATCATGTTCCTTGCTTTGCGTGGCGATTTTTACAGCCTCATCGATCTGATGTTCTCCGATCCGCAGGTGATTTTCGTCCGCGTCGTCGAGATCGTCAAAAAGATGATGGTCGTGATTCTGCTTTCGACCGCGCTGCTTGCCGCCGTCGACGTTTTGTGGACGCGCCACCACTGGTTCAGCCAGCTGAAAATGACGAAGCATGAGGTGAAGGAAGAATACAAGCAGTCGCAGGGCGACCCCGTGGTCAAATCCCGCCAGCGCTCCATCGCCCGCGACCGTGCCCGCCGCCGCATGATCAACAATGTGCCGCGCGCCACACTTGTCATCGCCAACCCCACACACTTTGCGGTGGCGCTGCGTTATGTTCGCGAAGAAGGCGACGCACCTGTTGTCGTCGCCAAGGGTCAGGACCTTATCGCATTGAAAATCCGCGAGATTGCGGAAGAAAACAATATCCCCGTTTTTGAAGACCCGCCGCTTGCACGCTCCATGTTTGCGCAAGTCTCGGTAGATAGTGTGATTCCACCAGTCTTTTACAAGGCTGTGGCTGAGCTCGTTCACCGGGTTTACGCCATGAAGTCATCGAAAATACGGGTTCAATAAAACCAATGAAAAAATCCGCCTATTCCGAACAGCGGGAAATGATCGTCGCAGAGGCGATCAACCCGATCGCCACCGAACTTCGATTGTTAGACCCGGCCGACCTGATTTCGCTGCTCCGATTCGAGTGCTACGGCAGTATCGCCGACCTCGTTTCATCGGCTGCGGAGCTTTATTATCATCCCGGTACGATCAATTTCGGCGCCGGCGGCGAATATAAGCTCGAATGGGAAGGCGCGCCGGAGATCGTCCTCGATCTCGAACTGAAGCCGAAGGGCGCCACGGTCTATGCGCGATTGACGCTCGCCAACGAACATGCGGCGATCGAGATCAATCACGTCTCGTTTCAGAACCCTTCCGAAAATCCGGACGAGAACACCGAGTTTCTTCGTCAAAGCCTGACGGCTGCCCGATTCGTGCCCACCCGTCAGGGCGAAGCGGCTTAACCGGATCACCCGCTCCCTATTTCCGTCATGTCCGTTGCGCGCGCCGAAATCGCGGGCGCAACGGCCTCGTTCCGGTGCGTTTTAACCCGAGCTTGCCTGAAGCCTGCCGGTTTATGCGAAACCCGGCTGCGAAAGCGAGGAACGCCTTGCAAATCAGTCTCGTTGTTTGTTACCTATCGCATTAACGATTTGTTAACGAACGGCAGGTCGCGGTGGTCGGTTCAGGCCATTGCCGATGCGCATGATGCCCCTGCTCGTTGTCGGCACAGCGCCGGATTTTTTCTTAAATTTTGAGTTGGGTGGACCCCATGACCAGCATTTTGACCAATGCGGCGGCAATGGCCGCGCTGCAAACCCTGCGGATGATCGACAAGAATCTGGAAACGACGCAGGCGCGCGTGTCCTCCGGCTATCGTGTCGAGACTGCGGCGGACAATGCCGCCTACTGGTCCATTGCGACGACGATGCGCTCCGACAATAATGCGCTTTCGGCCGTGCAGGATGCTTTGGGTCTGGGCGCCGCCAAGGTCGACACCGCCTATGATGCGCTTGAAAGCACGATCGAGGTCGTCAAGCAGATCAAGGCCAAGCTCGTCGCCGCCTATGGCGTGGGCGCCGACCGCAGCAAGATTCAGGATGAAATCAAGCAGCTTCAGGAACAGCTGAAAAGCATCTCCGAATCGGCCTCCTTCTCGGGTGAAAACTGGCTGCAGGCCAGTATCAGCAACGGTGGCACGCCGCCGGTTGAAGAATCGATCACCAAAAAGGTCGTCGCATCCTTCACCCGCACTGGCTCGGGCAATGTCGGGGTCACCACCGTTGACTATACGCTCGACGGCAGCACCGTGCTTTTCGACCTCAGTGGCGGAAAGCTCGGTATTCTCGACAAAAACGCCGTTTTCGTCAGCAAGACGGAATATGAAGTCACCCAGACGTCGACGACCGCCGGCACGGCGACGGAGGCGGGTTTTGTCGTACCGAAGCTCACCGACGCAGAAATCGGCGCGCTGAATGCCGCGACGACGGATACGAATACGGATCCGAATGTCTATAGCGACGGCACCGCCAATTATCTCCGCCTTGCCGAAAATGTATGGGTCAAGGTGACGGGGACGGATCCGTCGAGCGGCGGCACCACCGTTTCTCCCGCCTATCGCGACACCAGCAGCAACGACTGGTTTTACGATACCAGCAGCGGAGCGGCTTCCGCCGATCGTTCCCTCGGCTTTTCCGTCTCCACCCTCGATCTCGGCAATCTCGATATCGTTGCCGCGGCCATGGGCGGTTTTGCCGGCGGCGGCACGACCTATACCGACGCAGACGCCATCGACATGATGATGTCCTTCGTCGACGGGCAGCTTGAGGCGATGACCAGCACGGCTTCCAGCCTGGGTTCGCTGCAGAGCCGCATCAGCATGCAGGACAACTTCGTTTCCAGCCTGATGGATGTGATCGACAAGGGCATCGGCCGTCTCGTCGATGCCGACATGAACGAGGAATCGACCAGGCTGAAAGCGCTGCAGACGCAGCAGCAGCTCGGCATCCAGGCGCTCTCCATCGCCAACGCCAATGCGGAAAATATCCTCCAGCTCTTCAAGTAACGGGTCTGGCCGGCGTGGGCGCGCGGGGATGAATGGGCGCAGGCTTCCTGATCGAGCCCGCCTTCATCCTCGCACAAGTTTGAACACCTAACGTCGGGTCAATATGGGGCGGATCGCATGGCGTGATCCGGCCGGGAAACGTGGAAGAGACGGGCAGGGTAGCAAGGATGACGGTGGTGCCGCCAAACGGCTTAGAGCATTTCCAGGAAAAGTGGACCCCGGTTTTCCGTCCGGAAATGCGGCGAGGCTTTTGCGATTCGCGCGGGCAACGAAACATGTCTGGCCCCTTTCTCCTGTTTTGCCGGGGGCAGGCATGAGCGCGTCCATTGCACGGTTTCTCAAGGACTTCGGTGAAGCGCAACCGCAACCGGCGGCGCAGGCCTTCGGCGACCCGTTGGCCGACACAGATTTCCTGTCCGGTTTTGCCGATGGCGCTTCCGGTTTCGACGAATTTGCTCCCGTCGATGTGGAGAGCGAGAAACAGGCGGCCTATGACCGCGGCCGCGAAGATGCTACCCGCGAGATCACAGAGAAGATGCAGGCGGAGCGGGAAGAGCTGATCGCTGCCCATGCGGCCGAGCTGGAGGCCCTGCGTTCGGGGCACCTCGAAGAAATCGCGGCCTCCCTGTCCCATGGTCTGCGCGAGGGCATTGATGCGATTGCGGCCAATCTCAGCGAACAGACCGCCAATATCCTTGCTCCGCTCCTGACGGAAAAGCTGTCGCTCAAGGCGGTCTCGGCGCTGGCGGATGTGGTGCGTAGCGCCATGCCGGATGGCGAAGGGATCACGCTTGTCGTGAAAGGCCCGAAAGATTTGTTCGAGCGGCTGAAGACCCAGCCGGGCTTTGAAGAAGAAACGATGAAATTTACCGAGACCACCGATATCGATCTTTCCGTCGAGTTGGGTGAAAGCGTGTTCGTGACGCGCATGTCCGCCTGGGCGTCCAGTCTTCGCAAGGTGATGAAATGAGTGAAGGCGAAAATCACCACCACGGTAAAAACGAGATCATCATCGTCAAGCGCCACAAGGGCGGTCATGACGGCGCCCATGGCGGTGCGTGGAAAATCGCCTATGCCGACTTCATGACGGCGATGATGGCGTTCTTCCTCGTCATGTGGCTGGTCAATGCCGCCAATGAGGAAACCAAGGCCTCGGTCGCCAGCTATTTCAATCCGATCAAGCTGTCCGATGAGAAACCCTCGTCCAAGGGGCTGGAAAAGCCGGTGGACAAGGAAGAGGGCGTCCAGAAGAAGGACCAGTCCAACATCCAGGCGGAAAAGGTCACCAAAGGTTCCGCCGCGGCGACGGGCGAAGACCTGACCTCGCAGACCGGTGAGCAGTCGAACTTTTCCGAGGCGGACTTTTTCGAAAATCCCTATTCCGTGCTGGCGGAAATCGCCCAGCAGGTGGGCCAGCAGGCCAATGTCAGCGCCAAGGGCGAGGGCGGTGCCGCCGATTCCGGCCCGGCGACGGGCGCAAGCGGCGGTGAAGCCTATCGCGATCCGTTCGATCCCGATTTCTGGACCCAGCAGGTGAAAATCACCCGGGCCGATCAGCCGCAGAAACCGGTTGAACAGCAGCAAGTTGCCGAGAGCAAGCAGGAGGATGCGGCCGAAAACGCTCAGGCGGTCGCGCTCAAGGCGTCCGAGACCCCGGCCGACAAGGCGGAAGACGGCAAACCGATGGAAGTCGCCGCCGTTGTGCCGCAGCAGCGTCCGGATGCCGCCGAGCAGGCTGCGCTCGCGCAGCCAAAGCCGGATGAGCCGCGCCAGGCAAGCGATGCAGAGCAAAAGGCCAGCGACGCCGACTGGGAAAAGGCCGACACGCTGCGCGAGGAGATCGAGAAGCAGATATCCGGCATTACCGGCAAGCTTTCCGAAGGTCTGGTGGTGACGCCGGCCGAAGGCGGATTGCTGCTCACCATTTCCGACCAGACGGAAACGCCGATGTTCAACATCGGATCGGCCGTTCCCCGGCGTGAAATGGTTCTGGCCATGGAAAAAATCGGCAAACTGCTTCAGGAGCGCGGTGGCAGCGTGGTGATACGCGGCCATACTGACGGACGGCAGTTCAAGGGCGAGGCCAATGACAACTGGCGGCTTTCCATGGATCGCGCTCACAGCGCCTATTACATGCTGGTGCGCGGCGGCCTGTCGGAAGAGCGGGTAAAGCAGGTCTCGGGTTTTGCGGACCGCAGATTGCAGGTGCCGGCGGACCCTCTGGCGGACGCCAACCGCCGCATCGAAATTCTGCTTGAGGCCGATCGGGGGTGAGTGTGACGAAAACCTCGAAACGCTGGCTTCTTCTTGCGGCGACGCTTTGCGGTCTCGGCTCCGAGCCGGGCAGGGCGTTTTCGCAGTCGCAAGACAATCTCATGCCCTATGCCATGCTGCGCTCCCTGCAATTCGTGCAGGATTCGGTCGCCATGGGCGACCATTCCGCTTCGGAAATGCAGCGATTTCTACTCCAGACCATCGACGAGAGGCTGAAGAGCGCGCCTTCGGCGATCTTCAAGGATCCGCGCAATGTCGATGCGGCGCTTATCTATGCGATGAGCGGCGGCAATCCGGCTACGCTGGAATTGCTGGTCGCGCGTGATGTGGATGGCAATTTCGACAGCCGCGTTGCCGATATCCTGCGTAAATACCTCTCCGGCAAGGGAACGCTGGTCGCGCAGAGTATTGCGGCCATGGTGCCTGAATATCGCGGCAAGCGGATTGGCGCTTATCTGGCGCTGATCGGCGGTAATGTGACGATCCCGCGCGATCCACTGGCGGCGCTTGGTTTTTACGATATCGCCCGGCTCGAAGCGCCGGGCACGATCGTCGAGGAGGCGGCATTGCGCCGTTCGCTCGCCATCGCGGTCGAGGATGGCGATGCGGCACGCGGCGTCGATTATGCGCAGCGTTATGCGCGCCGGTTCCTGCATTCGCCCTATGCCAGCCAGTTCGCTGACCTTCTGGTCTCGCTGGTGGTTAAGCGCGCCGATTCCATTGGCGAGGAGGCGATACAGGAAACCTTCGCCATGATGGATACCGAGCGGCAGAAGGAAGCCTATCTTCGGCTTTCCCGCCTCGCGGCGATCAGCGGCAAGGATTCGCTGGCGCGCATGGCGGCTTTGAAGGCAAAGGCGCTGTCTCCTGCGCTGCCGGGTGAGCCGGAAGTACAGGCAAATCTCTATGAAAGCCTTTCCAACATCGGCACGCCCGATGTGGTGAGCGCAATCGAGACAATAGGGCAGATTCCAGAAGCGCAGCTTTCGGATCGGGACAGGGCCTTGCGGGAGGCGGCAAGGGCGATTGCCGAGCAGGTGGTTCGTCCTCCTTCCCCGCAGTCCGGTGTCGAGACCGACACTGCGGTCACGAAGGACACCGGGCGGAATGCGCCCGAAAACGAAGCGAACGCTGCCGATGCAAGGAGCATATGGCGGGTCGAAACCCAGAAGGCTGACGACGAGGGCGATAACGTGCGGCAACTCGTGACGAGCGGTCGCAGCAAGCTCGATGAAATCGACAGCCTGTTGAAGAAAGGCGAGGGGGCACCATGATCGACGCAACCATCAACGCGATAGTGAATGCGCCGCCATCCGATCCGCGCGCCGGCAGCGCCAATGCCAGGGACGACGCCAAGGGCGGCAGTTTCGGCGATGCCCTTTCCACGGTTCGGGACGAGCGCCCGCCGCAGGCGCTGCATTCGCGGCATCAGCAGGACGAGAACCCGGCTGAAGAACAGCAGGCGCAGCCCGATGGCGAGGCGGAAAAGATGGATGTCCCGGTCAAGCGGCCCGCAACATTTCTCAATGTGATCGTCAATGAGCATGCCGGCGAAGGTCGTGCCCAGGAGACGGTGGCCGAGTTTCAGAGCGCCGTGAAAACGGCCCGCACAACGCCGGAAAACGGCAAGCCCGGCAAGAAGCTCAAGGACGACGCCGACAAGGACGCCGAGGTGACGGACGATACGATCGATCCGAAGCTGGCGGAACTGCAGCTGGTGACGGCCAATGCCGCCGATATGGCGACGGCCAAGACACCGCTTGAGGAAATTGCCCAGGCGATTGCCGGCAAGGCCGACACGGTGAAATCAGAACGCGCTGAGCCTGTCCGTGGCAAGGTCGAGCATTCGGTCAAGGACATGCCGACAGGGATCGCACCAGCCGGTAACGAGGCGGGTTCTGCTTCGGAAAACGAGGGCGATGCCTCGGCATTCCGTTTTTCGTCTCCGCGCTCAGGCGCGGCCCGGGCTCTGGATATGAGCACCGTTCAGCGTGAAGGCCGTGTCGAGTTCGATGCACGCGAAAGCACCGGCAAGGCGGCCGACACCATAACGGTTCTCGATTCGCGGCGGTTCATCGGCCTGGCGCCCTCGACCAACGCTTCGGCCCTGACCGGCCTGATCGTTAATGATCCGGAATGGGTGAGCGCCATGCAGCCCGGTTCGTCGCTCTCCAATGCGGCGGCCCAGAGCAGCACCGGCAAGGTCGTCCATACGCTGAAGCTGCACATGACGCCGATCGAGCTTGGATCGGTGACAATGTCGCTGCGTCTTGCCGGTGACGAGCTTGCCGTCCACATGACGGTGGAGAGTGTTGCAGCCTATAAAAAGCTCCAGGAAGACAGCAAGAGCATCCTCGATGGCCTCAAGGCGCAGGGTCTGACGGTCGATAACATCACCATCAGCATCGCTTCTTCCGACAAGAGTGACCAAACGGGCACACAAGGCAACAATCAGCAAAATCAGCAGGCGCAGCAGCAGGGTCAGCAGGCCGCCGCCGGGCGCAACCGTGACGAGTCCGGAGCACGGGGCGACCGGCAAGGCAATGGCGATAATTTGGGGGTGCATAATGAAGGCATGGATGGCGCTCTTGGCTCTGCCCGCTCTTCTGCTGACAATGGCGTCTACCTCTGAGAACGCGTCCGCTTCGGCAACGTCAGGTGTCTGTGAAAGAGAGATCCAGTCGGCGGCACGCAAATATGGCGTGCCGGAGGGAATTCTCTATTCGGTGGGGCTGACCGAAACGGGCCGCAAGGGGCGTCTCGACCCCAACGCCATGAATATCGAAGGAAAACCGGTATTTGCCTCCTCCACGGAGGAGGCTTTGACCACTTTTGAGGCGGCGAAGCGCAGCGGCGCCAAGCTGATCGACCTCGGATGCATGCAGATAAATCATTATTTCCATGGCGAAAATTTCGCATCCGCGCGGGAAATGTTCGATCCGCGCCGCAATGTGGAATATGCCGCCATGTTTCTGCGCAACCTTCACAACAGGCATGAAACCTGGACCATGGCGGTCGCGCGCTATCATGCCGGCCCCAACAATGACCCGGCGCAGAAGAAATATGTCTGCCGTGTCATCGCCAATCTGGTGGCGACGGGCTACGGGAAATGGACCGCCAACGCGAAAAATTTCTGCGACGGTTGACAACCTGAAATTGCTTTCAGGCGCCGTAGGACTCGTATTTCGAAATGTGGCGATAGATTGATCGAAAAAAGGCATTTCAAGCGGTTTTTTCGGAATTTTGAAATTTCTACACAAAAATTTTGTGCCATATATGGTTAATACCCACTATATATAGATCAAATCGGCACAAAATGGTTAATCAATTATTAATATCTATCGATGATTTCCTACAGTTGTCCCTGAATCGCCCGATTCGTACCAATGCCACATTGGAAAACACCACACTGATTCGGAGGCGGACGAATGATCGTAGTGGTTGATGAGCGCGAGCTCGTTAAAGACGGCTATACATCTCTATTTGGGCGTGAGGGCATTCCCTCGACCGGGTTCGATCCGGTCGAATTCGGGGAGTGGGTCTCGACGGCGGCGGAAAGCGATCTTGCGGCTGTGGAAGCCTTCCTGATCGGCCAGGGCGACCGGAGCTTTTCTTTGCCGAAGGCGATCAGGGATCGCACGACGGCCCCGGTGATCGCGGTCAGCGACCAGCCCTCGCTGGAATCGACGCTGGCGCTTTTCGACAGCGGCGTCGACGACGTCGTGCGCAAGCCGGTGCACCCCCGTGAAATTCTTGCACGTGCGGCGGCGATCCGTCGCCGATTGCAGGTCATCTCGAATTTCACCGATGCTGGACCGATCCGGGTTTTCTCCGATGGCCGCGACCCGGAAGTGGGTGGTGAAGTGTTCCCCTTGCCGCGCCGTGAGCGCCGCATCCTCGAATATTTGATCGCCAATCGCGGACGCCGCGTTTCCAAGGCGCAGATTTTCAATGCCATCTACGGCATCTTCGATGACGACGTCGAAGAAAACGTCGTTGAAAGCCACATCAGCAAGCTGCGCAAGAAGCTGCGCAAGAAGCTTGGCTACGATCCGGTCGATTCCAAACGTTTCCTCGGCTACAGCATTGATTGGCAATGATTTTCATTGACCCGCGTGGTCTTTTTCAAACGCGGTATTTCCGACAGCTTCACGCAAGCCAAACGCTTTACCTTCTCCCTGAAAGATGACCACGAGGGTTTTTGAATGAGTATTTTCGGCACTATGCGAACCGGTGTGTCCGGCATGAATGCACAGGCGAACAAGCTGGGGACCGTGGGCGACAACATCGCCAACGCAAGCACCACCGGCTACAAGCGCGCATCGACGTCGTTCTCCTCGCTCGTTCTGCCCTCCTCGTCGGGCAGCTATGCGTCCGGCGGCGTGCAGTCCAACGTTCGCTACAGCATTTCGGAGCAGGGCAACCTCTCCTACACCACCTCCAGCACCGACCTTGCCATTCAGGGCAACGGCTTCTTCGTGGTTCAGGACGGTGCAGGCACGCCCTACCTCACCCGCGCTGGTTCTTTCGTGAAGAACTCGGAAGGGTATCTGGAAAACGCGGCTGGCTTCCAGCTGATGGGTTATCCCTACGGTTCCAACCCGCCGGCGGCTGTCGTCAACGGCTTCACGGGTCTTGAAGCCATCAACGTCAATAATTTCGGCCTGACGGCATCGCCCTCCACGCAGGGCAGCTTCCCGGCCAATCTTAACCGTGACGATACGGCTGTGGCGGCGGCATCGCTTCCAAGCACCAACTCCGCAACTGCGACGTTCGGTAACAAGACCTCGCTTACGGCATTCGATAGCGGTGGCGCTAAGGTGCTTTACGATTTCTACTATACCAAGACCGGCGACAATACCTGGGAAGTAGCGGTTTATCGTCAGGATCAGTCGACGAATGGCGGTTTCCCCTATACGGCTACGCCAGCATCGGACCTTGTTCAGGAAAGTGTCACGCTGACATTCGATCCTGCGACCAACAAGCTCACCACCACTTCGGACAATTCGATTACGATCAATGATCAGGTCAGCGGCGTGGCGCAGGCGATCAACATCGACCTGTCTGAAATGACGCAGTTCTCGACCAAGTTTACGCCTGGCACTGCAGTTCTGGACGGCAATGGCCCGAGCCAGATCAAGGATGTGGAAATCGGCAAGGATGGCGTGGTAACGGCGGTCTATCAGGATGGCGGTCGCCGCAACATTTACCAGCTGGCGCTGGCCACGGTGCCGAGCGTCGACAATCTCAGCCCGCAGAACGGTAACGTCTATCTGCCGAGCAACGAGTCGGGTGTCGTCACCATCGGCTTCCCGCAGTCGGGCAGCTTCGGTTACATCCAGAAGGGCGCGCTGGAAGGCTCGAACGTCGATATCGCCAGCGAACTCACCGACATGATTGAATCCCAGCGTATCTACACAGCGAATTCGAAAGTCTTCCAGACTGGATCGGATTTGATGGACGTCCTGATCAATCTGAAGAGATAATACTTCTCACGAGGACAGATGAATGTCGCTCACGTCAGCAATGAATACTGCGCAGTCGATTTTCAATAATACAGGTAAGCAGACGGACGTTACCTCCAAGAACATTGCCAATGTCGGCAATGCTAACTACGTCAAGCGAACCGCCATTCTCGGCACGACCATGGCTGGAGCGAGTATCGTCTCCAACGGCCGTGCCCAGAATGAAAGTCTTCTCAGGCAGACGATTTCCAGCTCTTCCCTTGCTTCCGGCCAGAGCACGGTTCTGACCGGTCTTGAGGAAATGAAGAGCATTTTCGGCGGCAACGATTATGAGAGTTCGCCGGCCACCTATATGAAGGAACTGCTGAAGAGCCTGGACGCTTACGCCGCCAAGCCGAGCGATGCCGCTCTGGCCGCAACGGCCGTCACCTCGGCTACCGATGTCGCCAGTTCCCTGAACAAGGCCTCGAGTGAATTGCAGGCGATGCGTCTGCGCGCCGACAAGGAAATCGCCCTTCAGGTCGACAAGCTGAACGGGCTGCTTGCGAAGTTCGAGGAAGCCAATAACGAGGTCAAGGCGCAGACGGCGATCGGCGGCGATCCAAGCGACGCTCTCGATCAGCGCGAGACGCTTCTGAAGGATATTTCCTCCATCATCGGCATCAATGTCGTCAATCGCCCCAACAACGATGTGGCGCTTTATACGACGGATGGCGCGACGCTGTTCGAAATCGTGCCGCGCAGCGTCACCTTCAAGACGCAGCCGGGTTTTGATGCGACGACCACGGGCAACGCAATCTATGTCGATGGCGTAGCGCTGAAGGCAGGAAGCGGCAGCAACACGACGTCTGAGGGCTCGCTTCAGGGCCTGATGCAGGTTCGTGACGATCTGGCGCCGACAATGCAGAGCCAGCTCGACGAAATCGCCCGCGGCCTCATCACCATGTTTGCGGAAAAGCCGGCCGACGCGACCAGCGGCCTGCCGGATATGCCGGGTCTCTTCACCTACGGCTCGCCGGCGGCGACGACCATTCCGGCAGACGGGATTGTCTCTCCCGGGCTCGCAGCCAGCATTACCGTCAACCCGGCGTTAATTATTTCCAAAGGTGGCAATCCGGAATTGTTGCGTGACGGCGGTATCAACGGTACCGATTACGTGATCAATACCGCAGCGTCGGGGGGAACCGGTTTCTCCGAGCTGATCCGCAGCTATGTTACTGCTTTCGACGCGCCCATGAATTTTGCCGCGTCGACACGTATCGATACGAATACCAGCATCCTGAAATACGGCACCAACTCGATGGGGTGGCTCGAACAGGAACGTTCCGGCGCGACTTCTGCCAACGAAGCGAAAAGCGCGCTTTATGAGCGCTCCGCGACGTCCTATTCGAACAATACGGCGGTCAGCCTGGACGAGGAACTGTCGCTGCTCATGGATATCGAGCAATCCTACAAGGCCGCGACCAAACTGGTGACGACCGTTGACGAAATGCTCAAGTCCCTGATGGACATGGTGAGGTAAACGATGAAAACGTCATTCATTTCATCGCTGGCGATGCAGAACAGCATGCGCAGCACCATCCTCAAGGCTCAGCTCGAGATGACCAATCTCAATACCGAGCTGACGACGGGCAAGCATGCCGATCTCGGCGTGACGCTGGGCGCCAACACCGCCCGCAGCCTCGATCTCAATCGCGATATCGACCGCATTACCTCGCTGGTCAGCGTCAATTCGATTGCAACGCAACGTCTCAAATCCTCGCAGACGGCGCTGGACGGCATGGCGCAGGCCGCACAGGAAATTCAGAAGGTTCTTGTCCCCAATACCAGCAGCGAAGCGCCGACGCTGACGACGGTCGCCAAAACCATCTCGAATGCCTTCAACAATTTCACCAGCTTCGCCAATACGGCGGTCAATGGCGAGTTTCTGTTCTCCGGCATCAATACGGATGTGAAGCCCGTCGATGACTATTTCGCTGAAGGGTCTACCCTGAAGGAAGCCTATGAGACCGAGCTGAACGCATTCATGGCGGCGCAGACGCCGGCGGTTGGCGATATCACCGGCCTGTCCAAGACCCAGGCCGAAGCCTTCATGACCCATATCGAAGGTGTGTTCAACGGCACCACGACGGTAACGAACCCGCCCCATAGCAGCCTGACGGCTGGCCAGAACTACGATTTCTGGACGACCTTCGGCTCCAAGGCGAGCGACACCAACATGACGAGCCGCATCAGCCAGAACGAGGTCGTGGAAACCTCCAGCAACAGCAATTCGCAGGGCATGCGTTATTTTGCACTGACGGCGATGACGGCGATGACCTTCCTCGACGAAAAGGTGGATAGCGGCGTTCGCGAAATGGTGGCGACCAAATCGGTGACCAATATCGGCACCGCCATCAGTGGCCTGAACCAGCAGCAAAGCCAGCTCGGCCTTTCCGAAAGCCGCGTTTCGAAGGCCAATGATTCGCTGGCAGCCCAGAAGAAGATCATCGAAACGCATCTGCTGGATATTGAGGGGATCGATACCTACGAGGCGAAGACCCGCCTCGATCTGCTGCAGCAGCAGATTGAAATCGCATACAGCCTCACGTCGCGTCTGCAAAAAATGAGTCTGGTGAACTACCTCTGATGAACAGGGGTGGCGGCAGATAAAGGATACATGAATGTACCAGTTTTCCTACGCCGAAATCATGGAGGATGGTGTCGCCAACGCGAAGGATCGCGAGCGGCAGGCGTTGACAAAATCGATCGACCTTCTGGTGGAGGCAAGGGATTCCTCTTCGCAGCGCCACACGATCGAAGCGCTTTTTTACACTCGACGGGTCTGGATCCGCTTCATTGAGGATCTCAAGCAACCCGACAACCAGCTTGCCATGGAGCTCAGGGCCAATCTGATTTCCATCGCGATCTGGATATTGAAAGAGTGCGAACTGATCCGGAAACGTCAGTCGACGAATTTCCAGGGCATAATTGACGTGACAACCATCATCAGGGATGGACTGAAATGAAAAGTACACTTCGGATTTCGCTGAAATCGGGCGAAAAGATTTTTATCAACGGCGCGGTTCTGCGTGTGGATCGCAAGGTGGCGCTCGAATTCCTGAACGATGTCACGTTCCTGCTTGAAAACCACGTTCTGCAGCCCGATCAGGCGACGACACCGCTCAGACAGCTTTATTTCATCGCGCAGATGATCCTCATCAACCCGGAAGGGCGCGAACAGTCCACCAACATGTTCCGCAAGTCGGTCAGCATGCTGCTGAACTGCTTCCAGCATGATGAGGTTCTGGCGGAACTCAAGCGGATCGACGGGCTGGTTGCCTCGGGCAAGGCTTTCGAAGCGCTGAAGGCCATTCGCGGTCTCTACCCGATCGAGGAAAAAATCCTCAACAATCAGGAAATGACCCCCGCAACGATCGAACAGATTCGCAAGGAGATCGCACCATGGCGGTAGATGCAGTCACTTCGGCAGCGTCAAATCCCTGGGCCAATGCCGGGGCGAGCAGCTCCGACAGCAGCGCGGCGTCGCTGAACTACGACAGCTTCCTGAAGCTCCTCATCGCCCAGATGAAGAACCAGGATCCGACCAGCCCGATGGATGCCGGTGAGCAGATGTCGCAGCTCGCAAGCTTCTCGCAGGTCGAGCAGACCATCAAGACCAACACCCATCTGAAGAGCATGCTTCAGGCGGAAGCCCTGACGCGCGCCTCCGATCTGGTCGGCAAGACCGTCAAGAGCGCCGACGACACCGTCACCGGCGTGGTGAAGGAAGTCGAGGTCTATTCGGACGGCGTTGTCGCCATCACCGAAGCTGGTGACAAGGTGCTGCTGCAGGCCGGCGTGACCTTCTCCAACGGCCCGATTACGAGTACATCTGATAGCGGAACCGATTCGGATAGCGCGACCGGTTCCTGACATTGAAGAGGCGGCATGACGCCGCCTTTCCGGATTGAGGATGCGACGATGAACGAGGCCGATGCGCTTGACATCATGCAGGCGGCTGTCTGGACGGTTCTCGTCGCGGCCGGTCCCGCGGTTCTCGCCGCCATGATCGTCGGTGTCGTCATCGCCTTCATTCAGGCCCTGACCCAGGTTCAGGAAATGACGCTGACCTTCGTTCCCAAGATCGTCACGATCATGCTCGTGCTCGGCGTCGCCGCCCCCTTCGTGGGCGCGCAGATATCGCTCTTTTCCAATCTCGTCTTTTCCCGCATCCAGTCCGGCTTCTGACGCCGTCCGCTGCGGATGCCACCTTCGCGCAAGCTTCAGCCGCTAGGGATAGGCGGAAAGCATCGGGCCGAATTGCGTGCGCTTTTCGAAAACCGGTGCCGTGGAACCGTGCGGCGGCTTTTCCGTCGCCCTTCTCATGAAGAGACAGGACGAATTTATGGCGCAACCACCAGTCATCTCCCTGCCCAAGGTCAGTCCGAGCACGCGTGACATCGGTTTCGCACTGGGCATCGTGGCGATCCTCTGCGTTCTCTTCCTGCCCATTCCGGTCATGCTGGTGGATATCGGTCTGGCCTTTTCGATTGCGCTTTCGGTCCTCATCCTCATGGTGGCGCTCTGGATTCAGCGACCGCTGGATTTCTCGTCCTTCCCGACCGTGCTGCTGATCGCGACGATGATCCGCCTGTCGCTGAACATCGCGACGACGCGCGTTATCCTTTCCCACGGCAATGAAGGGCCGACGGCGGCGGGCGGGGTGATTGCGGGCTTCTCCAGCCTCGTCATGTCCGGCGATTTCGTGATCGGTCTGATCGTCTTCCTGATCCTGATTACCGTCAACTTCATCGTCATCACCAAGGGTGCGACGCGTATCGCCGAAGTCGGCGCGCGTTTCACGCTGGACGCCATTCCCGGCAAGCAGATGTCGATCGATGCGGATTTGTCCGCCGGCATCATCGACGAAAAGGAAGCGCAGCGCCGCCGCCGTGAGCTGGAAGAGGAAAGCTCCTTCTTCGGTTCGATGGACGGCGCCTCGAAATTCGTGCGTGGCGACGCCATTGCCGGCCTCATCATCACCGCGATCAATATTTTCGGCGGCATCATCATCGGTTATTTCCGCCACGGCATGCCCATCGGCGAAGCGGCCGACGTTTTCGTCAAGCTTTCGGTCGGTGACGGTATCGTCTCGCAGATCCCGGCCCTGATCGTATCGCTGGCAGCCGGCCTTCTGGTCTCGCGCGGCGGCACCGCCGGCTCGACGGACCAGGCGGTCGTCAATCAGCTCAGCGGTTATCCGCGCGCGCTGATGGTCTCGGCCATGCTGATGGGACTGCTCGCCATCATTCCGGGCCTTCCCTTCCTGCCCTTCATCTTCCTCGGCGGCATCATGGCCTTCGGCAGCTGGTATATTCCGCGCCAGGCGGAGGCCGAAAGCGCGCTGCGGCGTCAGGAAGAGGAGAACAAGGTTCTCCAGACCACCGAGGCGGAAAAGGATTCGGTCAAGCAGGTGCTGAAGACGGCCGAGATCGAACTGGCGCTCGGCAAGCAGGTTTCCACCCGCCTTCTCGGGGCGCATCAGGAACTGGCCTTCCGTGTCGGCAAGATGCGCAAGAAATTCGCGACCCAATACGGTTTCGTCGTACCCGAGATCAAGGTTTCCGACGACATCATGATCCCGGAAAAGGCCTATCAGATCCGCGTTCACGGCACGACCATCGCGTCCAGCAACCTGCGCGTCGGCGACGTTCTTGTCGTGACCGGGGCAGGGCGCAAGCCGAGCATTCCCGGCGACGAAATCCGCGAACCCGCTTTCGGCATGCCCGCCGTCTCGATTCTCGAAACCTTCACCGAGGATCTGAAGCGCGAAGGCTTCCATCCGATCGACAATGTCTCCGTGGTGCTGACGCATCTGAGCGAAGTCATCCGCAACAACCTGCCGCAGCTCCTGTCCTACAAGGACGTCAAAATCCTCATCGACAGGCTCGATCCCGAATACAAGAAGCTGGCCGACGAGATTTGCTCGTCGCACATGTCCTATTCCGGCCTGCAGGCGGTGCTGAAACTGCTGCTCGCCGAACGCGTATCGATCCGCAACCTGCATCTCATTCTCGAAGCGGTCGCCGAACTTGCGCCGCATGTGCGCAAGACGGAACAGATTGTCGAACATGTGCGGGTACGCATGTCGCAGCAGCTCTGCGGCGATCTTGCCGACAATGGCGTGTTGCGCGTCCTGCGCCTCGGCAACAAGTGGGACATGGTCTTCCACCAGGCGCTGAAGCGCGACCAGAAGGGCGAAATCGTCGAATTCGACATCGATCCCCGCCATCTCGAGGAGTTTTCCGAGCAGGCATCCAAAGTTATCCGTGAATTCATGGATCGCGGGCTACCCTTTGTCCTTGTAACCTCGCCGGAAACGCGGTCCTATGTGCGCATGATTATCGAGCGACTCTTTGCGACCCTGCCGGTTCTTTCGCATGTGGAACTGGCCAAGGGTCTCGAGATCAAGATTCTGGGCGCCATTTCATGATAACCGACCCGCAGGGGACAATCATTGCATTGTTCCTTGCCATCTGCCGTATCGGCGCATGCTTCATGACCATGCCAGGCTTTTCAAGCTCGCGCATTTCGCCGCAGATTCGCATGCTTCTGTGCGTCGCGGTGTCCATGGCGCTTCTGCCCGTGCTGTGGGACACGATCTATCCGAAAGTTTCCGGCGCGAGCCAGGGCACGGTCGTCGGTCTCATCTTTACCGAGGTCGTCATCGGTTCGATGTATGGCCTGATCGCGCGGTTCTACACCCTCGGTTTCCAGTTCACCGGTGCGCTCATCGGCGCTTCCATCGGTCTCAGTGCGCCGGGCGGTGCAGATGTTATCGAAGACGTGCAGGAAAACCAGATATCCAACTTCATCACCTTCGGCGGCCTGCTGGTGCTGTTCATATTCGATTTCCACCATATCGTCCTCAAGGCGCTGGTGGATTCCTACACCGCCACGCCGGTCGGTGCGCTGATCAGCGGCCAGAAGATGCTGATTACGCTGACCGACACGCTCAGGGCCTCCTTTTCGATCATGCTTCGGCTTGCCAGCCCCTTCGTGATTTACGGCTTGATGTTCAACGTCGCGGTCGGCCTCATCAACAAGCTCGCGCCGCAGATTCCGGTCTTCTTTATCTCGACTCCCTTCGTTCTCGCGGGGGGGCTTTTCATGCTCTATTTGTCGGTCGCGGCCCTCATCCGCCAATTCGTGGATGGTTTCGGCCCGGTCTTCATCGGTTTTTGATCGGGAGAAATACGATGGCTTCGGACAAGCGCTCTGCCAAACTCAAGCGTCTGGTAACCGTCCAGCGGCACATGGAAAAAATGGCCGAGGTGGAACTGGCCGATACCACCCGCACACGGGCGGAAGTTGCACAATCCATGGAGAACGTGCTGGAAGCCATGAGTTCCATGGAACCGGTGCATCAGACATTTTCCAGGCACTATTCGGACCGCTACGGCCGTCTCGTCGTCCAGGACCGCCAGCTTGAGGGCGTTCAGCAATTTCAGGAAAACAAGGTCCTGAAGGAAAAGACCAAGGCTGACCGGCTCGAGGACAGGATGCACCTTGCGCGCGATCTTGAGGACCGCGAGGCCGACGATAATGCAATCTATGATTTGTTAGAAATTACGAATGTTTCCCACACACCAGCCTCCAGCAAGGTTGGCGATCCATAGTCTGTCCCATTGTTGCATCGCGGGCGTTTTTGAGGACGTCTCCGGCGATGTTTCTTGATTGAGCGAATGCGCCGGCTTTCCGTGCCGCCCATTCGTCAGCTCGGGAGATCTGGACGTGGCGATATCGGTGATAAGTGATCTGGTGATGGATGTGGTTCGCGCTGCGGACCCCCAGGAAGTTCAGGTCGCCCAGGAAAAACTCAAGGCGAACAAGGCGGCTTTTGCCGCAACCAGCCTTGCCGATGCCGGCAAGGGTTTTGGCGCCGCAGTCGAGATGCTGGATGGCGCTTCCTCGAAGGCTGGTCTCGGCGACACCAATATTCGCGCGGCCCGCACCGAAATCCCGGAAACATACCGCAAATATGAAGCCTCGGTGCTCCAGACCTTCGTGGCCAATATGCTGCCGAAAGACAGCGAGGAAGTTTACGGCAAGGGCAATGCCGGCGAGATCTGGAAGAGCATGATGGCCGAACAGTTTGCCGACACGATTTCCAGAAATGGCGGCGTCGGCATCGCGGAACAGGCTTACAAGGATGCGCTTCGGAAGGCTGAAAGCAAAGGCATTACCGACGTATCGATGAATGAAAAAGACAATAATGCTGCAATTCGGATGGTGGCGGAGTTCGAGCGGCAGGTCCTCGGCGTTTCCAATGAGAAAACGGACGAGGCTTGAGAATGAAAAACCCTAACGAGGAGACAAGCATGGACCTTATGTCGAACGACCACCGTATCCAATCCGTTCTCGGCCGCCTTGAGATGATCATCGACAACGAGAACGACAATATCGGTAAGGACCCCCAGTTCGACTTCAAGGTCTCCAACGCCCACAAGAGCCGTTGCCTCTATGAGCTGACGATGCTGTTCCGCGATACCCCGCGCGAGGAAATCGCCGCCGGTTATATGGAGCAGGTCAAGGGCATCAAGTCCAAGCTCGCCACCAATGCCAGCCGCGTCGAGGCGCATCTGAATGCGGTTCGCGCGGTCGCGGACCTCTTGAAAAACGCCATCCAGGAAGCCGACACGGACGGCACCTATTCGCAGGAACAGTTCATGTACGGCGCAGCCTCCTAATGTTGAAGCTTCTTCTCACCGGCGTCTGGGTTTGCGCCGTCACGCTCGGCGCGGTGTATTTCTCCGTCCAGTTGGCGACGGCGCCCGCGCCGGATGAGGCGGGGGCAAAAAAGGCCAATCTGCAACTGGTCAAGGGCGAAAGCATCACTATCCCCGTCATCAATGATGGCGGGGTGAACGGCTATTTCCTCAGCCGTATTTCGCTGCGCGTCGACAAAGCCAAGATGGCGAAGATCGAGCTGCCGGCAACGCAGCTGATGACCGACGAACTGTTCACGCTGCTTGCGGGTTCTTCCATGGTCAATATCGCCAATATTTCCACCTTCGATCCCGAAGCCTTCAAGCAGCGCATCCGCGAGGGGCTGAACAAGAGGCTCGATGACGAGGTGGTCGAGGACGTGTTGATCGAACAGCTCGATTACCTGTCGAAAGCCGACATCCGCGAGCAGAACGGCAATGGCACGCCCCGTTCGGTCAAGCTCGTCGAGGGCGAGAAGGCCGAAGCCGGGAAAGAAGCGGCGCCAAGCCACTGACGACCAGCAGGCGAGGGGTGTCGGCGGGATAGCGGATTGCGGAGCATCCTTCTGGTTAATTGTCTCTTGCCGCATCCCCAGGCATTCTAGAGATTGCTTTCAAGCTAAATTCAACCTGCACCTGTATAACAAACCCATGAACCACCATCCCGCAGGCCATGTCTCGGATCGGTGGCGATGGGTTTGGCATTTGGGGGTTGGTAATGAGTTTCGCGTCAGGTTTCGCGCGGCCGGAATCGCAACGGAATATCCACGGACTGCGCGTCTGTGATCTCGACTGGAATGGGGCGCTGGAATTGGTCAGCGGCAGGGCGTCTGCCTGTGAGGGGCACACGATGCTGTCCTTTCTCACCGTCGAGAAGGCGAAGCTTTCGCTCAAGGACAACGCCTACCGGCAGATTCTGGAAAGCTGCCTGCTTCTGCCGCAGGGCAAAGCAATGAGGGCCGCCGCGCGCAGCGATAATGGTGAGCCTCTGCCTGCGCCCATCGATGGCATCGCCTTTGTGATGGCGCTTCTCACCTATATGGCCGTGCCGAAGCGCATCGGTGTGGCGGGAGATGATGCTGCGCAGATCGGCGAGGTTCTCGCCAGGTTGCGGGCGCACGCGCCCTGGCACGATTTCGTCATGCTGAACCGCGATGCATCGGGCGTTAAGGTGGATGTTCTGCTGGCGGGAATGTTGAAGGAAAACCAGGAGACATGGCTGCACCGCACCGTCAGCCGCGAGAATGCGCGGGTCACCATCGCGGTTGGCCCGCTGTTCAAGGTCCTGTCGTCGGAAGTGGCCGGCATGCCGGAAATTTTCCGCAAGCTTCACATGAGCTGGCTCTACAGCCTCTGCGCCGAACCCTGGCACATCGCGCTCGGCAAGAGCTGAGGCCGTTCTCGCAGGCGTTGCGTTAACCATTTGTTTGCCACGATCCTTTAACCTCTCGTAAGGTTTTGACAGTCGCCCGTTACGGGCGGCACCGAGGGCGGCAGACGGCTTCAGATGGTTGATGACAATCCGGACATGATGGCGATCCGCCCTGACGAGGATGATGTCGCTGCGCCCGTATCGCAATGGCGCAGACATTGTCGGCGTCTCCTGACGTCCGGCTGCATCGCCGCCGCCACCGTTGCCGGGGCTGCCCTTCCGCTTCTGCTCGTCGATTCGGGCTTTCGCGGTTATGTTTCGCAGGCCCGGATCGAGGTCTCCCAGACCGCTTACGATGCCCCCGACGCCGCCCGTTTTCTCGCGATGGCGCGTCGTACCCTGCTTTCACCCTCCGGGCTCGACCGTATAACCGCCGATCTCAAGCTGAAGTCCGCCGATATGGTCGGCGTTCGCAATCAGGGCGAGCTTGGCCTGCTTTTCGACCTTCTGACCGGCGCGGATGCGCGTCCGCTGTCTGAGCGTGAGGCGCTGAACGGTGCGGTGGGCGAAGCGATCCGGCTGGAACTGACCCCGGATGAAAATACGCTGACCGTGACCGGCAAGGCCGCAACGCCGGAAACCGCCATGCGGCTGACCGATTATCTTTCGATGCGCGTGATCGCCGATGGCAAGGCCGGCACCATGACGCCCGCCATGCGTGAGACGGAGAGGGCGCGGACAAGGCTCGATGAGGCGGAAGCCGCGCTGAACGGTTTCCAGATGCGCCACGGTGACGCCGTGATGGCCGAGGCGCAGCAACTCGAACAGCAGCTGCGCGACGTAAACGACAGTCTGGCGCGAACCACCCGCCAGCAATTGTCCATTCAGGCCGATCTGACGGCGGCTTCGGCGCTGAAGCCGAATGATGTCTTTGCGAAGCCTCTGCCGGCCGGCGTGGGTTTTTCGGCGCTTGAGGATATCAGGCAGAAGCATTCGACCGCCAGCATGGCGCTTGCTGCGGTTTCGGTCGATTACGGCCCGAAACACCCCCGCCGCATCGCCGCCCAGAATGCGGTGGATGCCGCACAGGCGCTTGCCGCCCCCGCATTGCGGCAATTGCTGGAAGGCCTGCGGGCGGATGAAAAGCGCATCTCTCAGGAGATCGCGACCGCCAATGGCGAGCATAAGAAATACCTCGACCGCCTGAACGAACTCGGTGTCGCCCCCGGCGAGTTCTCCAGGTTGCAGGGCGAACTGGAAACGGCGCGAAACGCCTATCTCGAGGCAAGCGAACGCCGCGACCTGTCCGCATCCGCCACGCCCGCGGTCGAAACCCGTTTGGCGAAGAAGGCCGCACCCGGTGAGTTGACCCGCGATCTGACGCAGGCCGCCATGCTGGCTGGCGGCGGTGCATTGATCGGCCTGCTGGGCAGTCTTTATCTCCTGAGCTACCGTCGCCATGACGAGGAAGAGGAGGGCGCATTGCTCATCGAGGAGGGCGCGCAACCTCCATCCTCCGTCGAGCCGTCGGTCGAGTCTCGGCAGATTTCCGAGTTCGAACCGATCGAGCCGGCGGTGTTCGACGATCTGCAGGATCTTGCCGCAGAGGACAACATCGAGCCGGAGGAAGACGGCTTTGCCGATTATTACGGCGAGGCCGTCAATGACGACGACGACATGCCGCTGGACGAGCGCGTGCGGCAGGTCCTGATGGGCAACCGCACGGTCAGGAGTGCTGATCCGGCCTCTTCCGGACTTCCACCGCTTCTGGCCGAAGCCCTCGCCGGGAACTTCGACCATGCTCAGGCCGAAGCTGAGGAACTGATGGAATTGCGACGCGAACTGGCGTTCCTGAGAGAGCGTCTTGCCGATTACGCCGATCGCCGCGAAGACTACCGCAAAACAGCCTGAAAACGCCGCATTTTCGCTTGCATTCCTGCGAAGGGGGCACCATACGGAGCCTACGTAACCCAGCAGGAGCAGGACGCATGGCAGTTGTGATTGACGGGAAGGCGAAGGCGGCTTCGGTAACGGAGGCGGTCCGCAAATCGGCAGAAGCGCTTGAGGCTGAAAAGGGCGTAAAGCCCGGTCTCGCGGTTGTCATCGTCGGAAACGATCCGGCCAGCCACGCCTACGTGAACTCCAAGAGCAAGATGGCCAAGCAATGCGGTTTCAACTCCATACAGCACACGCTGCCGGAGGAAACCACCCAGGCCGCACTCCTCAAGCTGGTCGGCGAACTGAACGCCGACGCCTCCATTCACGGCATTCTCGTGCAGCTTCCGCTGCCGAAACACTTCAATTCCGATGAGATTATCCAGTCGATCCTGCCCGAAAAGGATGTGGATGGCTTGAGCGTGCTGAATGCCGGCAAGCTCGCGACCGGCGATCTCGCCACCGGTCTCATTTCCTGCACGCCTGCCGGCGCCATGCTTCTGGTGCGCGGCATTCACGGCGAAGATCTTTCCGGCCTCAACGCCGTGGTCATCGGCCGTTCGAACCTATTCGGCAAGCCGATGGGCCAGCTTCTTCTGAATGCCAATGCCACGGTGACCATGGCGCATTCCCGCACCAAGGATCTGGCCGGCATCTGCAAGACGGCGGATATTCTCGTCGCGGCGGTCGGCCGCGCGGCGATGGTGAAGGGCGACTGGGTGAAACCCGGCGCGACGGTCATCGATGTCGGCATCAACCGCATTCAGGCGCCGGAAAAAGGCGAAGGCAAGTCGAAGCTGGTGGGCGATGTCGCCTATGACGAGGCGAGCGCCGTCGCCGCCGCTATCACGCCGGTTCCCGGCGGCGTCGGCCCGATGACGATCGCCATGCTGATGGCCAACACCGTCATCGCCGCCCATCGCGCGCTGGGTCTGACCGCTCCGAAGTTCTAAGCGGCTGGAAACGGCCGGCTACGCTTTCGGAGCCGGCCCCGTCGAGGCGCGCACCACAAGTTCCGCCTTCCAGAGCTCCTGATGCGGTTCTGTCTGGTTGAGCTTGATCCGGTTGATCAGGCGCTGGCCCACGCGCACCCCCGCCGCCCGGAGTGATGAGCGGGTGGTGGTCAGCGGCACGGAGAAATTATCGGGCTTCAAAAGCGGCAGCACGTCGTCATGGGCGATCAGCGAAATATCCTTGCCGGGTTTCAAGCCCCGCTGGTTGAGCGAACGGATCGCGCCGAGCGCAAGCGCGGTACTGGCGCACAGAATAGCGGTCGGTTTTTCCGGGCGTGACAGTAAGGCCTCCATGCCGAGATAACCTTCCTCGTCGGTCATGCTGCTGTGTCTCTTGTTGTTCGCATGCAATGTCAGGCCATTTGCCGAAAGCGCCTTTTCCACCCCGAGACAGCGCCGGTAGGTGAAATCATAACCCTCCGGGCCGTTCAGAAGCCCGATGCGCGTATGGCCAAGCTGGAGGAGAAGCTGGGTCGCATCGCGGAAGGCACCCTCATTGTCCACGTCGAGATAGGGATAATCCTCCTCCACGCCAACGGAGCGGCCATGCACGAGGAAGGGCAGGGAGAGCGATTGCATCATGGCGATGCGCGGGTCGTTCTTCTTCATATAGGCGAGATAGATGCCATCGACGCTGCCGCTTGCGGCGAGCCCCCGCAGGGCTTCGCGCTCTTTTTCCGGCTCGGTCGGCATGATCACGAGATGAAAGCCGCTGCGTGATGCCTCCTCACCGAGACCGCTCAGGAATTCGCCGAAATGCACGTCGGAACGGTGATGCTCGCCAATCGGCATGACAAGCCCGATGGAGCCGACCTTACCTGTCGCCAGCCGTTGCGCGGCCGCATTCGGGCGATAGCCTGTCTTTTCGGCAGCCTCCATGACGCGGCGGCGCGTCTCGGCGCTGACCTCGGGATAGCCGTTGAGCGCCCTGCTGATGGTCGTCTGCGAAATGCCCAGCAGTTGCGACAGCTGTTTCAGGTTCATGTCTGTCATTCCTCCATGCGCGCGCCCCGGGAATACGGCAAAGCCTCTCCTCAATTCCCAAAGCGCTTTAGATTTTTACCAGTCTCCACCGCATTTCTCAATCGAAAAGGATAGCCGCCTTCCGAATTAAATATGACTATTCATAGGGCGCTGCAACGTTTCCGCAGAAAGAGCCTCTTGACTCCGTCTTAATGACAATGAGATGAATAGGCAGCCAAAGCGCTTTGATTGGAGAGGACGCTTTGAGCCTTTTATGTGATGGGAGGTAAATCACATGCAGAAGACTCTTTTGGCGACGGCCGCCGTCATGGCTTTGCTGTCCGGTGCGGCCTTTGCCGCCGACCTGAAGTTTGCACCCGGCGGCGACGCCAAGTTCAACTGGAAAAGCTACGAGGACTTCAAAGCGGCCCATGCCGACCTGAAAGGCCAGACGCTGACGATTTTCGGCCCGTGGCGCGGTGAAGACGAGGCCCTGTTCCAGTCGGTACTTGCCTATTTCGCCGATGCGACCGGCGTGAACGTCCGCTATTCCTCGTCGGAAAATTACGAGCAGCAGATCGTCATCGATACGCAGGCGGGTTCGCCGCCCAATATCGCCATTCTGCCGCAGCCCGGCCTTCTGGCCGATCTGGCCGCCAAGGGCTTCCTCGTGCCGCTCGGCGACAAGACCGCCGACTGGGTCAAGGAAAATTACGGCGCGGGCCAGTCCTGGGTCGACCTCGGCAGCTACAAGGGCAAGGACGGCAATAAGGCCTATTTCGCCTTTCCCTTCAAGGCGGACGTGAAGTCGCTTGTCTGGTACGTGCCTGAGAACTTCGAGGAAGCGGGCTACAAGGTGCCCGAGAGCATGGAAGACCTGTTCAAGCTGACGGACCAGATCGTTGCCGATGGCGGCACGCCCTGGTGCATCGGTCTCGGTTCCGGCGGGGCAACCGGCTGGCCGGCAACGGACTGGGTGGAAGACCTTATGCTGCGCACCCAGCCGCTCGATGTCTACCAGAAATGGACGACCAACGAGGTCAAATTCACCGATCCGGCCGTGGTCGAAGCGATCAACGAATTCGGCAAATTCGCCAAGAACGAAAAATATGTCAGCGGCGGCGTCGCGGCCGTGGCCTCCACCGATTTCCGCGACAGCCCCAAGGGCCTCTTCGACATTCCGCCGAAGTGCTACCTGCACCATCAGGCGTCGTTCATTCCGTCCTTCTTCCCGGAAGGCACCAAAGTGGGGACGGATGCGGATTTCTTCTACATGCCGACTTACGCGTCCAAGCCTGACCTCGGCAAGCCGGTTCTCGGCGCTGGCACGCTGGTCACCATCACCAAGGAAGCGCCTGCCGCCAAGGCTTTCGTCGAATTCCTGCAGACCCCGATCGCCCATGAGGTCTGGATGGCGCAGTCCAGCTTCCTCACACCCTATAAGGGTGTGAATGTCGATACCTATGCCAATGAGCAGATGAAGCGACAGGGTGAAATCCTGACGACCGCGACAAGCTTCGGCTTCGACGGTTCCGACCTCATGCCCGGCAAGATCGGTGCCGGCGCATTCTGGACCGGCATGATCGATTTCGTCGGCGGCAAGTCCGCGGATCAGGTCGCGAGCGATATCCAGAAGGCCTGGGACGGCCTGAAGTAAAGATATCGGATCGGGCCCGGCGGTTTACTGCCGGGCCCTTACCAACGGCGCTGCCCCGACGACCGCATAAATCAGCGCGGCGCGGAGAGGATCAAGGGAGGGAACATGGCTCAACAACTCGTTTCGGCCATCGGCGTGATGGTGGCGGGGGTCTTTGCCTGCGCTGCCTATTACTGGCTATCCGATAAGGTGCTTCAGGCGATCTTTCCGGTCCGCTCGGGAGACGTGCTGCAGGCATCCCGCAACCTCAATCGCCGCGCGGCGGTCCGGCCCTGGCTGTTCATCGGTCCGGCTTTGATCCTCCTGCTGGTCTATCTGGTCTACCCCGTCATCGCCACGCTGATCCTGTCCTTTTATGACCGGACCGGCAGCGAATTCGTCGGTCTTGCCAATTATCGCTGGGCGTTTTTCGATGCCGGTTTCCGGCAGTCGATCTTCAACAATATCCTCTGGCTGGCCGTCGTTCCGGCCGCCTGCACCTTCTTCGGCCTCGTTATCGCGGTCATGACCGACCGCATCTGGTGGGGCAATATCGCCAAATCCATCGTCTTCATGCCGATGGCGATCTCCTTCGTCGGCGCCTCCGTCATCTGGAAATTCATCTATGAATACCGCGCCGAAGGGCAGGTGCAGATCGGCCTCTTGAACGCGATCGTCGAGTTTTTCGGCGGCAATCCCGAGGTCTGGATTTCCATGCCCTTCTGGAACAATTTCTTCCTGATGGTTATCCTCATCTGGATTCAGACCGGTTTCGCCATGGTCATCCTGTCGGCGGCGCTGCGCGGCATTCCGGAAGAAACCATCGAGGCGGCCGTCATCGACGGGGCCAATGGCTGGCAGATCTTCTGGAAGATCATGGTGCCGCAAATCTGGGGCACCATCGCCGTCGTCTGGACGACGATCACCATTCTCGTGCTCAAGGTCTTCGATATCGTACTGACCATGACCAACGGGCAATGGAACACCATGGTTCTCGCCAATCTCATGTTCGACTGGATGTTCCGCGGCGGTGGCGACAGCGGCCGAAGTGCGGTCATCGCGCTCATCATCATGGCGGCCGTCACCCCGATCATGGTCTGGAATATCCGCCAGGCAAACCGCGAGATGGAGGGCCGCTGAGATGAATATTTTCAAACGCCTTCGCCGCGTCGGCCTGCCGCGCCTCATCGTCCATGCCAGTGTTCTCGTCGTCGTGCTGCTCTGGCTGCTGCCAACGCTCGGCATTCTCGTCAGCTCGCTGCGCGACAAGGACCAGATCACCGTGTCGGGCTGGTGGACGGCCTTCTCCAGTTCCGAACAGACCTCGGCAGTGCGCCTCGCCGATGCTTCCGTGCAGAAGCAGGATGGCAGCCGCTATGTCATATCAGGCAATGTTTTCGAAAACGGACAGGGCGGCAAGGTTGCGGCCTTCGGCGTTCGCGTACAGGAGCCCACGGCGTTCAAAGCCGGCGAGGCGGCCGATATCGGTGACGGCGAAACATTGCTCGTCAATACGGACGGCACCTATGAATATAGCAAGGCCGCGAGCTTTGAAGGCTCTCGCGGCAAGCGCGTTTACATCTCCGTCGCGACGCCGCCCGTCTTCACGCTCGATAATTATCGCACGGTCCTGACCTCGGAAGGCATCGGCCAGTCCTTCGTCAACTCGCTGACCGTCGCCGTGCCGGCAACCGTCATCCCGATCCTCATTGCCGCCTTCGCCGCCTATGCGCTGTCATGGATGAGCTTCTCCGGCCGCAATCTGCTGATTGCCATGGTGGTGGGGCTTATCGTCGTGCCGCTTCAGATGTCGCTCATCCCGCTTCTCAGACTCTATAATGAAATCGGCACCATCTTCGGCGTGCCGTCCAAGACCTATGCCGGCATCTGGCTGGCGCATACCGCCTTCGGCCTGCCGCTCGCCATCTATCTGCTGCGCAACTATATTTCCGGCCTGCCGAAGGAGATCATCGAAAGCGCCCGGGTGGATGGCGCGAGCGATTTCGAAATCTTCGTCAAGATCATTCTGCCGCTCTCTTTCCCGGCGCTCGCCTCCTTCGCCATCTTCCAGTTCCTGTGGACCTGGAACGACCTGCTTGTCGCCATGGTCTTCCTCGGCACGCAGAAGGACGAGCTGGTGCTGACCGGCGCCTTGAACGCGCTGCTCGGCTCGCGCGGCGGCAATTGGGAAATCCTCACCGCCTCGGCCTTCGTCACCATCGTTGTGCCGCTCTGCGTTTTCTTCGCCCTTCAACGTTATCTCGTGCGTGGCCTGCTCGCAGGCTCCGTCAAGGGAGGCTGATCATTCCATGAACGCCCATACCAGACAGGACACTTCCATGACCGCTTCGGTGACTTCCGCTTTGACGCCCAACAAGGACTGGTGGCGCGGCGCTGTTATCTATCAGATCTACCCGCGCTCCTATCAGGACTCCAATGGCGACGGTATTGGTGACCTCAAGGGCATCACCGACCGTCTGGCGCATATCGCCGGCCTCGGTGCCGATGCGATCTGGATTTCGCCCTTCTTCACCTCGCCGATGAAGGATTTCGGTTACGACGTCTCGAATTATGTCGATGTCGATCCGATGTTCGGCACACTTGCCGATTTCGACGGCCTGATCGCGGAGGCCCATCGCCTCGGCATCCGCGTCATGATCGACCTTGTGATGTCGCATACCTCGGACCAGCACCCGTGGTTCGTGGAAAGCCGCGCCAGCCGCAGCAATCCGAAATCGAACTGGTATGTCTGGTCGGACAGCAAGCCGGACGGCACGCCGCCCAATAACTGGCTGTCGATCTTCGGCGGCTCCGCCTGGCAGTGGGATCCGACCCGCATGCAATATTACATGCACAACTTCCTGACCTCGCAGCCGGACCTCAATCTGCATAATCCGGAAGTTCAGGAAGAGCTGCTGAACATCACCCGTTTCTGGCTGAAGCGCGGCGTCGATGGTTTCCGCCTCGACACCATCAACTTTTATTTCCACGACCTCGAGCTGCGCGACAACCCGGCGCTGGCGCCGGAGCGCCGCAACGCCTCGACGGCCCCGGCGGTCAATCCTTACAATTTCCAGGAGCATCTCTACGACAAGAACCGCCCGGAAAACATCGCCTTCCTGAAGCGCTTCCGCGCGGTGCTGGACGAGTTTCCTGATATCGCCGCCGTCGGCGAAGTGGGTGACAGCCAGCGCGGTCTCGAAATCGTCGGCGAATATACATCCGGCGATGACAAGATGCAGATGTGCTACGCCTTCGAATTCCTCGCCCCCGATGCGCTCACCCCGCAGCGCGTCGCCGATGTGCAGGCGGATTTTGCGAAAGCCGCACCGGAAGGCTGGGCCTGCTGGGCTTTCTCCAACCATGACGTCGTGCGCCATGTCAGCCGCTGGGGCGAGCATGTCGAAGATAAGGACGCCTTCGCCAAGGTGCTCTCGGCGCTCTTGATGACGCAGCGCGGCTCCGTCTGCATTTATGAGGGTGAAGAACTCGGCCTCACCGAAGCGGATATTGCTTTCGAAGATTTGCAGGATCCCTACGGCATCCAGTTCTGGCCGGAATTCAAGGGCCGCGACGGTTGCCGCACGCCAATGGTGTGGGATGCCGGACATGCGCAGGCCGGTTTCTCGACCGCCGACAAGACGTGGCTGCCGATTCCGGCCGAGCACAAGCAGCGCGCCGTCAGCGCCCAGCAGGGCAACGAGGCTTCGGTGCTGGAACATTATCGCCGCTTCCTGAGCTTCCGCAAAAAGCATCCCGCTTTTGCCAAGGGCGGCATCGAATTCCAGCCGGTTGAGGGCGAGGTGCTGAGTTACACCCGCACGCTCGGCAACGAAACCGTGCTTTGCCTCTTCAATCTGTCCGCGACACCCGCAAAGGCGACGCTGCCGGAAGGGAACTGGGAGGTTCTCGAAGGCCACGGCTTTGCAGGCGGCCTTGAAGGCAGAAGCGTAGAACTTCCGGCATGGGGCGCATTCTTCGCCCGTTACGCCTGACAGATGAGGGAGGAACACCCATGACAAGTCTCGTTCTCAAGGATATCCGCAAATCATACGGGCAGGTGAAGGTGCTGCACGGCATCGATCTTCAGATCGAACAGGGCGAATTCATCGTTTTCGTCGGTCCCTCCGGATGCGGAAAATCGACGCTGCTGCGCATGATCGCCGGTCTGGAGGAAATCACCGGTGGCGAGATGTATATTGACGGCCAGCTCGTCAATGAAATCCCGCCCTCGCGGCGGGGTATTGCCATGGTGTTCCAGTCCTATGCGCTTTATCCGCATATGACGGTTTACGACAACATGGCCTTCGGCATGAAGATCGCGAAAGAGAACAAGCAGGAGATCGACCGCCGCGTTCGCGCCGCCGCCGAAATCCTGCAACTGACGCAATATCTGGAGCGGCTGCCCAAGGCGCTCTCCGGCGGCCAGCGCCAGCGCGTCGCCATCGGCCGCGCCATCTGCCGTAATCCGAAAGTCTTCCTGTTCGATGAGCCCTTGTCGAACCTCGATGCGGCGCTGCGCGTCGCCACCCGCATCGAGATCGCCAAGCTCAACGAGCAGATGGCCGATACCACGATGATCTACGTCACCCACGACCAGGTGGAGGCGATGACGCTGGCGGATCGTATCGTCGTTCTGAATGCGGGCCGTGTGGAACAGGTGGGTGCGCCGCTCGAACTTTACGAAAGGCCGGCCAATCTCTTCGTGGCGCGCTTCATCGGCTCGCCCGCCATGAACATCATCGCCGCAAAGATTACCGGAACCGGCGAGAGGACCTCCATCGAACTTGCCGGCGGCAAGACGCTTGCCGTTTATGTTCCCACGCCCGCAACCGAAAAGGGCAAGGCGGCGAGCTTCGGTGTCCGGCCGGAAGATCTGAGCATCGTCACTGGGGACGATTATCTTTTCGAGGGAAAAGTCGCGATCGTCGAAGCGCTCGGTGAAGTGACGCTGCTTTATCTGGAGGCGCCCAAGGGGCAGGAGCCGATCATCGTCAAGGTGCCGGGCATCGTTTCCGTCGGCAAGGGCGAAACCCTGCGTTTTGCCGCCCCGCAGGAAAAGCTTCATCTCTTCGACGCCGACGGCAAGACCTATCGCAGGTAATTGCCATCGATACCGAAACCGAGCCCCGGAACCTCCTCGCTCCGGGGTTTTTTCCTGACCTTTTGCCGCTGTGGAAAAATGTCGGAAATGTCCCGCTTCCGGTCTGTTTAAGCCTGCGCTGATATGAATTGTTAAAGACTATGACCTAGTCTCAATCCATTGATCGAGCATGGGAGTCTGGGCGTGCAGAGCGGTACGGGTGTCATCAGGAACCATTACCTGAGCAAGGAAGAATCCTTCATGTATGACCGCGAAAGCCGGTTTCGCATGGAAGATACCATGAACGCCGCACGCATCGAATATACCGAAAAGGCCGTGATGCACATGGCGGCGCGCCGCTGCGATGTCATCCGCATCTCCCAGACCGAAGCGGTGCTGGCGCTGCTGACGAAATATAACCTGCCGAACCAGTTCTATCTCGATATTCCCGACGCCCGCATCACCAAGATCGGCTGCGTGATGTTGCGCGTCAACGCCAACAACACCATCCACGTCCGCTTCCTGCGCATGCTGACGCAGAAGGAACTGGACCGCATTTTCGTGTTCAGCACGCATCCGGCGCATAGAGACCGGAAGCTCGATATCCGGTCTTTCTGAAAATCGGATGATCGGCGAGGGTCTTAAGAAAGCCCGCCCAAAACCGTCTGCTTCAGCTTCACATCCGGCACCTCGGTGAACGCAAGGTCGCTGCGGCCGAAATAGGATTTCTGGTTGGTGGCGGACCAGTCGTTGCAGACCAGCTTGTAGCGCTCTTTGTTTTCCGGCTTTTCCGGCATGGCGTAGAGATAGTCGCCGGTGCGCGCGGCAAGCGGAATGTCGCCATCCTGATTGCAGCGCTTGAGGATTTGGGCGAGCGCCTCGCCATCGACTTCCGCCACCATCAGCTTGCCGTCGAAACGCAGCGAGGCGTTGAAATCGTAGCGGCGAATATCGCCCTCGGGCAGGCCGGCACCAAACGAAGTATGGCCGATGAAGCCGACATCCGCACCGGTTTTTGCAGCGATGAGTTGCGCCACACGGCGGCCGGCCTCGTCGACGGTCATCGCGCTGGCGGATTTGCCGACGATGGCCCGTTCTTCGGCCGTGAGGTGCTTTTCGAGCGTCTGTTCGATCAGGGTCTTGAGGGCCGATGAGCTGGGAGCGCTGCGATCGATCGTAACGGTCTCGATGGCCACAGCCTTGCCGGGAGCCGCAATCGTGCCCACCGTCATGGAGGTGCACCATGAGCCGGTATGGACATAGCGGGTAGCGCCCTGTTCGTGCACAAAGTTCAGATGGTCATGGCCGCCGACCAAGAGGGTGCCATCCGGCAGGAGTGGCAGTATATCGCGATCAGCGACGACGCCGGCGTGGCTGAGAACGATGTTGATCGCATCCGGTTTGACGATCTCAGGCAGATTGGCTTTCGCCCATTCGACCGGCTGCGGAATGTCCAGCATTTCGCGCGTGGCCTTCGGATAGGTGTTGATGGCATTGGTGGCGAGACCTGCCACAACGACCTTCCGCCCGCCGACGCTTACTTCGGCGCTGGCGGCGGCATAGGGCTGGCCGCTGCGCTTGTCGATGATGTTGGAAAGAACGGTGATACCGAGCGCCTGCGCGCGGCTGACGAAATTGGCGAGGTCGTTGTCGATGTCGGACTCATGATTGCCGATATTGACGACGGTGGGGGCGAGTTTTGCGAGCGCCGCCAGGAAGGTCCATTCGATTTCGCCGGCCGAACGGGCGGCCACCGCATTGCCGATCTCGAAAAGATCGCCGTTCAGCAAGATGATATGAGGCGCCTTGTCGGCGGCGATGCGCGTTTCGATGGCCGCGAGAAGCTGGCCGATACGCTCATAGGCCGAATGCAGGTCGGAGATGACGATTGCACGCAGCGCCACGTCCTGCGCCATCGCTGGCTTTGCAGCCACCATCAGCGGCAACAGGGCGGTGCCCGCCATAAGCTTCAGCACATCGCGGCGTTTACTTGAGAATATCGTCATGTCAGGCCCCATCATCCGAAACTGCGCCGCCGTCCCGCGGCCGGCTGAGAAGGCCCTAAAGGGCGATCATCACAGCCGCATGACAAGTCTGACGTTTAAGACGTGGGAAATAAAGCGGTTTCTGCGCCAGCTCTCGGTGATGAGGCGTGCATTCAGGCGATGCCGCAAAGTGGGGTTGAAAGGCGAAAGCCGCATCCGGCCTTCGCCCATCAAAAATCAATGAAACAGGACGCTGGCGCCCTGATCGGCCGGACCGGCATTGCGGCGGAAGGGGGCGAAAAGCTCGCGGCCCATGCCCCATTCATTGCCGGAAAGATCGGCGCGCGCCGGTTCTCGTTTCGCGAGTTCAGCGGCGGAAACGAGCACTTCCAGCGTTCCCGAAATGGCGTCGAGACGGATGATGTCGCCATCGCGGATAAGCGAGATCGGGCCGCAATCGGAAGCTTCCGGCGTGACATGGATGGCGGCCGGCACCTTGCCGGAAGCGCCGGACATGCGCCCGTCCGTCACCAGCGCCACCTTGAAACCGCGATCCTGCAGCACACCGAGCGGCGGTGTCAGGCGGTGCAGTTCAGGCATGCCATTGGCCTTCGGCCCCTGGAAGCGGACGACGGCGATGAAGTCGCGGTTGAGCTTGCCATCTTTGAACGCGTCCTGAAGCTCCTGCTGGTCGTGGAACACGATTGCCGGTGCTTCGATGATGTGGCGTTCCGGCTTGACGGCGGAAATCTTGATGACCGATTTGCCGAGATTGCCGGTCAGCATCTTCAGACCGCCGGTTGGCTGGAAAGGGGTCTCGATGCTGGAAAGCACCTTCGGGTCGTGGCTCTGCTCGGGGGAGGGCTGGCGTACAACCGCGCCCTTCTCGTCAAGCATGGCATCCACAGTGTAAGCCTCGAGGCCCTGTCCGAAGACAGTGCGCACATCGTCATGCACAAAGCCCTGCTTCAAGAGCTGCTTGATGAGGAAGCCCATGCCGCCGGCGGCGTGGAAGTGGTTCACATCGGCAAGACCGTTGGGGTAAACGCGGGCGAGCAGCGGCACGATGTCGGAAAGATCGGAAATATCCTGCCAGGTGAGGATGATACCGGCGGCGCGCGCCATGGCGATCAGATGCATGGTGTGGTTGGTGGAACCGCCCGTCGCATGCAGGCCGACGACGCCGTTGACGACGGATCTTTCGTCGATCATTTCGCCTGCCGGCGTGAATTCGTTGCCCTGCGCGGTAATCGCCAGTGCCCGCTTCGTCGCCTCGCGCGTCAGCGCATCGCGCAGCGGCGTGCCGGGATTGATGAAGGAGGAACCGGGCATATGGAAACCCATGATTTCCATCAGCATCTGGTTGGAATTGGCGGTGCCGTAGAAGGTGCAGGTGCCGGGGCCGTGATAGGATTTCGATTCCGCTTCCAGAAGTTCGGCGCGGCCGACCTTGCCTTCGGCATAAAGCTGGCGGATGCGGGATTTCTCGTCATTCGGCAGGCCGGATGTCATCGGGCCGGCGGGAACGAAGACGGCGGGCAGATGGCCGAAGGCGAGGGCTGCGATGACGAGGCCGGGCACGATCTTGTCGCAGACACCGAGATAGACGGCGGCGTCGAACATGTTGTGGGAGAGGCCGATGCCAGCCGCCATGGCGATGGCGTCGCGGGAAAACAGCGAAAGCTCCATGCCCGGCTGGCCCTGGGTCACGCCGTCGCACATGGCGGGAACCGCGCCCGCAACCTGCGCTATGCCGCCCGCTTCTTTTGCCGCATCGCGGATGATCGCCGGGAAGGTCTCATAGGGCTGGTGCGCCGAGAGCATGTCGTTATAGGCGGTGATGATGCCGAGATTGGGAACCCGGTCGCCGGCAAGGATGTCCTTGTCGGCGGGGGAACAGACCGCAAATCCATGCGCGAGATTGCCGCAGGAAAGCACGGAGCGGTGAACGCCTTTTGAGACCTGCAGCCGCAGCCGCTCGAGATAGGTCTCGCGGTAGGGCTTGGAACGTTCGACGATGCGGGCGGTGATGGCCTGAATGCGGGAATCGGCGGACATGGGCGTTCATCCTGTTCGTTGGTCGACAACCGGCGTTCCGGGAGGTGAGCGGCCGGTTGTCGTGTTTCGGTCTTCATGTCTTCGGGGCGCTTTGTCGCCGGGCCGCAATCGCGGCGGTGGCGTTTAGCTTATGGCGCCCAGTATATATCCACGGGCGTTTCAGCGCGATTCAGCACGGCGCGGATCGGCATTTCATCCTCATCCTCGCCCGACTGTGCCTTCTCCAGCGTCGCCTTCTTGGCAGCACCTTCGATATGCAGCACCAGAAACTCGGCATCGTGCAGGCTGGAGAAGTTGAAGGTCAACCGCTCCTCTCCCGCATTCTCCGCGGCCATGGTCAAAACGCCGCGCGGTTCATCAAGGTCCAGCGCTTCGTAGAGATTGTCTCCACCGGGGAAAAACGATGCCGTGTGGCCATCCGTTCCCATGCCGAGAATGACGACATCGAAGGGATCGCAGATCGCCTCGGTCTTGACGGTCGCAAGCGTCGCGGCATCTTCCGGCGAGGCTGCCGGCTGGAACAGCGGCACGAAATAAGCCGACTTCGCCTTGTCCTGCAGCAGGTTCTCCGCGACAAGACGATGGTTCGAACGGTCGCTTTCCGGTGGCACGAAACGCTCGTCCACCAGCGTCACGCTGATATTGGGCCAATCGAGATCGTGCTTGGAAAGCGCCTGAAAGAACAGCTTTGGCGTCGAACCGCCGGAGACGGCAATGCTTGCCGCACCGCGATCCTTGGTTGCCGCATCAAGGCGCTTGGCAACTTCCGCCGAAAGAGCGGTTGCCAGTTCGGCGGCGGTGTCGAAGACGTGGATCGTTTCGCTCATCGCCAGGCCCTCAATCGGCATCGTGCCAGGTGCGGCCGTCGCGCTCGATCAGCGCGATGGAACCGCTCGGGCCCCAGGTTCCGGCGGTATAACCCTGCACGCCCTGCGCCAGATCTTCCCAGCTCTTGAGAATAGGATCGATCCAATCCCACGCCGCTTCCACTTCATCGCGACGCATGAACAGCGTCTGGTTGGAGCGGATGGTGTCCATCAACAGCCGCTCATAGGCATCGGGGCTGCGCACGTTGAAGGCTTCGGCGAAGCTCATGTCCAGCGAAACCTGACGCAGGCGCATGCCGCCCGGGCCGGGGTCCTTGATGAGCAGAGACTGCTTGACGCCTTCATCCGGCTGCAGGCGGATGACCAGCTTGTTGGCTTCGATCTTGCCGGCCGCATCGTCGAAGATCGAATGCGGGATCTGCTTGAAGGTGACGACGATTTCGGAAACGCGGGTCGCAAGACGCTTGCCGGTGCGGATGTAGAAGGGAACGCCGGCCCAGCGCCAGTTGGCGATTTCGGCCTTGATGGCGACGAAGGTTTCGGTGTTGGAAACGCCGCCTTCCAGCTCTTCCAGATAGCCCTTGACCGGGCCACCGGCGGAAGCGCCGGCGCGATACTGGCCGCGAACCGTCTGCTTTTCGACATTGCTGGTGTCGATTGGCTTCAGCGAGCGCAGAACCTTGAGCTTTTCGTCACGCACGGCTTCGGCATTCATGGATGCCGGCGGCTCCATGGCGACAAGGCAAAGCAGCTGAAGGATATGGTTCTGCACCATGTCGCGCAGCGCGCCGGCCTTGTCATAATAACCGGCGCGGCCTTCCAGACCGACCGCTTCGGCAACGGTGATCTGAACGTGGTCGATATGGGCGGAATTCCACAGCGGCTCGTAAAGCGCATTGGCGAAACGCAGCGCCATCAGGTTCTGCACCGTCTCCTTGCCGAGATAGTGGTCGATGCGGAAGATCTGCTCTTCCTTGAAAACGTGGCCGATGGTGTCGTTCAGTTCCTGTGCGGAAGCCAGATCGCGGCCAATCGGCTTTTCAACGACGATGCGGGTCGAGCGGGTGATGAGCTTGTGCTCGCGGATCTTGTCGGCAATATCGCCGAAAATGCCGGGCGCAACAGCCAGATAGAAGGCGCGCACACGCTCCTTGCCCTCGTCCAGCAGCTTCTTCAGCACGTCCCAGCCATTATTGCCCTTGGCATCGACTGGCACGTAGAAAAGCCTGTTCAGGAAGATGGCGACCTGCGCGTCGTCATATTCGCCGGCCTTCAGGTGCTCCTTCAGCGCGTCCTGCGCGAATTTGCGATATTCCTCATGGGTCATGACCGAGCGCGACGCACCGATGATGCGGGTCGGCTCCGTGAACTGGCCTTCGACCTGCCGGTGATAAAGGGCCGGCAGAAGCTTGCGCTCGGCAAGATCGCCCGTGCCGCCGAAAACGACACAATCAAAAGGTTCAACAGGAATGATCTGACTGCTCATATCGATTCTCTCGATCTTCAAAGGTTGGGGCATCAATAATCTAATCGATTTAAAAATGCCAGACTCAGTTATGTGAAATTATGAATTTTGCTTCCGGCAACTCGTCCGTCGCCGGCAACAGTCTGTAAACATTGGCCTAAAACCTGTCTCGCAACGCGTACCAGGAGAGCGCGAGGAAAAGCAGCGGTGCGCGCAGCGACGCCCCGCCGGGGAAAGAGGGCACCTTCAGCTGCGCGAAGGGCGCCAGCATGTCCTTTTTGCCGAGAACGAGATCGGCATAGAGCTTGCCGCAATAGTTCGACAGCATCACCCCATGGCCGGAATAACCGCCGATGGAGGTGACGCCCGGCATGACCTCGCGCACGAAGACTTTGCGCGGCAGGGTAATGCCGACGGAGCCGCCCCAGGAATGGCTAATCTCTATATCTTTCAGCGCAGGATAGATTTCCGCGATCTGCCGGCGGATGTGGCTGGAAATATCGCGCGGCGTATCGGCCGTATAGGCTTCGCGGCCGCCGAACAGCAGCCGGTTATCGGCCGTCTTGCGGAAGTAGCGCACCACGAACCGCGAATCCGCTACGGCCTCCCGGTCGGGAATGATGTCGGGAAACGCATCCAGCGGCACGGTGGCGCCGATGAAGGAACGGATCGGCATGATATGGGCGGCCGTCACCGGTTCCAGATTGCCGATATAGGCATTGGTGGCGATCAGAACCCGCGGCGCGGTGATCGTACCGAAAGGCGTTTCGATGATGGTCTTGCCGCCAGCCTGACGGATGGATTTCGCCGGCGTCATTTCATAAATGCCGGCACCCGCCGCTTTCGCCGCCTTCGCCAGCCCGACCAGCAGCTTCAACGGGTGGATATGGCCGGTGCCGGTATCGCGCGTGCCGCCGAAATAATGGGTGGAGCCGACACGTTTGCGTGCTTCTACACGTTCCATGTAGGAAATATGCGGATAGCCATAGCGATTATTCATCGCATCGACACTGCGGCGATAGTCGTCCTCGTAAGCGGCCTTGTGCGCCACATAGAGCTGCCCGGGAAGATATTCCATGTCGATGCCGCGGCTGACGGCGAAGCCGCGCAGGTAGTTTTTGGCGTCCTCGGCAATGTCGAACAGTAGCTTCGATTGCTCGAAGCCGATCTCTTCTTCCATCTCGTCGGGGAAGGAGCGCTGGCCGGTGCCGAATTGCCCGCCATTGCGGCCGGAAGCACCATCGCCGAAGCGATGCGCTTCGATGAGGGCGACGGAGACGCCGTTTTCGGCGAGGTTACAGGCGGCCTGAAGGCCGGTATAACCGCCGCCGATGATGGCGACGTCCACCTCTTTCGACCCGTCGAGAGCGGGATAGTCCGGCCGCTCGCCAACGGTTGCCTGATACCAGGAAATTCCCGGCGCAATCGGGCTTTGCCATGTCATGCTCGGGGTTCCTCACACGTTGAGAAGCAGGAATTCCCGCTCCCAGGGGCTGATGACCTGCATGAAGGTCTCGAACTCCCCACGTTTCAGACCGGCATAGAGGCCCACGAATTCATGGCCGAACACCCGGTCGAACTGCTCTTCGCCTTCCAGCAGCGCCACGGCTTCCAGAAGACCGCGCGGCAATTCGATGGAGCCTTCATTGGCGGTATCGGCGGTGGGTTCGGTCGGCTCGATATTGTTGACGATGCCAAGCCAGCCGCAGCCGAGCGAGGCGGCAAGCGCGAGATAGGGATTGGCGTCCGAACTCGGCAGGCGGTTTTCGACGCGCCGCGCCTGCGGGCCGGAAATCGGCACGCGGAAGGCGGTCGTGCGGTTGTCGTAGCCCCAGGCATTGTTGACCGGGCAGGCCATGTCGGGCGTCAGGCGGCGATAGGAATTCACATAGGGCGCCAGCATGACGAGAGCGTTCGGAACATAACGCTGCATGCCGCCCACGAAGGAGAAGAATTCTTTCGAAGGGCTGCCATCGGCATTGGAGAAGATATTGCGGCCGCTGTCGATCTCCACCACCGACTGGTGGATGTGCATGGCCGAACCCGGCTGGCCCTGCATGGGCTTGGCCATGAAGGTGGCGTAGATGCCGTGCTTCAGCGCCGCTTCGCGGATGGTGCGCTTGAACAGGAAGACCTGGTCGGCAAGCTCGATCGGATCGCCATGGCGCAGGTTGATCTCCAGCTGCGCCGGGCCTTCCTCGTGGATCAGCGTATCGATCTCGAGGCCCTGCTTTTCGGAGAAATGATAGATGTCGTCGATCAACTCGTCGAATTCGTTGATGCCGGCGATGGAATAGCTCTGCCCGCCGACGATGGAACGGCCGGACCGGCCCTTCGGCGGATGCAACGGATAATCCGGGTCGTCATTCATGGCAACGAGGTAGAATTCGATCTCAGGTGCGACGACCGGCTTCCAGCCCTTTTCGGTATAGAGCGAAAGCACATTCTTCAGCACGTTGCGCGGCGTGTAGGGCACGAAATTGCCCTCGGCATCCACCACGTCGCAGATCACCTGCGCGGTCGGGTCCGTTTCCCAGGGCACGACGGAAAGGGTGGAAAGATCGGGCACCAGCTTCAGGTCGCTGTCACGCGGCTCGTAACGGAAATTCGCGGTCTCATCGGGATATTCGCCGGAGATCGTATGGCGGTAGAGCGCGGATGGCAGGGCAAGCGAGGTATCGCCCGTGAATTTCGCCGTCGGCATCATCTTGCCGCGCGGAACGCCGGCAAGGTCGGGCGTGATGCATTCTATGTCTTCGATCCCGCGCGCCCGCAGCCATTGCGCGGCTTCGCGCCAGGAGGAAACGCCACGGGGGGAGGAAAGGTCGAGGGGAGGTGTCTTTGCCATGGTTGCCTGTTTCTTCGGGCGGAGCATGGTTTTCTTGGCGGGCATGTATCACCGGGTCTGTGTTTCGACTGGCGCCATCATAACCGTAGTTTGGCAATTGGCGAGGGGGAAAGCGCCATTGACAAGCGGCGGCACTTCGAAAAGAGGAAAGGAAACGGATCGGATGGAATGATGACAGAGAAATGTGACGTGCTGATTTTGGGGGCGGGCGCCGCCGGCATGATGTGCGCCATCCGCGCCGGCCAGCGCGGCCGCTCCGTCGTCATTCTCGACCATGCGAAAGCGCCGGGCGAAAAGATCCGCATCTCCGGCGGCGGCCGCTGCAACTTCACCAATATCCATGCCGGGCCGAAGAATTATCTCTCCGCCAATCCGCATTTCGCCAAATCCGCGCTCGCCCGTTATACGCCGCGCGATTTCATTGCCCTTGTCGAAAAACACCGCATCGGCTGGCATGAAAAAACGCTCGGCCAGCTCTTTTGCGATGACAGCGCCAAGGACATCATTCGCATGCTGCTTGGCGAAATGCAGGCGGTGAATGCGAAGCTGCGGCTCGAAACGTCAGTCTCGGCCGTCACCCATGATGGCGCCCGTTTCCGCGCCACGACATCCGTCGGCGTCATCGAGGCGGAAAGCCTCATTGTGGCGACGGGCGGCAAGTCGATCCCGAAAATGGGCGCGACCGGTTTTGCCTATCAGATCGCCGAACAGTTCGGCCTGCCGCTCGTCGAGACTCGTCCGGGCCTCGTGCCGCTGACGCTCGATCCCGCCTCGCTGGAAAAGCTGAGCCCGCTTGCCGGCGTCGCCGTTCCGGCCGAGGTTTTCCACGGCAAGACGTCGTTTGAGGAAGCGCTGCTCTTCACCCATCGCGGCTTGAGCGGTCCCTCTATCCTGCAAATCTCCTCCTACTGGCGCGAAGGCGATGCCATCCGCCTGAAGCTTGAACCGCATCGCGATATAGCTGCGCTGCTGAAGCAGGCGAAACAGAAGAACGGCCGCCAGTCGCCCCAGACCGCCTTGTCGGAAATCCTGCCGAAGCGTCTTGCCCAGCACGTCGTCGAACAATCCGGTCTCACCGGCCATCTGGCGGATATGTCCGACAAGGTGCTGGCGAAGCTGGCGGGCGAGGTGCAGGACTGGCAGATCAAGCCCGCCGGTTCGGAAGGTTATCGCACGGCGGAAGTCACGCTCGGCGGGGTGGACACGACCGGCCTCGATTCCCGCAGCATGGCTGCGAAGTCCGTGCCCGGCCTCTATTTCATCGGCGAATGTGTCGATGTGACCGGCTGGCTCGGCGGTTATAATTTCCAGTGGGCCTGGGCGTCCGGGCAGGCGGCGGGTGAATTCGCGTGATCGTCTCTGGCCGTGGAAAAGTTCGGACCTTCCTCCTTCGTCATGCCGGACTTGATCCGGCATCCAGCCACCGCGCGTCTGCGCCGTGAAGAGTCTTTCGCGATCAAGGACTTGATCGCGCTGGACCCCGGAATTAGGCCGGGGTGACGGAGTGCGGATGTGACCTGTTCGCCAACTCAATTTCAGTTGGTAAAGTTGTGGCCCTTCCTCGCTCTTTTAATAATCTGTTAATGGGCGTGGAGTCATCCTGACCAAATGCCAGCAAAGCCGGATCGCTCAATGATCCCGCTGCACATGAAGTCATGCTGGAGGCCTTAACAGGGCATGGGTCGGTTGAGTTTTTCGTCAGGAACCCGCGCATGAACAGATCTGCACATCGCCGCCCTCGCGCCATTGCCATCGCCCACGTCGAAAGCGAGAGCCGACAACTGGCCTTTCGCCTGAGCCTCATCGCCGCCGGTGCTCTGGCAGCCCTGATCGCCCTCTTTCACTGATCTGCGGCTTTTTGCTCTAAGCCGGCTTATAAGCGCGCTGAAAAGCCGCCACGGCTGAGATGCCTCGGCCATATCGGCATAAAATTTCTCTTCCTGCAGAATGGCTTCGTGCCGTGTGCGCGGCTGCTGGTTTTCGATGATAATGCGGGCTGCAAAAATCGCGTGCATGTCGCTCTCCTTCTAATGCGGAGGGCCATGATGCACGCCGTTTTTTGATTTATCTGCGCAAGAAAATGCGCTACGTTTTTCACCCATGAAAAACGTCACCTGGGATTCCTATCAGCTTTTCCTCGATGTGTCACGTAGCGGCGGCCTGACGGGTGCTTCGGCGCTGACGGGCTTGAGCCCCGCGACGGTGGGGCGGCGCATGGTCGAGCTGGAGGAGCGTATCGGCAAGGCGCTGTTCCAGCGCAGCCAGACGGGATACGCCTTGACGGCGGATGGCCGCACGCTGTTCGACCGGCTTCAGGCGATGGAGAATGCGGCAAGGGACATCGAGGGATGGCAGAAGGCGTCGTCGGCCTCGTCTGTCGTGCGCATTGCCGTCGGCACCTGGAACGCCTGGCTGCTGACCGGAAATTTCTCCGCCATCTGCACCGACCGCGATGATTTCCGCATCGACCTTTTCATTGCCGAACAGAGGGCGTCTCTGGCCCATCGTGAAAACGACATCGGCATCCGCGCTTTCGAGCCGCAGGAAAAGAACCTTGCCGCCATCAGGACGGGGGAGGTGGCCTATGCGCCCTACAGGCTGCGCAACGCCGCCGTTTCCGTCGCCGACCGCTGGCTGGCGGTGGCGGAGGAAAACGCCATTTCAACCTATCTGCGCTGGCCGCATGAAAATCGTAACAACGAGATCGTGGTAACGGTGAACCGTCCGACGGCGCTTCTCGATCTGGTGCTGGCCGGGGCGGGGGTCGCGGTGCTTCCCTGTTTCGTGGGCGATGTGGATGCGCGGCTCGCTCGGGAAGGCGAAGAACTGGAGAGCCTTCGCCACAATCAATGGATCGTCATGAACAATGACGATCGCCACCGCCGCGATATCAGGGCGGTGGCGGATCGGATGACCCGTCTGATCAAGAGCCATTCCGATCTATATGCCGGACGCAAGAGCCGCCCCGCATAGGTGAAATTACTTTTAGTTGCATAAATAACTTTAAATAATTTATAGTTGCGCGTGCGTCAAAATATCCATAGGTTGCTTTTTGTAAGTTTAACCCCTTTAGGTTGAGGCCACCATGATAATTTCAGCATCATATGTAAATGCGATGTCCGCAGCAGGAACGCCGGAAGAAGCAGCAAAGCTCTTTTATGCAGCGGTCAGCAAGGGTCTCGCGGCAGTCGTTGCCGATGCTCTTTCGCAATCTGTCACGGCAATTGCGCCGGCAGCCGCAGGCACCAAGATCGCAGGCTGGGAAAAGCTCGTGGGCGGCGTGGCGATGCATTTGGCGTGGGAATCTCCCGCCGTTCTGAACCCGATTCCCCTGACGCAGCTTGCCTGCTTCGCTCCCTATGCGCCTCAACTCCAGAGTAACGTCGAGGCGATGGGCGTCAATGTAAGCATCGGCGTTTCCGTGTCGGCGAGCTTCTGAGGCGGGCACTTCTGACGTTTGCGTTGAAGACCGGAGCATCGATTATGATGTTCCGGTCTTTCGTTTCAGGCGGCGTCACGCCCCTGTGCGACGATGACGGGGATAAGCAGATCCCCCCAGTTGCCGCCGCCGCCATGGTGGCGGGCCGAGCGGACCAGCTCGACGGAAACGCCGGCCTCAACCGCTTTCATGACGGCCTGGTTGAGGCGGTGCAGATCATTGGCCAGCATGCGGATGGCGGCCTGCTGATCCTGCGTCATGGCGGAGGACTGTTCCTCGGCGCGTTCCTTGACGTGGGTCTTGATGGGGTTATGGGCATTCATGGCATTTCTCCTCTCATTATTGGTTGGGGTTCTTGATCCGGTTTGCAAGCCCTTCCCGTCACCGGGAAGGGCAGTTTTTCGATTTTATTCGGCCGCCGGGCGGAACTGGTCGTGCTCGGTGGATTCCTTCATGGCTGTCGTTGACGACGTGCCGCCAGAGATTGCCAGAGACACGGCGTCGAAATAGCCGGTGCCGACTTCGCGCTGGTGCTTGGTGGCGGTGTAACCATTGGCCTCGGCTGCGAATTCCGCTTCCTGAAGCTCGGAATAGGCCGCCATCTGCCGGTCCTTGTAACCGCGCGCCAGTTCGAACATGCCGAAATTCAGCTGGTGGAAACCGGCGAGCGTGATGAACTGGAACTTGTAGCCCATCGCGCCCAGCTCGCGCTGGAACTTGGCAATCGTCGCGTCGTCGAGGTTCTTTTTCCAGTTGAACGACGGCGAGCAATTGTAGGCGAGCTTCTTTCCCGGATGCACCTTGTGCACGCCTTCCGCAAACCTGCGCGCCTGCTCGAGATCCGGCTTTGATGTTTCGCACCAGATCAGGTCGCAATAGGGCGCATAGGCAACCGCGCGGGCGATGCAGGGCTCAAGACCGTTCTTGACCTGATAGAAACCCTCGACGGTGCGGCCGGCATCGTAATCCACGAAGGGACGGTCGCGCTCATCGATGTCGGAGGTCAGGAGCTTCGCGGCCTCCGCATCCGTGCGGGCGATAACCAGCGTCGGTACACCCATGACGTCAGCCGCAAGCCGCGCCGCCGTCAGGTTGCGGATATGCGCCGCCGTCGGTATCAGAACCTTGCCGCCGAGATGGCCGCATTTCTTTTCCGATGCCAGCTGGTCTTCATAATGAACACCCGCAGCACCTGCCTCGATAAAGGCCTTCATGATCTCGAAAGCGTTGAGCGGCCCGCCGAAACCGGCCTCCGCATCGGCAACGATCGGCGCGAACCAGGTGTCGACCGAAAGGCCCTTGCCCTCCGCCGTCTCGATCTGGTCGGCACGCTGCAGGGTGCGGTTGATGCGCTTTGCGAGTTCCGGTGCGGCATTGGCCGGGTAAAGCGATTGGTCCGGATACATGGCTGACGCCGTATTGGCATCCGCCGCAACCTGCCAGCCGGAAAGATAGATCGCCTTCAGCCCGGCGCGAACCATCTGCATGGCCTGGTTGCCGGAAAGCGCGCCAAGCGCGTTGACGAAATTTTCCTCGTTGATCAGCTTCCACAGCCGGTTCGCGCCCATCTCGGCCAGCGAATGGCGGATGTCGACGGAGCCGCGCAGCCGCTCCACGTCGGCGGCGGTGTAGGTGCGCTCGATGCCATCGAAACGTCCCTGCGCAGCACCCGGAACAAGTTTGTAAAAATCCGTCATACTTCTCTCTCCCATGATAAATGCGGTTTCCGTAACGGGCCCTCTTCAACATCATGTGGCGCCGTTCGATGTGACTACATTTACATTTTTCGAGATTTGAGTGCCAGAACAAACATAAAAACAGTGACTTGAAAGAGGTTATCCTGTAGTGTGCATGACAGGCGGGAGCTGTAAAATTGTAAATTTTGTAAAAGTCTTTTGCCCGCAGAGTTTGTAACAGGTTTGTATGAGTCGCAGGCACGGGGAGGTGAGGCGGTGTCGGAAAACAAGATTTTTGCAGGCCCGCGCGTGCGCCGCATTCGCAATGGTCTCGCGCTGACGCAGACGGCCATGGCCGAGGCGCTGGCGATTTCGCCGTCCTATCTCAATCTCATCGAGCGCAACCAGCGGCCGCTGACGGTGCAGCTGCTTTTGAAGCTTGCCTCCGTTTACAAGGTCGATCTGGATGACCTGCAGGGTGAAAGCGCCGGTTCCGCCGGGCAGCTGCGCGAGGTCTTCGCCGATCCGTTGCTGGCGGGGGAGGTGCCGTCGCCGCAGGAGCTGATCGAGGTGGCCGATGCCGCGCCCAATGCGGCAAGCGGCGTCCTCAAGCTTTACCGGGCCTATAGGGAGCAGGCGCAGCGCCTTTCCGACCTCTCCGATCTTCTGGCGCGGGAAGGGCATGAGACGGCACTCTCTTCCACCCGCCTGCCGATTGACGAGGTGCGGCATGTCTTTGAAAACCGGCCGGCCTATTTCCATGCCATCGATGCGGCGGCGGAAGAACTCCACAAACACTTATCGGCGGGCGACGATCTCGCCTCCGGCCTTCGTGCATGGCTTCAGAAAAACCACGGCATCGTGGTCCGCACCCTGCCGGTTCATGCCATGCCAAACCTCAGGCGGCGTTACGACCGCCATTCCATGCGGCTGTTTTTATCCGAACGCCTGTCGCAACCGGACCAGCTCAGGGAAATGGCGATGGAGACCTGTCTTCTGGCGCTTCGCGAAGAAATCGGCACGGAGCTTGAAGGGCTTGGCGTGAAAGGGGAGGAGGCAAGGCGCATCGCCCGCTTCGAACTGGCGCGCTACGCCGCCCATGCGTTGATGATGCCCTATGGCGCATTCCTCAGCGCCGCCCAGCGAGCCAGATATGACCTTGATGTCCTGCGCTCGCGCTTCAACGTTTCTTTCGAACAGGCAGCCAACCGCCTCGTCAGCCTGCAACGGCCGTCAGCCGCGGCGATCCCGTTTTTCCTGATGGAGATCGACAATGCCGGCAACCGTTTCCGCCTTGCCGGGGCCAGCGGTTTTCCAAGGGCGCGGTTCGGCGGCCTCTGTCCGCGTCTCAACATCCATGCCGCTTTTGCCCAGCCGGGACAGGTGCTGGTGGAAGCGGTGGAGATGCCGGATGGCGACGCTTTCCTGACCGTTTCGCGCACGCTGGAAGGTCCGCAGGCGGGTTTCGGCGAAAGGGTGAGGCGCACCGCCGTGCTTCTCGGCTGCGATCTCGCCCAGGCCGCAGATACCGTCTATGGCCCGGCCGCCTCGGGTGCTGCGCCCGTCGCCGTCGGTCCTTCGTGTCGGCTGTGCGAAAGGCAGGGCTGTCTGTCGCGGGCGGAAGCGCCGCTGACGCGGCCGCTCGGGCTCGATGAAATGGTGACCGGCCTCAGTGTTTTCGACTTCCAGTAGGTGTTTCCATTCGCTTTTTTGTGGCCGGAACACATTTGGTTGAAAATGCTGTGCTGCACATTTCCCGCTTGCTCCCTTTTGTTTTCCTTTCTAGTCTCTCCCAAAAAAGGGGATCACGCTCCCATCGTGAGGATGCGTTAACAGGAGACATCATGAAAAACCGTTCTCTCCGCCTGACCTTGGCTCTCACCACCGCGCTCGTTGCAGCAGGCTCGGCAATGGCCCAGGAGAAGGTCGTCCACGTCTATAACTGGTCGGATTATATCGACGAATCGATTCTTGCCGATTTCACCAAGGAAACCGGCATCAAGGTCGTCTATGACGTTTTCGACAGCAACGAGCTTGTGGAAACCAAGCTTCTGGCCGGCAGCTCCGGTTATGATGTCGTGGTGCCGACCGGGCCCTTCCTCGCCCGCCAGATCAATGCCGGCGTGTTCCAGAAACTCGACAAGTCCAAGTTGCCGAATCTGAAGAACATGTGGCCCGAGGTTTCCGAGCGTCTGGCGAAATACGACCCCGGCAACGAATATGCCGTGAACTACATGTGGGGCACCACCGGCATCGGTTACAACGTCGCCAAGGTGAAGGCGGCGCTCGGCGATGTTCCGGTCGACAGCTGGGATATTCTCTTCAAGCCGGAAAATGCCGAAAAGCTGAAATCCTGCGGCATCAATATTCTCGATGCGTCGGACGAGACCTTCGCCATCGCCATGAACTATCTCGGCAAGAATCCGGATAGCAAGGAAACCGCCGATCTCGAGGCGGGCGGCGACGTCTACATGAAGATCCGCCCCTATGTGAAGACCTTCAACTCTTCCGCCTATATCGATGAACTGGCGAACGGCGACAGCTGCATCACCATCGGCTGGTCGGGCGATATCCTGCAGGCGAAGAGCCGTGCCGAGGAAGCCAAGAACGGCGTCGAGGTGAACTACGTCATTCCGAAGGAAGGCACCTATATGTGGTTCGACAACCTTGCCATCCCGGCGGATGCCAAGAATGTCGAGGAAGCCCACGCCTTCATCAATTATCTGATGCGGCCGGAAGTCATCGCCAAGGCCTCCAACTATGTTCAGTATGCCAATGGCAACCTCGCCTCGCAGGCGCTGATGGATGAGTCCGTCGCCAAGAACCCGGCGGTCTATCCCGATGCCGAGACGCTGAAGAAGCTCTTCACCATCTCGCCCTACGGACCTAAGGAACAGCGCGTCCTGAACCGCGTCTGGACGCAGATAAAGACCGGCAGCTGACACTTCCGCCCGCTGGTTGAGGAACGGCCGGCGGGCCTGTTTCTCTGATCCTTTGCCGGCAGGTTCCTTTACCTGCCGGCGCTGCCCGCCTCAAAGCATCGGACCGAAAGTCGGAAAATCCGATGCTCAAATCTACACGACCAACGGGATTTGAGGGTAGGGTGAATGGCGAAAACTCTGGGGCCGGTCAAACGCAAATTTAGCCCTTGGGACAATCCCGATGCGGTGCCCTTCATCCGCTTTGAAAACGTCACCAAACGTTTTGGCGATTTCGTCGCCGTCAACAATCTGACGCTCGATATCTATGAACGCGAATTCTTCTCACTGCTCGGTCCCTCCGGCTGCGGCAAGACCACGCTGATGCGCATGCTGGCCGGTTTCGAGGAACCGACCGAAGGCCGCATCCTGCTGCAGGGCAAGGATATTTCCGGCGTGCCGCCCTATAAGCGGCCCACCAACATGATGTTCCAGTCCTACGCGCTTTTCCCGCATATGTCGGTGGAAAAGAACGTCGCTTTCGGTCTGGAGCAGGACGGTCTGCCCAAGGCGGATATCGCCGCTCGCGTCGAAGAAATGCTGCGGCTCGTCAAGCTCACGGAATTTGCAAGGCGCAAGCCAAGCCAGCTTTCAGGCGGCCAGCGGCAGCGCGTGGCGCTTGCCCGCTCGCTTGCCAAGCGGCCCAAGGTGCTTCTGCTGGATGAACCGCTCGGCGCGCTCGACAAGAAGCTGCGCGAGGAAACGCAATTCGAACTGATGGACATCCAGACCAATCTCGGTCTCACCTTCCTCATCGTCACCCACGATCAGGAAGAAGCGATGACGGTCTCGGACCGCATCGCTGTCATGGACAAGGGCAATGTCGTGCAGGTGGCGACGCCGGCCGAGATCTATGAAGCGCCGAACAGCCGCTACGTGGCGGATTTCATCGGCGATATCAATATTTTCGACGCCAATGTCGTCGCCAATGCTTCCGATATCGGCAAGCCCGGTCTGGTGACGCTGGATTGCGAAGGGCTGAAGGTGGCGGTGGAGCAGGAATGCGCCGCTGCGACCGGCAGCCAGGTGGCTTTCGCCATCCGCCCGGAAAAGGTCCGCATCTCGCTCGACCAGCCCGGCGACAGCAGCGTCAATTCTGCCTATGGCGAGGTCTGGGATATCGGCTATCTCGGCGACTTCTCCGTCTTCATCGTCAAGCTTGCCGATGGCCGCGTCATTCGCGCCGCGCAGGCGAATGTTTCGCGTCTCGTCGATCGCCCGATCACCTTCGGCGATATGGTGTGGCTGAACTGGAAGCCGGATTCCGGCCTCGTCCTGACGCGCTGAGGGAGGCTTCGATGGCGATCACCACTCCTGAAAACCGGCAAAGCCCCTGGCGCTGGCTGGTCGTCGCGGTTCCCTATTTCTGGCTGCTGTTATTCTTCGCAGCACCGTTTTTCATCATCTTCAAAATCTCGCTGTCGGATACGGCGATCTCCATGCCGCCCTATACGCCGGTCTTCGAGGGATTTTCGAAGCTCGGCGCGTTCTTCTCCGAACTGGATTTCGAAAATTACCTCTTCCTGACGGAAGACCCGCTCTACATCGACGCCTATCTGTCATCGCTGCGCATCGCCTTCATCTCCACCTTCCTGCTTCTTTTGATCGGTTATCCCATGGCGCTGGCCATGGCGCGCGCGCCGTCTTCCGTGCGCCCGACGCTGGTGATGCTGGTGATCCTGCCGTTCTGGACCTCGTTCCTGATCCGCGTTTATGCCTGGATCGGCATTCTGAAGCCGGAAGGCCTGCTGACTGTGCTGTTCCAATGGCTCGGTTTTCTCGGGCCGGACCAGCAGGTCAATATCTTCCGCACCGAGACGGCGATCTTCATCGGCATCGTTTATTCCTATCTGCCCTTCATGGTGCTGCCGCTCTATTCAGCGCTGGAAAAGCTCGACAATACGCTGCTGGAAGCGGCGGCCGATCTCGGCTGCCCGCCATGGAAAGCCTTCTGGAAGATCACCTTCCCGCTGTCGCTGCCGGGCGTCGTGGCCGGCTCGATGATCTGCTTCATTCCAATAACAGGGGAATTCGTCATCCCCGATCTGCTCGGCGGCGCCCAGACGTTGATGATCGGCAAGACGCTGTGGACGGAATTCTTCGGCAACCGCGACTGGCCCTTGGCCTCCGCCGTCGCCGTGCTGCTACTGCTGTTGCTGGTGGTGCCCATCGCCATCTTCCAGAACCAGCAGAAGAAGGTGGGGTGAGGCCATGAAGCGTGGAAAATTCGACATCACCGTCCTCACCCTCGGTTTTGCCTTTCTTTATATCCCGATCATCATCCTGATCGTTTATTCCTTCAACGCCTCGAAGCTCGTCACCGTCTGGGGCGGTTTCTCGCTGCAATGGTACCGCTCCATGTGGTCTAACCAGGGGTTGATGGATGCGGCCTGGGTGACGCTGCGCGTCGGTATCCTCAGCGCCACCATCGGCACCATCCTCGGAACGCTGGCGGCGCTGTCGCTGACGCGGTTCGCGCGGTTTCCGGGCCGGGTGCTGTTTTCGGGCATGATCTATGCACCGCTCGTCATGCCGGAAGTGATTACCGGCCTGTCGCTGCTGCTGCTCTTCGTGGCCGTTGGAGTGGATCGCGGTTTCTGGACGGTGGTTATCGCCCATACGACTTTCACCATGTGTTACGTGGCGATCGTCGTGCAGTCGCGGCTCCTGACCTTCGATCGCAGTCTAGAGGAAGCCGCGCTCGATCTCGGCTGCCCGCCGGTCAAGACCTTCTTCCGCATCACCCTGCCGCTCATCTTCCCCGCCGTCATTGCCGGCTGGATGCTGGCCTTCACCCTGTCGCTCGACGATCTGGTGATCGCCAGCTTCGCCACCGGCCCCGGCGCAACCACGCTGCCGATCAAGATCTATTCGCAGGTTCGTCTCGGCGTGACGCCGGAAATCAACGCCATCTGCACGATCCTGATCGGGCTTGTCACCATCGGCGTGATTGTCGCCTCCATCGCTTCCAAACGCACCGAATTGCAGCGGATGCGGGACGAACACGCGGCGGCGCGGAACTGATCGAATATCCTGCGTCGATTTTTACGCGTTACTGTTGAAATCGCCAGAAAAGTAGAAACTGTTAATTTAGTTTCGGCGCTTTACGGTCTCAGAATAGGAATTTTCGTCGGTAATTGATCGATTTTGGTTTTAACCGCTTGTTAATAGGAGTTGGCGGAAAGTAAACCCAACGCAGGGCCGTCAAATTTTTGATAGCCGGGACTGATAATTTCCATCTGGCGAGATTGTCCCCCTTTCTCTCGTTGAAAAGCACAACTCATCCAGGCGGCCGCAAGGCCGCCTTTCTTTTTGCCGCAAAGGCCCGCGCCATTCAGCGGTTTTCCGGATGATCCATCGATTTCGAGACGAGCAGCACGGGAATAAGCCCGGCAATGATGATGATGATCGCCGGCACGGCCGCATCCTGCACCCTTGAGCGCGACGCATCCTCATAAACCAGCGTGGCCAGCGTGTTGAAACCGAAGGGCCGGAGCAGGATCGTGGCCGGAAGTTCCTTCATGGATTCGATCAGGACGAGCAGAAAGGCGGTCAGCGCCGCGGGCCGCATGTTGGGCAACAGCACCTTGAACAGCGTCTGCGCCCGGTTGCGCCCAAGCGTCCGCGAGGCCATGTCGATATGCGGCGAAAGCTTCTGAAAACCGGCATCGAGCGTGCCTTCCGCCATGGTCATGAAGCGCACGGCGTGGGCGTAAATGATGGCGAAGGCGGTGCCGGAGAGCAGCAGCCCGGTGGAAAAGCCGAAATGTGCGCGGATGAAGCCATCGACGCCATTGTCGAGACTGGCCAGTGGAATGAGCACCCCGATGGCGAGCACGGTTCCCGGCACGCCATATCCCATGGAACCGAAGCGGGCGGCTACCTTAGAGGTACGCGAGCGCTCTGTGCGGATGGCATAGGAAAACACGAAAGCGGCTATCAGCGTCACGAAGGCGGCGGAAAGCGAGACTTCGAGACTGTGTCCGAGCGCTTTCAGAAGCTTCGGCGCAAACAGCGCATCGAGCCTCCTGGCGGCGTAACCGCCCAGCACGATGACGGGAATGAAAAAACCGCTCGCCACGGGAACGAAGCAGAAGAGGCTCGCGCCCCAGCGCCGCCAGCCGTTGAGCGCCTTCAGCCGGTGGCGCTGCGCCATGCTTGTCGCTTTCGGCGCGCCGAAGCGCTGTTTTTCCCGGGCATTGCGTTCGATGACGATCAGCGCACCGACGATGACGAGAATGACGGCGGCGATCTGCGTCGCATTGGCGAGATTACCGCGATTGAGCCAGGTTTCGTAAATGGTGAAGGTCAGCGTCTGGACGCCGAGATACTCGACCGCGCCGATATCGTTCAGCGTTTCCATCAGGACCAGAGAAAGCCCGATGGCGATGGCCGGCCGGGCCATCGGCAATTGCACGGAGAAGAACACGTTCAGCGGTTTTGCGCCAAGCGTGCGGGCCGCTTCGGCCGCAAACCGCCCCTGCATGGAAAAGGCGGCGCGGGCCGAGAGATAAACGTAAGGATAGAGTACCGAACTCAGAACCACCACCGCACCGCCGAGCGAGCGTATGTCCGGAAACCAGTAATCGCGGATGCTGTGATAACCGAAAGCGGCGCGCAACGCGCTTTGCACCGGGCCGGTAAAGTCGAGAAACTCGCCGAACGCATAGGCGGCGAGATAGGAGGGGATGGCAAGCGGCAGGACGAGCGCCGCGGACAATAACCGCCGCAGCGGAAATTCGAATGTGGTGACAAGCCAGGCGCAGACGATGCCGAAGAAAGCCGTCGTCGCGGCCGTCATCCCCAAGAGCAGGAAGGTGCGAAACCCGGCGCGCGGCAGGACATTGGCGAGAAGATGCTGCCATCCTTCCGTGCTGCCGGTGAGCGCCAGCCAGAAAATTGCCAGAATGGGCATGGCGGCAATGGCCGCGACGATGACCGCCGTGATGGGCAACACCGAGAAGCGTCTTGTTGCCGGAAGGGAAACCGTCATGGACATGCCAGTCTACTGTCGTGCAAAGGCCTCAACCGGCGACCATTGTGCCGGCGGCTTCCGCATTGCTACGCCCGCATGGCCTCAGTTGGCAAGAACCCGCTGCGACGGAAAGGTGATTTCCACCAACGTGCCTTCATTCGGCGTGGAGGTGATGGAGAAATTCGCCCGGTTGGCGTCCACCATGGCCTTGGTCAGCGGCAGGCCGAGCCCGGTGCCGTCGCCGCGCACGCGCTTGCCGGAGGAGGCCACCTGCCGGAACGGCTTCATGGCCTGTTCCAGTTCCGCCCGTGTCATGCCGATGCCGGTGTCGCGAATGCGCAGCGACACGCTGCCATTGGCCTCATAGGCGGTGGACACCACGATCTGGCCGCCGGAGGGCGTGAAACGGATGGCGTTCGACAGGATGTTCAGCACGATCTGCTTGATCGAGCGCAGGTCGGCGACGATCTGCGGCACGGATTGCGCAAGTGCGGTGCGGATGATGACGCGCTGGTTGTTGGCCTGCGGCTGCACCAGCGAGACCGCCTCAGCCACCGTTTCGTTGAGCGGCACGGCGACGAAATCCACATCCATCTGCCCGGCCTCGATCTTGGAAATATCGAGCAGATCGTTGACGATGTCGAGCACATGCCGGCCGGAACGGCCGATATCATTGGCATATTCCACATAACGCGGATGGCCGATCGGTCCGAAACGTTCGGTCGCCATCATGTCGGCAAAGCCGATGATGGCATTGAGCGGCGTGCGGATTTCATGGCTGACGCGCGCCAGGAAATCGGTCTTGTGGGCATTGGCGGTTTCCGCTGCCCGCTTGGCGTTGCGCAGTTCTTCTTCGGTGCGCTTCCACTGGGTAATGTCGCGGATCACGGCGCAATAGCCATGCGAGGATTTTAGCCGGCCGATGGTCATGAACAGCGGCAGGAAGCCGCCGGATGCTTCGCGGCCGATCACTTCGCGGCCGTCGTTCAGCACGCTGGCGACACCGTTATTGGCAAGGCCGGAGAGATAGTCCAGCACGGCGCGCTGGCTCTCATGGGCAAAGAGGGTGACGAAAGGCTTGCCGGCGATTTCACCATTGTCATAGTTGAACAGCGCGCTGGCGGAACGGTTGAGCGAGCGGATTTCGCCGTCGTCTCCCAGAAGCACCACGCCGTCGGTGGCCGTTTCCAGAATGGAATGCAGCTCCTCCACCTCGCCCTGCAACAGGGAGAGGCTGCCTGCTTCCGCATTTTCGGCATCGCCGGCAGCACTATTTTCGTTGGCGGCCGCAACCGGCGTCTGCTTTTCCTCAAGCGGCACCAAGGACAGCATCAGCGCCTTGGTTTCTTCCCAGCGGATGGATTGCAGCCGCGCCTTGACGGGAATGATGTCGTTGTCAGAGCTGACGACCACCATGCCGCCTTCGTTGTCCGGCATGTCCTCCAGCTCCTGCCGCTGCAGCAGCGCTTCCAGGCCGCCCACCTCTTCGAGTTCGGCGAGAGAGCCATAGCCCGTCAATCGCAGGAAATCCGGGTTGGCGTGGATCAGCCTGTCGCCGGCATGCACCAGAAGCGCCACGGGCATCTGGTCCAGCGTCTCGGCCGTCAAGGCATTCGCGGGGCGAACGTACGGGCTGACCATGGCGGCGGCAATATCGGCAGCCGCAGGCTCATGCTTTTCGTCGGAACCGCTTTCATCCGCCGCTGCGCGAATGGCCGCAGGCTGCTCACCACGAACATAATCGGCGAAAAGATCGTCTTCCTCCGCCGGTTCGGTTTTCTTGTCGTCATTTTCCGTATCGGAGGGCGCACTTTCCGAAGCATCCGCATCGATATCCTGCTGAATATCCTGCATGGTCGGCTCAGCGGAAATGGCTTCCGCATCCGTTTCCCGGTCTTCTTCGGAAGCAGCATCCGCCGGCGCCAGGGCCCGGCCGATTTCGCGGAAGGCGGCCTGCTCGCCTGCGGTCAGCCCCTCGCGGGAGCGCGAGCGGCGCTCCTCCAGATGGACGACCTTGTCGGAATAGGCCGGCTCCAGCGCGGGCGTCGCAACCGGGGCTTCGAATTCCGGCGGGGTATAATCATGGTGCTGTTCTTCTGCCGAAACCAGGTCCGATGCATCATCTGCCGCATCGGCCTCCGCTACCGGGACCTCATCTTCACCGATTGAGCCGGAATCTTCACCTGCCTCGCCATCTTCATCGATAAAGGCCAGCAATTCGTGGCTTTCATCCTCGATGGTGGGCTGCGGCAGGGCTTCCGCCGGATCGGCCTCTTCGCCGTTGAGGAAGGTCAGGCCCGTGGCATATGGGTCTTCGGCGGCATCGGCAAGCCGCACGATGCCGAAACCGCGGAAGCCGTCGAATTCGCGTGAGCGCGTATAGGTGGGCAGGGCGGCAAGATCGATCGGCACCATCAGCGATGTGCCTTCCACCGGCCAATAGATCGTCTTGCCCGACCATGTGTCGCGACGGCCGAGCAGCTCGCGGATCTTGCCGTCGGGATCGAGATTGAACAGGGCCGCGACATCGGCAAAGCCCATGCCTTCCACGGCAGCCGCCTTGGCGCCCACAGCCTCTGCAAATTCATGCGAGATCGAACTGAAGCGCCCTTCCGCATCGATTTTCCAGACGAAACGGGAAGCGCGCGCACCGGCATTGAAAACAAAAGGCTGCGCTTCTGCGCCAGCGCCGATGTCCGTCTCTTCGGTCTCCGCCTCCGCCGTTATCTCCTCATCCGCCGCAGGAGCAGCGTCTGACGGCGCGGTTTCGACGATTTCATCGTCCGCGACTGCGTTTTCTTCGGCCCGGGTCTCTTCGGCATGGGCATCGGCGATTGCCCGCTCGGTTAAGGGAGCTTCTGCTTCATCCTCATCGAGTTCGAAAAGATCGGCGATGTCGTCGGTCATCGCCACATGCGCAGCCGCGTCGGCGTCCTGGGCGGAAAGCGCCGCCGGGGTCTCCGCTCCGTTTTCCGGCAATGACAGAAGGCTGTTCTCATCCTGCTGCGCGGCCACTTCCTCTTCGGGATCGGCCGGCAGTTCCTGCACCTCTTCCACATCCTCGATGCCAGCGACGGCATCGAGCACGGAATCGAAGGAGGTTGCAGCGGCAACAGGCGCGACCTCCGCAACCGGCAGGGCGGGCTCGGCGACGGCTGGCGTTTCCTGCGGCCTGTCTTCTGCGAAACCGTTGACGGGATCGAGTGTGCCCAGCGCGGTTTCGACCACGAACATCAGGTTCAGTTCGGGCGATGCCGCGATCTGGCCGGTGGCGGCGGGCAGATAACCCTTGCCGGTCGGCACCGGCCGCTTGACGAGATGGCCGGACTGTCCGGCTGCCATTTTCACCAGTGTCCGTGCGGTATGCGGCGTGATGCCGAGCGACGAAAAGCCGGGCGAGGCGGCGACGATCTCGTTCTCGCCGTTCAGAACCGCCATATGGATATCGGGGTCGTCGAAACCTTCGATCATGCGCCGGGCGCATTCCGCCGTGTCGGGTGCGGCTTGGTCGGTGAGGGCGGAAAACAGGATGGCGGGCTGGCCGGGTTCGGCCTCGATGATTTCCGCGCGCGCCGTAACGGCAAGGCTGCGGAAACCCGACGTGATGCGAATGGTAAACGACAGGCTGTCGCCCGCTTTGGAAAGCCGCGCCGCCGTGGCCGCCAGTTGCCGGAAGGTCACGTCCTGCGGTTTCGGGCCCTGTTCCAGAAAATCATAGACCATCGGCGTGCCGAACAGCGCCGCGCCCCGGCCATTGGCCCAAAGGGCGTTTTTAAGGTCGAGCGAGAACAACGCCATGGCCGCGCCGCGCCCGAAACCTTCACGCACCCGTTCATGCACTGCGATATCGATAAAGGGATACTGGACGGCGGGCATGTCGAAACCTATTCTGGCACTACCGGACCTTGCGGGCTTTTCGGCTTCCTCATGAAGCTCTAAACGTAAACCCGCCGAGGCATCACGTTAACAGAATTTTAAATAACTTCACAGCGCGGTCCGGTCCACCATCCGCCGGATGAATCGCCAAATAGAGTTAACATCAACAGGCCGCTGCGGCCTCTTTATGTCAGCCCGGCCCATTGAAAAGCACTTGCCTTTCTCAGCCTTTTTTCGCAAAATTCGAAGAGGCACTTGCAAATGGGGAAAACACCTTTTATGTCACCCCCCGTGACGCCGCTTCGGCGTTTCATGTGCGGTTGTAGCTCAGTTGGTTAGAGCGCAGGTTTGTGGCACCTGAGGTCGGTGGTTCGACCCCACTCAACCGTACCATTCCCCTCTCCCGATAAGTCTATTTGTCACAGTGACTTACCGGGAGAGGGGAGTTTCCCCTATAGATCTGTTGTCCATGAGCTTCGTTGGGCTCGTCGCGAAGCGAGCAGAGATGCCGTTTCCGCATTGCCTCGCTGATCGGGTCCGTCATAACGGCAGTGAATTCATCTCCGTCAACGCAAAAAGTCCAATCGACGCATCTGCCGTTCGATCAGCGTCTCGACTTCTTTCACGGCGAGCGCGCTCAGCGGTGCGCCTGGGCGGCGCTGGGTCGCGCTGGCGATGGCGCCGCGTTTTGCCAGAACATGTTTTCGCACGGCAAGGCCGAGACCGGGCTGCTGTTCATAGCGCATCAGCGGCAGATAGGTATCGAACAAGTCCTGCGCGGCTTCGTATCTTCCTTCATTGCTGAGACGGACGACATCCACCATCATTTCCGGATAGGCGAAACCGGTCATGGCGCCATCGGCGCCGCGCTGCATTTCCTCGGTCAGGAAAACACCGGCATTGCCGCACAGAATGGAGGTGCGGCGACGGCCTTTGGCCTCCGCTTCGCGCAGGTCGGTGATCTTTTGCAGACCCGGCCAATCCTCATGCTTAAGCATGACGATACTCGGATGGGCCTCGAAGATGACGCCCAGCGTTTTTGCGCTTATCTGAACGCTGGTTGAGAGCGGGAAGTCCTGCAGCACCACAGGCACGTCGGCGCCGACAGTCTCGACGACGTTGCGGTAATAGGCGACGATCTGCTCATCGGTACGCAGCGCGGCTGGCGGAGCGACCATGACGCCGGCGGCACCCAGATCCATGGCTGCCTTGGTCAGTTCGCCGATGGCGGCAAGGCCGGGTGCGGAGACGCCAACCACCACGGGTTTTCCTTCGGAACGCTTCAGCGTCAGCTTCGTGACTTCGATCGATTCCGCCTGGGTGAGCTTGGGTGCTTCCCCCATCATGCCGAGGATCGTCAGCCCGTCCGCGCCTTTTTCATAATAGAAGTCGACCATGCGGCCGATGCTTTCGCCATCGAGCGAACCGTCTTCGGCAAACGGTGTGCAGGCAATGACGAACACACCCTTGGTACTGGAATTTATGAGCGACATGACATGTTCCTATTTGAGCCGCCTGTGTTGCAAGGGTTCTGTTCCAACCCGTGGAATTGACCGCAGCGGAGCCGGGTCTGGGGGATGCCGGCCCTGCGCATGGGAGCGCTTTAGCCGGCAAACCGTTTGCGTCAGTTATTGGCCAGCATATCCGGAACGATCGAAACGATTTCCGGGAAGACGGCGATGAGCAGGACAAAGGCGCACATGATGAAGAAGAACGGCATGGTCGCCCGGGTAATGCGGGCCATGCTGTCGCCGGTCAGGCGCTGGATGACGGTGAGATTGAAACCGACGGGCGGCGAGACCTGCGCCATCTCGACCACGATGACGATGAATATGCCGAACCAGACCTTGCTGTAACCGGCCGCCATGACCAGCGGCAGGGTGATCGGCAGCGTCATGACGATGCAGCCCAGCCCTTCCATCACCGTGCCGAGGATGATGTAGAAGATCAGGAGCACGATGATGAGCATGAATGGCGAAAGGCCCCAGCCCTCGATGATGCCGGCGATATAGCGCGGCATGCCGAGATAACCGATGACGGTCGACAGGAACATCGCGCCGACCATGATGAGGCCGATCATGGCGCAGGAATCGGCCGCCTGTTTCGCCGCCTGCATGAGGTTCGAAAGGTTCAGCGTCTTCTGAAACGCGCCGATAAGGATTGCGCCGCCGACGCCGACCGCGGCTGCTTCCGTCGGCGAGGCGATCCCGCCATACATCGAGCCCACCACGCCGATGATGAGCAGCAGCAGCGGTCCCAGATCCTTCAACGCCACCAGCTTTTCGATGAAGGTGGTGGGCGCAAGGGCCTCACCGACAAGGGCCGGGTTCATCAGCGCCCGAATGCCGATATAGCCCATATAGGATGCGGCCATCAGCAGGCCCGGCAGGATGCCCGCCATGAACAGCTTCAGGATCGATTCCTCCGCCATGACCCCATAGATGATCATGATCGTCGATGGCGGGATGAGAAAGCCCAGCGTTCCCGCCCCCGCAAGGCTGCCGGTGATGAGGTCGCGGTTATAACCGCGCGAAATAAGCTCCTTTGCGGTGATGCGCCCGACCGTTGCCGTGGTGGCCGCGGATGAGCCGCAGACGGAGGCAAAGAGCGTGCAGCCGAGAACGGTGATATGGGCAAGCCGGCCGGGCACATGCCGAAGCCACGGGGCGAGGCCGGAGAACAGCGCCTCTGAAATCTTCGTTCGGAACAGGATTTCCGCCATGAAGATGAAGAGCGGCAGGGCCAGCATTTCCGGCGAAACCAGCGTGTTCCAGGTTTGCTGGGCCAGCAGCTTGAAAAGCGGCAAAGCGGGGCGATAGAGTGCTGCAAGCGCTGCCCCGGTGCCGACGAGGCCAAGGCCGATCCAGACCCCCGTACCCAGAATGAGCGTCATCAGGCCGAGCAGGCTGAAGGTGATCTTTCCCATGATTTATTCCAGTCCCGGGCCGGTTGAAAGTGTTTCGCCGCGAAGAAGCCGCAGAAACTGCGCCAGCATCTGCAAATTCAGGATGATCGCGCCGATTGCGAGCGCGCTCTGCGGATAGACGAGCGGAATGCGGATGACCGACGAGGAGGTTGAACCGCGCAGCGCGGACAGGACGGCCATGTCCGTCAATGCGACCGAAAGGGCAATGCAGATAACAAGGCCGACAAGGCATGCCACCATATCCAGCCGCCTTGCGCCGGTTGAAGAAAGCGTCTCGCCTATTGCGGTGACGCGGACATGCGAACCGGATTTCAGCGCGCTGGCGCCAGCGAGCATGAAGCTCGTGGCCATCAGGTAAGCGGCGACATCCCAGGCGAATGGCAGCGAGTAGCCGGCAAGGTTTCTGAGAAGGATTTCGCAGGCGATGAGAATGAAAATGCCGAGGAGAGACAGGGCTGCAAGCACGTTTGCAGCCTCCGTCAACCGGTCGATCGGCGTTATGATGGCAGCGAATGCGGGACTGGCTGGATTTCTCATGATGTTTCTCCGGAGTGCGCAGAAGGAGGCGGACAGCCGGCCGGGATCGCCGGCTGCCCTTTCATTTCCGACGGGAGAAAGTCAGTTGCGCGCCTTCAGATAGGCTTCGACATAGGGCGCGGCATCGGGCACGCGCTTGAGAAAATCGTCCCACAACGGCTTGGCACGCTCGATGAGGGCGGCCTTGAGTTCGGGAGAAGGCGACGTGACGTTAATGCCCTTTTCCTTCAGGGTGGCGAGTTTGGTTTCGTCCTCGGCCCGGCTGACCAGCCAGAATTCGCCTTCGAGTTTCTTCGATGCCTGTTCGATCGCCGCCTGATTTTCTGGCGACAGGGCATTCCAGGCATCGAGATTGACGGTGACGATGTTGGAAGATGCCTGCCAGTTGAAGGTGCTCATGTTTTTCATGAACTCCCAGAAAGCGCCGTCGACACCGGACGAAGAGGAGGTCGTGACACCGTTGATGGTGCCGGCGGCCAGCGACGGCACGACTTCGCCCCATGGCATCTGAACGGGAAGAGCGCCAAGGGCGTGGAAGAAATTATGACCGTTCGCATCGACGACGCGGATCTTGAGGCCGTTGACGTCTTCAATTTTTTCGATCGGTTTCGGCGCATAGACGGCCTGTCCCGGCCACGGCACCATGTAAAGCAGCTTCTGGTTCATCGAGGTTGCGACTTCCTCGATCTTGGGGCGGAAGAATTTGTGCAGCAGCGCAAGGTCAGGCATCGTCGGGGCCAGATATGGCAGCGTCTCGACACCCAGTACCGGTGCTTCACCCACCTGCTGGCTCATCAGAATATCGGCGATGGGAACGATGCCGTCGCGCACGGCGGTCATGCCTTCCGGGCCCTTGATGCCAAGTGACCCGCCGGAATGCACGGTGATGGCGACCTCGCCATTCGTGACGGTCTTTACGGTTTCAGCGAATTTTACCGCGTTCTTGGTGTGAAAATTACCTTCCGGCCACACGACCGACATGTCCCAGGCCGTTTCGGCGGTCGCGGAGGTTGCAAAGCCGGCAATCGTCAAAGCCAGCCCGGCGAGAATTGCGTTTTTCATGGTTGTGATCCCCTCACTTATTGTTTCCGGCTCACCCTGTCCCTTGGCGACAGGACGGCGCGGTTATTTTCGGTATACAGCACGTACTCCGAATGAAGGGGACTATATGGGCGTTTTTTGAGCGGCGCAATAAGGTGATTAATCTTTGTTCGATTTCGAGCGGATTCCCTTGCCCACCAGCCTTTGCGGTGCTGGCGTCAGTGGATTGCATTTCAGGGAAATTATCGAAAAGGCGCGGATCGGCAGGCAAGGAGTTGCCGCTGTGTGCCGAATAGGGGGCCAAGTGCGCGGAGCCGCCGGGGGTGCGGCGGCTCGCTGAATGCGGGCTGAAAATCAGATCGCCGATACGAGGCGGGTCTTTATGTAAAGCTCACGCAATGTCTTCGAGACCGGGCCTGGCTTGCCGTCACCGATGATGGCTTCGTCGATCTTGACGACCGGCATGGCAAAATTTGTCGCCGATGTGATGAAGGCTTCGGCTGCATCCTTTGCCTCGTCCACCGTAAAGGCGCGCTGTTCGACGGCAATTCCGGCGCCCTGCGCAAGATCGAGAATGCTTCCGCGGGTGATGCCATGCAGAAGTGCGTTGGAAAGTTCGCGCGTGACCAGCGTGCCGTCCTTTTTGACGATATGCGCATTGGCGGCGCTGCCTTCGGTCACGAAACCATCCTCCACCAGCCATGCATCGTCTGCACCGCGTTTCAGCGCCTCCATCTTGGCCATCGAGGGGTAGAGAAGTTGTACCGTCTTGATGTCGCGCCGCTCCCAGCGCCAGTCCGGCATGGTGGCGATGGCAATGCCGGTTTCCGTGCGCGGATTGTCCAGCACGGGTTTTGCCTGGGTGAACAGGGTTATCGTCGGGGTGGCATTGACGGGAAAAGCGAAATCGCGATCCGCCACACCGCGGGAGATCTGCAGATAGATCAGGCCTTCGTCCATGTGGTTGATGCGAACGATTTCACGGTGAACGGCCAGAAGTTCCTCCGTTTCGAGCGGGCAGGTCAAGCCGAGTTCGGCGAGCGAGCGCTGAAGGCGGGCGCTGTGGCCGGCATAATCGATCAGCTTCCCGCCGATCACGGCGGTGACTTCATAAATGGCGTCCGCGAACAGAAAGCCGCGGTCGAAAACGGAAACCTTGGCGTCGGCTTCGGCAAGCCAGTCGCCGTTCAGATAAACAATGCGTGTCAATGGAACGTCCCCGGATCAGGTGTTTGGTGTGGCGAAAGGAGCAAATTGCAGCCCGTGTCGGGCGAGCGATGAACGAAGGGCGCGCGCCATATCCACGGCGCCGCGCGTATCGCCGTGAACGCAGATGGTGGCGGCTTCCACCGGCAGTTTTTTTCCGCCCGTTGTCGGGATTACGCCGTCGCAGACCATGGACAGAACCTGATCCACACTCTGGTTGGGATCGTGTATCACTGCACCCTGCATCTGCCGGGAGGTGAGCATTCCCGCATCGTCATAGGTGCGGTCGGCATAAACTTCGCAGGCAATGCGCAGCCCCGCTTTTTCGGCGGCCTTCATGGTTTCCGAATAGGGCAGCGTAATGAAGACCAGCGACGGATCCACCGCCTTGATGGCCCGGATGCAGACCTGCGCGAGATCTTGATCGACGGCGGCCATGTTGCCCAGCGCCCCATGGGTTTTGACATGGGTGATGGGCCAGGAAAGCGCAGCCGCCATGCCCTGCATTGCGGCGATCTGGTAGATCAGCTGGGCCTCCACATCCTCGGGGCGTTCGCCGGATATACGGCGGCGGCCGAAGCCGTAAATATCCATGAAAGACGGGTGGGCGCCGACCGCGATGCCCCTTGCCTTGGCGGCGAGAATGGTGTCGCGCATGACAACCGGATCGCCGGCATGAAAACCGCAGGCGATGTTTGCCGTGGTAATCAGCTCCATCATCGCTTCGTCTTCGCCCATGGTCCAGGCCCCGAAGCTTTCTCCCATGTCGCAGTTCAGATCGATCGTCGCCATAGCCCCTCTTTCCGGGCGAGATATTGCCCGGTTCCGTCCAGTTTATACGCGTGATATCAGGCAGCACGCATTCATTGCATCTTTTCATTGACATACAATTGGTATACTGAAATAGCAAGGAAGGATTGGCGGGAGAATCGAATTCGCATGCGTGGACGTGAGGGAGTGTAATCGATGGGCGGCAAATTTCCGCGCATTCTTGCTTGTGGTGACAGCGCCCTGTCCGTTGAACTCGCCGATACCATCGATGAAACGGTGAGCGAGCGCATCATCGCGCTTGCGGCAAATCTCGCTGCAACGCCCGTGGAAGGCATCGAGGAACTGGTGCCGACCTACCGGTCCCTCATGGTCATCTATGACCCATCCGTCATTCGCGGCCATGCGCTTGACCGGGAGTTGTACCGGCGCCTGATGGCGCTGACGGTGAACAGCGTTCCGGCCAGACGTTTCGATGTTCCTGTGGTTTATGGCGGATCGGTCGGGCTTGACCTGCAGGAACTGGCGGACATGAAGGAAATGACGCCTGCCGCCCTGATCGAGCTGCACGCATCCGCTGAATATCGTGTCTATATGATCGGTTTCGCGCCGGGTTTTGCCTATCTCGGCGGCCTGCCAGAACAATTGCATACGCCGCGTCTTGCCACGCCGCGTCAGCGGATCGAGGCAAGTGCGATTGGAATTGGCGGCAAGCAGGCAAGCATCAATTCCGTGCCGGGACCAAGCGGATGGCGCTTCATCGGCCGCACGCCGCTTCGGCTTTTCGACCCGCATCGCCCGCAGCCGTTTCTGTTGCAGGCGGGAGACCGGGTCCGTTTTCGGCCGGTGAGCGAAGACGAGGCCGCAGAGCTCGACCGGGCGGTCGCCGCCGGTCAGCCCGTCATGGAGGCGCAGCTTTCATGAGTTTTCTCGTCATCCAGCAGATAGGGCCGATGGCCACCGTTCAGGATCTCGGCCGCAGGGGATTGAGCCATGCCGGTGTTTCCGGTTCAGGCCCGATGGATATGCCTTCTTTTCGTATTGCGAACGCACTGGTCGGCAATGTCGAAAACAGCGCGGCAATAGAATTTGGCGGCACCGGGGGCAGCTTTTCCGTTTTGCGGCCGGCACGCATCGCCGTGACCGGAGGCGCCGTCGATATCCGCCTCGGCAAACGAAAGCTGTCGCCATGGGAGAGCTATACTCTTTTGCCCGATGACGTGCTTTCGATCGGCGCCCTGCGCGATTGCGTCTGGGGCTATCTCGCCGTCTCCGGCGGCGTGGATACCGTGCCTGTGCTCGGTTCGCGTGCCACCCATGTGCGAACGGGTCTCGGCGGTTACGAAGGGCGTCGTTTGCAGGCGGGTGACCGCCTGCCGCTCGGCCGGGATAATCCCGGCGTCAATCTGGCGCTCCGGCAACTCTGGCGTCGGTCCGGCGGTCCCGTCCGAATTGTTCCCGGCCCACAGGACGACTATTTCTCTGCCGAAACCCAGCGGGCTTTCCTGAAAGCCTCTTTCATCGTTTCTCCCGCCCGGGATCGCATGGCGCAGATGCTGGACGGACACGCCGTTCATGCCGAAGGCGGGCACGATATCGTCTCCGACGGAACGTGCGCGGGATCGATACAGGTCCCGGCGTCGGGACGGCCCATCGTGCTGATGGCGGAGCGCCAGACGACAGGCGGCTATCCGAAAATCGCAACGGTCGCCACCGTCGATCTGCCCCGGCTTGCGCAGGTTCCGAGCGGCCGACATGTCTCTTTCGCGGCCATTTCACGGGAAAAAGCCGAAGAGCTTCTGATTGCGGAACGCACGGCCTTGCGCGAACGCCTGGCAAATCTGGTAGAAAAGCCGGAAACGGATGATGTTTCAGGAGGTATGCCATCATGAATCAGCCGCTCGCCAAGCAGGCTTATGGGAAGATCATCGAAATGATCCTGTCCGGTGCGCTGACGCCGGGTGACGCTTTGCAGGAAGCGAAACTGGGTGATCTGCTGGACATGTCCCGGACGCCCGTACGTGAGGCGATCAAGCGGATCGAGGCCGAGGGTCTTGCCACGCAGGAAGGACGGTTTCTCAAGATCCGCCGGCTGAAGGCGGAAGAGGTCGAAGAGATTTTCTTCCTTCGTCAGGTGCTGGAGACCCATTGCGCCAGACAGGCGGCGATGGCCCGGCCCGAGCTTGGCGAGCTGGAAGCCCGGATACGGCATTTGCAACAGCATGGCCCCGGCGAGGACGACGAGCAGCGCCGCGTGGACGATGCTTTCCACCGGACGCTCGCCCTTTCCACGGGCAGCGAGATGATGGTGAGCACGATCGAGGATTTGCGACGCCGTACCTGCATGTTCGACCATGCCCAGGTGCCGGATCGTTTTCTGAAAAGCTGCGACGAACATCTAGAGATGATTGCCGCCCTGCGCGCCGGCGACGGGGAACGGGCAGGCTCGCTCATGGCCCGCCATATCGTTCACGCCCGCGACGCCATTCTTGAGAAACTGGAACAATTTCCCGAAAGGAACAGGGACGCATGAAATGCCTTATTGTCCAGCCTATTCATGCCGACGGCCTCGCCCTTCTGCGTGAGGCGGGGGTTGAACCGGTTTTGTGTGCAAAACCGGACATGGCGACCGTGGCCGCAATGATCAAGGGTTGCGATGCCGTCATCACGCGCGATGCTGGCCTGTCCGCATCGGCCATCGAGGCCGGCGACAGGCTGCGGGTCATCGCCGTTCACGGCACGGGCCATGACGCTGTCGACAAGGAAGCGGCGACGGCGAAGGGCGTTCTGGTCTGCAACACCCCCGGCGCCAATGCCCGCTCGGTTTCCGAGCTGGCGCTCGGTCTGGCACTGGCTGCCGCAAGACGTATTCCCGCTGCCGACCGCAGCGAAAGGGCCGGGGTCCATGGCTTTCGCGAGACGGAGAGTTTTTCCGAATTGTCCGGCAAGACGGCGCTTATCGTCGGCTGGGGGGCGATTGGCGCCGGGCTTGGCCGGATGCTGAAGGCCGCTCTGGATATGCGGGTGCTGGTCTATTCGCCGCGGGTGGCCGATCTCGATGGCTTCGAACGGGCTGACAGTCTTGAAGACGGGCTGAGACAGGCCGATCTGATTTCCCTGCATACGCCGCTCCGTGCGGAAACACGCGGTCTGTTCGGAGAGCAGGCCATTTCTGCGGTGAAACCGGGCGCGATACTTATCAACACGGCACGGGCGGGACTGGTGGATGAGGCGGCCCTTGCACGCGCCATCGAAACCGGCCGCATAGCCGCAGCCGGGCTGGATGTTTATTCGCCTGGCGCTCCGACCGGACCTCTGGCCGCCGGCGGCCGGGTGATTTTCACACCGCATCTCGGCGGCACGACGCTGGAAGCGCTTCGCCGCGTGGCTCTCGGCTCTGCAAGGCATGTTTTGACGGCGCTTGCGGGCGAACGCCCGGTCACCGCGCTCAATGCGCCGCAGGAGATAATGGCATGACGCAAACCGTGATCGCAGAGACGGTCAACCGTCTGCTGGACCGCATCAATGCCATTTCAGCGGAAGGCCCCGGTTTTACCCGGCCTTCCTACAGTGCGCTGGAAAGCGAAGCGCATCAGGTGATTGCCGAAGAATGTGAAGCCCTTGGCCTCACTGTTACGCGGGATGCAGCACTGAACCTGTTTGCCCGGCTGCCCGGCAGAGACCGGCAGGCCACGACGCTTTATATCGGCTCGCATCTCGATACCGTGCCGATGGGCGGCGCCTATGATGGCACGGCAGGTGTGGTAGGCGCCATGGCACTCGTCACCGCATTCGTGAAAAGCGGGCAGGCCCCGCCATCAGATATTGTCGTGACGGTGACGAGAGCGGAGGAGAGCGTCTGGTTTCCAGTCTCCTATATCGGGTCGCGTGCGGCGCTTGGCCGGCTCACGGCGCCGGAAATGCAGGCGCGCCGCGCCGACAGCGGCAGAACACTCGCCGAGCATATGAAGGAACTCGGGGGCGACCCGGACGCCGTCCTGCGCGGGCCGGGACTGCCGCCGGCGCGTTTCGTGGAATTGCATATCGAGCAGGGGCCGGTGCTTGACAATGCCGGCGAGGCTTTCGGCGTCGTCGATGGCGTGCGCGGCGGCCTGCGTTACCGTGAAGCGCGGATTGAAGGGGTCTGGGCCCATTCCGGTGGCGCGCCGCGTGATGCCCGCTCGGATGCCGTTTTTGCCCTTGCGGATATCATCGTCGCCATGGACAGGGCCTGGGAAGGAATTCTGGCGGAAGGGCACGATCTTGCCGTTACCTTCGGCCGGGTGGATGCGGCAAGCAGTGAACATGCTTTCGCCAAGGTTCCGGGCCGGGTGGATTTCTGCATCGATATCCGCAGCGCCGACGACGCGGTGCTGGACCGGGCGGATGGAATTTTCCGACAGGAAATCGAGAAGATCGAAAAACGAAGGGGCGTGCGCGTCGTCACCGGCGTCCAGTCCCGCAGCAAGCCCACCCGTCTGTCCTCCGCGCTTGGCCGGCAGATAGCCGCTGCGGCCGAACGGACCGGCATCTCGCCCCGGCAGATGTTATCGGGCGGCGGGCATGATGCGGCGGCATTTGCCCAGGCGGGATGGGAATCGGTGATGGTCTTTCTGCGGAACTGGAACGGCAGCCATAACCCGGATGAGGCCATGGATCCGGCCGATCTGGCGCATGCCGTTGATATTCTGCAGCAGACCTGGTCGGCTCGGTAAAGGGGAGAGAGCATGAGCGAAAAGGAAACTTTGACCCAGCAGGCCTATACGGATGTCAAACAACGCATTCTGGAGGGGAAGTTCAAAGCCGGCGACGTTCTGACGGAAAGAGCCCTGGCGCTCGAATCCGGCATTTCCCGCACGCCGCTGAGGGCGGCAATCTCCCGGCTTGAAAAAGAGGGCGTGATTTCGCGGCTCGCCAATGGCGCATTGATGGTTCGGCCCGTCACGGTGGAGCAGCTGCTGGAAATCGTGCAGATACGGCGCTTGCTGGAGAGCGCTGCGGCGGCACGCGCCGCTGAGCGTCCCTTTCCCGAGGCGCTCGAACATTCGCGGCAAATCATGCAGGCTTATGCGGATGGCAGGAACGTGGCCTTCGATCAGTTCTGGCTGGACGACGATGAGTTTCACGAGGCCGTGGCCGCTGCCGCCGGGCTTGAGCTTTTGCCTGCCATGCTGACCGAAATGCGCAGCATCGCCCGACGTTGCACCATCACCCGCACGCATGACCGTTTTGCCGAGCAGGCGCGCGAACATATTGCGGTTATCGACGCCATCGAGGCGCAGGATCCGCAGAGGGCTTCCGCCGCCATGGAGGCGCATTTCGAAAGCGTGAAAAGCCGTTTTCTGGGGTGGCTGAGCCGCCCCTGAAACCGGCAGCCGCCAGCGCTTTTTCTTTCTTCATTCCGGTCTTGAGACGCTTTTGGAGGCTTCTCATGCAAAAGCCGAGCACGACGATATGGACAGTTTCATGCAGGAATTCGCCGATTTGCAGGGGTGTGACGCCTCTTTCCCCAGGGAGGAGTTCGCCGCGAGGCAAGATCGTGCGCGCGCCGCCATCCGCAATGCGGGTCATGAAGCGCTCGTCGTCACCGGTCCTGAAAACATCTACTGGCTGACCGGGCGGCAGACGGCCGGATACTTTGCTTTCCAGGCGCTGATCATGCCGGTGAATGGACAGCCGACGCTTCTCGTCCGGCAGCTTGAACTGGCAGGATCCATCGCCAATACCTGGCTGGACGACGTCGTCGCCTATCAGGATGGCGGAAACCCGGCGGTCGCCCTGGTCGATCTCTTGAAAAAGCGGCATATCGAGCGGCCGGCCATAGAATTGGACGGCTGGTTTGTTTCTCCGGTACTTGCCGCAAAAATCGCGGAGCAGATGGGTGTTGCGTCCATCCCGGACGGTTCCTCCATTCTTTCGCCGCTGCGGACGATAAAGTCCGCAGCCGAGCTGGAGGCCATTCGGCTGGCGGCGGGTTACGCCGAGGCGGGCCTTTCGGCCGGTATTGCCGCCTGCGCCGCCGGAACCGACGAAAACGCGATAGCCGCCGCCATGCTGGACGCCGCCACAAGGGCGGGCTCGGAGGTCATGGCCATGGAACCGCTCGTATCTTCCGGGCCGCGCAGTGGTTTGCCCCACATGACCTGGAGACGCCGCAAGCTTGAGAATGGCGATGCGGTTTTTCTGGAACTCGCCGCCTGCCATGCGCGCTATCACGCGGCGCTGATGCGTACCGTGTGGATCGGTTCTCCGCCCGCCGAAGCCCGGCGAATGATGGATTGCGCGTTGAAAGCCCTCGATGCGGCGCTGGCCGCCATTCGGCCCGGTGTTTCATGCGCCGAACCGCACGAGGCCGCGCAACGTGTAATCGACGCGGCAGGTTACAATGCCGCCTTCCGCAAACGCATCGGTTATTCCATGGGAACCGCTTTCGCGCCGGACTGGGGGGAAGGTGCGCTGTTGAGTCTGTTTACCGGCGTCGACAGGATAATCGAACCCGGCATGGTGTTCCACCTGCCAGCCACCCTGCGCAGCTATGGCGTGTGGACGGTTGGCGCATCCGAAACGGTCATCGTGACAGAGACGGGGGCCGAACCTCTCTCCAGCCTGCCGCGTGACCTGACCATCCGCTGATGGCCCGATAGCGGCCATTTCCCTTTAAAAATTGAAAGGAGTCCGAAATGCGTTCACTTTTTCACCTTGCCTATCACGTCACCGACCTCGACGAAACGCGTCGCTTCTATGGCGGCGTTCTCGGTTGCGAGGAAGGCCGTTCCACCGATACCTGGGTGGATTTCGACTTTTTCGGCCACCAGATATCGATGCATCTGGGCAAACCGTTCGAGGTTACCCGGACCGGCAAGGTCGGCAATCACATGGTGATGATGCCGCATCTCGGTGTGGTCCTGCCTCTCGATGACTGGTTCGCGCTTTCGAAGCGTCTGGAAGATGCTGGCGTGGCCTTCGATATCCCGCCGGTCGTCCGCTTTGAAGGCGAGCCGGGGGAACAGCGCACCATGTTCTTCTTCGATCCGAGCGGCAATCCGATCGAGGTGAAGGGCTTCAAGGATTTCGACGGTGTTTTTGCCCACTAAAATAGAAAACAAGGGGCGGCGGTTGGCCGCCCCCGACGGACTCGGGAGCCGCATACCGGCGGTCGCCTTGCCGGAAACATTACCACCAGTGGCTGGGCGAACGGGTCAGAAGCTCGTTGCCGTCGCGCCCGACGATGATGATATCCTCATAAAAAGCCGCGCCGACACCGTCGAGCGAAAGGAAGGATTCGATACCGAACACCATGTTTTCCTCGGCAATATCTTCAGGCTGCGACATGCTGGTTGAAATTCTCGGCTGTTCGAAGCCGAGACCGATGCTGTGACCATAAAACGGGAAGTTCTTCATGATGGCGGATACCGAGCCGCCGAAGGCCTGCGTCAGACGGTCGCCCTCAGCGGCAATATCGATGAGCTTCACGCCCGGCCGCATCATGTCGGATAGACGATGAACGATATTGGCCGCGGCTTCAATTAGCCGTCGCTGGTCCGCTGTCGGTTTGCCGCATATTCCGGTGCGGCCGGGGTCGAGATAATAGCCCTGAAAAAATGCCGCATGGATGGTGCCCGTGACGATGTCGCCGGGCTTTGGTGTGTCCGCGCTATAGCCGGTCAGGGGAAAACGCTGGTCGAAACCCAACGTTTCGCCATGGTTGCAGCCGATCATCTGCAGCCGGCCGCCGCGCCGCACCACCTCACGGGCCGCCTCTCCCGCCGCTTCCTGCTCTGAAAGGCCGCCGGTCAGGCCTTCCATCAACCTGTTGAGGCCGGCCGTCGCGCCTTCGCCGGCAACGCGATAGCACTCCAGTTCCTTCACGCTTTTGATGCGCCGGACGGAGCGGATCAGATCGTCCTCGGCTACCCACTCTATGTCTGGAGCGTCCTGAAGCAATTGCTGGTAATATTTGACGGGGATGAACTGCGTGCCGACGATTGCGACACGCCCTTTGATGCCCCTTTCGACCAGGGCTTTCGCCACGCTTCGGAAAGGATGGCTGGAACAATGCGTATCGCGGATAGAGACGAGATCGGTGCGCACTTCCGGCTCATCGATATGAAGCTGCGGCTCGCGGCCCTGCTGTAGAATGATCCCGGAAAAGGACCGGGCGGTCCATATCAGGGAATCCATGCCGCCGCTGATGGCGTAGTGGTTGGAAAGATAGAGTATGTCGCCGCAATTGTCCGTGGTGCCGCCACCGCGGCCGAAGACCACCGCTGTTTCATAGCCACGGCGCTGCATTTCCCGCAAAACCCGCTGCCAGCGGCTTTCATATTCCTCAATCGTAAAATACCGGATCACGCGTTCCACTCCATTCAATCTGCTGTTCTGCCGGGCAGTCCTCGCGCGCCGATCCACCGGGACCTGCGACAAACTCGGACAGCATTTCCATCAATGCCCGATCCTCCCGGAGAAGCCCGCATTTGCGGATTGCGACCGGAAGACCACCGGGTCGAATTTTTAGGTACACCAAACGTATCCCGTGATTGATGGCAGTGCAAGCGAATGATGCGGGAGGCATGAATGATGCAATTTTGTGCATTTTACTGCTCGTTTTATGGCTGCTTAGCCTAATATATTTGCTATAAATAGTTGAAAATCTTTATTGAATTCCGTTGGTATACTGAATATAAATTGTTTCGACCGAGCGGTATCGATCCGGGTCTATCGCCTGCTTGCCGCCGTCTCACCGGTTTCAGCATTCCTTCCAACGGTGTCCGATGACTGAAAATGTGCAGAATTTATTGGCAGGTCATGGCGCAGCCTATCGCATGCTGGCCGGCGAGGTCGCCATCGTTACGAATTCCCACGGAAACCAGGTCGTGGATGCGTGGGCTGTTGCGGCAGCCGATCCATCCGAGATCAGCTCGATGGATCATACGCGCTCGGTAAACAGCAATATCTTCATCGAGCGCGGCATGGGTATCTTCAGCAACCGCAGAAGAGCCATGATGACGCTGGTGAGCGACAGTGCCGCCCTGCGGCATGATACGCTGCTCTGCCCATGCAATGCGGATCTTTACCGGCAACTGGGATGCCAGGGTTTTCACCGCAGCTGTTCCGGAAATTTCCATGAGGCGCTGGCGGAGAAGGGTCTTGCCGTCGCCCAGACGCCGGCATCTCTCAACCTTTTCATGAATGTGGCGGTGAACGCCGATGGCAGTCTCGACCGTCGCCCGCCGGCGTCCGCGGCGGGTGACCATGTGGCACTGAGGGCCGAGATGGATCTGCTGCTCGTGCTGTCCGCCTGTCCGCAGGACATTACCGAGATCAACGGTGTGGACCGCACACCGAGGGATGTCGCGGTGCAGATCGTCGATGAATACAAGGAGACGACCCCATGACCGGACCGGTTTTGAACCTGCGGGATATCCGCAAGAGCTTCGGGGAAAACGAGGTTCTGAAAGGCGTCTCGCTCAGTGTCGAACCGGGTGAGGTCGTATCCATCATCGGCGCGAGCGGTTCGGGCAAGAGCACCTTCCTGCGTTCGATAAACGGTCTCGAAATGCCGCAGTCGGGTTATCTCGAATTCGAGAACCTGTCTTTCGATTTCCGGCCGGAATCGCGATTTTTCCCGACGCCCTCGCAGCTGCAGGCCCTGCGCGCCCGCGTCGGCATGGTGTTTCAGAGCTACAATCTCTGGCCGCATATGACGGTTCTGGAAAATGTCATCCATGCTCCGGTCCGGCTGCTGAAACGACCCAAAAGCCAGGCCGTCGAAGAGGCGGAGGCCCTGCTTTCCCGCATCGGCCTTTATGAGAAACGCCACAGCTATCCGGCACGCCTGTCCGGCGGCCAGCAGCAGCGCGTCGCCATCGCCCGGGCGCTCGCCATGAAGCCGCGTCTGATGCTTTTCGATGAGGTGACCTCCGCGCTCGATCCCGAACTTGTCCATGAGGTGCTGGTGCTGATGGCTTCGCTGGCGGCGGACGGCATGACCATGCTGCTGGTGACCCATGAAATTGCCTTTGCCCGCGACGTTTCATCGCGTGTGCTCTTTTTCGACAAGGGTGTCATCGCTGAAACCGGCGCGCCCGACATTCTTCGCAATCCGCAGAGCGATCGCCTGCGGCAATTTCTTCACCGCATTTTGCATGACCAGCTTGCCCCCAGCGGCGCAGCAGATGGCGCCGGGGGAGCGTGACGACGATGGCGAATTTTATCGATGAAGTGCAGCTTTACGGTCCGGGCTTTCTGCTGGCTGCCTGGACGGTGTTCTGGCTGACGATCCTGACCATTATCGTCAGCTGGGGCTGCGGCCTGCTTGCGGCGCTCAGCCATCGTTCGCCGTGGCGCGCGGTGCGCGCCGCCTCCGCCTTCTACGTCTGGTTCGTTCGCGGCACGCCAACCCTGATCCAGGTCTTCATCATCTATTTCGGCCTGCCGCAATTCGGCGTGAAGCTCTCGCCCTTCACCGCCGGCGTGCTGGCGCTCGGCGTCAATAGCGGCGCCTATGTCGCGGAAATCATCCGGGGAGGCCTGTCCGCCATCCCGCGCGGGCAGACGGAATCGGCTCTGGCGCTGGGGTTCAGCCCAGCGGAAACCATGCGCAGCATTATCCTGCCGCAGGTATTCCGCATCATCCTGCCTTCGGTCACGAATGAAGCCATTTCGACGTTGAAGAATACATCGCTGCTATCGACGATCACCGTCGTGGAGCTGACGCTTTATGCCCAGACGCTAATTGCCGCAACATTCAGGCCTTTCGAGTTCTACATCGCCGTGGCCGTCATTTATCTCCTGCTTACGACGGTGCTGACACAGCTCGCAGCCTTGCTGGAACGCCGTTATGCCCTTTCAAGCTGAGGCCCCGACGGTTCTCAGCGATGCCTGAAATATCCGGCGGAGCGATCCGCAGGATCGACTGCGGGTGACGCCAATGCCGCCTGACGAACAGGAAAATGCAAAAAATCAAAAAGGGAACGAGTCATGAAATTCAAATCTATCGCATTTGCCGTCGCCGCACTCGCTGCGACCATCACCAACGCTCCGGTCTTTGCCGCAGAGCTTGAATTGCTGGAGCCCGGGAAGCTGCAGGTCGCAACGGAAGGAACCTTTTCGCCCTTCAGCATGCGCGCTCCGGATGGAACGCTCGACGGTCTGGAAATCCGCGTGATGAAGGAGGTGGCAAAGCGCCTCGACCTCACCTACACGCCGGTTCTGATCAAATGGGACTCCCTGCTGGTCGGTCTTCAGGCGGATCAGTACGATATTATCAGCGCTTCCATGGATATAACCGAAGAGCGGCAGAAGCGCGTTACCTTTGCCAATGGCTGGCTGGAATCGGGCGGTCGCATCGTCGTCCAGAAGGGCTCGGCCATCAAAAGTGCCGCTGATCTCAAAGGCAAGACCGTCGGTGCGCTCGTCTCTTCCACCTTCGCAAAAATCGCCGAGGAAAAGGGTGCGGTCGTCAAAGGATACAAGGCTGAATCGGACGCGATGCAGGACCTCGTCAACGGCAATATCGACGCGACCATTACCGATGCGATCGCCGGTGCATGGGCGATCAAGAACTCCGGCCTTCCCCTCGAAATGACACCGGATTTCGTCAGCCACGTCCAGAAAGGTTTCGCCGTCAAGAAGGGCAAGCCCGAGCTGGTGAAGGCGGTGAACAAGGCGCTCGCCGACATCGTGGCCGACGGCACCTATGCGAAGCTGACCGTCGAACTCGTGGGTTTCGATCCAGCGCCGAAAGACCCGATCAAGAGCCTCGAATAAGCGCCCGGTCGCTAAGACCGCCTCCCGGTTGGCGAGGAGCGTTCAGGGTCGAACAGGCGAAGATAGTGTCGCCTGTTCGATATGGCGTCTCCGATGACCGGAACGGCGATTGCGATGAAACCGGACTTAGCCGTTTCGACGTCCTCGGCCCCAATACATTCCGGCTCTCGCAGTCAAAAGCATCACTGTTGCTCGCCGGAGGATGCCCATATATTTTGAGAAAATGTCACGCATGGCTTTTCCTTTCTTCTTGTTTGATCGACCGGATATAGGCGCGCCAACCGCCAAGGCCTGTCACTTCCACAGCACCCTTGAGCGCATAGGGTTCGCACAGGAAGCCGGAGATTTGTGATCCGTCGTCCAGCGTCACCTTGCCGATGCCGAGGGGAGCGGGAATGTTCTGCACGAAACGTCCGAAGGCTTCGGGCGTCACCCTCCAGACCTCCACCTCCAGCCCCGCGCCTTTAAAGCCGGGCTCCCGCAGCAGGCCGGGTTTCGGTGGAACCGTATTCGGCAAGACGAACAGCCGATAGTCGCCGGCCGTGCGGCAAGATTTCATCAGCCGGCCGCCGGGGCCTGTGAGTTCGTGATTGAGCGGCATGCCGGTGAGATGGGCGCCGACGACGACAATCGGCATCAGCCCGTCATCGGTATCCGCCACTTTCGAAGCTTCCGGCAGGGCAGCCTTGCGGTCCTTGCCCATGCCGGGCTGCAATGCGCGGTGCAACATATCGGCAAATGGCGCCAGCGCATCGTCGGAAAAGGCCGGCCCGAACAGGGTGACACCCGCCGGCAAATGATCCGTGGCATCGAAGCCAGCGGGAACAGCGATGGCCGCATAACCGAACAGATTGGCGAAATTGGTATATCGCCCGAAATGGCCGTTCTTCGCGATCGGATCTGCGCGCATCTCCTCCACCGTGTAGGTGGTGGGCGATGTCGGCAACATCAACACGTCGGCTTTCGCCCATTCCGCCGATGCCTTCTGGCGAAGCGCCTCAAGCCCGTATAGTCCCTCGAAGGCGTCGACGGCATCGTATCGCCTTGCCCCCTCGATGATTGCCCTTACGGTGGGATCGAAATCGCCGGCATTGGTCGCCAGGAAATGCTTCACCGCCGCCAGACGTTCGGCCACCCATGGGCCGTTATAGAGCAGCTCGGCGGCCTGACGGAACGGCGCATAGTCGAAGGAGACGATGTCTGCGCCGAGCATTTTCGCTTTTTCGATAGCCGCGTCATAAAGCGCCTCGAAAGCGGCATTGCCGAAAAATTCCCGTTCCCCGGGCTCAAGCACACCAATGCGCAGCCCGGCAGCGGGCAGGGCGGCCGGCTTTGCCCTGCGCGAGAAGGGATCGGCGGGGTCATAACCCTCCATGACCCTGCGAACCTCCACACCGTCGCCCACCGTGGCGGAAAAAACGGTCACGACGTCCACCGAGCGGCATGCGGGTACCACGCCGACATTCGGCACCAGTCCGGGCGTAGGCTTGATACCGACAATATTGTTGAAGGCGGCGGGCACGCGGCCGGAACCGGCCGTATCCGTGCCGAGCGCGAAACTGGCAAGGCCAGACGCCACCGCCACGGCGGAGCCGGAGGACGAGCCTCCCGACACATAGGCCCTGTCGAACACCGATCGCGGCGCGCCGTGAGGCGAGCGTGTGCCGTTCAGCCCGGTGGCGAACTGGTCGAGATTGGTCTTGCCGATGACGATTGCGCCTGCAGCCTTCAGCCGGGCGATGACGGTCGCATCCTGTTGCGGCCGGTAGGCAAAGGCCGGGCAGGCGGCCGTCGTCGGCAGGTCGGCCACGTCGATATTGTCCTTGACGGCAAAAGGCACGCCCCACAGCGGCAGGCTGTTGGCTCCGGGCGCGCGGGCCAGGAGGTCGCGGGCGGCGGCGCGCAGATCCTCGTCCGGCGTCTTCGTTATGAAGATCGCCGGATCGTCCGACGCCTCGATGCGAAGAATTATCGCCTCGACGAGATCGAGCGGGCTCAGCCCCTTTGCATAGGCATCTTTCAGCGAGGCGATATCGAGAATGATCGGCAACATTACATGGCCTCCAGAACGACCAGCACGTCGCCGGCCCTGACATTGCGGCCCGGCCCGGCGCGGAGATCGCGCACCTTGCCCGCGGCGTGCGCGTTGACGGTGATTTCCATCTTCATGGATTCGATGATGGCGAGCGTTTCTCCTGCCGCCACCTTCTGCCCTTTTTCCACCAGCACCTTCCAGACATTGCCCGGCACGGCACTTTCAATGCCGAAGCAGCCGTCGGGAATATCGCCCCCGAGGCCGGGACCGACGCCTTCATCGACAACGAAACTGTCTAGCCCCTGATCTTTCCAGCGTTGGCGTTCCGCCTCGAAGGCGGCCTGCTGGCCTGCCTTGAATACGCCGATTGCGGCGGCATTCTTCTGAAGCTCCGCCTCGTAATCCGCATAGGAAAACTCGCCCTCTTCGATACGGACGGGATAACCCCCATGGGGAAAGGCGGCGCGGGCTTCGGTCAATTCGCCGTGGCTGACGGGAAAGAAACGGACCTGATCGAAGAAATCGAGCAGCCAGGGTTTGTCCTTGCCGAAGACCGGGGTTTGCCGCCACGTATTCCACATCTGGATGGTGCGCCCGAAGAGCTGATAACCGCCCGGTCCCTCCATGCCGTAGATGCACATATAAGCGCCGCCGATGCCGACGGCGTTTTCCGGCGTCCAGGTGCGCGCCGGATTATATTTCGTCGTGACGAGGCGATGGCGCGGGTCGAGAGGCGTGGCAACCGGGGCGCCGAGATAGACATCGCCAAGCCCCATGACGAGATAGGAGGCGTCGAAGATTTTGTCTTTGACCGCCTGTTCGTCATCCAGACCGTTGATGCGGCGGATGAATTCAATGTTCGAGGGGCACCAGGGCGCATTGGGGCGCACCAGTTCCTGATATTTGCGCATCGCCAGCGCCGCATCCGGATCGTCCCACGACAGCGGCAGCCAGACGGTGCGGCTCGGCACCTTCACCGAGTGAACGGAAGGCATGCCGCTTTCGATTTCGGAAAGAAGGCCGAGCAACCAGCCACGCGTCACATGCGATCCATCGTAGTGAATTTGCAGCGAGCGGATGCCGGGGGTCAGGTCTATCAGGCCGGGAACGCCGGCTTCCCGCACCGCCTGCATCAAAAGATGGCTGCGCAGGCGCAGGCTGACATCGAGCTGCATCGGCCCATATTCGACCAGCAGGTTGTCATCGCCCTGCCGGCGATAAACGACCGGAACCTCGCCATCGTCGCGACGGCCGAGAATGGGAGAGCCGGCATTGTCGCCAATGCGTTTGACGATGGGGCCGGCAATGGGATCTTCCGTCCGCGCAACCGGATGAAAGCGGATTTTGTCGCCCGGTTTGAACTGTCCCATCTTCCATTGCTCATCCGCGGCAATCACCGCCGGGCAAACGAAGCCGCCGAGGGACGGGCCATCCGGCCCAAGAATGATCGGCATGTCGCCCGTAAAATCGATGGCGCCGATGGCATAGGCATTGTCATGGAGGTTCGAGGGGTGAAGCCCGGCTTCCCCGCCGTCCTCGCGCGCCCATTTCGGCGCAGGACCGATGAGGCGTATACCCGTGCGGGCAGAATTGAAATGCACCTCATATTCGGTCGCAAACAGGGTCTCTATATCGTCCTCAAGGAAAAAATCCGGCGCGCCATGGGGCCCGTAGAGCACGCCCACCGACCATTCGCGGGTCAGGTCGGCAGGTTCGGAGGCGGCTTTCGCATCGGCCTGGCGGGCGCGGGCGAGGCGAAGAACGTGGCCGGCGCGCAAGGTGCCGGTGGCGTTGCCGCCGAACTGACCAAGCCCGAAAGTGGCGCGTGAGCCGAGCACGATCGGCGCGTCAAAACCGCCGGCCACCGCCAGATAGGCCCGCTGCCCCGCACCGCCGATCTGGCCGATGGCAAGCGTCTGCCCGGCCCTGACCGTGATCGGGGTGCTATGCGGAACGGGTTCGCCGTCGCATGTCATCGGCATTTCCGCGCCGGCAAGCGCCACCGTCACATCCGCAAAGAACTTGAGTACCGGCCCGGAAACGGTGATTTCCAGAGCTGCGGTGTGGTCGTGATTGCCGACCAGCCGGTTCGCATGACGGAAGGAACGTTCGTCCATCGGTCCGCTCGGCGGCACCCCGACATGCCACAGGCCGAGACGGCCGGGCAGTTCCTGAAGGCTCGATTGCGCTCCCGGTGCAATGACCTCGACGACATCCGGCACGAAGGGAAAATCCTTCAGCGCCGTGGTCGCGACATTGCCGGTCCGGAAAAGGCTGGAGCCGGCAATCGCCCTGAGATAGTCGAGGTTGGTCTCGATGCCTGAAATCGCGGTGTGCGACAGGGCGGCGCCGAGACTGGCGATCGCCGCGTCGCGATCCGCGCCCGTGACGATGATCTTGGCCAGCATGGGATCGTAAAAAGGCGTTACCTCCGTGCCGGTCTCTATCCAGCCGTCGACCCGGACATCTTCGGGAAAAACCACCTCGGTCAGAAGACCGGCGCTCGGGCGAAAATCGGCATGCGGCATTTCCGCATAGACACGCGCCTCGATGGCCGCGCCCTTCGGTATCAGCTCCTCTGCGCCGGTCAGGACATCGTCGCCGGCGGCCTGACGGATCATCCATTCCACCAGATCGATGCCGAAGACGGCTTCGGTCACCGGGTGCTCCACCTGCAGCCTCGTATTGACCTCCAGGAAATAGAATTCCTCGCGGGCCGGATCGTAAATGAACTCGACCGTGCCGGCGGAGCGATAATTCACCTGTTTTCCCAGCGAGACGGCCGCCGCGTGTAAGCGCGCCCGAACCTTATCGGAAAGCCCGGGGGCTGGCGTTTCCTCGATGACCTTCTGGTTGCGGCGCTGAAGCGAGCAGTCGCGTTCGCCAAGCGCGATCACCCGTCCCTTGCCGTCGCCGAATATCTGCACTTCGACATGGCGGGCCTTCGCCACGAACCGTTCCAGATAGACGCGGGCGTCGCCAAAGCTTGCTTTCGCCGTGCGCTGCACGCTCTCGAAGGCCGCTTTCAGCGCGGCGTCGTCGGCGCAGAGCTGCATGCCGATGCCGCCGCCGCCGGCGGTGGATTTCAGCATGACCGGATAACCGACGACTTCCGCGGCGGCGAGCGCCTCTTTGACCGAGCCTAGCAGACCGGAGCCCGGAAGCAGCGGCACACCGCTTTTCTGCGCCAGTTCCCGGGCGGTGTGCTTCAGGCCGAAATCGGCGATGTTTTCCGGCGTTGGGCCGATGAAGACGATGCCTTCGGCCGCCAGCCTTTCGGCAAAGCCGATATTTTCGGAAAGAAAGCCATAACCGGGATGGACTGCTTCCGCCCCTGTCTTTTTGCAGGCGGCAATCACCGCTTCGACATCGAGATAACTTTCTGCGGAGGGCGCCGGCCCGAGGCGTATCGCTTCGTCGGCCGTCAATGCCGCCCTGGCGAAGCGGTCGGCATCGGAATAGACCGCCACGGAGGCAATACCCATGTCCCGGAGCGTCCTGATGATGCGGACGGCGATTTCGCCACGATTGGCGATGAGGACTTTCTTGAACATCGGCTCAATCCTCCCCGTTCCAAACGAGCACCCGGATCGGTGTCGGATCGAAACCATTGCAGGGATTGTTAATCTGCGGGCAGTTGGAAATGACCAGCAGCACATCCATCTCCGCCACCATTTCGACGTAGTCGCCGGGCGAGGAAATGCCGTCCACGATGGTCATGCCGCCATTGGGCGAGATGGGCACATTCATGAAAAGGTTGATATTGGAAACGACATCGCGTTTGCCCATGCCGTATCTGGCGACCTCGGCGACGAAATTGTCCCGGCAGGCAGGAAGATATTTCGTCCCATGGCCGAAACGCACCGTGTTGCTTTCGCAGGAGCAGGCGCCGGCGGAGGTATCGTGACGGCCGCAGCTGTCGGCGGTCACGGTCAGCATTACCCGACCCTCGCTCGACATGATTTTCGTGCCGGTCGAAATATAGGCCGCGCCCTGCGCCCGCACCGTATCCTGACTGGAGTAGCGTTCCGAAAAGTCTCGAGCGTTGTAAAACAGCGTATCGATGGCCTGCTGGCCGTAAGTGTCCTCGATGCGAACCGTGGCGCCCTTGCGGATGAAGGTGGAGAAGGGTTTTTCCGCCGGGACGTAGTGGTTTTGCGCTGCATTTTCATATGTGCGCGACGAAACGGTTTCAATGAAATCGGTCATGTTCGTTTCTCCCGGCTCAAAGGTTGGAAAGCGCGTTGTTCTCGAAACCGCGCACGGCCTCGGCGTTGGCGGTCCGGCACAGGTCGTCGGCGGCGACCGGAGCGGCAGCAAGGCGGGTGACCGTCACCGGGTTCGGCGCATAGGCCGGGTTAGGATCGAGCGGATGCGGGCAATTGGAAAAACCGACCAGCATGTCCATTTCCGCACGCAGCTCGACATAGTCCCCGCTGTTGAGGAGGGCCGGGTTCCAGAAAAACCGGCCTTCGGCATCAACACGCACAGGTGCGAAAAGCGTGAGCGCCGCCGGAATGTCACGGCGGTCGAGGCCGAGCTTCATCGCCAGCTTGATGAAGTTATCGCGGGTGTCGCGCAGATGTTCGCCCTCATAACGGGCGTTGCTCTGCGCGTTCGAGCCGCCGACAAGGCAATCATGCGCGCCGGAACTGTCCTCGGTAATCGAAAACATCACACGCCCCATGTCGGAAAAGATGACGCGGCCTTTGGAAAGCCCCGTGGTCCACTGCACCTTGATCGTGTCGGGCAGATTGATGCGTTCCGAGGTGTCGGCGGCATTCCAGGCGATGAGCGCAATCGAAGAGAAGCCGTGGTTGAGGCTGATGCGCAGCACCTCTTCCCTGCGCAGCCTGGTCGTCCAGTACCAGCCGCCGGGAATGATTTCGCGGTGAAGGATTGTCGTTTCGTCGAGTGCGGGTTCGGGCAGGAGGCTGAAGCCGGGCAGCGCCTTGGGTGCGAATTCCAGCCCCTTTTTCTGGTGATCTTCATAACGGGCGCGGTTGGCGGCGATTTCTTCGGGCGAACGTCTTTGGTGCATAAGGTGCTCCATGGCGGTTGAGTTCGGGTCGTCCCGGTGTCTGCCCTTGTTTGCCGGGTCGTCCCGGCGGGCCGTCGGAAGCAATTCCGGCAGGGGTTTTGAGCCGCCCCTCTATCCGCAACTGCGCAGTCGACATCAGGGCTTGGCCCTGATGCATATCGTTTCAGGCGGCGACGCCGCCGGCCCGGCGCGGCGGCCAGATCGAAATGTCGCGGGTGACCGTTGCGCCATAGCGCAGTTTTTCCTCCGGGCGGTCGCGTGGGCGCTCGAAAGCGATGACGCGGGTGGCAAGCGTGAAGGCTTCACGCATGTCGTGCGTCACCATCACCACCGTCATCTGCGCTTCGTTCCACAGCCGTTTCATCAGCTGGTGGATTTCGGCGCGAATGCCGGGGTCAAGTGCGCCGAAGGGTTCGTCGAGCAGCAGGATTTTCGGCCGCATCAGCAGCGTCTGGGCAAGCGCCAGGCGCTGCTGCATGCCGCCGGAAAGCTGGGCAGGATATTTGTCTTCCGACCCTGAAAGGCCGACATCGGCGATCATGGTGCGGGCCTCGTCGATCGCGGTCCGGCGGGCGGCGCCGAACAGCCTGCCGCTGACGGGCGACGCGGCAAGTTCCTTGCCGATCAGGACGTTACCGAGCACGGTCAGATGCGGAAACACCGAATATTTCTGGAACACGACGCCGCGGTCCGGTCCCGGTTCGTCGGGCAGCGGTTTGCCGTCGAGAAGGATCGTGCCGCGGCTCGGCCGCTCCTGGCCGAGGATCATGCGCAGGAAGGTGGTCTTGCCGCAGCCGGACGGACCGACAAGCGCGACAAACGCGCGGGATTCGATCTCGAGCGAAACATTCTCGAGCACGATCTGGTCGCCATATTCCTTCCAGACATTGTCGATGGTGAGCGTGCTCATGCCTTGTTCTCCGTTGCCGACCAGGGAAAGACGGCGAGGCGCAGCCGGTCCAGCAGCCAGTCGGTCAGCACGGCGATAAGCGTGATCCAGATGACATAGGGAAAAATCACATCCATCGCGAGATAACGGCGAACGAGGAAGATGCGATAACCGAGCCCCGCATCGGACGAAATCGCTTCCGCCGCGATCAGGAAAAGCCAGGCCGGTCCGAGCTGGAGACGCAGACAGGTGATGAGCCGCGGCAGGACCTGCGGCAGCACCACGCGCAGCGCGATCTGCCATGAGTTTGCCCCGAGCGTCTCGGCCTTGATGATCTGCTCGCGCGGCAGTTCGATGGCCCTGAGCGCCAGATCGCGGATCATCACGGGCGCCACACCGATGACGATGAGTGCGATCTTGGAAATTTCGCCAAGGCCGAGCAGGATGAAGAGGATGGGCAAAAGCGCCAGCGGCGGCACCATGGAAATGGCGCCGACGAAAGGCGAAAGCAGCGATCGTGCGTAAGGCAGCATGCCGATCAGCATGCCGATGGCCAACGCCATCGCGGTCGCTATCCCCAGTCCCGAAAACAGGCGGACGAGGCTTGCGGCCGTATCCGTCCATAGAAGAATATCACCCGTGCGGGCATCGGGGATGACGGCCAGCCGGTTGATGGCGTCGGCAAGGCCGGCAAAGCCCGGCAGAAGCTTGTCATTGGCGTTTTCGGCAAGCCGTGCCGCCGAGCCGACCGTGTAAGCGATCAGCACGGCCGCAAAGGGCAGGACGGCAAGTCCAAGACGGGTGCCGTTCGAAGGACGCGAATTGATCCAGCGCATGGGAAACTCCGGGGTGATGGCAGGGTGGAAGACCGCGCCGGGGCGCGGTGCGGCTGGTCCTCAGAGCATTCCCTTGGCCGCTTCGGCCATGTAGTCCGTCGTGAAGCGGAACTTGACGTTGGACGTGTCACCGCGGACGGCCCCATCCGGAAACGCGATGCCGATTGCATCCGCCGATGACGCGCCGTTGCCAAGCAGGCCCTTGTCGAACAGGAAGTGCCGCACCCGGTCCATGGTCTTCGGCAGGTCCGGCGAAGCCGTGAAGGCGACCGCGTCCGCTGGCTTGTCGAACAGCTTGGTGGCCGCCATCTGGGCTTCGAAACCGGCAAGATCCGTGCCGGATGCCTTGCCCATCGCCTCGCGCGCCGCCTTGCCTTCCGCGCTCTCGGCGGTCATCACCTTCATCGTATCGTACCAGATGCCCGCGAGCGCCTTGCCGAAATCGGGATTATCCTTCAGCACATCGGTATGGGCGACCATCAGATCGATGATCTCGCCGGGGACTTTGGAACTGTCGAAAACCTTGTTGGCCGAGGAATTCTGGAGAATGGTCGAAACCAGCGGATTCCACGTTACGACAGCGGAAACCTCCGGTGTCTGGTAAGCGGCGACCATGTCCGCGTCGGACGTGTTGACGACTTTCACATCGCGTTCGGATGAGCCGATGGTTTCGAGCGCCCGTGCAAGCAGATAATGCGACACGGAGAATTCCACGAGATTGATGTTCTGGCCCTTGATCTCGGCAAGGTCTTTTTTGTCCTTGAGGATGATGGCATCGTTTCCATTGGAGAAGTCACCGACGATGACGGCGGTTGTATCGACGCCGCCGGCAGCGGGAATGGACAGGCCGTCCATGTTGGTCAGCGTCACGGCGTCATAGGCGCCCGCCGTATACTGGTTCATCGATTCCACATAGTCGTTGAACTGCGTGACCTCGATATTGATGCCGTATTTATCGGCCCATTTCTTGACGATGCCATGGTCGGCGGCATAGCCCCAGGGCATCCAGCCGACATAGATCGACCAGGCGACCTTGAAATCCTTTTTGGGCGCAGCATCCGCTGTCGAAACCAGCGGGAGCGCTAGAAGGCCCCCCAGCGCGGAAATGGAAATGATTGTTCTGAAAGTCTGCATTGGTATTCCCCTTTTGCTTGTTCTCAAAAAGGGATCGGCATAGACCAACGCCGCCAATCCCTTGGCTAACGAGGTCTCCCGGGCTTTTGTCCCGCCGTGCATCCGTGCGAGATTTCTCCTCGCACAGTGGCTGCTCTCGGACCAGTCATGCAAACCTGCACCGGAACCCTAGCGGCCAACTCGGAATAAACGAAGCAAACCGCGTGCCAGATTGGATTTCGGGCTTTGCCGCGCGATTTCGTCAAAATGCGAAGAAGAGTGCCCGATTTGTGTTCTTGCCGATGGGCTTTCAAGCATATTTTTTAGGCGCGGCTTGGCGCAATCCGCTCTGGCGTCATCACGATGGCAGTCTCGTCGGATGGTAACGCCTGTTTCGATCGCGCAGATGCGAGCCATGACTGGACGGCGTCCGGTCGCGGCGACAGGCGATGGCCATCGCATGGCTTCGTCAGTTGACGCCCGCCCGAAGCAGGACGCCGACGGCCGAGTCGAAATGTTCGGTCATAGCGGCCTCCGCCATCTCCATATTCTGGAGGCTGATCGCTTCAGCGATCCTCTGGTGGCAACGGATGTTTTCCGTGCGGTTCTCCAGAGTGGCGCGGCTGCGCCAGCCTATGTGCCAGGTCTGCTGCGTTACGACGCGGAAAGAGCCGACGATGATTCCATAAAGAGAGTTGCCGGAAGCCTGGGCGATCAGTTCGTGGAAGCGAATGTCGAGCTCCATCAACGCCTCCGGTGTTTCGAGCGCGTTGAACATGTCTTCCACGATCTGGAGAAGCTCCCGCGCCTGGGCATCCGTACGGCGCAGCGACGCAAGGCTTGCCGTGCGCAGCTCAAGCGTGCGCCGCACATCCAGAACCTGCTGAACGCTAAGCTGCTTCGTTGTCACGGTATGATCGAGAATCATGCTGAGCGGTATCGCATCCGGTGCCGCAACCCGCGCCCGGCGGCCGGAGCTGACCTCGAGGATCCCGAGTGCGGCAAGGGCACGGAAGGCCTCCCGCGTCACGGATCGGGAAACATCGAGCTTGGCGGCCATGGCCGTTTCGCTGGGCATGGGGCTGCCCGGCCGAAGCTGGTTTTCGCGCATATAGGCGCGCACATCGACAATGGCCCGTTCAACGAGGCCTATATCTTCTTCGTAAACCTGTCCTACATCTTTTGTCATTTCGGAACATTACTTTCGCATTTTGGTTGACAGGATTATACGAGACTGGCAGAAATTCTGCCATAAAAATTGGGCGGAAAGAAACGTCAGTCAGACTTCGATGGAGAAACAGGGCCGCATGCTTTCGTATGCGATCGATGGATTTCCTTTGTCTCTGCGATTTTCCCGCTGAAATGGCGGCTTGGCGAAAGTCGGGCGGATTGAACGGAAGCAATGATGAAAATAACTGCGATCAAGACTTTTCGGGCAGAAGAGTTCTCCAACGTTCTCTGGGTGCATGTGGAGACCGATCAGGGCGTTACCGGTCTCGGCGAAACCTTTTATGGGGCGGCGGCCGTCGAGGCCCACATCCACGATACGCTGGCAAGCCGGCTGGTGGGCCGTAACCCGCTTCATATAGAAGCCCTTCACCGGGAAATGCTCAACCTGCCGATGGCCCATGCCTCGACGGGGGCGGAACACCGAGCGGCTTCCGCAGTCGACATCGCGCTGTGGGATATTTTCGGCAAGGTATGCGGGCAGCCTGTCCACCAGATGCTGGGCGGGCTCTGCGTGGAGAAGATGCGTGTCTACAATACCTGCGCCGGAAGCCGCTATGTGCGGACGAAGAAGATCAAGCCGGTCGATACATGGAATTTGGGGGAAGAAGCCGGCCCTTACGAAGACCTCGACGGTTTCATGAACCGGGCGGGCGAACTGGCGGAAGACCTCCTGTCGAACGGCATCACGGCCATGAAGATCTGGCCGTTCGATCCTCCGGCGATGGAAAACCGCGGCCTGTTCATCACGGCGGAACAGATGAAGACGGCGATCAAGCCGTTCGAACTGATCCGCAAGGCGGTCGGCGACAAGATGGATATCATGGTCGAGTTCCACTCGCTGTGGAACCTGCCGGTTGCCAAGCAGATCGCGCGGGCGCTCGAGCCGTTCAAGCCCACATGGTACGAAGATCCGATACGGATGAATTCGCCGCAGGCGCTTGCCGAATACGCACATTCCACCGATGTGTGGACCTGCGCCTCCGAAACGCTCGGCACCCGTTTTGCCTATAAGGACTATCTCGACCGCGATGCCGCCCATGTCGTCATGGCCGATCTGTGCTGGACGGGAGGTCTGACCGAGGGCCGCAAGATCGCGGCCATGGCGGAAACCTATCACCGGCCTTTTGCCCCGCATGACTGCATCGGCCCGGTCGGCTTCGCCGCCGCCATCCACATGAGCTTTTCGCAGCCCAACACGCTTATCCAGGAAAGCGTGCGCGCCTTCTACAAAGGCTGGTATCGCGAACTGGTGACGGAGGTTCCGCGTATCGAGGGCGGTTTCGTTTATCCGATGGAAGGCCCCGGTCTCGGAACTGAACTGCAACCGTCCTTCTTCGAACGCTCGGATCTGTCCGTCCGCGTCTCTGAACTCTGAGGGGAATCGTCATGAGCGTTTCACTATTCGATCTGAGCGGCAAGACGGCGCTGATCACCGGTTCGTCCCGCGGTTTGGGGCGAGCCTTTGCCGAGGGGCTGGCGAATGCCGGCGCCCGGGTGATCCTCAATGGCGTCGACGCCACCCGACTGGAAGAGGCGGCTGCGGCGATGCGCTCGACAGGTCGTGAGGTGCTGACCGCGGCGTTCGACGTGACCGACGAAGCCGCTGTCATCGCAGCCTTCGAGCGGTTCGACCGGGACGGCATCCGGGTGGATATCCTCGTCAACAATGCCGGCATCCAGTTCCGCAAGCCGATGCTGGAGCTGGAGAGCGCCGACTGGCGAAGGGTGATCGACACCAATCTGACGTCGGCCTTCCTCGTCGGCCGGGAGGCGGCGAGGCGAATGGCGGAGCGCGGTTCCGGCAAGATCATCAATATCGGATCGCTGACCTCCGAACTCGCCCGGGCAACGGTTGCGCCTTATACCGTGGCGAAAGGCGGCATCAAGATGCTGACCAAGGCCATGGCGGCCGAATGGGCCGAAAAGGGCATTCAGGCCAATGCGATCGGCCCCGGCTACATGATCACCGATATGAACGAGGCCCTGCTCGCCAACCCGGAATTCGACGCCTGGGTCAAGGCGCGTACGCCGGCGCGACGCTGGGGCCGGCCCGAAGAACTGGCGGGAACCGTCATCTATTTTGCGTCCGCCGCATCCGACTACGTCAATGGCCAGATCGTCTATGCCGATGGCGGCATGATCTCCGTGTTGTAGGCGAGCGCCCGCAATTCGTTTCGTCACGCTTGGGGAGAGCGTGACGGGTTCAAGCAAAACGAGCGGAGGGGCAGCATGAAACTCTTATCGATGAAGCGTGCATTCGGCGCGAGCGTCACGCAACCTTGGTGATGTGTGAGCCTTTGCCACACGCCGCCCGGCAAAAACCATTTGGCTAAAATCGCTTGCGCTGGTATTGTCCGCCCAACGAAACCTTATGAAAGCCAGCAGCATAGCGTCTACGCTTGTGCGCGGCGAAATGGACAAGACAGTGATCGACCCCGGAAACGGCCCAAAGCCGTCGGAACAAGGGGCGTCGGTGGCGAACAAAGGGAAAGCGAAGCGATCCCGTCGTGGCAAGAAACACAAGCGTGACGGTCAGCCCCGTGACGCTGCTGTGCTGTCGCATGATGTTGCCGCGGATGTTCCGGCCGGTTCCTCCTATGTATCGGCTCTCGAGCCGGATGCCGAGCCGCGCAAGAGAAAGCGCCGCAGGCGCTCTCGCGGCAAGGGTGCGTCTCAGCAGGCTGCCCCAGTTTCCAGCGCGCAGACGCAGGCTCCAGCCGCAACAGATGCTGCCAATCCATCCTCCGTGCCGCCGGGCGCAGGGCGAAAGTCGCGCCACCGCAAGCGTGGTCACCGCGATCCGCGCAGCCGCGATCCACAGGGCCGTCCGCTGGTTCCCACCCATGCGCCGAAACACGTCGGCAAGCAGAATGGCCGCGCCAATGGGGCCGGGCAGGAACCGCACCGGCAATCTGAAATATCCGCTCGCCACGCAGGCCGCCAGCATGAGCATGGCCAAGAGCCGCCGGCGGATATGTATGCCGCGCTCGATCTCGGCACCAATAATTGCCGGCTTCTGATCGCGCAGCCGACGCGGCCCGGCCAGTTCCGGGTCGTCGATGCCTTTTCGCGCATCGTTCGGCTGGGCGAAGGGCTGGTGTCGAGCGGCCGGCTTTCCGACGACGCCATGGATCGAGCTGTCGAGGCGCTGAAAGTCTGCTCCGCGAAACTCTCCGGTCGCCCGATCAGGCGCATGCGGCTCATCGCCACCGAGGCCTGCCGCGCTGCGTCGAATGGCGAGGAATTTCTGGCGCGTGTGACGCGGGAAACGGGCCTGAAGCTCGAAATCATCAGCCGCGAGACGGAAGCCCGCCTTGCGGTGTCTGGCTGCGCCTCTCTCGTCGGGCGCGAGGCGCGTTCGGTGGTGCTGTTCGATATCGGTGGCGGATCGTCGGAAATCGCCGTCATCAAGGTCGGGGAAAACCGCTCGAACCGGCTCGCCAACCACATCACACACTGGACCTCGTTGCCGGTCGGTGTCGTCACGCTTTCGGAACGCCATGGCGGGCGCGATGTGACGCCGGATGTCTTCGCCGCCATGGTGCGGGAAGTCGAAGGGCTGCTCGATGCCTTCCATTGCCCGCCTCTCGCGCCGCAGACCCATCACGAGGATTTTCACCTGATCGGAACCTCCGGCACGGTCACGACGCTTGCCGGCGTCCATCTCGATCTGCCACGATACGATCGCCGCAAGGTGGATGGCCTCTGGCTTTCCGATGCCGAGGTGACGGCGATGCAGGACAAGCTTCTGGCCTGGGATTTCGCGGGCCGCGCCGCCAATGCCTGCATCGGGCCTGACAGGGCCGATCTGGTTCTGGCCGGCTGCGCCATTCTCGAGGCCATTCGCCGCCGCTGGCCGGCACGCCGCATGCGCGTGGCGGATCGCGGCCTGCGCGAAGGCCTTTTGACGGATATGATGGCGGATGACGGCGCATGGCGGCGCAACCGCATTAGGCGCATGCAGATGACACGGCAGGACAGGACGGAAGGTTTGACATGAGCAAGGCGCCGACAAGCAACAACCGCACCGGCCGCAAGATCGGCCAGAAGGTCAAGAAGACCAAGCTCAAGGCCTCGTCGCGCCGCTGGCTGGAACGTCATATCAACGACCCCTATGTGCAGCGCGCCAGGCTTGAAGGCTATCGCGCCCGCGCCGCCTTCAAGCTTCTGGAAATCAACGACAAGCACCAGATCCTCAAAGGCGCGCGCCGCATCATCGATCTTGGCGCCGCGCCCGGCAGCTGGTCGCAGATCGCTTCCAAGGTGACGGATTCCACCGAGGACGATATCCGCGTCGCGGCTATCGATTTCCTCGAGATCGATCCCATTCCCGGTGTGAAAATTCTGCAGCTCGACTTCCTCGATCCGAGCGCGCCGGAAAAGCTGATGGAGGCCGTTGGCGGCACGCCCGATCTGGTGCTGTCGGACATGGCCGCGCCCACCACCGGTCACCAGAAGACCGACCATATCCGCACCATGCATCTGTGCGAAGTCGCGGCCGATTTCGCCGTTCAGGTGCTGGCGGAAGGCGGTCACTTCCTTGCCAAGACCTTCCAGGGCGGCACGGAAAAGGCATTGCTGGATATGCTGAAGAAGAACTTCAAGCAGGTTCTCCACATCAAGCCGGCGTCCTCACGTTCGGAATCGGTGGAAATGTTCCTGCTTGCCAAGCACTTCAAGGGCCGCAAGAACGAGCCGACCGACGTATCCGAAGCCGAAGAGGCTTCCGAAGACTGATCACTCCGCCGGTTGTGAGACCTTGCCGCGGTGGCCGGAGACGGCCGCCCCGGCATTGCCGTCCATGCGGATGATCGGCACGATGGCGAACAGCGATACCAGCGCCACGATGGTGAAGGCGATGTGGAAATCGGCGAGCTGCAGATGCGTGCCCGACATCATGCTGCTGACTTCCAGAATGGAGGCGGCGAAAGCCACGCCCAGCGCCAGGCTGATCTGCTGCAGCACCGACGCCATCGAGGTCGCCTGGCTGGCCTGACTGTCCTCGATATCGGAATAGCTGAGCGCGTTCGATCCGGTGAAGAAGAAGGACCGGGCAAATCCCGCTGTCACAAGGAAGATCATGATCAGCGGATAGGGCGTTTCCGGGGTGAAGAAGCTGTTGGCGAGCGTGGTGCAGGCGCCGACGATGCCGGCCCCGATCAGTGTCGAGCGGAATCCGGTTGCCGCAAACACTCGCTTGGCCATGAATTTCGTGGTGATCGCGCCGATTGCGCCGGCAAAGGTGATCATGCCCGACTGGAACGGATTAAGCCCGAAACCGATCTGCAGCATCAGCGGCATCAGGAAGGGTATGGCGCCCGTGGAAATGCGGAAAACGGTGCCGCCGACGGAAGCCGCCCGGAAGGTCGCGTTCTGGAAAATGCGAAAATCCAGAATGGGGGCAGGGTGGCGCGCGGCGTGGCGCAGATAAAGAAAACCGCAGATGAAACCGATGATCGTCGAGGCGATGCCGATGGCCGGCGGCAGCGCCGGCAGGCTGACGACGGAGAGGCCGAACACCACGCCGGAGGCGGCGATGCCTGACAGCACGAAGCCCTTGCCATCCATCGGCGGCGGGTTGGTGGTTTCGATTTCGGGCAGGAAGATTGTCGAGAGCCAGATGCCGATGACGCCGATCGGCACATTGATCAGGAAAATCCAGTGCCATGAAAAATAGGTGGTGATGAAGCCGCCGATAGGCGGGCCGGTCAGCGGTCCCACCAGCCCCGGAATTGTCAGCAGCGCCATTGCGGAGACGAGTTCGCTGCGCTTGGTCGTGCGCAAAAGCACGAGGCGGCCAACGGGCGTCATCATCGCCCCGCCCATGCCCTGCAGGAAACGCGAAAGCACGAATTCGAACACCGAGGACGACACCGCGCAGCAGATCGACCCCACCACGAAGACGCCGATGGCGAAACGGAAGATTTTCTTCGCGCCGTATTTGTCGGCCATCCAGCCGCTGATCGGAATGAAGATCGCCAGCGCCACCATATAGGCCGTCAATGCGAGCTTGAGCGTGATCGGGCCGACATGAAGGTCGGCGGCAATTGCCGGCAGCGAGGTGGCGATGACGGTGGAGTCCATCTGCTCCATGAAGAGAGCGACTGCCAGGATGAGGGGAATGATGCGGTTCATGAGGCTGCCTGCGGCTTTCCGCTGCGACAAAGGATATCGCCGTTCCTCCTACGCCTGATAAGCGGGCTTGCCAACACGTTAATTATCAATTTCTCAAGTTCCGATCAAACCTGCGTGAGGCCGGTTTTCTTGCAACTTTATCGCTCTATTGTCCGTTGGCATGGTTCAGTTGGCGATATCGGGAGAAAGATGATGACCCAATCCTTGAGCATGAGCAGACGCGGCCTCATCGGTGCGGCGGGCGCAAGCGTTCTCGGTGCGCCGCTGTTGATGGCGCGCACGGCAACGGCCCAGACCAACCAGCCGCAAACCTCCATGGAGATAGAACACGCGATGCCGCCTGAAACCAATCGCTTCAAGCTCGGCAATTTCGAAGTGCTGGTGGTGAAGGATGGCGCGCGCGCGGCCCCCAATCCCGGCGAGACCTTCGGCACCGACCAGTCGGCGGAGACGGTCGGAAAATTGCTGGAAGACAATTTTCTGCCGAAGGAGCAATTCGTCAATTCCTTCTCGCCGGTCCTCGTCAATACCGGCACGGATCTCGTGCTGTTCGATACCGGTTTCGGCGAAGCCGGGCGCGGTGCGGGCAATGGCCGGTTGATCGAAGGCATGGCGGCCGCCGGTTATACGCCGGAAGATGTGACCGTGGTGGTGCTGACCCACATGCATGGCGACCATATCGGTGGGCTGATGGAAAAGGGCGATCCGGCTTTTTCCAAGGCGCGCTACGTGTTCGGCCAGGCGGAATATGATTTCTGGACGGATGAGAAACGCATTGGCACGCCTGCGGAAGGCGGTCACAAGGGCGTTCTCACGAACGTCAAGCCGCTGGCGGAAAAGGCGACCTTCATTGGCGACGGCGCCAGTGTCGTATCCGGGATCACCGGCGTGGCAGCCTTCGGTCATTCGCCGGGTCACATGATCTTCCTTGTCGAATCGGAAGGCAAACAACTCATCCTGACGGCGGATACGGCCAACCATTTCGTCCTTTCCCTGCAGAAGCCAGACTGGGAGGTGAAGTTCGACATGGACAAGGCGGCAGCCGCCGCGACCCGCAAGAAGGTCTATGACATGATCGCCACCGACCGTTTGCCTTTCCTTGGGTATCACATGCCTTTCCCGGCGGTCGGTTACGCGGAAAAGCTGGATACCGGCTATCGTTTCGTGCCGAAATCCTATCAGTTCGACATCTGATATCTGCTGCAATGCAGCAACAGAAAAAGCCCGGAAGCCGATTCCGGGTTTTTTCTATTCCCTTCCTGTCATGAACGTGTTACCAGCCCTCGCCAACTTCCAAGCAATCCTTGCAGGGCGCCGGGGTGAACTTTTCGTTCCGGAACGGCCACGCATTTTCAGTATGAAGGAATTTGGTCATGGCACGCATCATTCAAACACCCACTGGTTTGGACGCTCTCACATTTGACGATGTGTTGCTGCAACCCGGACATTCCGAAGTCATGCCGGGACAGACGAATATCGCCACCCGCATCGCCCGCGATATCGATCTCAACCTGCCGATCCTCTCTTCCGCCATGGATACGGTTACCGAAGGCCGCCTCGCCATCGCCATGGCCCAGGCCGGCGGCATCGGCGTCATCCACCGCAACCTGACCCCCATCGAGCAGGCCGAAGAAGTGCGGCAGGTGAAGAAGTTCGAAAGCGGCATGGTCGTCAACCCGGTCACCATCGGCCCGGATGCAACGCTCGCTGAAGCACAGGCGCTGATGAAGGCGCATGGCATTTCCGGTATTCCGGTCGTGGAAAACGGCGGTTCCGGCGGCCACAAGAACGGCCGTCTCGTTGGCATTCTGACCAATCGCGACGTGCGCTTCGCCTCCGATCCGCAGCAGAAGATCTACGAACTGATGACCCGCGAAAACCTGGTCACGGTCAAGGAAAGCAGCGTCGATCAGCAGGAAGCGCGCCGCCTGCTGCACAAGCACCGCATCGAAAAGCTGCTGGTTGTGGACGCCAAGGGCAATTGCGTCGGCCTGATCACCGTCAAGGATATCGAGAAGTCGCAGCTGAACCCCAACGCCACCAAGGATGCGCAGGGCCGCCTTCGCGCCGCTGCCGCCATCAGCGTCGGTGCTGACGCCATCGAGCGCGCCGAGCGCCTCATCGATGCCGGTGTCGACCTTCTGGTCGTCGATACCGCGCATGGCCATTCGCAGCGCGTGCTGGATGCCGTTTCGCAGGTCAAGAAGATGTCGAACTCGGTTCGCATCATCGCCGGCAATGTCGCCACCGCCGACGGCACCAAGGCGCTGATCGATGCCGGCGCCGATGGCGTCAAGGTCGGTATCGGCCCCGGCTCCATCTGCACCACCCGCATCGTCGCCGGCGTCGGCGTTCCGCAGCTTGCGGCCATCATGTCGTCGGTTGAAGTCGCCAATGCGGCTGATATCCCCGTCATCGCCGATGGCGGCATCAAGTTCTCGGGCGATCTGGCCAAGGCAATCGCCGCCGGCGCTTCCGCCGTCATGATCGGCTCGCTGCTGGCCGGCACGGATGAAAGCCCGGGCGAAGTGTTCCTCTACCAGGGCCGTTCCTTCAAGGCCTATCGCGGCATGGGTTCCGTTGGCGCCATGGCGCGCGGCTCGGCAGACCGTTATTTCCAGGCGGAAGTGCGCGACACGCTGAAGCTCGTTCCGGAAGGCATCGAAGGTCAGGTTCCCTATAAGGGTCCGGTCTCCGGCGTCCTGCACCAGCTGGCAGGTGGCCTGAAGGCCGCCATGGGTTATGTCGGCGGCGGCAACATCAAGGAATTCCAGGAGCGCGCCACCTTCGTTCGCATCTCCAGCGCGGGCCTGCGCGAAAGCCACGCCCATGACGTGACGATCACCCGCGAAAGCCCGAACTACCCCGGCGCGGTTTGATCTTTCGAGGCGAATCCGTAAAAGGATACTGAGTATTTGGCGCTCCCCGATTCATGCCGGATCGGGGAGCGTTTTCATGATTGGAGAAGAAAGCATGTCACCCACGACCGCAATGTTCTGGCCGATGATCGCCCATGTCTTTCTGGTCTTCTGGCTTTACGGGCTTCTGATCGTTCGGCGCAACAAGTACACCTTCAAGGATCGCGAATCGGCGATCAAGCTGCGCGACCGGGGCGAGGAGGCGCGCGAAAGCCATCTGGTGAACCGCAACATCGCCAATCAGTTCGAACTGCCGGTGCTGTTTCACATCGCCTGCCTGCTGCTCTACATCACGGATGCGGACAATATCGTCACCGTCGTTCTGGCATGGCTGTTCGTGCTCTCGCGTTATGCCCATTCCTATGTCCACGTCACCAGCAACCGCCTGCGTCAGCGTGGCGCATTGTTCGGCATCGGCTTTGCGCTGGTCGTCTGCCTGTGGGCATGGCTCGCCATATGGTTGGCGCTGGAGTAAATCAGCACCGTGAGGTTGCCTCATAAGTGAGACAATCCCGCCTTGCAAAATGCTCCGATTTGCGATGGGTCAATTCCATGACGCCCCATCCCCGTTAATCTCTGCCTCGCCGTCGAGGATTTCAGGCGAGCAGAGATTAGGGAGTATGTCATGGCTAAGACAATGAAGGCAGCCGTCGTCCGCGCGTTTGGAAAACCGCTGACCATCGAGGAAGTGGCGATACCGGATCCCGGCCCCGGTGAAATTCTCATCAACTACAAGGCGACGGGCATTTGCCACACGGACCTGCACGCCGCAACGGGTGATTGGCCGGTCAAACCCAACCCGCCCTTCATCCCCGGCCATGAAGGCGTCGGTTATGTCGCCAAGATTGGCGCAGGCGTCACCGGCATCAAGGAAGGCGATCGCGCCGGCACGCCGTGGCTCTACACCGCCTGCGGCTGCTGCATTCCGTGCCGCACGGGCTGGGAAACGCTTTGCCCGAGCCAGAAGAATTCCGGCTATTCCGTCAATGGCAGCTTTGCCGAATACGGCCTCGCCGATCCGAAATTCGTTGGCCGCCTGCCGGATAATCTCGATTTCGGCCCGGCCGCACCGGTGCTCTGCGCCGGCGTCACCGTCTATAAGGGCCTCAAGGAAACCGAAGTCAGGCCCGGTGAGTGGGTGGTCATTTCAGGCATTGGCGGGCTTGGTCACATGGCCGTGCAATATGCCAAGGCCATGGGCATGCATGTCGTTGCCGCCGATATTTTTGACGACAAGCTGGCGCTTGCGAAAAAACTCGGAGCCGATGTCGTCGTCAATGGTCGCGCGCCTGACGCGGTGGAGCAGGTGCAGAAGGCGACCGGCGGTGTCCACGGCGCGCTGGTGACGGCGGTGTCGCCCAAGGCCATGGAGCAGGCTTACGGTTTCCTGCGCTCCAAGGGCACCATGGCGCTTGTCGGCCTGCCGCCGGGCTTCATCTCCATTCCGGTGTTCGACACGGTGCTGAAGCGCATCACGGTGCGCGGCTCCATCGTCGGCACGCGACAGGATCTGGAGGAAGCGCTGACCTTCGCCGGCGAAGGCAAGGTGGCGGCCCACTTCTCCTGGGACAAGCTCGAAAACATCAACGATATTTTCCACCGCATGGAAGAAGGCAAGATCGACGGCCGTATCGTCGTGGACCTCGCCGCCTGATGTGAAAACTGGCTGGCGGCGCTCACGCAAATGTGTGACGCCGCTTGCCCCCGCCTCGTTCCCCGCGGGGCGATCTGCGCTATCCTTCCGCATCCGTGCGTTCAAGGAGGATAGAGCGATGGACAAGCCCAAGATCACGCAGGCCATGATCGACGCTTACGATGAATATACCCATCTCAGCCTCGATCGCCGCAAATTCATGGAAAAACTCACCGTGCTGGCCGGGTCGGGCGCTGCGGCGGCGGCCATCGCCCCGCTTCTTTCGGCCAACAGCGCCCGTGCGGCGGTCATCGCGGCCGATGACGACAGGATCGTCGTCGAGGAAGTGACCTATCCCGCCCCCGGCGGTGAGATGAAGGGTTACCTCGTTACGCCGAAATCCGTTTCCGGCCCCATCGGCTCCGTCATCGTCATCCACGAAAACCGTGGTCTGAACGACCATATTCGCGACGTGGCAAGACGGGTGGCGCTCCCCGGTTTCAGGGCGCTTGCCGTCGATTTCCTCTCACCGCAGGGCGGCACGCCCGCCGATGAGGAGAAGGCGCGGCAGATGTTCAGCGGTCTCGACATGGATGCGACCGTCGCCAATGCCGAAGCGGGCCGGGTATGGCTTGCGGCGCGGCAGGGGGCAAATGGCAAGGTCGGTGCAGTCGGTTTCTGCTGGGGCGGCGGGCTGGTCAACCGTTTCGCCACCAAATCGGCAGGTTTGAATGCCGGCGTCGCCTATTACGGCCAGCAGGCCCCGGCGGCCGATGTACCGGCCATCAAGGCGCCGCTGCTTTTGCACTATGCGGGCCTCGATGAGCGCATCAATGCCGGCATCGACGCCTATAAGAAGGCGCTGGAGGAAAACGGCAAGACCTTTGAAATCTTCGTCTATGACGGCGTCAACCACGCTTTCAACAATGACACGTCCTCGGCGCGCTACGACAAGGCGGCTGCCGATCTCGCCTGGGGCCGGACGACGGAGTTTTTCAAGAAGTATCTGGCGTGATGGGGGTTTTGGGCGGGCATTGTCTGCAAACCGGAGGTGCGTGGGGCTTCACCCCCCTCTGCCCCTCAAGGGGGGAGATCGATCTGCGGCGATGTCTCGTCCATCTTGAAGATTGAGAATGAAGCGACAAGAGGGCCTCTTGCCGATCTCCCCCCTTGAGGGGGAGATGCCCGGCAGGGCAGAGGGGGGTGAAGCCCCACGCACCTCTGGTCCGCTGATCTAAACGCCCCCAGCCCCGCGCTTCAAATGCTCGTCGAGCCTCGGCATGATCTCCACGAAATTGCAGGGCAGGTGGCGATAATCGAGCTGGGCTTTCAGAATGCCGTCCCACGCATCCTTGCACGCACCCGGCGAGCCGGGCAGCACGAAGATGAAGGTTGCGTTCGCCACGCCGCCGGTCGCGCGTGACTGGATGGTGGCGGTGCCGATTTTGTCATAGGAGATGCGGTGGAAGAGGGCGGAAAACCCATCCATGCGCTTTTCGAACAGCGGCTCCAGCGCTTCCGGCGTCACGTCGCGGCCGGTAAAACCGGTGCCGCCGGTGGTGATCACCACATCCACGCCTTCAGCGAGCGTCCAGTCGCGCACCGTGCCGGCAATCGCTGCTTTGTCATCGGGCACGATGGCGCGGGCCGCGAGCCTGTGGCCCGCTTCCTCCAGCCTTGCGACGAGCGTATCGCCGGATTTGTCGTTCTCCAGTGTGCGGCTGTCCGAAACGGTCAAAACCGCAATGCCAAGGGGAATGAAGGGTCTTTCGCCTGCCATGGCCTTATCCTCGAATGCCGGGAGCATCGGACCGAAAAGTGTATTGCGGTTTTCGGAAAATCCGATGCTCAAACAAAACTGGGAGCGGCGGGCCCGCCGCTCTAATCCTCAAATGGTCCGCGTCGCCTGAAAATACCAGCCGGGGCGCTTCTTCCGAAGCGATGTTTCCGCTTTCCTGGCCGCTTCAAGGGAATGAAAAATCCCGAAACAGGTTGCCCCTGAACCGGACATGCGCACAAGCGCAGCCCCCTCCTGCGACAGCAACCCAATGATTTCCCCGATCTCCGGCAGAAGCGCCTGAGCCGGCGGTTGCAGATCGTTACGGCTTTGGGCGAGAAAATCCATCCAGCCGATTGTCGCAGAGGCGGGCAGGGGCGGATTGGTCTTGTTCTGCAATCGCCGGAAAATCTCCGGCGTCGAGACGGCCTTCAGCGGATTGGCCAGAACCATCGCCAGTTCCGGCAGATCGGTGAGCGGTTCGATGTCCTCGCCGATGCCGCGCGCGATCAGGGATCGGCTCTCAAGGCACATCGGCACATCCGCCCCGAGCGTGAGCGCCGTGGATGCAAGCGTATCCGGTGCGATCCCGGCACGCCAGTGTCGCAAAAGCCCCCGCAGCGTCGCCGCCGCATCCGCCGAGCCGCCGCCGATACCGGAAGCCACCGGCAGGTTCTTTTCAAGATGAATGGCGACCGGGGGTGCCGGTTGACCTGTCGATGTGAGCGCATCGCGCAACAGGTCCCTGGTGCGGGTGACGAGGTTATCGCCGCCATCGCCCGCGCGCAAAAGATTGCCGAAAGGGCCTGAGATGGAGAAACTGTCGGCATCGGCGTCGCGAATACGGATCGTGTCGCCGGCTTCGGTAAAGGTCACCAGCGTTTCGAGCAGGTGATACCCATCCGCTCGCTGGCCGGTCACATGCAGCGCCAGATTGATCTTGGCCGGGGCCGCCTCGATGGTCTCGGTGGCCCCGGAAACCTCATGCCCGCGCATGCGGCGTCAGGATTTCTTGTCCGGAGTGGCAGCCGGTGCCGGTGCCGGAGGAGCCGGCGGCACCGGCGCGACTTCCTTCTTGGCGGTATTTTCGGCATCCTTTTCCACCGGCGGCAGGCCGTTGGCGATCTTTTCCTTCACCTTGGCCTTGTCCACGTCGTCGCTGTCGCCGATCAATGCGCGGTTCCACTGATAGACCGCCTCGATCTTGCGGCCGACCCGCCAATAGGCGTCGCCCAGATGGTCGTTGATGGTCGGATCGCCGGCTTTCAGTTCGATCGCCCGCTCCAGCTCGGTCACGGCTTCATCGAAAGCGCCGAGGCGATAATGCGCCCAGCCGAGCGAATCGACGATATAGCCGTCATTCGGCCGAAGCTCGACAGCGCGGCTGATCATCTTCATGCCTTCATCGAGATTGATGCCCTTGTCCACCCAGGAATAACCCAGATAGTTCAGAACCTGCGGCTGTTCCGGGTTCAGCTCCAGCGCCCGCTTGAAATTCGGTTCGGCCTTGTCCCATTCCTTCAGCCGCTCATAGGCGATGCCGCGCTGGAAGAAGACGGACCAGTCGGATTTCTGCGGCACGGAGCCGATGACCTCGATGGCCTTGTCGTAGTTCTCGGCCATGGCCTTGTAGTCCTTGGCGTCCGAAAGCACGCTGCCATAGGCGAGATAGGAACGAATGTCCTTCGGATCGGATTCGAGCAGGGATTTGAGATGCTTGCGCGCTTCATCCACCTTGCCGGTCTGCGCAAGCGTCAGTCCGAGCTGTAGCTCGGAGATGCGATACATCGGCGAATCCTTCGGCACTTCGCGATAGAAGGCAATGGCGCGGTCAGGCTGTTTCAGCGCTTCGGAGAGGCCGCCGAGAAGGATGAGCGTATCCGGGCTCTTCGGATCGAGCGCGCGCGACGTCTGCAGATAAAGCGTCACGATCTCTTCGGCGCCTTCGCGGTTCAGCGCGCCGGCGATGGAGAACATGACGCTGGCGGCACCCTCCACGGCATTGGTGATCTGCTGTTCCGGCTTTTCACCGTTTTCGATGGATTGCCGAAGCGCCTTCAGCGGCGCGTAATTCGGTGCGAAAGTGTCTCCGACTGCAATCGCATCCAGCGCCTTCTGCTTGTTGCCGGCGGAAGCCTCCAGCCGGGCAAGCGCCATCACCGCGCGCATATAGGTATCGGAGGCGGTTGCCCCGCCTTCGCGGTCCGTCACCGCTTCGTTCAGGCTCTTGCGGGCAGCCTCGTTATTGCCGGAAACAAGGGCGATGGCCGCCGCATTGTATTTCTGGAAGATCGAAATCCAGCCCGGGCCCTTCATATTGTTGACCAGCGCCAGCGCTTCCTTCGGCTTGCCGGAGCCGGCACGCGCCCATGCCGTCAAAAGCGTGTTGACCATGCGGTCGAGATCGTTCGGGCCGGTATATTTCAGGATCTTCTCGGCCTTGGCGAATTCCTTGTCCTTGATGGCGTCGAGACCGCGCACGATGGTCGTCACGCGCTCCACCGAGGTATCGTCCTTCATCGAATCGGCGATCTTGGCGCCGGCCTCGAAATTGCCGCTCAGAAGTTCGGCGATCATCAGCCGCTGGCGGATTTCCGTATTGGCGGGATCGAATTCCAGCGCCTTTTTGTAAAGCGAAATCGCGGTGGGATAATCCTGATCGACATCGGCATTGCGCCCGGCGAGAAAGGCGCCGGAGAAGGTGTTCACCTTGCCGGGATCGAACGTGACGGCCTTGTCTTCCGGTGTCGCCTTCGTCTCCGCAAAGCCGGGGCTTGCACCCGCGCCGATTGCGAGAGCAGCGGCAAGAGCCGCGCTGCAGAGAAGACGGAGTGCTGGTTTACGCCGCATGAGGGAACCTTTGCCTTTGTGCAGAAGCACGGAAAAATCAGTTTCCATTGTTGGTCACGATAGAATGGCTTTTTTGAAGCAACGCCGCAAGAAATTATGGCCCCGGCCACAATCACACCTTGCGGAGAAGCTGGCCCGGAACCCTGGGCGGATGGTCTTTTCCATCCGCCTTTCGCCCGGCCTGCGGCGTCAGTTCAGACGCTCGATGCAGAAGTCGATCACTTCCAGAAGCGCATCTTTCCAGGGGCTCTGCGGCAGCGGTGCGAGCGCATCGCGGGCGATGGTGCCGTAGTGCGTGGCACGGCCGATCGTATCGCCAAGACCGTTGTATTTGGTGATCAGGCCCAGCGCCTTTTCAAGGTTCTCGTCGCTGCTTTCACCCTTTTCGATGGCGTTGCGCCAGAAGGCGCGCTCATCCTGCGTGCCGCGACGATAGGAGAGGATGACCGGCAGCGTGATCTTGCCTTCGCGGAAATCGTCGCCGGTATTCTTGCCGAGATCGGCGGACTTGCCGCCGTAGTCCAGCACATCGTCGACCAGCTGGAAGGCAAGGCCGAGATTCATGCCGTAGGATTTCAGCGCGCTGCGGGTCGCCTTGTTGGTCTTGGCGACGATGGGGCCGACTTCCGCCGCCGCCGCGAAAAGGGCGGCCGTCTTGGCGCGAATCACCTGCAGATAATCGTCTTCCGTCGTTTCCATGTTCTTGGCGACCGAAAGCTGCAGCACCTCGCCCTCGGCGATCACCGAGGCGGCGGTGGACAGCACGTCGAGCGCATCGAGAGAGCCGACGTCCACCATCATGCGGAACGCCTGGCCGAGCAGGAAGTCGCCGACGAGAACGCTCGCCTGGTTGCCCCAGATGGTGCGGGCGGTGGATTTGCCGCGGCGCAGATCGCTTTCATCCACCACATCGTCATGCAGAAGCGTTGCCGTGTGCATGAATTCGACGCTGGTGGCGAGCTTGATATGGTTGTCGCCCTCGTAACCGAACATCGAGGCGGAGGCGAGCGTCAGCATCGGCCGCAGGCGCTTGCCGCCGGAAGAGATGAGGTGGTTGGCCACCTCGGGTATCATCTGGACATCGGAACCGGCCTTGGAAAGGATAAGCTGGTTCACCCGTTCCATGTCGGGGCGGGTCAGGTCGACAAGCGGCTTGACGGATGCGAGTTTGTTTTTGCTTTCTTCAAGCGGTATGACGACGCCCAAGGGACAGGACTCCAGTTCGAATTTGAATTCGACAATAAAAACTGACGCCTTGCGCGGCAAGGGGCGAATTGCCGCTAGCCATTCAAAAAGATGGGAATTTAAGGTCTATCCATGCGTGAACTGATCCGTACCAACGATGCCGTGCTGCTCTCCTTCGCCGAAAGCCTGATGAAGGATGCCGGCATCCATTGCCTCATCGCCGATCAGGCGATGAGCATTCTGGAAGGATCGCTCGGTCTTTTGCCGCGAAGGTTTCTGGTGGAGGAAGATCGGGCCGATCAGGCTCGCCGCATTCTCATCGATGCCGGACTCGGCGACGAGTTGCGCAACGAAGAGGCTTGAACGGCGGTGGGCGACGGGATTTCCGAAACGATCGATGCCTTTCACCGGGGCCGGTTTCACATCCTCCAGCCGAAGGGCAGGGGACACCGGGCCGGCATGGACGCCATGCTTCTGGCGTCATTGGTGGCAGATGAGCGTGCCTGCCGGATAGCCGATCTCGGCGCGGGCGCGGGAGCTGCGGGCATGGCGGTTGCCGCGCGGCTCGAAAAGGCCGAGGTGACGCTGTACGAACGCTCGCCGGAAATGGCGAAATTTGCCCGCCGCAGCCTCGAACTGCCTGAGAATGCCGCTTTTTCTGCCCGCGTCAGCGTGCGTGAAGCCGATGTGACCCTACGGGCGAAAGCACGCGCCGAAGCGGGGTTGCCCGATGATTACTTCCACCATGTCATCATGAACCCGCCCTATAACGATGCGGGCGACCGTCGCACGCCGGATGCCCTGAAGGCCGAAGCGCATGCCATGACCGATGGCCTGTTCGAAGACTGGATCAGGACCGCAGGCGCAATCATGGTGCCGGGCGGGCAGCTTTCCCTGATTTCAAGGCCGCAATCGGTGGCGGAGATCATCGCCGCCTGCGGCAGCCGTTTCGGCGGTCTCGAAATCACCCTCATTCATCCGCGCCCTGGCGAGGATGCGGTGCGCATGCTCGTCACCGCCATCAAGGGTTCGCGGGCGCGGCTGTCGTTCCGCGCGCCGCTCATCATGCATGAGACCGGCAGCCATGCCTTCACCCCATTCGTGGATGACCTGAACAATGGCCGCGCCGCCTATTCGCGTAATGTAAGGGCAATCCGGCCCGCGTCATAAATATCGCCGTTCCGCCGGCCGCAAACCATTGTGTTTTCCGGGGCGATACATACATCCCTGACGAACGGATAAATGCTGCGAGGATTGAGTTGTGGGTTTTCTGAAGTATCTGGTGCCGAAACGCTTTCGTAAAAAAGAGCTCGTCATCCCGGTGGTGCGCATGCACGGCGCGATCATGGCCGGCGGCAACCAGTTCCGCCCCGCCCTCAATCTCGCCTCCTATGCGCCGCTTCTGGAAAAGGCCTTCGCCGTCAAGGATGCCCCGGCCGTCGCCATTTCGCTCAACTCGCCCGGCGGTTCGCCGGTGCAGGCGCGGATGATCTATAACCGCATCCGCCAGCTCGCCGAGGAAAAGGAAAAGAAAGTCCTGATCTTCGTGGAGGACGTTGCAGCTTCCGGCGGCTACATGATCGCGCTTGCCGGCGACGAGATCATCGCCGATCCCACTTCCATCGTCGGTTCGATCGGCGTCGTTTCCGGCGGTTTCGGTTTTCCGGAAATGCTGAAGAAGATCGGCGTGGAGCGCCGTGTCTATACGGCCGGCGAGAACAAGGTCATCCTCGATCCTTTCCAGCCGGAAAAGGAAGGCGATATCGATTACCTGAAGTCGCTTCAGGTCGAAATCCACAATGTTTTCATTGATATGGTCAAGATGCGCCGCGGCTCGAAACTGAAGGGTGACGAGGCGATCTTCTCCGGCCTGTTCTGGACCGGCATGCGCGGCCTCGACCTCGGCCTGATCGACGGGCTGGGCGACATGCGCGAGGTTCTGCGCCGCCGTTACGGCGAGAAGGTCAAGCTCCAGCTCGTCAGCGGCGGGCGCACTTTGTTCGGCAAAAAGGTGCCGGGCGTCAATGCTGCTCTGGACGTGAATGCCGAAAGGCTGGCCGCCGGTGCGGTATCGGGGCTTGCGGAGGTCGCCGAAGAAAAGGCATTGTGGTCGCGTTTCGGTCTATGATGTCTCGGGAATAAAGCCTTATGGCGCAGCTCATTACAATTCTTCTTCTGGTGGTGGGATCCGTCATCCTATACCGCCGCTTTGTCCGCGATGCGGAAAAGCTCTCGGCGAAATCGAAACAGCGCGAGAAGGAACGCGAGACCGGCGCCATCGGCACGCTGATCAAGGACCCGGAAACCGGCGAATACCGCGTGAAGCGCGAGGATGAGACATAATTTTTCTGTAACGCAGAATTTGCTATAGTCGCTTTCGAGTAAGGAGACCGTCATGCGTGTCACGAAATGGGGCGATAGTCTTGCGGTCCGCATTCCGGCGGATGTCGCGGAAGCCTTGCACATAAAGGAGGGCGACGAGGTGGATGTTTCTGTGCCGACACAGGAACCGTCTGCTTCTATTTCGCAGGAAGAGCGCGAAAAGATACTGTCGTATATTCGCGCTCAGCGTTGGCAGCTCCCGCCCGGGTGGAAATTCGACCGCGAAGAGGCAAATGAGCGTTGAGCCATTTGCCCTTTCTCGATACGAATATCTTTATCTATGCCTTTCTGGATGACGAACGGTCATCCAAGGCCCAAGAGATCGTTTCGAAACCTTATGTGACGAGCGTTCAGGCATTCAATGAATTTGCCAGTGTAGTCCGGCGGAAGTGGCCTCAAAAATGGGGCGAAATCCGCAGATCGCTGGATGGTCTCCGTCGAATGGCTGTGACAGTCGTTGAACTCGATGTGCAGTTAAATGCGAGCGCCGTCGATCTTGTCGATAAATATAACTTCGCCTTCTATGATGCATTGATGGTAGCAGCAGCCCTGGAGGCTGAAAGCACCGTATTCCTCTCGGAAGACATGCATGACGGTCTTACCGTTGACGGGCGAATGAAGATCGTCAACCCGTTCACTGCCCGTCTCCACGCATAAAACCTTGACCCTCACGCCATGCCGTGGCACCAGTCCGCATCCGAAGTAAGTCAATGCTTACTTGTCCTCCTAACGCCGCGATGACTGCAATGACCGATGTTCCCGACCATATGAACCCGAAGCGTTCCTTTCAGGCGCTGATCCTGACGCTGCATAATTACTGGGCCGACAAGGGCTGCGCGGTGCTGCAGCCCTACGATATGGAAGTGGGCGCGGGCACGTTTCATCCGGCGACGACGCTGCGCGCGCTTGGTCCCAAGCCATGGAAGGCGGCCTATGTGCAGCCCTCGCGCCGCCCGTCCGACGGCCGTTACGGTGAAAACCCCAACCGCCTGCAGCATTATTATCAGTATCAGGTCATTCTGAAGCCCAACCCTTCCAACCTGCAGGAACTCTATCTCGGTTCGCTGAAGGCGATCGGCCTCGATCCGCTGCTGCATGACGTGCGTTTCGTCGAAGACGACTGGGAAAGCCCGACGCTCGGCGCCTGGGGTCTCGGCTGGGAATGCTGGTGCGACGGCATGGAAGTGTCGCAGTTCACCTATTTCCAGCAGGTTTGCGGCATCGAGTGCTCGCCGGTCGCTGGCGAGTTGACCTATGGTCTGGAGCGTCTCGCCATGTATGTTCAGGGCGTCGACAATGTCTATGACCTGAACTTCAACGGACGCGAGGGCGAAGAGAAGATTTCCTATGGCGACGTTTTCCTGCAGGCCGAGCAGGAATATTCCCGCCATAACTTCGAATTCGCCGACACCGCCATGCTGCATCGCCATTTCATCGACGCCGAAAAGGAATGCCAGGCGCTTCTCGCCGCCGGTGCGCCCGGTGATAATGACAATCAGCGCCTGCACAAATGCGTGTTCCCGGCCTATGACCAGTGCATCAAGGCCAGCCACGTCTTCAACCTTCTGGATGCACGCGGCGTAATTTCGGTCACGGAACGCCAGAGCTATATCCTGCGCGTGCGCACGCTGGCGAAAGCCTGCGGCGAAGCCTTCCTGCTGACGGATGCGGGCGGGCTGAACTGGAACAGGGCCGCCTGATTTTTGAAGGCAGATTCAAGCCGAAGCTTCTAATGAATTTGAAAGGCCGTTCTTGACGGCCTTTTATTTTGTGTTGATTGGTTATGTGAAACATCGTGATGGATTTGATTATGAATATTAGAAGCTTAGTTTTTTTGCCTGTATTGATGCTTGCATGTTTCCTCGGCAACGCTGCGGCTGCCGAAACGACTGAATGGATGAGCGGCAATGATGCCTTTCGCCGAGCAGACAAGCTGCGTAGTTTCGGAATGATCGTCACCCGCATGGATTGCAAGGACAGCGGCCAACGGACGCTCGATGTCGGTAGCGCGCTTGTCCGCATGCACTACACGCAAAACTCGAAAATGCTCGACTGGAGAATAGACGGCTGGAATCATCTGGGTGAGAACAAGGACTATTGGGCCGAACGCGGCTACAGGCTTGCCTCACACACCGTTTTTGTAAGGAAAACATCCGGTCTGCGATTATACTGCACCGTCTACAATAAATGACGCGCAGCACTGGTCGCGGTTTTATCCTCTCGGCAAAAACGGACAGAATGAGCGAAGCCCCATGACTTTGCGGCGATGAGCGGCTATCGTGCGCGCAACGAAGCTGGGAATCGCAATTCATGTTCATCACGCTGGCAATCATCGCGGCAATCGCGCTTTATGTCGTTTTCATCTATAACGGCCTCGTCAAGGCGCGGCAGATGAAGGAAGAGGCGTGGTCGGGCATCGACGTGCAGCTGAAGCGCCGCGCCGATCTCATCCCCAACCTCATCGAGACCGTGAAGGGTTACGCGGCGCATGAAAAGAGCACCTTCGAGGAGGTGATCGCCATGCGTAACCGGGCGCAGGCCGTGCCGGCAGGCGATGTCGAGGGCCGCGCCCAGGCGGAAGGGCTGCTGTCGCAGGCGCTCGGTAAACTCTTCGCGCTTGCCGAAGCCTATCCCGATCTCAAGGCCAATACGAACTTTCTGGAATTGCAGCGTTCGCTGGAGACCATCGAAGGCGAAATGCAGATGTCGCGCCGTTATTACAATGGCGCCGCCCGCGATCTCAACGTCAAGGTGGAAAGCTTCCCCTCCAATCTGGTTGCAGGCCAGTTCGGCTTTGCCAAGGCGCCCTATTTCGAGATCGAGAACCCGGCCGACCGCGCCGTGCCGACCGTGAAATTCTAAGCGCACTGTTCCCCCGGCGGCTTAAGACCTCCCGTTCAAATTCCGATAATCCGGCCCCGCGCCGCATTCTTTGACAAGACGATAATCATGATCGAACTGACCATCACCCCGCCCGGCCATCCGCTTTCCGGCAAGGTCGAGCCGCCCGGCTCCAAATCCATCACCAATCGTGCGCTTCTCCTGGCCGGTCTTGCCAAGGGCAAAAGCCGCCTGACCGGCGCACTGAAAAGCGACGACACGCTTTATATGGCCGAAGCCCTGCGCGAGATGGGCGTCAAGGTCACCGAGCCTGATGCCACCACCTTTGTGGTGGAAGGCACGGGTGTATTGCAGCAGCCGGAAAAGCCGCTTTTCCTCGGCAATGCAGGCACCGCCACACGCTTCCTCACTGCGGCTGCCGCGCTTGTGGATGGCGCCGTCATCATCGATGGCGACGAGCACATGCGCAAACGCCCGATCATGCCGCTGGTGGAGGCCCTGCGCTCCCTCGGTGTCGAGGCGGAAGCGCCGACCGGCTGCCCGCCCGTCACCGTCTGCGGCAAGGGCACAGGGTTCCCGAAGGGCAGCGTCACCATCGATGCCAACCTCTCCAGCCAATATGTGTCGGCACTTTTGATGGCGGCCGCCTGCGGCGACAAGCCTGTCGATATCGTCCTCAAGGGTGAGGAAATCGGCGCCAAGGGCTATATCGACCTCACCACATCAGCCATGGAAGCCTTCGGCGCTAAGGTGGAGCGGGTCAGCAACGCGATCTGGCGCGTGCATCCGACGGGTTATACGGCCACCGATTTCCACATCGAGCCGGATGCCTCCGCCGCCACCTATCTCTGGGGTGCAGAGCTTCTGACCGGCGGCGCAATCGATATCGGCACGCCCGCCGATAAGTTCACCCAGCCGGACGCCAAGGCCTACGACGTCATGGCCAAGTTTCCGCACCTGCCCGCCGAAATCGACGGTTCGCAGATGCAGGACGCCATTCCGACCATCGCGGTTCTGGCCGCCTTCAACGAGACGCCGGTGCGTTTCGTCGGCATCGCCAATCTGCGCGTCAAGGAATGCGACCGTATCCGCGCCGTCTCGCTCGGCCTCAACGAAATCCGTGACGGTCTGGCGCATGAGGAGGGCGACGACCTGATCGTACATGCCGATCCGGCTCTTTCGGGCCAGACGGTCAAGGCCTCCATCGACACTTTTGCCGACCACCGCATCGCCATGAGCTTTGCGCTGGCGGCGCTGAAGATCGGCGGCATTGCCATCCAGAATCCGGCCTGCGTCGGCAAGACCTATCCCGGTTACTGGAAAGCGCTCGCCTCGCTGGGCGTCGACTACACCGAAAAGGAAAGCGCTGCCGAGCCGCAGCACTGAGCCATTGAGGAGGGACCGCCCGTGAAGACCATCGCCGCAAGACTTCTCGCGCTGTTCGTCTTCCTGGGCGCGGCCTTCCCGGCCTTTGCGGAGGAATTCATCCGCTCCTACCATTCCGTCGTCGAGGTTGCGGCGGATGGCAAGCTGACGGTGACGGAAACCATCACCGCCCGGGCCGAAGGCCAGAACATCAAACGCGGCATCTTCCGCGATTTCCCGCTTTATGCGCTGGATGCGAATAACCGCCGCACCAAGGTGGATTTCAACGTCGTTTCGGTGGAGCGCGATGGCGCGCCGGAAAACTGGCGCACCGAAACTATCGATGGCGGCATCCGCATCTATACCGGCAGCGCCGACCGCTTTCTGCCGACCGGCGAGCATATCTTCCAGATCACCTACACCACCGCCCGGCAGATCCGCTATTTCAGCGATTATGACGAGCTGACCTGGAATGTCACCGGCAATGGCTGGCAATTCCCCATGGGCGAGATTTCCGCCACCATCACTCTGCCGCAGGGCGTCAGGGCCACGGATACGGCCGTCTTCACCGGTCCTCTGGGTGCGAAGGGCAAGGATGCGCGCATTCTGAACGAAGGTAACGAGGTATTCTTCGCCTCCACCCGCCCCTTCACGGTGGGCGAGGGCATGACGGTCGCCGTCAAGCTGCCCAAGGGCGCGATTGCCGCACCGGACACCTCGCAGGAGGCGGGCTGGTGGCTGCGGGATAATCTCGCCATTCTGCTTTCGGGCGGCGGGCTTTTCGCCGTGCTGCTCTATTACCTGCGCGCCTGGTTCGCCGTCGGCCGCGATCCGGCGAAGGGCGTGGTCGTGCCGCGCTGGGATGCGCCGGAGGGGCTTTCTCCAGCTCTGGTCAATTACGTCGATAACAGGGGCTTTTCCGGTGCCGGCTGGACGGCGCTCTCTGCCTCGGCCCTTGATCTTGCGGTGAAGGGTTATGTCGTTCTGGAAGACCTGAAGAATTCGATCGTAATTCGTCGCACCGAAAAGGCAACCGCCGCCGATCTGCCGACCGGCCAGAAGACGCTGCTTTCCTCCATCGGCGGCTCGGGCGAGACGCTGACTATCGACAAGGCCCATGGGGCGGAGGTGGAAAAAGTTGGAAAACAGTTCCGCGCGGCGATAGAAAAAGAACATCGCGGCAAATATTACCGCAGCAATGCCGGTTACACCGTCTTCGGCATCTTCCTCAGCATCGCCCTCATCGTCGCGACGTTGATCTTCGGCGATCTGGATGAAAGCGCCATTGCCGCCGTCCTCGTCTTCGGCTTTTTCGCCTTCTTCTTCAGCATCCTGTCGATCGGCATCGGCCGCCAATTCTCGCGCGGCGCGCCGTTGCGCAAGCGTATCGGCGGCATCGTCATGCTGGCCTTTGCCGGTTTCGTGGCCTTTTCCGCCATTGGCGGCATCGCCACGCAAATCCTGCTGGATGTGACGCATGACACCAAGTCGCTGGCGCTGGCCGCCATTGGTGGCATCGTGCTGACCAACGCGCTGTTCCTGTTCCTGATGGGCGCGCCGACGCCGCTCGGCCGCAAGCTGATGGATGGCATCGAAGGGCTCCGAACCTATCTGACGCTGGCGGAAAAGGACCGGATGAACATGGCCGGCGCGCCGGCCATGTCGCCGCAGCATTTCGAGACGTTGCTACCCTATGCCGTGGCGCTTGGCGTCGAAAAACCGTGGAGCCGCACCTTCGAGGCCTGGCTTGCCACGGCTGCCGCCGGTGCCGCTGCTGCAAGTTATGCGCCCGGCTGGTATGCGGGCAGCAATTACGGAACCTTTGGCGACAGGATCGGCGGCTTTTCCACCTCCATGGCGAACACTATCGCCTCGACCATTCCCCAGCCTGTCAGCTCGTCCGGCTCCAGCTTTTCGGGCGGTGGCGGCGGCGGTTTTTCCGGCTCCGGCGGCGGCGGTGGTGGTGGTGGCGGCTGGTAACGCCCGCCGGCGGTAATTTAACCGAATGCCTTGGTGACTTTTGCCGCGTTGCTTGCTAAGCCGACCTGTCGTTTTTCACGGCATACATCGTCCGACAAAAGATACAAAGATAAAGTCCTTATCCCATGCCCGATCTTCTGCTTGAACTCCGCTCCGAGGAAATCCCTGCCCGCATGCAGCGCAAGGCGGCGGGCGATCTGAAGAAACTCGTCACCGATGCCTTGGTGGAGAGAGGGCTGACCTATGAGGGTGCGCGCGAATATTGGACGCCGCGCCGCCTGACGCTGGATATTCGCGGCCTCAACGCCCGCTCCGCCGATGTGCGTGAAGAAAAGAAGGGCCCGCGCACCGACGCCAATGAAAAGGCCATCGAAGGCTTTCTGCGCGGCGCCGGCCTCAACGATATTTCCGAGGCTCAGGTCGTTTCCGATCCGAAGAAGGGCGATTTCTACATCGCCATCATCAACAAGCCCGGCCGTCCGGCGGAAGAGATCATCGCCGAGGTGATGCCCGGCATCATCCGTTCCTTCCCCTGGCCGAAATCCATGCGCTCCGGCCCGGCCTCCATGCCGAAGGGTTCGAGCTATGCCGGCATCGAAGGCAAGGGCTCGGAAAGCCTGCGCTGGGTGCGGCCGCTGCAATCCATCGTCTGCCTGTTCGGCCCCGAACATGACGAAACCCAGGTCATTCCTTTCGTGATCGACGGCATCGTCGCCGGCAACGTCACCTATGGCCATCGTTTCCATGCGCCGGGCCCGATCACCGTGCGCCGTTTCGAGGATTATGTCTCGAGCCTCGAAAAGGCGAAGGTCATTCTCGATGCCGAGCGCCGCAAGGATATCATCCTGCACGACGCCAAGGATCTCGCTTTCGCCAACGGTCTCGAACTGGTGGAAGATGAAGGCCTGCTGGAAGAAGTCTCCGGCCTCGTCGAATGGCCGCAGGTGCTGATGGGCACCTTCGAGGAAGATTACCTGCAGATCCCTGCGGAAATCATTCGCCTCACCATCAAGACCAACCAGAAGTGTTTCGTCACCCGCAATCAGGGTGCGGAAGAAGGTCTTTCCAACCGCTTCATCCTGATCTCGAACATCGAGGCGAGCGATGGCGGCAAGGAAATCATCCATGGCAACGGCAAGGTCGTGCGCGCCCGCCTGTCGGATGCCCGCCACTTCTGGAACCGCGACCAGGGCGATCTGCCCGATCTCGAAACGCTGAAAGATTCGGCTGCGAAATTCGGCCTCGATCTCAAGAAGCCGCTCGATCAGCGCATGGCGAAGCTCGATGCGCTGAACGTCACCTTCCATGCCAAGCTCGGCACGCAGGGTGAGCGCGTGGCCCGTATTCGCGAACTGGCCAAGGCGCTGGCTCCGGTTGTCGGCGCCGATGCCGATCTGGTGGACCGCGCCGTGGTGCTGGCCAAGGCCGACCTGCGCACCGAAGCCGTCGGCGAATTCCCCGAGCTTCAGGGCTTGATGGGCCGCAAATATGCGACGCTGCAGGGCGAAAACGAAAGCGTCGCCGCCGCCATCGAAGACCATTACAAGCCGCAGGGTCCCTCCGACCGCCTGCCGGCCGACAAGGTGGCGATCACGGTCGCTCTGGCCGACAAGCTCGATACACTCGTTGGTTTCTGGGCCATCGACGAGAAGCCGACCGGCTCCAAGGATCCCTTCGCGCTGCGCCGTGCGGCGCTGGGCGTGGTGCGCATTCTGCTTGAGAAGAACGTGCGGCTTCCGCTGCTGAGCGTTGCAAAGGACCCGGACCTTCTCTCCTTCTTCCATGATCGCCTGAAAGTCTATCTGCGCGACCTCGGCGCGCGTTACGATCTGATCGACGCTGTCCTGACGCCGGAATCCGACGATCTGCTTATGATCGCCCGCCGTGTCGAGGCGCTCACCGCCTTCATCACCGGCGAGGATGGCCGCAACCTTCTCGCAGGCGCCAAGCGCGCCACCCAGCTTCTGGCTGCCGAGGAAAAGAAGGGGACCGTGGTGGCCGATGGCGTCTCGGAAGAGCTGTTGAAGCTCGATGCCGAAAAGGCGCTTTATGCGGCGATCAAGACCGCCTCTGCCGACGCTGCGAAGGCTGTTGCGGGCGAGGATTTCCGCTCCGCCATGCAGGCGCTCTCCACACTTCGTGCTCCTGTCGACAAGTTCTTTGAGGATGTGCTCGTTAATGACGAGGATGCGGCCATCCGTGCAAACCGTCTGGCGCTGCTGAAGGCTATTCGCGAAGCCACCGGAACGGTTGCGGATTTCTCGAAGATTACGGGGTGAGGGGTTTCGGGGTGGCCAGGTATGTCAGCGTTCTTGGTTCACCCCCCTCTGCCCTGCCGGGCATCTCCCCCTCAAGGGGGGAGATCGGCAAGACGCCCTCTTGTCGCTTCATTC
>NZ_JADQWB010000029.1 GCF_015704895.1 Agrobacterium leguminum | reverse complement strand
TCAGGTCTCTTCGGCGTTTTCTTCGGGGCAACTCAAATCGCAAAGATCAATCTCGAAGATAAACTCTGACTGTCAGGGATGTCTCCGAACACATGTCAGGGATGTCTCCGGTCTTTACAACAAGCCCGAGGATGACGTCGAATGTGGAGGATGGTTCGTAAGAAGCCTGAGCGACAGGAAGCGACCGCACTCTACTGAATCTTGTCCAGCATCTTGTAATAAAAGCCCACCAGCGGCAGGAACCACGGCTTGCCGAAATGACCCGGCACCGCCGGCCATTCCAGTCCCTTCAGCGGGTTGTTATCCGGCCGTCCGAGAATGGCGTCGGCCATGATCATGCCGAGATGGGTGGAAAGCTGCGCACCGTGGCCGGAATAGCCCATGGCGTACCAGACGCCGTCATGGAAACCGGCGCGCGGATAACGGTCCTTGGTCATGTCCACCAGACCGCCCCAGCAATAATCGATCGGCACATGCGAAAGCTGCGGGAAGATGCGATGCAGGCTTTCCGTCAGGATCGCACCGCTTTTGGCGTCTGAACGCTGGTCCGACGTGGCGGAAAAGCGCGCACGGCCGCCGAAGATCAGCCGGTTATCCGGCGCGAGCCGGAAATAATTGCCGATATTCATCGAGTTGACATAGGTGCGATTGCCCGGAACCGAGGCCTGAACCTCGGCATCCGTCAGCGGCCGCGTGGCGATGATGAAACTGCCGACGGCGATGATGCGGCGACGGAAATAACCGAAGCCGGACGGCGTGTAAGCGCCGGTCGCCACCAGAAGATTGTCGGCCGTCACCTTGCCGCGCGGAGTTTCCAGTTCATGGGTCCTGCCGTTCTGGATGTGCTTCGTCACCGCCGCATTTTCGAAGATCACCGCGCCATGACGGCTGGCGGCTTCGGCAAGGCCGGCCACATAGCGGCCCATATGCATCATCGCGCTCTTCTTCGAGAGCATGGCGCCATAAAAGGGCGAGCCGATCTCCGCCTTGAGATCGGCTGCGGAAAGAAGCGCCGTATCGGGATCGACCTCGGCATGCAGCGCCTCGAAATTCTTCGCCAGACCTTGGAAATGCTGCGGCTTGGAGGCGAGCTTCAGCTTGCCCGAGCGGCGGAAGTTGCAATCGATGCCTTCCTCAGCAATCAGGCCCTCCAGCGTATCGATTGAGGAATCGAGCGCCCTGTAGAGGGCGATCGCGCGTTCCTTGCCAAGCTCGGCCTTGGCGGAGAGATAGGAATGAGCGAGACCATTGTTGAGATGCCCGCCATTGCGGCCAGAGGCGCCCCAGCCGACCCGCTCCCCTTCAAGAACGACCACCCGCGCGCCGGCCTTGGCCAGCTGGCGCGCGGCCCCGAGACCGGTGAAACCTCCACCGATGACGGCGACATCGTAATGACCTTCGACGGGACCTTGCGCGGCACCTGAAAATTGCGGCGCGGTATCGTGCCAATAGGAGACGAACTTCATGGTCCCGACCTTTCCTTACAATCCAACGACGCCTGCCAGGCCGGAAATATCGGCGATTTCGACATAACCGTAATAGGGATTGGCGGGCTCGTGACCACGATTGACCCAGACCTTGTTCTTGATGCCGAGATCATGGGCCGACATCAGGTCGTAACGGAACGAGGAGGAGACATGCAGCATGTCTTCCGGACCGCAGCCCAGCATGTCGAACATATATTCGAAAGCCTTGAAGCGCGGCTTGTAGGCCTGCGCCTGCTCGGCGGTGTAGACCGCGTGGAAGGGCGCGCCGAGCTTTTCGACATTCGACATGATCTGTGAATTCATGGCGTTGGACAGGATGACGAGGGGAATTTCCTTCGCAACCTTGGCAAGCCCGGCCGGAACATCGGCATGCGGGCCCCAGGTCGGAACGCGCTCGTAAACGAAGGTGGCATCTTCATCCTTGAAGGCCACGCCATTGCGCTTGCAGCTGCGCGAAAGCGAATTGTGAACCACCTGGGCATAGGGCTTCCAGTCACCCATGATCTCATCCAGACGATAGGCAGCAAAATTTTTGATGAACTGCTGCATCTGCGCTTCATCGAGACGATCGCCATAAAGATCGCGGGCGGCCTCTGCCATCTGGAAATTGATCAGCGTGCCGTAGCAATCGAAGGAGATGTATTTCGGGCGGAAGATGGTCATGTCGTCGTCATCCTTGCTTGGGGATCGGCCGTGCCGGAATGAATTGATCATAGAAAGCCTTTGCCCGGTCGACGCACCGCAATTGCCATTCGCGGAAGCAGATTGTTGCGTATGCAGCCGCCAGTTTGGCAGAGAGTTGCGTTGAGGCAAACAGGAAGCCGCCGCCGGTCCCCGGTTTATGGCCGGGTGCGGACAAGATGCGGCATAAGATGCGGCGGCGGATAAAAGCAACAGCGAAACATATCGAACCTTCCCATTTGTCGGGACAATCTTCTTTCGGCATCGGTCTATCAATGAATAAGCAGAAAAACGGAGTTCCGGCATGCAGGCGAGCCTGATCGATATCCAAACGTTTCAACCGGACCACCTCGACGCGGCTGTTGAACTTTCCCGCCAGGCCGGCTGGCCGCACCGGAAAGAAGACTGGGCGCTGGTCCTTTCCCTGAGCAAGGGGTTCGTCGCCCTGGAAAACGGGCGTGTCGTCGGAACCGCCATGGCGACAATTCTCGGAGACACCTGCGCCACCGTCAATATGGTGATCGTGGACGAGAGCATGCGCGGCCGCGGCCTTGGACGCCAATTGATGGGCGCGGCAATGGACGCAGCAGAAAATCGCGAGTGCCGTCTTGTAGCCACGGCCGACGGCCTGCCCCTTTATGAAAAGCTGGGCTTCGCCGCCTGCGGCGAAGTGCTCCAGCATCAGGGCATTCCGGCCGCAACCGACAGGCCGGAAGGTGTCACCTGGGCGGAAACCATTGATCCGGCCGAACTCGCCGCGCTCGATGCGCAGGCTTTCGGTGCGGATCGCACGGCCCTTTTTGCAGCACTTGCCGAAAGGGCGCGTTTCGCACTCGTGCAGGAACAGGGCGTCATCAAGGGCTTTGCAGCACTTCGCGCCTTCGGGCGCGGCGAAGTCATCGGCCCGGTCGTGGCGGAAAATGCTGAAATCGCGAAAGAACTGATCGCATTCGTGTTTTCTGAACGTCCCGGCGCATTCCTGCGCGTGGATACTACCGCCGATACGGGCCTTGCCCCCTGGCTTGCCGAACGCGGTCTTGGCCATGTCGGCGGCGGCATCGCCATGCGCCGGTCGAAAACCGAAATCCCCGCTGACAAAAAACTGAAAACATTCGCATTGACCAGCCAGGCGCTGGGCTGAATCCGGAGAGACCCATGTTAAGCAATTCACTCATCGAACTGGATCGCGCCCATCTGGTGCACCCTGTCTCTTCCTTCCGCGGCCATGAGAAGCTGGGCGTGCGGGTACTGCAATCGGCACGCGGCGCAACCGTCACCGATATTACCGGCCATCAGCTCATCGATGGTTTTGCCGGCCTGTGGTGCGTCAATGCCGGTTACGGCCATGACAGCATCGTCGAGGCGGCGGCAAAGCAGATGCGGGAATTGCCCTATGCGACGGCCTATTTCGACATTGGCAGCGAACCGGCCATCCGGCTGGCCTCGGAGCTTGCGGACCGCGCACCGGGCGATCTCAACCACGTCTATTTCACGCTTGGCGGCTCCGATGCGGTGGACAGCACCATTCGGTTCATCCGCTATTACTGGCATGCCAAGGGCCAGCCGCAGCGCGACCAGTTCATCTCCATCGAACAGGGTTATCACGGCTCCACCACCGCCGGTTCGGGCCTCACCGCCCTGCCCGCTTTCCATGCCGGTTTCGGCGTGCCTTACGACTGGCAGCACAAAATCCCGTCGCACTACGCCTACCGTAACCCAGTGGGAAGCGACCCGGCCGCCATCATCGCATCCTCCCTGCAAATCCTGAAGGACAAGATCGAGACGATCGGTCCGGACCGCGTCGCCGCCTTCTATGCGGAGCCGATCCAGGGTTCCGGCGGGGTTCTCGTGCCGCCTCCCGGCTGGGTCAAGGCCATGCGCGACCTCTGCCGGTCCTATGGCATCCTTTTCGTCGCCGACGAAGTCATCACCGGCTTTGGCCGCACGGGGCCGCTGTTTGCCTGTGCCGACGAGGATATCGTGCCGGACTTCATCACCACCGCCAAGGGTCTCACCTCCGGCTACGTGCCGATGGGCGCCGTCTTCATGGCGGACCACGTCTATGATACAATAGCCGACTTCGCAGGCGAGGCCGCAATCGGGCATGGCTACACCTATTCCGCCCATCCCGTCAGCGCCGCCGTCGGTCTCGAAGTGCTGAAACTTTACGAGGGCGGGCTGCTGGAAAACGGCCGCCGCGCCGGTGAAAGGCTGATGGCGGGTCTTGAGAGCCTGAGAAGCCATCCGCTGGTCGGCGATGTCCGCGGGCGCGGCATGCTCGCCGCCGTCGAACTCGTGACCGACAAGGACAAAAAGACCCCGCTGCCGGCCGCTGCGGCCCCCGCCCGCAAGGTTTTCGACCGCGCCTGGGAAAACGGCCTGATCGTGCGCGCCTTTGCGAACGGTATTCTGGGTTACGCGCCGCCGCTCTGCTGCACCGACAGCGAGATCGACGCCATCATCGAGCGGACGCTGAAGACCCTCGACCAGACGCTCGAAGACCCCGCGGTACGAGCCGCCATGGCCTGAGGCGATAGCTGGTGGCGTTGCGGCACCCTCTCGAAATGTCGCAATGCACCGCATATTCGCAATATTCTGCCGAAGAGCCGATCCATTTCGGCGAATCCGGCGTGCCGAAAGTGCCAAACTATTAATGCAAACGGCACTAAACGCCATAAAAAAGGGCGTAATCGCAAATGGGAACGGGGCAAGGATCCCGTCCGGGAACAGAATAATCTGCCGCAGGCTCCCCAAGAGGCCGAGGCGGCAAAGCGGAGACCGACATTGCCCAAAAAACTGAGCGACTTCAAATATATGAGCTTCGACGTGGTGGGAACCCTCATCGATTTCGAAGGCGGCCTGAAATCGACGCTGGCCGCAATCGGCGCGGAAAACGGCGTGGAGGTCGATGGTGAAAAGGCGCTCGCGCTTTACCGCGCGGCCCGTTATTCCGACGCGACCGACCTGTTTCCGGATGACCTCGTCCGCGTATACCTGATCATCGCTCCCGAACTCGGCCTGCCGGCGGAACGCGCATTCGGTGAACGCCTGCGCGATGCGGCAAAAAGCTGGAAAGGCTTTGAAGACAGCCGCGCCGCCATGGCCGAGCTTGCCAAGACGCATCGCCTCATCGCGATGACCAACGCCCAGCGCTGGGCCTTCGAATATTTCTCGAAGGAACTCGGCAATCCCTTTCATGCCGCTTTCACGGCGGATGACACCGGCACCGAAAAACCCGATCCCGCCTTCTTCGAAAAGGTCTTTGCCTTTGTGGAAAGCGAAGGCGCATCGAAGGACGACATTCTGCACGTCGCGCAAAGCCAGTACCACGATATCGGCATTTCCCGGAAACTGGGCATGACCAATTGCTGGATCGAGCGTCGCCACGCCCAGAAAGGATATGGCGGTACGATCGAGCCGGAAAACTTTACCGAGCCGGACTACCACTTCACCTCCATGGCCGGCCTTGCCGAAGCAGTGAAACAGACGGGCGGCTGAGCCGCCCCGCCAATGGCGTGCCGCGAACTGGGATGCGGCATGCCGGAAATTTCTTCAGACGCATTTCAACAAATCATACAAAAGGGGAAGACCATGAGTGACAGGATTACAAACTGGAGCCGCTCCGACGATGCCGCCGTTGAACAGGCGATCCGACGCGGCGCAACGCGGCGTGAGCTGCTTCACATGCTGCTGGCGGGCGGCGTCGCCCTTTCCGCCGGTTCGGCCATCCTCGGCCGCGCCTCTGGCGCCGTTGCCGCAACGCCGGTATCCGGCGGCACGCTGAAAGCTGCCGGCTGGTCCTCCTCCACCGCCGATACGCTCGATCCGGCGAAGGCTTCGCTGTCGACGGACTACGTCCGTTGCTGCGCGCTCTATAACCGCCTGAGCTTCCTCGATGCTTCGGGCACGCCACAGATGGAGCTGGCCGAGTCGATCGAATCCAAGGACGCCAAGACCTGGACGGTGAAGCTGCGTTCCGGCGTTACCTTCCATGACGGCAAGTCGCTGACCGCCGATGACGTGGTCTATTCGCTGAAGCGCCATCTCGATCCGGCCGTCGGCTCCAAGGTCGCCAAGATCGCCGCCCAGATGACCGGCTTCAAGGCTGTCGACAAGAGCACCGTCGAAATCACGCTGGCCAGCGCCAATGCCGACCTGCCGACGATCCTTGCCATGCACCATTTCATGATCGTCGCCGACGGCACGACCGATTTTTCCAAGGGCAACGGCACGGGCGCCTTCAAGATCGAAAAATTCGAGCCGGGCGTGCGCTCGATCATGGCCAAGAATACCAATTACTGGAAATCGGGCGGGCCGCATGTGGACAGCTTCGAGTTCTTCGCGATCTCGGACGACAATGCCCGCGTGAACGCGCTTCTTTCCGGCGACATCCAGCTCGCAGCCTCCATCAACCCGCGTGCGCTGCGCCTGCTCGACAAGCAGGACGGTGTCGTTCTTTCCAAGACGACGTCCGGAAACTACACCAACCTCAATATGCGTCTCGACCAGGCGCCGGGCAACAATGCCGATTTCATCGCCGGCATGAAGTCGATCGTCAATCGCGAGCAGATCGTCAAGGCGGCGCTGCGCGGTCTGGGTGAAGTCGGCAACGACCAGCCGGTTCCGCCGATGAACCCCTACCACAATCCGGACCTGAAGCCGAAAGCCTTCGATCCGGACAAGGCGAAGTTCCACTTTGAAAAAGCCGGCCTCATCGGCCAGTCCATTCCGGTCATCGCATCGGATGCGGCAAGCTCTTCCGTCGACATGGCGATGATCATCCAGGCTTCCGCCGCCGAAATCGGCGTCAAGCTGGATGTGCAGCGCGTGCCTTCGGACGGTTACTGGAGCAATTACTGGCTGAAAGCGCCGGTCCATTTCGGCAACATCAACCCGCGCCCGACGCCGGACATCCTGTTCTCCCTGCTCTATGCTTCCGACGCACCGTGGAACGAAAGCCAGTACAAGTCGCCGAAATTCGACAAGCTGATGCTCGAAGCACGCGGCATGCTCGATATGGACAAGCGCAAGCAGATCTACTTCGAGCTGGAAACGATGATCGCCGACGAAGCCGGCACCATCATCCCCGCCTATATTTCGAACGTTGACGCCATCACCTCCAAGCTGAAGGGGCTGGAAGCCAATCCGCTCGGCGGCATGATGGGTTATGCCTTTGCGGAATACGTCTGGCTCGAAGCCTGATAGACCATGGAGCCGGGCGCGAAAATGCGCCCGGCAGCCTTTCCGTCGTTGCGGAAAGCCTCCACAATCAGGCACGTCGCAGGAGCATGTGAATGAACAGCCGGATATTATCCCTTATCGCCAGGCGGCTGGTCGTCATGCTGACGACGCTGCTTATCGTGTCGTTTATCGTCTTTTCCGCTACCAGCCTGCTGCCCGGCGACACGGCGACGATCCTTCTTGGCCAGGCGGCGACGCCGGAGGCCGTGGCCGGCCTGCGCACCGCCATGCATCTCGACGACCCCGCCCTCCTGCGTTTCGTCCGCTGGCTTCTCGGCCTGCTGCAGGGCGAACTCGGCACGTCCTACGCCAACAACATGGCGATTGCCGATCTTATCGGCCCGCGCTTCGTCAACTCCATGAAGCTTGCCGGCATTACCACCATCATCGCCGTGCCGCTGGCGCTCACCCTCGGCATCAGCTCCGCCATGTTGCGCGGAACGCTTTATGACCGGGTCGTCACCGTGCTGACCATCGGCGTCATCTCGGTGCCGGAATTCATGATCGCCACACTCGCCGTGCTGCTTTTCGCCGTCTATCTGAAATGGCTTCCGGCGCTGTCGCTGGTCAGCGAAGTTCACACGCTTTTCGATGTTCTGCGGGTCTATGCCATGCCGGTTATCACGCTGACCTTCGTTGTTTCCGCACAGATGATCCGCATGAGCCGCGCCGCCGTCATCGAGACACTGGATACGCCCTATGTGGAAATGGCGCTTTTGAAGGGCGCGCCGCGCATGCGCATCGTGCTTCGCCATGCGCTTCCCAATGCGCTCGGTCCCATCGTCAATGCGGTGGCGCTGTCGCTTTCCTATCTCGTCGGCGGCGTCATCATCGTCGAGACGATCTTCAATTATCCCGGCATCGCCAAGCTGATGGTCGATGGCGTCGCGACCCGCGACCTGCCGCTGATCCAGAGCTGCGCGATGATCTTCTGCGTCGGTTATCTCCTCCTCATCACGACGGCTGACATCATCGCCATCATGTCCAATCCGAGGCTGCGCTGATGGTCGACAATATCAAAACAACTTCGGGGACCTCGCGTTTGGGTTACAAGATCAACGCAGTCGGCGTTTTCGGCTTTCTCGTCATTTTTTTCTGGGCCATGGTCGCAATCTTCGCGCCCTATCTCATTCCGCATCCGGTCGGTGAGATCGTCGATCTCGATTATTTCGGGCCGATGACCTCCGATCTCTGGCTCGGTTCCGATTATCTCGGTCGCGACGTGTTTTCCCGCATTCTCATGGGCGCGCGTTTCACGGTCGGCATATCGCTCGCCGCCGTCGCCATCGCCTGCACCTCCGGCGTCGTGCTCGGCATGTGCGCCGCCGTCATCGGCGGCTGGTTCGATGCGGCGCTCAGCCGGTTTCTCGATGCGGTGAACTCCATTCCGAGCAAGCTTTTCGGCCTCGTGGTCGTCGCCGCCGTCGGCTCTTCCATTCCGGTGCTGATCATCACGCTCTCGGTCATCTATACTCCGGGCGCCTATCGTTTCGCCCGGGCGCTCGCCGTCAATGTCAACACCATGGATTTCGTCACCGTCGCCCGGGTGCGCGGCGAAAGCCTGTTCTACCTCATCGGCTCTGAAATCCTGCCGAACATCGTTCGGCCCGTACTGGCCGATCTTGGCGTGCGCTTCGTGTTCATCGTGCTGCTTCTGTCGGGCCTCTCCTTCCTCGGCCTCGGCCTGCAACCGCCGAATGCGGACTGGGGCGCGCTGGTGCGTGAAAACATCGGCGGCCTGCCGTTTGCGGCCCCCGCCGTCATCTTCCCGTCGCTGGCCATTGCCAGCCTGACGATCAGCGTCAACCTGCTGATCGACAATCTGCCGCAGAAAATCCGCGACAGGAGCGAATAATGAGCAATCTCGTTGAAATCCGTGGACTGAAAGTCGAGGCTACCACCGATTCCGGTCGCCGTATCGACATCATCAAGGGCGTGGACATCGACATCGCCGATGGCGAAATCGTCGCGCTGATCGGCGAAAGCGGTTCCGGCAAGACCACCATCGCGCTGACCCTGATGGGCTATGCCCGGCCGGGCTGCCGCATTTCCGGCGGCAGCGTCAAGGTGGCGGGCCAGGACATGGCGCAGCTTTCCGAGGCCGAACGCGCCAAAGTCCGCGGCACGAAAGTGGCCTATGTGCCGCAAAGCGCCGCCGCCGCCTTCAACCCGGCGCAAAAGATCATCGATCAGGTCATCGAAGTCACCCGCATCCACCATCTGATGCCGCCGCAGGAGGCACGCACACGCGCGGTGGAACTTTTCAAGGCGCTGTCGCTGCCCAACCCCGAGACCATCGGCGAGCGTTACCCGCATCAGGTGTCCGGCGGCCAGCTTCAGCGCCTCTCCGCCGCAATGGCGCTGATCGGCAACCCGAAGCTGGTGATCTTCGACGAGCCGACCACCGCGCTCGACGTCACGACCCAGATCGAGGTGCTGCGCGCCTTCAAATCGGCAATGCGCAAGAACGGCATCGGCGGCGTGTATGTTTCGCACGATCTTGCCGTCGTCGCCCAGATCGCCGACCGGATCGTTGTGCTGAAAGGCGGCGAGGTTCAGGAAACCGGTACGACCACGAATATCCTCAAAAATGCACAGCATCCCTACACGAGGGAACTGCTGACGGCCTTTCATGACAAGGCGCGCGTCATCACACCCGCCAAACAGGAGCAGGCAACGCCGCTGCTGGATATCGAAAAGCTGATTGCCGGTTACGGAACGAAGGGCGAAGACAAGATGCCGCTGGTGCGTGCGGTGGATAGCGTCAGCCTTTCGGTCTATCCCGGTCGCAATCTCGGCATCATCGGCGAATCCGGTTGCGGAAAATCGACACTGGCGCGCGCCATTGCCGGCATTCTGCCGGCGGCCGGCGGCCATGTCATCTTCGAAGGCCGCGAGCTGGATGCGGATGCACGGCGTCGAACCGGCGACCAGCTGCGCCGGATGCAGATCGTGTTCCAATATGCCGATACCGCACTCAACCCGTCGAAACCCATCGAGGATATTCTCGGCCGGCCGCTGACCTTCTATCACGGCATGAAAGGCAAAGCGCGCGACGCCCGGATCGATGAGCTTCTCGATATGGTGAAGCTGCCGCGCTCGGTGCGTCACCGCCACCCTTCCGGCCTTTCCGGCGGGCAGAAGCAACGCGTCAATTTCGCCCGCGCACTAGCCGCCGAACCCTCGCTCATCATCTGCGATGAAATCACCTCGGCGCTCGATACCGTGGTCGCGGCCGCGATCATCGATCTTCTCGGAGAACTGCAGCGGGAGCTGAACCTCTCCTATATCTTCATCAGCCACGATCTCTCGGTGGTGGAAACCATCTGCGACGAAATCGTCGTGATGTATGGCGGGCAGAAGGTGGAGCATCTGGAAACCGAAGCGATCAAATCGCCCTCCCACCCCTATTCGAAACTGCTGTTCTCCTCTGTGCCGAAACTCGACCCGACATGGCTCGACAATCTCCAGCAGGATGCGGAACTGGTGCGGGCGTTTTCGAAAAGGTGAGCTGGACGAATGCCAAACAGGTAAGAGAACCTCTCCTCCGTCATGCCGGACTTGATCCGGCATCCAGCCACGACGCGTCTGCGTCGTGAAAAGAGTATCATGCGATCAAAGACTTGATCGCGCTGGACCCCGGATCAAGTCCGGGGTGACGGAATGTGAATGCAACGCCCGTGCCAAATCCATCGGTTCTGCGGATGTCTGAGGCCCTCCCTCCACCTCAAAGCGGAAACAGGCTGGTCAGCGGCATATGCGATTTGATGATCGGCGATTTCAGCACCACGAAGCTGAAATATTTGTCGATGCCCACGTCCATATCGGTCAGCCGCTCCATGATCGACTGGTATTCGACGATGCCAGAGGTGACGAATTTCAGCAGGTAGTCGTAACCGCCCGAAACAAGGTGGCATTCCACCACCTGGTCGATCTTTTCGACAACGCCGAGGAAGCGGGCGAAATCGATCTGGCGATGGTTCTTGAGCGTGATTTCCGTAAACACCGTCAGCGTCTGGCCGAGCTTGTTGATGTTGATCTGCGCCGAATAACCCTCGATATAACCTTCCGCCTGCAGCTTCTTCACCCGCATCAGGCAGGGGCTTGGCGACAGATTGACAAGCTCCGCCAGCTCGACATTGGTGATGCGACCGTTTTTCTGCAATTCGTAGAGGATCTTGATATCGATCCGGTCAAGTTTCATCACGTGCGGAACCCCTTTTTTGTTTTTTGAACACGCGGCATAAAATTCTGGCGCGGCAAAGGAAATCTTACCACATGGGCGAGCCCTGTCGACGTGGGGATATTTTTTTGATGCAGCATAAAGAGTTGCAGAGGCGTCGCCCAACAGCAGGAGATTCCGGCAACAGGCCCAGTCTGGCAGCGTTTACACGCCGGCTGAGGTAAATTAGGACGAATATAAGGAGTCCGACCATGCCCGCCCCGCTGCAACAGATCACGACATCGCCGGAACTGCCGACATCCGCAGACGTCGTCATTATCGGCGGCGGCATCGTCGGTGTCTTCGCCGCCTATTATCTTGCCCGGCGCGGCCTGAAAGTGGCGCTGGTCGAGAAAGGCCTGATCGGGGCGGAGCAATCCAGCCGCAACTGGGGCTGGTGCCGCCAACAGAACCGCGACGCCCGCGAATTGCCGATTTCCACGAAGAGCTTGGCATTATGGGAAGAGTTTGGCGCAGAGAGCGGCGAGGACACGGGTTTTCGCCGCTGCGGGCTGTTTTACCTGAGCGACAATGAGGCCGAACTTGCCGGCTGGGCGCGCTGGCGCGACTTTGCCATTACCGCAGGGGTGACGACCCATATGCTGAGTGCCGATGAAGCGAGCGAACGCGGCCGATCCACGGGAAAGCGCTGGAAGGGCGGCGTATTTTCGCCGACCGACGGCACGGCCGATCCTTCCATGGCGGCGCCCGCCGTGGCGCGCGCCATCATCAAGCTGGGCGGCACGGTGCATCAGAATTGCGCCGCACGCGGGCTTGAGACGGAAGGCGGCCGGGTCAGCGCCGTCGTCACCGAAAAAGGCACGATCCGCACCAAAACCGCCATCATGTCCGGCGGGGCCTGGGCGTCGTCCTTTTGCCGGCAGCTCGGCATTCGTTTCCCACAGGCCTCCGTCCGCTCTTCCATCCTCTCCGTCACTCCGGGTGCGGAAGGGCTGCCGGATGCGCTGCACACCGCCGCCGTTTCGGCAACGAAGAGAAAAGACGGCGGCTACACGCTCGCCATCAGCGGGCTGGGGCGCATTGACCCGACGGCGCAGCAGATGCGGTTTGCCCGTGAATTCATCCCGATGTTCCTCAAGCGCTGGCGAAGCCTGCGGCCAGGCGGGCTGGAAGGCATTCGCGGCGGCCACGAGACGCTGAAACGCTGGCGGCTCGATGCGCCGACACCGATGGAACGGGTTCGTATTCTCGACCCAAAACCCAATGCCGCCGCCATCCGCGAGACTCATCGAAGGGCGCTGGAGCTTCTGCCCGCCCTCGGCAAAACGCAGATTTCCGCCGCCTGGGCCGGTTTCATCGACAGTACGCCAGATGGCGTGCCCGCCATTGGCGAAACCAGCGAATTGCCCGGCTTCATCCTCGCCGCCGGCTTCAGCGGCCACGGTTTCGGCATAGGGCCGGGCGCCGGCCATCTGATTGCCGATATCGTGACGGGCTCGAACCCGATCGTCGATGCCGCCCCCTATCACCCCAGTCGTTTCCTGAATTCGTCCTGGGGCAAGGTCGCGGATTTCTGATCCTCCCTTAATGGGATGCGGCAGGCTGACCACGACGGAAACGGCCGATGTGAAAATCCGCAATCGGCGTCGTGGTCTTTCCGGTCGCTATCAGCTCCGCCATCACGTCGCCGACACCCGGGCCGATCTGGAAACCGTGGCCGCTGAAGCCGAAAGCGTAATAGAGGCCGGAGGTTGCGGCACTGTCTCCCATGACAGGCAGGTCGTCGGCCATATAGCCCTCCACGCCGGACCAGGTGCGGATCAGCCGGGCATGGCGCAAGGCGGGGGCCAGCCGCAGAAGCTGACGCAGCTGGGCATCGAGCCCGGCGGGATCGTATTTCGCCCGGCGTTCGTCCAGCGCGGCGGCGCATCGTTTCACGCCGCCGAAAATGACATTTCCGCGCGGGATTTGCCGCATATAGATCACTTCGCCGGGAATTTTGGTGGAGACGCCAACGACCGGATGAATGAACCATGGCAAGGGTTCCGTCACGCCCATTTGCGGGCCGGCAACCTCCAGCGGCACCGCCTCCCCCAAAGCGCCGGCAAACCCGCCGCCCCATGCACCGCTGGCGACCAGCACCGCGGGCGCGCGATAATCCCCTTCCGCCGTCGTCACCCGGAAATCCTCGCCGGCCTTTTCGATGGCCAGAACCTCGCAATTTTCCACGATCGTTGCACCGTCCCGCCGCGCCGCACGGGCAAAGGCGGGCGCGACGAGGCGCGGATTGGCGTGACCGTCATGCGGCGACCATGATCCGGCAACCGCTTCCGGTCCGATGAATGGGAATTTCTGCCGGATGACCTCGCGCGGGAGGACATGCAATTCCAGACCGTATTGCGCGGCATCGTCGCGGTATTTCTCGACCGTGGCGATCTGTTCTTCCGCCCAGAGAAACCGGATATGGCCGACGGGCATGAATTCCACATCCGCACCGGTCAGTTGCGGGATGCGGCTCCAGATGTCCCGGGATCTGTTGGCGAGCGGAAGCTGCCCGAGGTAACGGCCCTGACGGCGGACATTGCCGAAATTGGTGCCGCTCGCCTGCTGACCGACAAGGAAACGCTCCAGCAGAATGACGCTGACGCCCCGTTGCCGCAGAAAAAACGCCGTGGCGGTTCCGACAATGCCGCCGCCGACAATAATGACATCCGCCTCCGCAAGCGCGTTACGCATTATCGTCTCCCCTCACAATCGCCAGCGGCAACGGTTTTACCGGCGCCTGCCCGCGCAACCGTCCCGCCGATTCCACCGGCAGACCACAGGCGGCGGCGACAATCTCCTGTCCCGCCTGCCCGCAAAACCGCCCCTGGCACCGGCCCATGCCAGCCCGCGAGAAAGCTTTCGAGCGATTGACTTCCGTTGCGCCCTTGCCGGTGACGCTCGCGCGCAGCTCTCCCGCCGTCACAACCTCGCAGCGGCAGATGATCGTGTCGTCGGCAAGCGCCTGCGCCAACTGGTGCGGCCAGGGGAAGGCCCGGGCCATTCCCTGCGCAAAGCGTCTCGTCGCTTTCAATTGTTTCCGGCAGCGGCCGATCTCCGCGCGGGATGGCTTCAAGCCTTGATCCTCAAGAAGCGCGAAGGCGGCAAGCCGGCCGGAGGCTTCCGCACCATCTGCACCGAGAATACGCACGCCATCGCCCGCCAGATAGACATTCGGCACAGAACTGCGTCCCATATCGTCCACATCCGGCAACCATTGCCGGATCGGCGGATGAAAGGAGAAGCGACAACCGGCAAGATCGGCAAGCTGGCTTTCCGCCCGCAGATGATAGCCCGTACCGACCGCATCGCAGGCGAGGCGTTTTTCCTCACCGGACGCATCCCCGTAGCGGATACCGGTCACGCCGCTCTCGGCGTGACCGATAATCTCGAACGGCACGATACCCCGCTCGATCCTCACCCCGCCGGCCAACAGCGCCCCAACGAGCCACATGCCCTTGAGGAGCTGCGCCGGCCGCGCCATCATCCCCGGCAGCCCCTTGATCTGCGTGGAAAACGGCGTGGTATCCAGAACCGCCACGGGGGCCGCGCCTGCCTTCATATATTGATAGGCCACGAGATAAAGCAGCGGCCCGGTACCCATGAAAACCACCCGCCGGCCTATCGCACAGGCTTGCGCCTTCAGGGATATCTGCGCAGCGCCAAGCGAAAAACATCCCGGCCTCGTCCAGCCCGGCAAAGGCATGATGCGGTCGGTCGCACCCGATGCGATGATAAGGGCGTCGAAATTGAGAGCTTCGGATGTCTCGGCGCGCTGAATATGAATGCGATTGTCGCGGATTGCCCATGCCAGGGTCTGCGGGCGGTAATCGATGTGGTCCGAAAGCCCGTCGAATGCCTCGTGCAGAGCCTTCGCCTTGCCCGCTTCCGTGCCGTAAAGGGCCGCATAGGAACGTTGGAAATTTTGCGGCTGGCGGCGATAAATCTGGCCGCCGCTGCGATCTCCCTCATCGATGACGACGGGGCGGAGCCCCGCCCGCACCAACGCCTCGGCGGCACGCGTACCGGCGGGGCCGGCGCCCACGATCACGACGCGCAAATCTGCCATAACCCCTCCGGAACCTCGGTTCTGATATCCATGCCCGGGAGTACGGCGGTGGAACAGGCGCGCAGCCGCTCGCCTTCACCCGTCCAGACCCAGCAATCCTGACAGGCGCCCATCAGACAGAACCCCGCCCGCTCGCCATCGGCGAACTCGGACAAGCGGGCAAAACCGCGCGAGAGCATCAGCGCCGTCAGCACTGTGTCGCCCTCCAGCGCCTCGACCGGCAAGCCGTCGATCAGGACAGGGCAAGCCGCGCGTCGCTCTTCGGCGATGCGCCTGAATCTGGCCAGCATCCGCGTTTCCTTTCCCGAAACCTTCGCAGGCACCTCTCCTGCACCCTCACAGATTTCCACGGCAGAAGGTTTGCCGCCAATCGCAAATGGTCGCTTGAACAGAACCTTGGGTTATGGAAGAGATGACGCTGGAGGTTTCCATGAACGCCCGACAGCTTGAAATTTTCCGCGCCATCATGCGCGACGGCTCCGTGACGGCGGCCGCCAATTCGCTTGCCGTTTCCCAGCCCGGTGTCAGCAAGGTGCTGCATCATCTGGAAAGCCAACTGGGTTACAAGCTGTTCGAGCGCATTGGCGGGCGGCTGGTGCCGACGATGGAAGCACATCTGATCTATGAGGATGCCGACCGGGTTTTTCGCGAACTTGAGGTTCTGAAAAAGCTGACGCGCACCATCGGCGAGCGCAAGCTCGGCCTTCTGCGCATCGGGGCCAGCCTGCCGGTCACCTATTCCGTGCTGCCGGAGGCGCTGCTTGCCTTCCGGCAGGCGCATCCGACCGTCAAAATCCACCTCAACGCCCTGCCCAAAAAAGAGATTGCCGAGCAATTGCTGCTGGGCGACATCGATTTTGCGGTAACGCTGTCCACCATTCAGGCGCCAACGGTGCGCAGCGAAATTCTCGCCTCCGTACCGGTCGTGGCGGTGATGCGGCATGACGATGCCCTGGCCGAAATGATGACGGTGACGCCCCGCGACCTCGCCGGCAGGCCGCTGATTTCCTATGGCAACCATGCGGACGAGATCGGCCCGCAGCTGAACGAGGTCTTCGAACGCGACGGGCTTATGCGGGATGTCTCGGTGCAGGTCACCTCATCGGTCGGTGCCGTGCCGCTTGTGCGCGGCGGCATCGGCATCGCCCTTGTCGACGGCCTGGTGCGCTGGAACAGTTTCGAGGGGGTGACGGTACGCCCTTTCATGCCTGAAGTGACGATGAATGTCGCCGTTTCCACCAACACGGCCCGGCCGCTCTCGCGCTTCTTCAAACCCTTCGTCGGTGAATTGCGAAAGCTTTTCCGCGCCCTTCCCGCGCAGAATTGACGGACAAAACAATACCCGCAAGGCCTGAGCCTGCGGGTATTGCAGTCCGCCGCATGTGTTCGAACGGTCAGCTTTTCGGCAGGCCGGGCGGGTTGGTCCGCGATTCCGGCAGGGCTTCTTCCGATAGCTGCCAGCGATCCAGAATCTTCGCGTAAGCGCCGCTCTTGATCAGATCGTTGGTGGCAAGCGTCAGCGCATCGGCCAGTCCCGATCCCTTGCGGGTGGTGATGGCGACATCGGACCGCTCCGGCCAGCCGGCCGAGAGTGTTCCGACACGCTTGATGGTCTTGTCGCGCGCGGCGATGAAGACCAGCTGCGCATGCGGCTGAACGATCACATCCGCCCGCCCCGCTGAAAGCGCCACAAGCCGGGTCGCTTCATCATCGTAATATTGCAGCTCGATCGGCTTCAATCCGGCGGCGACGTTTTCGTCGCTCCATTTCAGCAGAATGCGCTCCTGATTGGTGCCGGCGCCGACGATGATCCTCAGGCCGGCCGCGTCCTTCGGCTCGCGGATGGCGGTTATGCCGCTGTCTGCCTTGACGAAAAATCCGTGCAGGCCCTGACGATAGGTGGAGAAATCGAACTTCTCCTTGCGCTGCTCGGTGACGCCCACATTCGAGATCACCGCATCGTATTTGCCGGAGGCAAGCCCCAGCGGCCAATCCGCCCAGGCCACCGCCACCAGTTCCAGCTCCAAGCCAAGGCTGTCGGCCACCGCAAGCGCATAATCGGGATCTGCGCCGACCACCGTTTTTGCATCCGTCGCATAGGTCGCGAGCGGCGGTCCGCCGGGTGCGACCGCGACGGTGAGTTTGCCCGGTGTGACGAATTTGAAATCCTTCGGAACGGCGGCAATTGCGCCGGGGTCTTTCTCAACCCGGATGCGGCCGGGCTGATCCGGCGACAGGTCGAAGACATCGGTTGCGAAAGCCGACCCAAGACCGGCGATGGAGAGAACGACGCCGAGCGTGGCCGTGGCGAGACGAGAGGTGAAGGTCATTGTGGTTTCCCGATAGAATGCCCGATAGAATGACTGCGGGACGGAGGTAGCGCGGACGGGAGGATGCCCGCGCTACCGGCTGAGTGATGTCCCACCTTCAACTCAGCTTTTGGCTACTCAGCTTTCACGCTCAGCTCTTGGGCAGGCCGGGCGGATTGGTGCGGGATTCGGTGATGGCTTCGGAACCGAGATTCCAGCGGGCAAGAACCTTGCCGTAATTGCCGTTCTTGATCTGGGCGTTCAGCGCGGCGGTGATGGCGTCCGCTATGCCTGCGTCCTTTTTCGAAGCGACGGCGATCTCGGCCGCTTCCGGCCAGCCACCGGAGAAGGTGCCGACAAGCTTCGTCTTCTTCTGGCTCGCCGCCTGAAAGGCAGAGGTCGCGTTGGGGCCGAGATAGGCATCCGCGCGGCCGGATTGCAGGGCGACGTCAAGCACGGCCTGATCGTCGTAATATTGCACCTCGGTATCGGCCAGCCCCTTCGCCTTGTTGTCCTTGATCCATTTCAGCAGGATCTGCTCCTGATTGGTGGCGGCCCCGACGATGACCTTCAGCCCTGCGACATCCTCCGGCTTGCCGATTGATGTGACCTTGCTGTTATTGCCGACGTAGAAGCCGAGCAGATCGTTGCGGTAGCTGGAAAAATCGAACTTTTCCTTGCGGGCTTCCGTCACCGTGATGTTGGAAGTAACGGCGTCATATTTGCCGGATGCAAGACCGAGCGGCCAGTCCGCCCAGGCGATGGGCACAAGCTGCAGCTCAAGGCCAAGGCTGTCGGCGACCAGCTGGGCGATATCCGGCTCCACGCCGATCGGCGTTTTCGTGTCGCTTGCATAATCCACCAGCGGCAGGCGGAAGGGAACGGTCGCGACCGTCAGCTTTCCCTGTGCAATGAACTTGTGGCCGGCGGGCAGAAGCTTGATTGCCTCTTCCACCTTTTCGACACGCACCCGCCCCTTCTGTTCGGGCGACAGGTCAACCTCCTGCGCATGCGCGGCCGGGATGAGCGCAGCGGTGGCGGTGAAAAGACCGCCGGCAAGCAGGGACAATAATTTCGATGAAAATGCCATGTGAGTGTTTCCTTTGTTGTTGATTAGAGAACTTTTGCGAGAAATTCGGCCGTGCGCGGGTGGTCCGGCTTGTTGAACACCTTTTCCGGCGTGCCCGTTTCGAGAATGCGGCCCTGTTCCATGAAGACGACCCTGTCGGAGACTTCGCGGGCAAAGCCGATTTCGTGGGTGACGATGATGAGAGTGACGCCGGAGCGGGACAGCTCCTTGATGACATCCAGCACCTCATTGACCAGCTCCGGGTCGAGCGCGGATGTCGGCTCGTCGAAGAGCAGCACCTTCGGCCGCAGCGCCAGAGCCCGGGCAATCGCCACGCGCTGCTGCTGCCCGCCGGAAAGCTGACGGGGATAAGCGCCTGCCTTTTCGGCCAGTCCGACGCGGGCCAGAAGATCGCGCGCCTCGGCTTCCGCCTGTTCTTTCGATATGCCGCGAACCACGACCGGCGCTTCGGCGATGTTTTCAAGCGCCGTCAGATGCGGGAACAGGTTGAAGCTCTGGAATACCATGCCCACTTCGACGCGGCGCTTCAGAATGTCCTTTTCCTTCAGCTCATAAAGCGTGTCGCCTTTCTGGCGATATCCGACCAGTTCACCGTCGATGGCGATGAAACCGTCGTCGACACGCTCCAGATGATTGATGGAGCGCAGCAAGGTGGATTTGCCGGAACCGGACTGACCGAGAATGGTGGTGACGCTGCCTGCCGGAATGGAGAGCGTGACATCGTCCAGCACCTTCAGTGTTCCGAAGGACTTGGAGACGCCGTGGATATTGACCGAACCGCCACGATTGCCGAGCTGGAAGCTGGCGCGGGCGGACGCCGCATGCTCGGGCCTGACAGCTGCCGTCTCCACCACATCAGGCACAGGTTTACGCGGCAAAAAGGTGCGAAAGATCGTGGCGAAAAGTGAGGGCGGCGGATTGCGCAGCGCGCCGCGCGAGAAGTGCCGTTCGATGTGGTGCTGAACGATGGAAAGCGCGGTCAGGATCACCAGATACCAGACGGTGGCGACCATCAGCAGCGGGATCACTTCCAGATTGCGGCGATAGATGATCTGGATCGTATAGAACAGCTCCGGCAGCGCGAGGATATAGACCTGCGACGTGCCCTTTGCGAGCAGAATGATCTCGTTGAAACCATTGGGCAAAATGGTCCGCATCGCCTGCGGCAGCACGATCCGGGAAAACTGTCGGCGGCGCGGCAGACCGAGGGAGGCCGCCGCTTCGAGCTGACCCTGCTCCACCGAGAGGATGCCGCCACGCACGATTTCCGATGAGAAAGCCGCGGCATGCAATGTCAGCCCCAGAACCGCTGCGGCAAAGGGCGTCATGAGCTGCGTGGTATTCCAGCTGAAGAAATTGATACCGGTATAAGGCACGCCGATCGTCACGGTCTCGTAGAGATAACCGAGATTGTTGAGGATCAGCAAAAGCACGATCAGCGGAATGGAACGGAATATCCAGATATAGGTCCAGGAGATCGCAACCAGCAGGGGCGAACCCGAAACGCGGGCGAGCGCCAGAACCGTGCCGAGCACGAAACCCAGAAAAGCCCCGAGCACGGTCAGCAGCAATGTCCGGCCGAGCCCCACAAGCACCGGTTCGGCAAAGAACCATTCCGCAAACACGTTCCATCCCCAGCGGGGATTGCCGAAGACGGAGTGCAGGATGGCGGCAATGATGAGAACCGCGAGAACGGTGCCCGCCGTGCGCAGCGGATAACGGGCGGGGACGACGCGAAAATGCGCATAGCCGTGCCTGGCCGGCTCATCCTTCTGTTCGCTCACCGCAACATGCGGAAAATCGGAGGCTATTGTCATCGGAGAAAGCCTTTCAGGGATGAACCGGAGAGAGTTGCGGCCGGGCGGCCTGTATTGGCGCACCGTCCGGGATGGAGGTGGCCGTGTCGGAAAGAAATTTTTCGAAGGGCAAGGACCGGATCGTCTCGGGATCGGCCGCGGTATCGAACAAGGCGCGATAACCATTGGTGAGATAAAGACCGACCGCTTCCGGCTGACGGAAACCCGTGGTCAGATAAACGCGGGCATAACCCTGCCGGATCGCCTGCTGCTCCAGTTCCCGGAGCACGATTTTCGCAAGCCCTTGCCGGCGATGGGCGGAATGGGTCCAGACTCGCTTGAATTCCGCCGTTTCCTCGTCGTAGCGCATGAAGGCGCCGCCGGCGATCGCTTTGCCGTCACGCAGAAGCAGCAGGAAATTGCCCGATGGCGGGCTGAAGGCTTCCGGCGGATATTTGTTCAGCTCCGCCTTGGCCCCTTCCGCATTGAAGAACGTGCCGTAGCGGCTGTCATATTCGAACAGCAACTCCTCCAGAAGCGGGGTTGCGAGCGGATCCTTGACCGATGTGTAGAAAAAACTGTCGCTCATGTCCTTGTCCTAATTTTCGCGTCAGGAGAGATAGGCTTCCGCCAGCCGCACCCAGAAGCGTGCTGCCGGCGCGATGATCGCGTCGTTGAAATCGTAGTGGGGGCTGTGCAGCGGCGCGGTGTCGCCATTGCCAACGAAGAGATAAGAGCCCGGCCGCTCCTGCAGCATGAAGGCGAAATCCTCGCTCGCCGTGCGCGGCTGGAACGCTTCGGCGATCTGCCCGGCGGCGAAATGCCGTTTGGCGACATCACGAGCGAACGCCGTCTGAGGGACGTGATTAATGACCGGCGGGAAACCACGGGAATAGGCGACCTCGGCCTTGGCGCCGAAGCTCTCGGCCTGCGCTTTGGCCAGCGCCGGAAGCCGCTCCTCCAGCCTGTCACGCACGGCAGGCAAAAAAGCCCGGGCGGTGATCTGAAGCTCGACGCTCTCGGGAATGACGTTGGAGGCGGTTCCGCCATGGATGGAACCGACCGTCAGCACCGCCATCTCGCGCGGATCGACATTGCGCGAAACGATGCTCTGCAGGGCGGTGACGAAACTTGCCGAGGCGAGAACCGGATCGACCGTCTCATGCGGCGCGGCGCCATGCCCGCCCTTGCCGACGATCCGCACCTTCGCCTTGTCGACGGAGGCCATGGCCGGGCCTTCGACGAAACCGAACTGCCCGGTGTCGACACCCGGCCAATTATGCAGCCCGAAGACCGCATCGACCGGAAACCGCTCGAAAAGCCGGTCCTTTATCATCGCCCTTGCCCCGGCGCCGATCTCCTCGGCCGGCTGGAAGATCAGCGTCAGCGTGCCGGAAAAATTCGATGTTTCGGCAAGATACCGGGCGGCGGCAAGCAGGATCGTCGTATGGCCATCGTGACCGCAGGCATGCATGACACCCTGCGTCTGGCTGGCATAGGCAAGGCCAGTTTCCTCGATAATCGGTAGGGCATCGATATCGGCGCGAATGCCGACGCGCTTGTCGCCATGACCGCGTTTCAACGTGGCGACAACGCCGTGGCCGCCGACACCTTCCGTCACCTCATATCCGAACGACAACAGATAGCGGGCAATGAGCGCCGCCGTGCGTTTTTCCTTGAGCGAAAGCTCCGGATGCCGGTGGAGATCATGCCGGATGGCGATGCTCTCGTCGATGAAGGCAAGGATTCCCCGTTCGGCGTCGTCCTGCGGACGCGCGCCGTCAATGCGGATATTCATGGTTCTGTCTCCTGCGCGGCTCGCTACGCGCCGCGTCTTGAAATCTGCACCGGACGGCAATCGTCTCCGCCCGGCTGCAAGCTCAGGCGATGGCCTTGTCCGACCCGTTTTCGCGTCGGGAATAGACGCTTTCCCTGAAAGGCAGGCCGAGATGGTCGCGCAGCGTCGCCCCTTCCAGATGCGGGTCGAAATAACCGCGCCGCTGCAGCACCGGGATGACGAGACGGATGAAATCGTCCAGTCCCTCGGCAATCACCGGGAAGCCCAGAATGAAGCCATCGGCCGCATCGTGCTCCACCCAGCGGATGATTTCGTCAGCCACCTTGTCAGGGGTGCCGATGAAACCTTCGCGCGGGGTCGCTGCCTCCAGCGCCGCCTCGCGCAGCGTCTGGTTCTTTTCCTTGGCGCGTCGCTTGATGCGGTCGGTCGTGGAGCGGAAACTGTTCTTGCCGATCTCGCCGAGTTCGGGGAAAGGCTCATCCAGCGGATAGACGCTGAAATCATGATGATCGAAGAAACGGCCGAGATAGGCCAGCGCATCCTCGATGGTGATGAGGTTGCGGATGACGTCGTATTTCGCCTCCGCTTCCTCCTGCGTCTCGCCGACAATCGGGCCGATACCGGGAAAAATCTTCACATCGGCAGCCGACCGGCCCTGCGCGACGGCGCTCTGTTTCACACGCTTGAGGAAAGTCTGGTTTTCCTCCAGCGAAGCGGAATTGGTGAAGACGGCATCTGCATGTTTGCCCGCAAGACCGATGCCGGCATCGGAGGAGCCGGCCTGGAACACCACCGGCTGCCCCTGCGGCGAACGCTGGATATTGAGCGGGCCTTCCACCTGGAAGAAACGGCCCTTATGGCCGAGCGTATGGAGTTTGGCGCGGTCGAAGAACTGTCCCGTCTCGCGGTTGCGCAGGAAAGCGTCGTCGTCCCAGCTATCCCACAGGCCCTTGATCACTTCGAGATATTCGTCGGCAATCTCGTAACGCAGCGCATGTTCGGGGTGGTTGCGGCTGTAATTCTTCGCCGTACCTTCGAGCGGCGTCGTCACGGCATTCCACCCGGCGCGGCCGCCGCTCAGGAGGTCGAGCGAGGCGAACTGGCGGGCAATGGTGAAGGGGTCGCTATAGGAGGTCGAAACGGTGCCGGCGAGACCGATCTTCGAGGTCACGGAGGCCAGCGCCGAAAGGATCGTCAGCGGCTCGAACCGGTTGAGGAAATGCGGGATCGACTTGTCATTGATATAGAGCCCATCCGCCACGAAAGCGAAGGCGATACCCGCCGCTTCCGCCTTCAGCGCGGTCTTCCTGAAGAAGTCGAAATTGACGCTGGCATCCACCGGGCTTTTGGGGTGCCGCCAGGCATTCATGTGCCCGCCGGGGCCCTGAAGCATGATGCCGAAACGGATTTTCTTTCTCGTCATGTCATTCCCTCCTCAGAGAAAATTACGCCGCCCGGGAAAGGCGATGCGTGGCAAGCAGTTCTATCGAGGCAAGCCGCTGATCGGCACCGACATGCGGCGGCTCGATGATGAATTCCTCGATGCCGTGCTCCTCGGAAAGCGCACGAAGCGCCTTGTGAATATCCTCCGGCCCGCCATGCAGGACGTTGGGTTTTCGCTCTTCGATGCGGTAATCGGTATCGCCGGACTGGCGGGCGAATTCCTCCGCCTGTTCTCGGCGGCCGAGGTTGAACGCCCTGCCGTCGCTGAGGAATACCCGGTAGATGCGCTGACCTTCCACCTGTCTCGCGGCATGGGCGGGGTCGCTGGCCGCAAAAGCCGACAAAGCAAGGATTGGAGCGCTTCCGCCGCTTTCTTCCCGGAAAGCCGAGAGGCTGCGGCGAAGAACCTCCGCATCGCCATTGAGGTGGCCGGCAAAGACGAAATTCCATCCCCTTGAAGCCGCAAGCCTTGCGCTTTCCGGGCTGGCGCCGAGCAAAAATCGTTCCGCAGCGACCGGCGGCGCAGGTGTTGCCCGCAGCCCGGCCTGTGCGTGGTCCTGCGGCGCGGCGCCGGACAAAAACATGGTGAGTTCACTAAAGGCCGTTTCGAAATCGGGTTTACGGGCAGGATCATAGGCCTGCTGCAAGGCCGACGTCGCCAGCGGCAACCCGCCCGGTGTCTTGCCGATGCCGAGATCGACCCGGCCGGGCGCGAGCGACGACAGCACGTTGAAAACCTCGGCGACCTTGTAAGGGCTATAGTGCTGCAACATGACGCCGCCCGAGCCGACGCGAATGTGGGAGGTCTTCGCCAATATCCATGCAACCAGCGCTTCCGGCGCGGAGCCGCCAAGCTCCGGCGAATTGTGATGTTCGGCCACCCAGAAACGGCGGTAACCCAGCTCTTCGGCGCGTCTGGCAAGATTGATCGTGTCGCGGAATGCACTCGCCGCGTCCTCACCCGTCGGAACCGGGCTCTTGTCCAGCAAACTGAGCGTATACATCATCACCTCGTGTGTCTTTGATGCATACTTTGTCTACCGATTTTATATTCTAATAAAGGATGATCGTTCCACGTTGCAGCGCGATCAGAGAAAATATTGTTTTCAGTGATGTTTTCGGAAGCCAGCCCTGACAAAGCCATCGGCAAGGCGGGAGGAATGGCCCAAAAAGGCTGCAACAGGCCGCTTTCAACGCCAAACCCGGACGAAACGGGCTTGCGCCGGAATTCGCTAAAAACTACTTAGTAAGTTAGGAATAATATGGCCCGGCGCTGCAAAACGTGCCGACTCTCTTTTCGGATCATGCGATGTTGACCAAAAAAGGCAAATACGGATTAAAGGCTCTTGTCGATCTGGCGCGGCTGCCCCAGGGCGAGACCGCCTTCGTGACCGAAATTGCGACCCGCAACAATATCCCGAAAAAATTCCTGGATACTATTCTTCTGGAGCTGCGCAATAGCGGCATTCTGCGCTCCAAGAAGGGCCCGAATGGCGGTTATTCGCTGTCGAAAATGCCATCCGAAATCATGATCGGGCAGGTCATCCGCACGCTGGACGGACCTCTGGCCCCCATCCGCTGTGCAAGCCGCACGGCCTTTGAAGCCTGTGACGACTGCGATGATCCGGAGACCTGTCAGGTCAGGGTTTCGATGACGGACGTGCGTGACGCCATCGCAACCATTCTGGACAATATGACGCTTGCGCAATTCGTGGCGAAGGACGGGCAGAACGCCCGCTCCATTCCGGCCGGCGAATAGGATTCCGCACGGCCCTTCATTCGAGCTTTGCCTATTGCCTGCGCAGATCGTCGTCCAGCGACGCGATCAGCCCGGCTTCACTGACGCCTTCGACAAGGCCGAGGCGCGCCATCAGGATTTCAAGCGTGATGGCATTGTTGCGAACCGAACGAAAGGTGACGTTTTCCGCTCCCACCTGCGCCGCATCGATATTGGCCGCAAGGCTGGATATCTGCGCCTTCAGGAGTTCGATGGCGAGAAATATTTCGCCTATCACGGGTCGCGCCGCGCCATCGCCGGCCAGCCTGTCGACCAGCAGCGCCGAAAGTTCACGCTGCTTCTGCCCCAGAGCCACGGCGGCTTTCAAAAGGGTAGAAACGGAAACGGCCAGATTTCCGGCACCCTGAGCCAGGAACACCACCTGATCGGCGCGTAACAGACCTTCCCATGACGTATTGGGGCGGTTGCGCAGAACGACGAGCAAAGGCTGCCCGGCCGTATTGACGGCCGGCACGACGATCCAGTCCGCGTCGCCCTTCACCGACCCCGCAACGTCATCGGGAAGCCGCAGGGCGTAGTCGTCTTCCGTCACCGTAACCGCCTGATCCAGATCCGCGGCAGATATTGCCAGTGCGAAGGTCTCGCCAAGATCGAGACGGGCGAAAAGCGCCTTGCGCTGGTCTTCGCTGCCCGCATTCCTGATGAATTCAAGCGCGGTGAAATGTTCGACGAGATCATGCGCCGCCGCCGCATCGGCTGCGGAAATGATGGCGAGCGCCTGCGAGAGAACATCATTGGTGATGTCCGTCCCGCCCAGTTCCGTTGGAACGGAAAGAGCAAGAAGACCGGAACGGGCGATCCGCGCATGGATTTGCCCGGGACTTTCAACGGCGCAGTTTTCGGCGATCGTCCGGGCAACGGTCAGCACATCGACATCCGCGCCGAGGCGTGGAGGAACGAAACGAAGTCTTTCGCCGAGAGGCGTGACGGATCCCATGCTCAACTCCCTCAAAGAATGACAAAGTGAAAGCGCCGAACGGCCGACGCTCAGTCCAGAGAATGATAACGCCCGTTTTGATAGAGCAGCGAATGGCCGGAGCCGATGCGGATCGCCTCCACCTTACCGATGACGATGACGTGGCTGTGCCGTTCGATCGTCTCTTCAATGGTGCAATCGATCGCGGCAACAGCGTCTTCGAGAATGGGCGCACCGCTCGACAGCCGTGTCCATTCCGCACCGCGATACCGGTCCGGGCCCTTCAGGCCGCCGATGCCGGCAAACTGATTGGCGACAAACTGATGGTTCGCCCCAACGATGTTGACGGCGAGATGACCGAAACGCTGCACCACCGGCCATGTGGATGAGGATCGGTTGAGCGCCACCAGAATGCGCGGCGGATCGACCGACAAAGCGGTGGCCGAGGTCACGGTCGCGCCCGTTCGTTCGTCGCCTTCACCCGCCGTAATCACACTGACACCGCCGCCCAGCGTTCTCAGCGCCGCCTTGAGGCTGTCGGCATCCGCCGCCTTGCCGGCGACCGGGTCGCGGAGGTTGATGAATTGTTGATCCTTGGCCGCATATTGCAATGTCATCGGGTCGCTCCTGAAAACAGCTGAATTGTTCAATAGCTAGCAGCGGCGGCGGGGGGTGAAATAGACATCGTTTTCCATAATGCTAATATTCTATAGAAATAATGTTTTATGTGCCGCCGTCCGATTTCGCCCCGCTGGAAGGATATCTGCCGAAAAGGTGGGAGGCACAGGTCGCCTCCCGTCGAAGGATCAGGATCCGGACACCAGCTTGACGTTGCCGCCATGACCGCCGCCGCCGAAAACCTGTTTCGCGCCGAAAGAAGATCGTATCTGGTTGCGGGGTCCGCCGAGCCCGATTTCCGGAAACAGCAGTTCCGATAGCCGATAGGCTTCCTCCAGATGCGGATAACCCGAGGCGATGACGGTATCGATGCCCAGCGCCTGATATTCCCTGAGCCGCGCCGCCACCGTCTTCGGTGAACCGACCAGCGCCGTGCCCGCACCCGAACGGACGAGACCGATGCCCGCCCACAAATTCGGAGAGACTTCCAGCCGGTCGCGCCGGCCATTGTGCAGCGCCTGCATTCTCGCCTGTCCGACGGAATCCGAAGCCCTGGAAAAAACCTCCTGAGCGGATGCGATGGTTTCGTCGGAGAGCTTCGAGATCAGCCGCTCGGCATCGGCCCATGCTTCCTCGTCGGTCTCACGCACGATGAAATGCAGACGGATTCCGAACGTAACCTTGCGCCCCTTTTTGGCGGCAGCGGCGCGCACCTTGGCGATTTTTTCCGCCACCTGCGCCGGCGGTTCGCCCCAGGTGAGATATTTGTCGGTGATACCGGCCGAAAACTCGATGCCGGCATCGGAAGAGCCGCCGAAATAAAGCGGCGGGCGCGGTTCCTGCACCGGCGGCAGGCCGAGTTTCGCGTCCACCGCCTTGATATATTTGCCGTCGAGGCTTCCCTTGCCGGTTTCGATCAGCGAATTGAACACCTGGAAGAACTCATCGGCGTGATCGTAACGCTCGTCATGCGGCAGGAAAATGCCGTCACCGGCCAATTCCTGCGCGCTGCCGCCAACCACGATGTTGAGAAGCAGCCGGCCATGGGAAACGCGATCGAGCGTCGAAGCAAGCCGCGCATAATAGGCGGGCGAAGCGACGCCCGGACGGATGGCGACGAGGAATTTCAGCTTTTCGGTATAGGCAGCGAGATTGGCCGCAAGGATGAAGGATTCTTCGCAGGCGACACCGGTGGGGATGAGTACGCCTGAATAACCGAGCCGATCGGCGGCCTGGGCTATTTCCCGAAAATAGCCGGGATCGGCAGGACGCGAAAGATCATCCGAGCCGAGATAGCTGCCATCGCCTGAGGTGGGTATGAACCACAGAAAATCGAGTGGTTTATCGGATGTGCTCATCGGCAGGTCCTTTGCAATCTGCCCTCGGGCAATGCGCTTGATGATAAAAGGGTAGCCAATTCCTCGGCGCGTTTAAGAAATTTTGTTCCAATTTCCATCCGGCGAGGAGAGTTTCTCTCCCGGATAAACCGCGCTGCGAAGGGAAAAGGAGCCCTCGATGATGGTCGTCAGAAGACCGGATAGAGGCCGAGCATCGCAAAGTTCATTTCGCAGATCTCTTCCCGTTCGAGTTCGAGATCGCTTTTCTCCTGCCTGATGCGTCCGGAATGATCCAGAGGATGAAGGCTGACCTGTTCCTCTTCCCGCGGCTGACGCCGGGTCAAACCGAACAGATCGAAAGTAAACGCATGAAGTCCCTGCGGCATGTGCGCCTCCTTTGCTCAACTCCCCTTATCCTCAGGCGACCGTCCGAAATCGTCAATATTTTCCATAAAATTACTATTCTATAATTGGAGGATCGCCGGCAAATGTGGACTAAGGTTGCCGCAGCGGGAAAAAATCCGTTTCCGACCACCGATAATGGGGCCATCGCCGCTTCATCTGGCGACGGCGGTAATTTTCAGGTGTCCGGCCTCACGGCAAGGCAAACCGGCGCTTGAGAAAAAGGCCGGCAAATGCGCCCAAACCGCAAAAAACAAGAAATACCCAGCCGGAAAGCGCACCCGCATGAATGCCTGACAGCAGCACGCCAATGGTGCAGCCAAGCGAGGTCATGCCGCCCCAGCCCATCAGCACGCCACCGGCAAACCGTGTCGCCAACCCACCGGCGGAAGGCCATGCGGGTTGAAATTTTCCTGATGAAAGCGCGGACGCGAGGCTCGCAAATATCAGTCCCGAAACGAAGAGACCATTCGGCGACAGGATAGTCGTCTTAACGGCACTGATGCATCCCCGCACCGTGTCCAGCCCCGCAAGCGTTTCCGGCACCCAGCCCGCCGCAGCCCCTGCCGTTCTGACGATGCTGCCGAGTTCGGCCGTCACCCCGAGCGGCGCGACACGGAAATAGGAGAAGGCGCTGATGACCGCGACGAGAACCCCTGTGACGACGGGTGGCCAGCGGTCGATGAAGACGCCTCGGAACGCCTGTTGTAGCCGGTTTTCCGGGGCCGTAGTCGCAGAAGCGGGGGCGGCTTTATCGAAAAACAGAACGAGAAGGATCAGAACGATCAACACAGTGCAGGCGATCAGCAGCGCCGGGCCGTATCCCAGATGATGCGGCAACCAGATGGGCCAATCGTCGAAAATGCTGACCGTATAAAGAAAATTCCAGCTGAGAAACGCCAGCAGGAAACCGACCCCCGCTCCCACTATGGCAAGCACGGAACCGAAAGCCCCCTCGCCTAGCCGGTAAAAATGCCCTGACAGGCAGGAGCCGGAGAGCGCTGCGCCGAAACCGAAGACGGTCGCCGCCACCGCCAGAATCCAGCCGACGGGGCCGATATGCGCATTGGGCGGCAGGCGGCCGGGTTGCGGCACCGGCATCCACGCTGCGGTGACGATCTGGTAAAACACCACCCCCGCCAGCAGGGCGACGAGAATGGCCACAACACCGTCCGAACGCCTGCCGTCGATGAAGTCACGAAAATTGCAGAGAAAGCAGAACCGTCCGCGCTGCATCACGATGCCGAAAGCGGCCCCGGCCAGAAGGGAAAATGCAAGCGGCCTGCCGTTCTCAAGCAGCTCCACTCGATAAGCAGCAACCGTCACGGCACATAAGATGGCAAGCGCCAGGAGGCGGGAAAGGGTCGAGCGCATGGAATACCGGCAATGTCGGAAAAAAGGATGCCGGCGCGCCACCCGACGCGCCGGCTCACGGATGAAGGCAGCTAAGGCTTATTTGCCCGTCCAGACCGTTCCCGTCGGATTGCTGATCGGCACACCCACCGCATTTCCGTACTCGGTCCAGGAACCGTCATAATTGCGGACGTCGTAACCGAGGATCTTTTTCAGCGCGAACCAGGTGTGGCTGGAACGCTCGCCGATGCGGCAATAGGTGATGATGGGCGCCGAGCCGTCGACGCCCTTCTCGGCATAGATCGCCTTGATCTCTTCGGCCGATTTGAAGGTTCCATCCTTGTTGACGATTGTGCCCCACGGAACATTGACGGCGCCGGGGATGTGGCCGGCCCGGACGGACAGCTCCTTGACGCCATCCGGCGCGAAAATCTTGCCGGAATATTCATCCGCCGAGCGGATATCCACCAGCTTGATGTTGTGCTTGCCCTCGGCCACCGCAACGACGTCCACAAAGCGCGCCCGGACCGAGGTGTCGGGCTCGGCAAGCTTCAGTTTCGTTTCGGCCGTTGCCGGTGCGGATGTGTCGAAAGGCAGTCCCTGCGCTTCCCAGAGCTTGCGACCGCCATCCAGCAATTTCACCCGGTCGCCCAGACCGTAGGTTTCGAAAATCCATGCCCCCCAGGCGGCAAACCAGTTGTTATTATCCCCATATAGAACGATCGTCGTATCGTCACCCACGCCCGCCTTCTGCAGCAGGGACTGGAAATTGTCGCGCGCGGCAATGTCGCGTTTTTCCTTGTCGACGAGATCCGTATGCCAGTTGAGGTTCACCGCACCGGGAATATGCCCGCGCTCATAGACACCCGTATCGACGCTGACTTCAAAGACCCGAACTTTCGGATTGTCGAGATTTTCCTTCAGCCAGTCGGCCGTTACCAGCGCTTCCGAAGCCCCAGCCGTGGCCAACGATACCGCCGACAAAAACAACCCGCCGAGAGCCGACGTTGCAAGCTTGATCCTGGACATTTCCTTACCCCTTTCCCTGATTTGATGACCAATGAAAGGTGACGGCAAAACCGACCGGAGCGAAGAAATGCTTTTCTATATTTTTTATAGAAAATAAATGCGGCCACTCAAAAACAATCTTCAGGAGAAATTCAAAATTCCATCGGTAAAAATCGCCAATAAATCTCTCAAAGGTTGTAAACGATGCCAAAACCAAAAGAAGCGATCAACCAACCCGCACTCATCCCATTCGGCAAGGAGGCTGGAAAGCCTCGGCCTTTCTCTAAAAATGCGCATCGCCCAGGGCAGTCAATCTGTGTAGTCTCGATCCGGTCACCGCCTTTGCAGGCGCGCCCTCTGCCTTCAACCGTTCGAGAAGAGCATAACCCTCAGGCCATCGTCCGTAGCCGCTGGCAATATTGATATGTCCGACGGCGCCGAGATTGATGAGATCGCTCCCCCACAGGCTCGCACTGCGCGCGAGCTCTTCGCAATCCATATAGGGATCGTTCATGCTGCCCACGACGAGGCTGGGAAACGCAAGCGGTTGCTGCGGAAACGCGCCGAACCGGACGATACAGGGATGCATCGCCTCAACGCGGTCGAGATGGGCGGGTGCGACCAGAAGCGCGCCCTTGATTTTGGTGGCCGAAGGGCGAGAGGCCATATTCGCCACCAGCAGGCAACCGAGGCTGTGGGCGACGATATAAGCGCTTTCGACTGTCGCCAGCGCTACCTCGAGACGATCGAGCCAGTCCTTGAGAACCGGGCATTGCCAATTGTCCTGATCGACCAGCCGCGAGTCGGGATCATCCAGCAACCAGTGCCGCTGCCAATGTCCTTCATCCGAACCATTCAGGCCAGGGACAATCAAGGTGGTACACTTGCCTGCTCCATGGGTTGTGGGCGGTATGTCGCAAGCATGGTGAATTTCGCGATTTCCGTCGACTATTGCCTTGCTCACCTTTCGAAGCCTTGCGAAAAATCGATCCAGACAATTTCGATCATGCAGAAAATGCGTTCTCCATGGCGGAAATAATTTCGTCCAGAGGGAATCATTTCCTCAAATTTTTTATATAGAAAATATGTGCAATATAGGCTTTCCAGACGGAAAGCTTTTCCTCCGCCGCATGACAAAAGAAACGTCGCTGCTTCGCCGGGCCGCCGCCGCTTTGCCATTCTCGCACCTGCGGAGGTTTGCGCCTCCCGGGAGCGACAAGCGGTGAAGGCCAAACGTCAGCAGGGCCATTCCACCGCACCATAAAACGAAAATTCAGGCGGATAATGTGAGCAGCACAAGCGAATTTCTCTGGTACATCCCCAATGACGTCAAACCCGGCCACCGGGGCGACGCCGTCAGCGAAAATCACAACAGTCTCGATACATTGACGAGCCATGCCAAAGCGCTTGAAACCCATGGCTGGAAAGGCGCACTGCTCGGCACCGGCTGGGGACGTCCGGATACATTTACGGTGGCGGCGGCGCTTGCGGCCCGCACCACCACATTCGAGCCGCTGATCGCTATCCGTCCCGGCTACTGGAAGCCCGCCAACCTCGCATCCGCCGCCGCCACGCTCGACCAGCTTTCCGGCGGTAGAGTTCGGATCAACATCGTTTCCGGCAGGGATGAGCTTGCCGCCTATGGCGATGAAGAAGGCGATCAGGCGCAGCGCTATGCCCGCACGAAAGAATTCATGCGGCTGGTGCGGCGGCTCTGGACCGAGGAGAACGTCACTTTTAATGGCGATCATTTCCGGGTCACGAACTCCACCGTTTCGCCGCGCATCGCCGCGCGCGAAGGCCGGCCGCATCCCAAACTCTATTTCGGGGGCGCTTCCGAAGCAGCCGAGCAGGTTGCCGCAACCGAGGCCGATGTGCAGCTTTTCTGGGGAGAACCGCTCGCCGGCGTGCGTGAAAGGATCGAGCGGCTGAGAAACTTCAGCGAAAAGCTCGGCCGCGATCTGCCGCCGCTGCAATTCGGCCTGCGGATCACCACGCTGGTGCGAAAAACCACGGCCGAGGCATGGCGCGATGCGGAAGCGAAAGTTGCCGAAATGGCCGCAAATAATGGCGTACGCTGGAACGACCATCTTCAGGCCGTGGCGGTCGGCCAGCGCCGCCTGCTGGATTTGCACCGTCAGAGCGACGTGCTGGACGACAATCTCTATACCGCGCCGGGCAAATTCGGCGGCGGCGGGGCGGGAACCACATGGCTTGTCGGCTCGGCGGAAGATGTCGCCGCGTCACTGCGCAAATATCGCGCGCTGGGCATCAGCCATTTCGTGCTTTCCGACACGCCCTATCTCAAGGAAATCGAACGGCAGGGCGACAGCTTGCTGCCGCTGCTGCGGGATTGATGGGCGTGGCTTGAAGATGGGCGGCCCGCCTCGGACAAGGCCGCCCTTTTGCTTCATGGGTCAACCGCCCGCCGCCTTGATGCTCTGACGACCGAGAATCGTTCGGATCATATGGCTCTGCGGCGCATGCGCCCTTGCCGTTATCGCGTCACGGTGATGGCGCTCAAGGTCGTAATCCCGGCGCAGGCCGCGATTGCCGCCAAGCTCCAGCGCCAGATCCGTCACCGCCACTGCATTGTCGATGACCACATGACGAACGGCCAGCGCATCGGTTCCCACCCGCTCCCCCGCATCGACATCGCGGGCGACCGAGAGAAGGAGGCGTCGGTTCGCCGCCAGCAGCACCTCGATCTGGCCGAGACCTTCCTGAATGCGGGGGATGGAGGACAGAGGTGCGCCAAGACTTGCCGGAACATGGCCATTCAGATGGCGCAACAGATCGTCCCGCGCCGAAAGCGCGACACCGTGATAGACGGAAGCCAGTAGCACGAAGAAATTATACCCGTCCGCTTCATCGCGCCGCAGCGGCTCATCCGCCGGCTGCTCGGCCACAATGTCGGCAAGCGGCACCTGCACGTCTTCCAGCACCAGATCATGGCTGGCCGTGGCGTACATGCCGGTCGCCTCCCATGCTTTTTCCTGAGCGATGCCAGCCGCATCGAGGGGAACAAGAAGCTGGATGAGGCGGGGCGCCTCTTCCGTCGTCACGGCAAGCACGATTGCCCATTTCAGGCCCGGCAGGCCGGTGACGAAGCTCTTGCGGCCATTGACCACCCAGAATTCGCCCTCGATCCGCGCCGTCGTTTCCGGCAGGCCGCCATGGGCCGGCGAACCGACACCCGGCTCCGCCTGCGCATTGTTCAGGAGCGCCGGCTCCCTGCTATTGGCGGCCAGTACCTTTGCAGCAAGTGCTGCCGGCCACTTGCCGCGCCGGATCGCGGCATGAACGCTGTAATGCATGGCAAGGATGAGGGCGGTCGATGGATCGCCCTTGGCAATGGCCGTAATGACGGCATGTGCCGTTTCCATGCCTTCGCCCCAGCCGCCATCCTTTTCAGCCGTGACGAGACCCAGCAGGCCGGACTTGAAAAGCGCCTCGAAATTACCGGCGGCGAATTCGCCGCTTTTATCATGGTCCGCTGCGGTCAGGCTGAAATCCCCGGCCAGCGCGGTTGCAACGGCGACGGGATCTGGCCGCTGCGCCGGCTCGTTCGCAACGGCGGAAAGTGCAACGCTCATGCCACCGCCCTTTCATTTGCCGTGACGAAACGGTCGTCGATCCAGTCGCCAAGATCGAAGTCGTTTTCAAGGAAGCCCCATTGATGCAGGAAGTCCTTGTAATGGCCGACGGCGCCGACAAGATCGGCATCGAGGCCGAGACCGAGATGGCGGTGAACCTCAGCGCCATTGGCGGCCAGAACCTGCTCCTCCGTCGCGCCGGCCTCGCGCGCGATGAAACGGCGCGTCTCTTCCGGGTGCTGTTCCGCCCATAGCGAGGCCCGGCCAATGGCGCCAACCAGCCGCTGCACCAGATCGGGGCGCTCATCGGCAAGCCGTCCGTCAACCGTCAGCACCCGCGGAGAACCGGAATTGATGCGTATCTTGGGATCGGGATGAAAACCGAACTCCGCCACCTGCACCGCACCGATCAGGTTCGCGGCGGCGATGCCCGCCGTTCCCTTGACGAAAATCGCATCGACCTCGCCCCGCAGCAGCGCAATGATTTCCTCGCCGAAGGATTGCCGGCGCTTCAGGCCGAATAGCGACGGCCCTTCCTGCGAGGCCAGCACCGAATCCTTGATGACGATGTCCTTGAGCTCGACATCCTCGACCTTTAGCCCTTCCAGCGAAAGCGCCGAAACAATGCCCTTCAGCGCCGTCGCGCGCATGAAATCGACAATGCCTTCCGGCCGGCGCGGCACGCCGAAACGGCGGCCGACGAGATCGGAAAGCGAGCGGATACCGGTCTCCGGCAGGGTGATGATTGCCTGAAACTCATCCGTCCAGGTCACCCCGATGAGACGCGTATTGCGTCCTTCCGAGCGGGCGCGGATGGGTGGCACATTGCCGCCATGACGGAAGGACCATTCCAGAGTGTGGTTGAAATGGCTCTGCCGGACGGAACGGTCAGGCGAATCGATGATGGATTTCAACGCTATGCCGACCTCCTCGAAGGTCTGCTCGAGATAACCGAGCTGTGCCGCCAGCCCCACGGGTGTGGGCACCGGGCAGCGTGTGTACCAGATTTCAGAAAGTGTCGTGCTCATGGCTTTGGCCTCGATGAAAAGGAAAGGTCCCGGCCCGCCGTAGAGGGGGCCGGGTCTGGCGAGACGATCAGGATGCGGCGATATGCGCGAAGGCGAGGCTTCCCGCCACGCCTTCCGCGCCGATGGTGTGATCGGCAATGCGCTTGTTGTAGATGGTGATCTCCGGCGCTGCGACGATGTCGATGGCCGGCACGTCCTCGACGAGAATCTGCTGGATTTCCTTCCATTGCGCGACGCGCTTGTCCGGATCGATCTCGATGGCGGCGGCCTCCAGCAGCGCATCCACCTTCGGATTGCTATACGCAGCACCATTGGAGAAGGGCACGCCCTTCTTGAAGTTCTTCGACCAGTAGAGCCGCTGCACGCCAACGGTCGGATCGAAGAGATTGCTCATGCCCTCATAGGCAAAATCGAAATCGCGATCCGTGTAGATGCGCTTGGTATAGGTGGCGAAATCCTGCGTCCGCACCGTCACATCCACGCCGACTTTCGCCAGCGCCTGGCGAATATAGTCCGCGCCGCGCGGATAGGCTTCTGTGCTCGGCACGTAATCCAGATTGAGCTTGAAACGGATGCCATCCGCACCGCGCTTGTATCCGGCCTCGTCCAGCAGCGCTTCCGCTGCCTTCAGATCGATCGGATAGGTCTTCAGATCGTCCACGAACCATTTGGTCAGCTTCGGGTTGATCGGCCCGGTGATCGTCGCGCCGTAACCGAAATTGACCGTGTTGAAGATGACGTTGCGGTCAATCACATGCGCGAAGGCGCGGCGGACGCGGACATCCTTGAACACGTCCTTTTCGAGGTTGAATTCCACGCGGCTGATCGAATTGGTATATTGATAGCCATTGGTTTCGAAGCCGAGGCTCGGCAGTTCCTTCAGCCGGTCGAGATCGCTATAGGCGACCGGCGTGCTGGGCGCGAGATCGATCTCACCGGTTTCGATGGCAATCGCCCGGGCCGACGCGTCAGGAATGAAGCGAACAATCAGCTTGTCGAGATAGGGGCGCGGCGCATCCCAATAATCGGCATTGCGCTCAAAAACGATGTGACTGCCGCGCACCCACTCCTTGAACTTGAACGGACCGGTGCCGATGGGTGCGAGATTGACCGGATTTTCGGTCACCTTCGTACCTTCATAGAGATGTTTCGGCACGATGGGCGTTTCGGCGGCGGCAAGCGCCGTGATCAGATAGGGCGCGGGTTTGGAGAGAACCAGGACCGCCGTCAGCTCGTCCGGCGTCTCGACGGCAGTGAGGTTCAGGAATGTATTGCGTCCACGCGGATGCACTTCCTTGATGGTGTTGATGGAAAAGGCCACGTCGGCGGATGTGAAGGGCTTGCCGTCATGCCACTTCACGCCGGGCCTCAGCTTGAAGGTGTAACGCAGACCATCCGCGCTCACTTCCCATGATTTGGCCAAGAGCGGCTTGGGATTGAGGTCAAAATCATAGGTCAACAGCCCTTCGGTGACCTTGGGTGATATATAGACGGAATTATAGGCGGTGTGTGCGATCGTCGTCAGCACCGGCGGTTCCGATGAGATGAGCAGGGTAGCCGTGCCACCGCTTGCCGGCTCCGCCGCGTTGAGCTTCGGCCCCGGCAACGACACCACGCCAAGCGCCACGGACGCCAGCAGAAATCCACGCCGCGTCGTCTGGTTGAAAATAGTCATGCGATACCCTCTCCTTGATTGAACCGGCGAAAAACCGGCAAACTGAACGGCCGCGTTTAGGAAGAAGTTTGTTCCGCAGACGAGAGCGAGCTTGGCATGAAGAACCAACCATTCTCATAAACAGGAATTATCTTTTCTTTATGGCGCATATTTCCGTAAATTTCAGAAAATAATTCTATTACTCTTTGACAAATTCCATAAAATTAGTCAACTAATACCACCGCCTTCAGGGGCCGATTTCATATTTCCACGCTTACGGACTGGAGCCGATGTCGAATTCGAAACGGATTTTATCGCAGGCAAGGCGGGTTGCCATTCAGGCCATTCCGACGGTTCTCGGTATCGTCATCCTGAACTTCTTCCTGCTGCAGTTGGCGCCCGGCGATGCCGCCGATGTACTGGCCGCGGAAGCGGGTTCAGCGACCGTCGAGACCATGGCCGAAATCCGCAACCGCTTCGGGCTGGATCTGCCCGTCGTGCATCAGCTGATGAACTATCTCGGCAATCTCGCGCAATTCAGCCTTGGTTTTTCGCCACGTTACGGCATGCCGGTGGCAGACCTCATCGGCCAGCGTCTGCCCGGCACACTCGCCCTGATGGGCGCCGCACTTGGCATTGCGATTTTCGTCGGCGTGTTTCTCGGCTCGATCATGGCGCTTTTCTCCGGCAAGCTGCCGGACCGGATCATTTCCATCGGTTCACTGATCTTTTATTCCGTGCCGGGTTTCTGGATCGGCCTGATGTTGATCCTGACGTTCTCAGTGAAGCTCGGCTGGCTTCCCTCCGGCGGCGACAGCACCATCGGCAGCAGCCTCACCGGTCTCGACGCCCTGCTGGACAGGCTGCGTTATATCGTTCTCCCTGCCCTTTCGTTGGCGCTTTATTTTCTGGCGATCTATGCCCGCCTTACCCGCGCGGCGATGCTGGAAGTGAAATCCCAGGACTATGTGCGCACGGCGCGCGCCAAGGGCGTTTCTCCGCTCCGGCTCACCACGCGCCATATCCTGCGCAATGCGCTCATCCCCATCACCACCATGGCCGGCATGCATATCGGCGGCCTGCTCGGCGGCGCGGTCGTGGTCGAAACGGTCTTCAGCTGGCCGGGCCTTGGCCGTCTGGCTTTCGAAGCCGTGATGGCGCGGGATTTCAGCGTGTTGCTCGGCATTCTGCTTCTCTCCTCCCTCGTCGTCATCATCGTCAATGCAGCCGTGGACCTGTTGCAGGCATGGCTTGACCCCCGCATCGGAGAAAGCCGATGAATTCCTCCCAGACCACCGCTGTCCTCGGCGCAGCCGAACTCAGCGCCGAAGACAACAATCCCAAACCGAAGAAACCGGAAGAAAAAGCCTGGCCCTATATCCATGCGCCGGATGCGCTTTCGGCCCGCTCCATCTCCGTGCCCCGGCGCGGCCTGCGGCGGGAACTGAAAATCTTCCTTACCAATCCCAACGCCATCGTCGGGTTGCTGTTTCTCGCAACCGTCATCGTCACCGCCCTGATCGCCCCCTTGATCTATCCCGGGGATCCCCTGGAAATGGTGGCGCGCCCGTTCCTGTGGCCCGGCCAGAATGCCGCCTATCCGCTCGGCACCGATTCCATGGGCCGGGATGTTCTGGCTGGCATCGTGCACGGCGCGCGCATCTCGCTCACCGTCGGGGTCGTGGCGACGCTGATCGGGCTGACGATCGGCATCGCGGTCGGCGCCTTCGCCGGTTATTTCGGCGGCGTCATTGACGATATCCTCGTCAAGCTGATCGAAATCTTCCAGACCCTGCCGAATTTCGTGCTGCTCGTCGTGCTCGTCGCCATCGCCCAGCCGTCCGTCACCACGGTCACATCGGCCATCGGCATCATCACCTGGCCGCTCGTTGCGCGCCTCACCCGCGCCGAATTCCGCGCCATCCGCGAGAAGGACTATGTGCTCGCCGCCCGCAGCCTCGGTTACGGCCATGCGCGCATCGTATTTCAGGAAATCTTGCCCAATGCCCTGCCGCCGATCATCGTCACCTCCTCGGTCATGGTGGCGGGCGCGATCCTCATGGAGGCGGCACTGTCCTTCATGGGGCTTGGCGATCCAAACCGCGTGTCCTGGGGTTCGATGATCGGTTCCGGCCGCGATGTCATCCGCACCGCCTGGTATCTGACCGCCCTACCCGGCCTTGCCATCGTCTTCACCGTCATTTCGCTGAACCTCATCAGCGATGGCCTCAACGATGCGCTCAACCCCCGTTTTTCGGAGGAACGCCGATGAGCAAACTGATTGAAGTCCATGATCTCTCCGTCAGCTTCGGCTCCGCCCAACCGGTCAAAGGCGTCAGTTTCGATGTCAGCCCCGGCGAAATGCTCGCCATCGTCGGCGAAAGCGGCTCCGGCAAATCCCTGACGGCGCTTGGCCTGATTGGCCTCCTGCCCTCCCACGCCAAGACCGGCGGGCGGGTTCTGCTCGAGGGTCGCGACCTGCTGCCGCTTTCCGAGCGTCAGTGGCGCGGCATTCGCGGCCGGGATATCGGCATGATCTTTCAGGAGCCGATGACCTCGCTCAACCCCGTTCTGACGGTCGGCGAACAGATCATCGAGGTGCTGCGCATCCATGAGAAGATCGACCGGCATCAGGCGCGCAAACGCGCCATCGAGCTTCTGGAACTGGTCAATATTCCAGACGCCCGCCGCCGGGTGGACGATTATCCGCACCAGCTTTCCGGCGGCATGCGCCAGCGCGTGATGATCGCCATCGGCGTCGCCTGCAATCCGAAACTCTTGATCGCCGACGAGGCGACGACGGCGCTTGACGTGACGATACAGGCGCAAATCCTGCAACTGCTCGACAATCTGCGCCGTGACCTCAACATGGCCGTCATCCTCATCACCCACGATCTCGGCATCGTGGCACAATGGGCGGACCGGGTGATGGTCATGTATGCCGGCCGCAAGGTGGAAGAGGGATTGCCGGAACCGGTTTTCTCCAATCCCTATCATCCCTATACGCGCGGCCTGCTTGCCGCCTCGCCGCGCGCGGAAGACGGGCAGCATTATCGCGACGGGCCGCTCATCGAGATTCCGGGCTCCATCGTTTCCGCCACGGGGGAACGCGGCTGCGCCTTCCGGCCGCGCTGTCCGAGCGCCCGCGGCTTCTGCGGGCAGTTCGTACCGCCGCTGCGGCAAATCTCGCAAGGCCGTTACGCCGCCTGCCCCTTCGTTGCTCCCACTTCCCACGAGGTACCCGATGGCGCTCTTGTCAGTGCATAGTCTTTCCACCCATTATGCGGGCGGACGCGGCACCGTGCGCGCTGTCGATGACGTTTCCCTCGATATCGAGGCGGGCGAGACCGTGGCGCTGGTGGGTGAATCCGGTTGCGGCAAGTCCTCGCTCGGCAAATCGCTGATGCGGTTGGTCGAGCCGTCTTCCGGCCGGATCACCTTCAAGGGTGCCGACGTCACGGCAATGACATCGTCCGAACTGCGCGGCATCCGCCGCCGCATCCAGATGATCTTTCAGGACCCCTTCGCCTCGCTCAACCCGCGCCAGACGGTGCGCACCATCCTGACCGGGCCGCTGAATGTGCATGGCATCGGTAACCGGGCGCGCCAACGAGAGATCATCGAGGCCATCGTGGCACAGGTGGGCCTGCCGGCGGATTCGCTCGACCGTTACCCGCATGAATTTTCCGGCGGCCAGCGCCAGCGCATCGGCATTGCCCGCGCGCTGGTTCTGGAACCGGAACTGGTGGTCTGCGACGAGCCAGTTTCGGCGCTCGATCTTTCGATACAGGCGCAAATCCTCAACCTTCTGGTGGAGATGAAGAAGCGGCTTTCGCTCTCCTATCTCTTCGTTTCCCACGATCTGTCCGTGGTGCGTTATTTCTCCGACCGCGTGCTGGTCATGTATCTCGGCAAGATCGTCGAAAGCGCGCCGACATCGGAACTCTGGGCTTCCCCGAAGCACCCCTATACGCGCGCGCTTCTTGCCGCCGTTCCCGATCCCGCTCGCCGCAAGCAGGCGGCCCCCATTTCCGGCGACCTGCCGAGCCCGCATAACCCGCCATCCGGCTGCCGGTTTCACACCCGCTGCCCGCTCGCCACCGATCTCTGTCGCGAAAAAGCGCCGGATTACACCCTTTTCGGCAAGAACCACGCCGTGGCCTGCCACCATGCCCAATAAACTGAAGGAGCAACCATAATGGTCGACTATCGCTATCTCGGACGCAGCGCGCTGAAAGTTTCACCGCTGAGCCTCGGCACGATGATGTTCGGAGGCCCGACGCCGGATGACGTGGCCTTCCGCATCATCGACAAGGCGCGCGAGCAGGGCATCAATTTCATCGACACCGCCGATGTCTATCACGACGGCAAGTCGGAAGAAGTCGTCGGCCGCGGCATCAAGTCCACGCGCGATCACTGGGTTCTGGCGACGAAATTCGTCAATTCCCACACCAAGGGCCCGAACCTCGGCGGGCATTCGCGCAAATGGGTGATCGAAACCGTCGAGAATTCGCTGCGCCGCCTCAACACCGATTACATCGACATCCTCTATTTCCACCGCGCCGTCTTCGATGCGCCGCTGGAAGAGCCGGTGCGCGCCATCGCCGATCTCATCCGCGCCGGCAAGCTGCGTTACTTCGGCGTGTCGAACTTCCGTGGCTGGCGCATCGCCGAAATTTCGCATCTGGCCGACCAGCTCGGCATCGACCGGCCCGTTGCCAGCCAGCCGCTCTACAATATCGTCAACCGCACGGCCGAAGCCGAGCAGTTGCCTGCGGCCAATCATTATGGCCTTGGTGTCGTGTCCTATTCACCGCTCGCACGCGGTGTGCTGACCGGGAAATACCAGCCGGGCGAACAGCCGGGCGCCGATACCCGCGTTGGCCGTGGCGACAAGCGTGTTCTGGAAACGGAATGGCGTCCGGAATCGGTCGAGATCGCGCAGAAGGTCGCAGCCCATGCCGCCTCGAAGGGTGTTTCGGCGGCGGATTTCGCGCTTGCCTGGGTGCTGAACAACAAGTTCGTCACCGCCGCCATCACCGGCCCGCGCACCGAAGAGCACTGGGACGGATATATCCGCGCGCTCGATGTGAAGATCGATGCGGAAGATGAAGCGCTGGTCGACAGCCTCGTCACCACCGGCCATCCCTCCACACCCGGTTTCAACGATCCGAGCCATCCCGTCGAAGGCCGCGTGCCGCGCAATCTCGAACCCGCACACCGCCCGGCGCTCAAGCCGCGCGCGGTCGCCTGATCGTCCAGAAGACCATGCCTGCGGCGCGCCCGTGCCGCAGGCCCTCACATCCGCTCAGGGAAAACCGCAATGTCCACTCCGAAACTGCAGACAACCACCACCGACAATGCCGGCGTGCCAAGCCGTGACGAGATTCTGGCCCGGGCAAAGGACATTGCGGCCATCGCGGCCAAGGATGCCGCCCGTCGCGAACGCCAGCGGGAACTGCCCTTCGATATCTTCGCCCTTATCAAGGAGGCGAAGATCGGCACGCTGCGCGTTCCCGAAGCCAAGGGCGGACCGGGCGGTTCGATTGCCGACTACATCGAAGTGCTGATGATCCTCGGCGAAGCCGACAGCAATATTCCACACGCGCTGCGCAGCCATTTCAATTTCACCGAAAACCTCGCTCTGACACCCATTGAGCTGGAGGACCGACGGCATCTCGAACATGTGCTTGCCGGCAAGCTCTTCGCAGGCGCCAGCACTGAACAGGGCACCAAACGCCCCGGCGAAATCACCACGCGGCTGATTGCGGATGGTGACCGTTACCGGCTGAACGGCCGCAAATGGTATGCGACAGGCACGGCCTTTGCCGATTTCGGCACCTTCAGCGCCATTGGCGATGACGAACAACCGATCGGCGTGCTCATTCCGCTTGATCGCGCCGGCATCACCATTCTCAACGACTGGGACAGCATGGGCCAGCGCATGACGGCAAGCGGCGGGGTGCTGCTTGAGAATGTCGAGGTCATGCCGCATGAATTGACGACGCGCAAGCTCGGCACCCAGATCGGCCGCCACAGCTCGGCCATGCGGCAGCTGCATCTGGCCGCCTCGGCCGCCGGCGCTGTTCAGGGGGCGCTGAAGGACGGCGTGGAGTATGTTCTGCGCCAGGCACGCACCACACTTCACAGCAGCGCCGAAACCGCCAATCAGGACCCCTTCGTGCAGAAGATGCTCGGCGAAATCAGCGCCGGCGCTTTCGCCGTGAAGACCCTGATCCGCGAAGCGGCAAGAACGCTCGACCGCACCGCGGCCGCCTTCGCCACCGGGGACGAAGAGGCGATCGAGGCGGCCCTGCTGGAAGGTTCGCTCGCCACCGCCCGTACCCAGATCATCGCATCGCAGCTTTCGCTCACGGTCGCCACCAATCTCTATGAACTCGGCGGCGGTTCGGCGACATCGAGCGAGCGGAATTTCGACCGCCACTGGCGCAATATCCGCACGGTCTACAATCACAATCCGCTTGCCCACAAGGCGCGGGTGATTGGGGACTATTACCTGAACGGCACCACGACGCATCTCCGGGAAGGCCGGGTGTTCTGACCATGCGGAAGATGCAGGCGGCAAAGGAGAAACAGCAATGAGAACGGAGTTTATCGCTCCCGCCGGGAACCGGGCGGCTTTTCGCTTGCCGACACTTTCCCGGCTGCCGCCGCTGACCGCCTTACGCGCCTTTGTCGTCGCCGCCCGCCATGCGAGCTTCTCGCGGGCGGCGGAGGAGCTGCATGTCTCGACCGCCGCCATCGGACAGCAGGTGCGAATTCTCGAAACCCATCTCGGCCAGCCGCTCTTCAGCCGCCAGCGCGGTGAATTGCTGCTGACCGATGCCGGCAGCGCGCTTTATCCCGGGCTTGCCGATGCTTTCGAGACCATGATCGGCAGTCTTTCCGACCTGATGGTTTCAAACGCCCGGCCGCAGCTGAAGGTTCTGGCGGAAGGTTGCTTTGCCGCCCGCTGGCTGGCGCCGCGGCTGGGCAGTATCGTTCCGGCGCTCGGAGACGTGGAGCTTTCCATTGAATCCCTTGAAAGCGAAACCATCGACCTCACCCATTTCGATGCCGATTGCGCCATCGTCGCCACCCATGCGCAGATTCCGGGCTTCATTCATGAGCCGCTTTTCGCCGATACCGTCAGCGCCGTGTGCACCCCGGAATTCGCTGCCCGCCATGGGCTTGCAGACGAGCCGGAGCGGCTGCGGGATCTCAGCTTTGCGATGTTGCGTGGCAATGGCCTGGACCCGGCCTTCGAATGGGCGAACTGGCTTCGCGCCTGCCGCATTCCGCTCAGGCTTTCGGCAACCGGTCCGCGTTTTTCACGCCAGACAGCGCTGATAGAGGCAATCTCATCCGGCCACGGCATCGGCCTCGTGCGCCATTCGCTGATTTCGGAAGAGCTGAAAAACGGCCGGCTGATCGCTCCCTTTGGCGCACCGCAACCGACCGCCAGCCGTTATCACCTGCTGACCAGTCCTGACAGGCGGCGGCTGCCGGAGGTCGCATCTCTACTCGCCCTATTGCGCGAGGATATGCGCTCTCTCGAGGCCGCCGCCTGAACACGCCCGTCCCACCTCAGGCGCGTTCCCTTTGCAACTCTCTGGCCGTGTAGATATTTTCCGGCCGAGGCAGGCCATAATGGTCGCGCAGCGTGTCGCCCTCATAATCCTCGCGGAACAGCCCACGCTGTTTGAGGATCGGCACAACCCCGTCGACGAAGTTGTCGAACCCGCCATTCAGCCATGGCGGCATGATATTGAAGCCATCGGCCGCGCCATCGCGGAACCAGGTCTCTATCCAGTCCGCCACCTGCTCCGGCGTTCCGGAAATCACCTTGTGGCCACGTCCGCCGGCAAGCCGGTGCAGCAATTGCCGGATCGTCGGATTTTCCCGGTCGATGACATCGAGAACCAGCTGATGGCGGCTGCTATCCGCTTGAGCCCGCGTCGCTTCCACGGCCTCCTTCGGCAAGGGTTGGTCGAGATCGGCCGATGAGAGATCGATGCCGGTGATGCGCTGCAATTGCCCGAGCGAAAAGGCCGGCTGGATGAGATCGTTGAAAGAAGCCTCGAGCCTGCGTGCCTCCTCTTCGGTTGACGCGATGAAGGGGCTGATGCCCGGCAGGATTTTCACATGGGCGGGATTGCGCCCCGTGGCCGCGACGCGCCGCTTGATGTCGGAATAAAAAGACCGCGCACTCTCCAGAGTCTGATGCGCGGTAAAGATTGCCTCGGCATAATGGGCGGCGAAACCGCGCCCTTCCTCCGAGGAGCCAGCCTGCACATAGACCGGCCGGCCCTGCGGTGAACGCGGCACGTTCAGCGCGCCCCGCACCCGATAAAATTCGCCGTCGTGATTGGCCGGATGGATGCGGTCGGTATCGGCGAAAAGGCCGCTTTCCTTATCCGCAACAATGGCGTCATCTTCCCAGCTGTCCCAGAGCTTCGTCACCACATCCACGAACTCAATCGCCTGACGATAACGATCGGCATGCGGCGGATGCTTCTGGAGATTGAAGTTGCCCGCCGCAGCATCCGCCGAAGTCGTCACGATGTTCCAGCCCACGCGGCCTCCGCTGATATGATCGACGGACGCGAACAGCCGCGCGAGATTATATGGCTCGTAATAGGTGGTGGAGGCCGTGGCGATGAAACCGATTTTCTCCGTGACGGCGGCGAGAGCCGAAAGCATGGTGATAGGCTCCAGCCGGTGGCGGGCTGCATAGCGGATATTGGCGTCCAGCACCGGCGCATCGGCGAAGAAGATGGCATCGAGCTTCGCCGCCTCGGCCTTGCGGGCGATATCCTGATAGAGCTTTATATCGGTGACGCGATGCGGCTCGGAGTCCGGATGCCGCCAGGCCGCCTCGTGATGTCCGCCCGGATAGATGAAGGCGTTAAGAACCAGCTTCTCGGATTTTCTGCTCATGGAAATGACCTCTTATTCGCTCTGAACCGAAGGGGGAGAAGGCTCTCACGCCTCCTTCGTCACCCAGGCCTTGGCGAGATTGCCGCTCAGCCCCTCTGCGCCTGTCGCATAATCCTTGATGCGCACGCTGCC
>NZ_JADQWB010000028.1 GCF_015704895.1 Agrobacterium leguminum | reverse complement strand
AGCTCAGGTCTCTTCGGCGTTTTCTTCGGGGCAACTCAAATCGCAAAGATCAATCTCGAAGATAAACTCTGACTGTCAGGGATGTCTCCGAACACATGTCAGGGATGTCTCCGGTCTTTACAACAAGCCCAAGGATGACGTCGCGCGTGAGGCACCCTGTCCGCACAGCGGCAATATCTCGCGCCGACCTCGGTGAAACCTGACGTCTACCGGATCGGCGCTTTCACCGCCGTATCGCTGTCGAAATCGGCGGCGACGCGGGTTTCGCGCAGCGGCTTTACCGTGCGGGTCGAAAGATCATAAGCGGGATCGGCCTTGTAAGCGGCGAGCGCCGCCTCGTTTTCGAACTCACCGTAGACGATGAAATCGACCGAATTTCCCCATTGGTCCTTCTTCACGTTCTCGCCGATTTCCAGCTTCAGCGAATGCGGTATTGCGGTGAGGCCGGAAAGCCCCCTGCGCACGGCGTCGCGGTTTTCCTCGGGAACGGTGAAAAAGACGATATGGCGGATCACGGTGTCACCTGTCATGCAGAATTCGGAGGCAGCCTTTTCGGCACCGGGTAACGGGTTATCATCTGGCCCGCCCGGGTTCAATCCGCGCCGCGACAAGCGCATGATGAAATGCGCGCCCGTAACCGCCCACCAGCCGCGCCCGGTCGCTGCCATTGATGATGGCGCGGGCGCCATCCCAATCCTCGCGCCTGTCGCTGAAGAAATCGGAGAGCCTGCGGCCGGTAAAACCGCCGCCCGCCATGCCGTGGATCAGGATCGCGGTGGCCACCTCCGCCTCCATGGCGCGCTCGGGCCGTTCCAGAAGATCGACGCCGGTCAGCGCCGACATGGCCTCGTAATTGCGCCGATGCGTCAGCTGCACGAAGCCGCGCCCCAGCCAGCTCTTACCCTCCGTGTCCGGCCGCCAATAGGGCTTGCGCACCATGGGCAGCCTGCCCGCCGCAAAGGCGCGGTCGAGCCTTGCCATCGCCTCGGCATCGCTTGCCGCCAATGTCTCGCGCACCGGCTGCATGGTCGCCGCCGTCTCGTGAAAGGCCGTCGCCAGCATATAGGCGAGCCAGCGCGGATCGCCGCCCGGCATCGACTTTTCAAATCCTGCCAGCATCGTTTTCGTGCCGGCAAGCTGGGCCGCGCGCAGGCGACCGCCAAAAATGGAAATCCGCGCCGACGCGAAGAATCGCGCCTCGTCATAGGCCATGATGGCTCCTGAAAATGTTGGGCGATACGACGCCCGGTTTTTCCACATGCAGGCCGCCGGAACTAAATCGATTTGAAAAAACCTTAATCGATTTTAATCCGCGCCCCGGGGTTTTGGGGTAAAAAATTCCTTGAATTCCGGAACCTTAGCGCGCTAACTCCATTCACCGCGCAATCCCGCAGCGTTAACCATTCAAGGAGGAATGCCACCATGACAGCGACAATCCCCCAGACCGTTTATGACCGTCTCGAAAACGAGTGGCGCCAGATGCGTGAAACCGGCTCTCAGCCGAAACCGGCGCAATCCCCGAAGAAATAATATCCGCCAGACGCCCGAATTCGGGTGACTACGGCACCGCGAATTTCTTCTCCCCGGCGGGGAGAAGATGGCCCGAAGGGTCAGATGAGGGGGCAAGTTCTCCGCATATCTCTACTCTCTCAACACATCTTGACCGTGGCCCCCTCATCCGGCGCTGCGCGCCACCTTCTCCCCGCTCGGGGAGAAGAAACCAGGGGCATCCGCTCGACCGGTAATTGCCTCTCCTTCGTGGCAGCCAATAATCGCCGTCCTCACATGCCCCGTACCTTCGGTTCACTCACCACCATCGTCGTCAGCGCCGTTATCGCCCAGACGAGCGCATCCAGCCGGTCCGGCGAGCGCCCGGAGGATAGGCCGTCAGGGCCGAAATCCGTCATCTGGTCTTCCAGCTTTTCAAACCGCGCGGCGTGGCGCACCCTGCCCTGTTCATAGAGTGCCGCAACCGGTTCGGCGCGGGTAAATTTGCCGCGGCTCGCCCGCACTAGGGTCAGCGGCAGGTTGGCGTCGATGCTCTGCAGCATGGCGCGCACCATCTCGCCGCCCTGATTGACCTCCGCCACCACCCGGTCGGCCTCGTGGCGGCGAAAGGCGGCGACCACGGCGCGGGCCCAGCCGGCCGGCGTTTCGCCCTCCACCGAACAATCCGCCAGCACGTTAAGCCGCCCGGACATTCCGAGCCCCGCCACGACAATGCCGCAGCAGGAATGTTCACCAACGCCGGCGGGCGGGTCCACCGCCACCACGATCCGCGTGAGCGGCTCATGCGCCGCTTCGATGATCGCTTCCAGATCGGCGCGTTTCCACAGCGCGCCCTCGCGCTCGTCGATCAATTCACCGCCGATTTCCTGACGCCCCAGCCGCGTGCCGCCGTAACGGTCCTGCATGGCTTTGAGAAAACCGGGCGAGAGATTGCGCGCATTCATGGCCGTCGGCATCCGCGCCACCCGCGTCGAGGGATCGGCAAGAAGCGCCTTCAGCAGAGGAATGGGCCGTGGCGTGGTGGTCACCAGTTGCCGGGGCGTTTCACCCAGACGCAGGCCGAATTGCAGCATGTCCCAGGTTTCCTGCGGATATTTCCATTTGCCCAGCTCATCTGCCCAGGCCATGTGGAATTGCGGGCCACGCAGGCTTTCCGGGTCTTCCGAAGAAAACACCTGGGCCATCGCGCCATTCGGCCAGAGGAGCCGCCGGCGCGATACCTCGAAGGCGGGGCGATGGCGGCGGGCGATGCGGCATATGCCGGAAATGCCGTCGATCATCACCTCGCGGGCGTCGCCCAGCGTTTCGGCCACGAGCGCGATGCGCAAATCCGACTGCTTGCCGGCGGAGGCGACACGATGCACCCATTCCGCCCCGGCCCGCGTCTTGCCGGAACCGCGCCCGCCGATCAGAAGCCATGTCCGCCAGTCGCCCTCCGGCGGTTGCTGCGGCAGGTTGCCGATGAAACGCCAGTCACGCAGGAGGTTGAAGACCTGCGCCGGCAAATGGGGTCCGGTCGGCATATCCGTCATGTGTCGGCTTCTGCGGAGGGGCTGTGGGCCGGATCGACCTCCATCTTCGCGCGGCATTTCTGTTCAGCCAGTTCGTCGATGCGGTTGAGGAAATGCGCCACCGCCGCTTCGTAGTCCCCGGCCTCAGTTTCGTCTTCGCTGAAAAGAGCTTCCCTCTCTTCCGCCAGCACCCGTTGCAGGGCGTCGATCCGCTCCAGGGTGCGGACGATCAGCGAAAGCTGGTCCGTCGCAGCCTTCACATCGGCGCGCGCCAGCTTGCCCGAAGCATCCTCCGCCGTCGCCAGAAAGGCCGCTTCGCTCGCCTGGCGGAGATTGCGGTACAGGCAGAACTGCTCGCGCATCTCCTCCGTCAGCTCGTTCAGCAATTGCCGCAGGCTGCCGTTGCGCGCCGCATCTTCGGCGGCCAGCCTGTCGGCCCGAGACTTCGTCTCCGGCGCGGCTTCCGGCATGTCCTCAGCCGCATAGGCGGGCGTTTCCGGCCAGACGCCGTAGAGCGCCGGATCGCAATTGCTGGAGATTGTCATGGGATTGGCCTGCGAGAGAAAGATCAAATAAAGAGGAGCGTGGGAACAAGGCACATCTGCATGCACCTCACTCACCCTCATTCCTGTGCTTGTCACAGGAATGAGGTGGTGAAGAAAGCGCAACGGGCAATCCAAAGGAGAACCCATTGCCGTTCAGCCGCAAATCTCCGACCGTAGCCAAACACTATCAAACCACCGTCACGCTGTAAAGGATTATTTTCCTATTTTCATGATTTTTATCCTTCCCGCAGGATTTGCACCCTCGTCCGTCACATATTACACTCAGCACCAGGCGCTGAGTACAAGGGGCGAGTCAAGTTGGTGAAACAATGGGTTGAGCGGTTGTTTGCAGGTCTTTCGGCAACCGGCATCGTCTTCGGCACTATTCTGTTCTGCGCTTCGCTCACGCCCTCGCTCCTGCCGCGTACATGGCTGATGCAGGGGGTGCTGTGCGGCTTTTCCTTCGCCATCGGTTATCTGATCGGTGTGGCTTTGCACGCCATCTGGGCCTATCTGGAGCTGCCCGAACCCTCGCGCCACAATGCGCGCGGCATTCGTTTTCTCATCGCGCTCGCCGCCGCCATCACCGCCATCGCGTTCTTATGGCAGGCGAAGGACTGGCAGAACTCCATACGCGTTTTGATGGAGCTCGATCCGCTGCCCAGCGCGCATCCCACCAAGACCGGCGGCCTTGCGGTGCTGGTCGCCGCCATCCTCATTGGCGCGGGCCGGCTGTTCCAGCTTATCCGCCGGTTCTTTGCCGCGCGCAGCCGTCATTTCCTGCCGCGCCGCCTTGCCAATGTGCTGGGTATCGCGGTGGCAATCATCCTCTCATGGATGCTGCTCAATGGGCTGATCTTCGATATCGGCCTTAGATTTGCCGATTCCTCGCTGAAGCAGGTGGATGCGCTGATCGAACCCGACGTGCCGCGTCCGTCAGATGCGCTCAAGACCGGCAGCAGCGCCTCGCTGATGACATGGGAATCGCTCGGCCGACGCGGGCGTGAATTCGTTGCCGAAGGCCCTGATGGCGCGGAGATATCCGCCTTCACCCATCGCCCGGCAAAGGAGCCGCTCAGGGTCTATGCGGGCCTCAACTCGGCGTCGACGCCGGAAGAAAGAGCGGCCTTAGCGCTGGAGGAACTGAAACGGGTCGGCGGTTTTGAGCGCAAGGTGCTTCTGGTGGTCATTCCCACCGGGACCGGCTGGATCGACCCGGAAGCGCTCGATACGGTCGAATATCTGCATGACGGCGATATCGCCAGCGTCGCCGTGCAATATTCCTATCTCTCAAGCTGGATCGCGCTGCTGACGGAGCCGGATTACGGTGTCGAGACCGCGCGCGCCCTGTTCGAGGCCGTCTATGGCTACTGGACCACGCTGCCGAAGGAAACGCGGCCGAAGCTTTACCTGCATGGTCTCAGCCTCGGTTCGCTCAACTCGCAGAAATCCTCGGATCTCTACGATGTGCTCTCCGACCCGTTCCAGGGCGCGCTGTGGAGCGGACCGCCCTTTTCCAGCCCGACATGGCGCATGGCCACCAATGGCCGGGTGAAGGGCACGCCGGAATGGCTGCCGCGCTTCCGCGATTCCTCCGTCATCCGCTTCGCCAACCAGTATACGACCGCGCATATGCCCGATGCGAAATGGGGCCCGATGCGGATCGTCTATCTGCAATATGCCAGCGACCCGATCACCTTCTTCGAGGCCGCCTCGCTTTACCGGCGGCCGCAATGGATGGCGCATCACGGGCCTGACGTTTCGACATCCTTCCGCTGGTTCCCGGTGGTGACGCTGCTGCAGCTCGGTCTCGATGTCGCCGCAGCTACCACCGCGCCCATCGGTTATGGCCATGTCTATGCGCCGGAACATTATATCGATGCATGGACGGAAGTAACCGCGCCAAGCGGCTGGAACCCCGAGGATATCCAGCGGCTGAAGATGTTCTTCAAGGCCCGCCGCGGCTCCACCGATCCGGCATAAACGCGGCGGGCTTACTTTGAGCCTCAGCCCTTCAGCCGGTCCAGATTGTCGGCGATATAGGTCTCCAGTGAACGCGGCGCATGGCCGGTCAGCGTCTCGACATCGCCGGTCACCACCGCCGTCCAGCCTTCGCGCACGGGATAAAAGATCGAGGCGAGGAACGAGGCATAGTCCTGCGGCACGCCGGCGCCGGTGAGGATGCCGATGAAGACCTCATCCGAAACGGCGGCGTAAGAAACCGGCTTGCCGATCGCCTGCGATATCAGCGCGGCCGCTTCGCCGTAACCTAGGGCTTTCGGACCCGTCAGGTTGAAAGCCTTGCCATTAAAGGCGTCAGAGGTCAGGGCTGCGGCAGCGCTGTCGGCGATATCGCGCACGTCGATAAAGCTCGACTTGCCCTCGCCGGCCGGCACGGCGATCTGGCCGTGGTCGATGCCCGCCTTCCAGTAGCTGTGGAAATTATCGGCAAACCAGTTGGGTCGCAGGATGACGTAGGGCGTGCCCGAAGCGATGATCTTCAGCTCGATCTGGCGATAGGGAATGGAATCATCGGCATCGACACCGAGGACGCTCAGGAACACGATCTTCACCTTGCGGCGCGCCGCTTCCTCGACCACAGGTGTCAGCGCGTCGATGGCATCCAGACGCCCACCCGCCAGGATGAGGAACAGACGGTCAACACCATCGAAGGCATCCGCATAGGTCGATGCGTCGGTATAATCGAAACGCACGCCTTCCGCGCCACCCGTGGCCTTGCCGCTGCGCGAGGCGGCCTTCACGCTTTCGCCCTTCGAAAGGAGCGCTTTCACCAGCGGCGTGCCGATGGTGCCGGTGGAACCGATTACGAGTATCTTGCCTGTCATCTCAAATCTCCGTAGTATCTAATGGAAACCATGTTTCGAAAACACAGGTACTGCGTTTGCGAAATCATGAAAAGAGAGCACTTTTCGGTTAGCTGGTTTCCTTTCGGAAACCGGCATGGCCGTGAAACGACGGAACAAATCCATGGAACGTATCTATGACGTCTATGAAGACCGCTGCCCCACCCGCATGGTGCTGGACAGGATTGCCGACAAATGGGCGCTGCTGATCCTCGACCGGCTGCGGGTGGAAGCGGTGCGCTTCAACCTGCTGCGGCGGGAGATCAAGGGCATTTCGCAGAAAGTCCTGTCGCAGACGCTGAAGAAGCTCGAGCGCGACGGGCTGATTTCGAGGCAGGTGTTCCCGACCGTGCCGGTGACGGTCGAATATTCGCTGACGCCGCTGGGGCGGACGCTGACCGACACGGTGGCGGCGCTTGCCCATTGGGCGGAGGAGAATATCGACGCGGTGATGGCGGCGCAGAGGGCTTATGATGAGCGGGTGGTGGTTTAGATCGAGGCGCGGCATACCCACGCGCCCCTCATTCCTGTGCTTGTCACAGGAATCCAGCCAGCCCAAGTCCTTGGGCTGAAAGGACTTTTCTCGCCGCGCAGACGCGCGTCGGCTGGATCCCTGTGACAAGCACAGGGATGAGGGAGAGAGCGTCTGGATAACAGTCAGCGCTGCGCCTGCCGCACTCCCCAAAATCCCTACCGCGAAATCCGCGTCGACAGAATGATCGACGACAGCGTGCGCTCCACGCCGTCAAGCGCGCCGATGCGGTCGATCAACCGGTCGAGATCGAGGATCGAAGGCGCGGCCAGAATGGCGATGAGGTCGAAGGTGCCGCTCACCGAATGCAGCGTCGTCACCTCCTTGATGGCGGCAAGGGCCGCCGTGACACCGGGCAGCGCCTTCGGCCCGATGGTAATCAGCACATGGGCGCGCACCAGCCCGGAAAGATAACTTTCCGAAAGCCTGAGGCCATAACCCGCGATCACCCCGTCCGCCTCCAGCCGCTCGATACGGGCCTGTACCGTGGTGCGCGAAAGGCCGAGTTTGCGCGCCAGTTCCGCCACCGGCATGCGGGCATTTTCGGAAAGCAGGGCGAGCAGCGCCCGGTCCTTGTCGGCAATCGTCATAGTGACCAATCCTGTCGTCTTATTGCCTAATATTAACCCGCTATTCGCACATAGTGAAGCTGCGAATCGTCAATAAAAACTGGCATTCTGTTATTGAAGCGCATCTGCGCTGACACATTTGCATTCACTGCGGGGAACAAAAACATGAAAAACATTGTCGTCATCGGCGCGGGCAATATCGGCTCGGCCATCGCCTGGATGCTGGCCGCATCAGGCGATTATCGCATCACCGTCGCCGACCGTTCGGCCGATCAGCTGGCCAATGTGCCGGCGCATGAACGGGTCGATACCGAGATCGTCGACATTACCGACCGTCCCGCTCTGGAAGCACTGCTGAAAGGCAAATTCGCCGTGCTCTCCGCCGCCCCCTTCCACCTGACGGCGGGCATTGCAGAGGCGGCCGTTACCGTCGGCACGCATTATCTCGATCTCACCGAGGACGTCGAATCCACCCGCAAGGTCAAGGCTTTGGCGGAAACGGCCGAGACGGCGCTCATTCCGCAATGCGGCCTTGCGCCCGGCTTCATCTCCATCGTCGCCGCCGATCTGGCCGCCAAATTCGACAAGCTGGACAGCGTGCGCATGCGCGTCGGCGCGCTGCCGCAATATCCGTCCAATGCGCTCAACTACAACCTCACCTGGAGCACGGACGGGCTGATCAACGAATATATCGAGCCCTGCGAAGCGATCGTCGAAGGCCGCCTTACCGCCGTTCCGGCACTGGAGGAACGTGAGGAATTTTCGCTCGACGGCGTTACCTACGAGGCCTTCAACACCTCGGGCGGCCTCGGCACGCTCTGCGCCACGCTGGAAGGCAAGGTGCGGACGATGAATTACCGCACCATCCGTTATCCCGGCCATGTGGCGATCATGAAGGCGCTTCTGAACGACCTCAACCTGCGCAATCGCCGCGATGTGCTGAAGGACCTGTTCGAAAACGCCCTGCCCGGCACCATGCAGGATGTGGTCATCGTCTTCGTCACTGTCTGCGGCACCCGCAACGGCCGTTTCCTGCAGGAAACCTATGCCAACAAGGTCTATGCCGGCCCGGTTTCCGGCCGGATGATGAGCGCCATCCAGATCACCACAGCCGCCGGCATCTGCACGGTTCTCGATCTGCTCGCCGAAGGCGCCCTGCCGCAGAAGGGCTTTGTGCGACAGGAAGAAGTGGCGCTGCCGAAATTCCTCGAAAACCGGTTCGGCCACTATTACGGCGCGCATGAGCCGCTGGCGCGGGTTGGTTGAAAAAACATCTCCTCCCATTTCTTCGTCATACCGGCCTCGAGCCGGTATCCAGCCAGCCCAAGTCCTTGGGCTGGAAAGACTTCTCTCGCCGCGCAGACGCGCGGCGGCTGGATGCCGGATCAAGTCCGGCATGACGGCGAGGATTGATGAACCCGTTACGTCCCGCAAAACGTCCTGAACACCCGCTCATGGCTCATCGGCGGCTGCATATAGACGAAATTGTCCGGCCGCTCCTCGAAAGGCGTGGCGATTGCTCTCAGCATGGCATGGAAGGGCTCGAAATCCCCCTCTTCCACCGCTGCTTCGATCAGTTCCTCGATGCGGTGGTTGCGCGGGATGATGGCCGGATTGGCGGAGAGCATCGCGGCTGATCGTTCGGAATCGGAAATCTCCTCGCGACCGGCTCTTTCCCGCCAGCGCGCCAGAAATTCGTCCGCCCCGGCAATATCGATGAACATGCCGCGAAACGGTTCGGCATCGCCATTGGCCGCATGGGAAAGACGCCGGAAGGTCAGCGTATAATCCGCCTCCGATGCCTGCATCCGCGCCAGCAGCGCCTGCACCAGATCGATGTCGCCCTCTTCCTCCAGCGTCAGGCCAAGCTTTTCGCGCATGCCGGCAAGCCAGCGTTTGGGAAAGGCGGCGGCGAAATCGGCGAGAACGGCATTGGCGAGTTCGGCGGCTTTTTCCACCTGCGGATCGAGCAGCGGCAACAGGCATTCCGCCAGCCTTGCTATGTTCCATTGCGCGATGCCCGGCTGGTTGTTGAAGGCATAACGGCCCTGTGCATCGATGGAGGAAAAGACCTTGTTGGGATGATATTCGTCAAGGAAAGCGCAGGGGCCGAAATCGATGGTTTCGCCGGAAACCGCCATATTATCGGTATTCATCACGCCATGGATGAAGCCCACCATCATCCAGCGGGCGATAAGGTCGCATTGCCGTTGCGCTATGCCTTGCAGCAAGGCGAGATAAGGATTGTCTGCCTCTTTCGCCTCGGGATAATGACGATCGATCACATAGTCGGCAAGCTTCCTGATCGCCTCGTCATCCTCGCGCGCCGCGAAGAACTGGAAGGTGCCGACACGGATATGGCTAGCCGCAACGCGGGTGAAAACACCGCCCGGCAGGCCGACTTCGCGCTGCACCCTCTCGCCGGAGAGGACGGCCGCCAGCGCCCGCGTGGCGGGAATGCCGAGTGCAAACATCGCCTCCGACACGATATATTCGCGCAACACCGGGCCAAGGGCCGCGCGCCCGTCGCCCCGGCGCGAAAACGGCGTCGGGCCGGAGCCCTTGAGCTGGATATCGCGGCGCTTGCCGTTCCTGTCGATCACTTCACCCAGCAGAATGGCGCGGCCATCGCCGAGCTGCGGCACGAAACCGCCGAACTGGTGGCCGGCATAGGCCATGGCCAGCGGCTCGGCCCCCTGCGGTACAACATTGCCGGAAAAGATCGCCGCCAGCCTTTCATCGTCAAGGCCTGCCACATCGAGAAGGAGTTCATCGGCCAGCCCACGATTGAAGGCGATGAGCCGCGGCGCCTTCACCGGCGTCGGCAGCACGGCAGCGCTGAACCGTTCCGGCAGGCGGGCATAGGAATTGTCGAATTTCATCACGGGTAAACTCCATCGTTAGAGGGAGATGTAGGGTATCGGAGCCCATTTTGCAGGATCAGGCGCTCCTTCCGCACAATTAAAATCACACGCAAGGCGCTTATTTCGGGGCGAAGTTGATCTTTTTCATCCTGCCGCCAAGACTATCAACATACCGTCATAAACAAAATATACACACCGGCTTCAAAGAAATACTTAAGTATAATTATTATTAATTATCAATAATATAAGCAATATAGGCTAAATATATATGTCACAAAAAATATGCATTACTTCATTGTCCGCTCTATTTTTGTCTGTATCGACTTCCGTTTATGCGCAAGACACAGCCCTTTCGCGTATAGAACAATTTCGGGAAGATTGGTACGCCGTACTTTCCGAGAACGTCGTTCGAGGCTATCCCGCGCCGGGTTCGTGGGAGGCCGAGGCCGACCGCATCGAGGTCAATCGGCTTAAGGCCACCACCGGGCCGCGCCGGGATCTGGCGCTTCTGGACAGGCAAGATTCCAGCTCGGCTGTCTACCGAAGCTTCGCACCAAACGCACTCGGCAGCCATGCAGGTTCAGTCAATCTTCTTACGAATCCCTACTATCGTAACGCGCGCGGCTACGTGGAGGCGGCCAGCCTCATATACGATTGGGATGAGGAAAGGTACCGGTCGCTGGATTTCATCCTGAAGGATTTTTACCAGCGCGCTCGCCCGCAACAGGCGATGCCTGGGGGCAATTATATCGACGGTTACGAATCCCTCGGCGGCTCCTCCTATCCGAGCGGTCATACATGGACAGGATTTGAACAGGCACAGATATTTAGCCTTATATTTCCGGAGCGCGGACAGGACCTTTTTTCCCGCGCCCTGCAATATGGCGAGAGCCGCGTCATTTTGGCCGCACATTTTCCAACGGACACCATCGCTTCACGCACTGCAGCCTATTTCACGATGTCAAATATGCTGGCTGACGACGAGATCGCCGAAACGATCGCTGCCAACAGCATCGCCTTGCGACAGCAGATCGGCGACATCTGCGGCAATACAATGCGCCAATGCCTGGAAGCGCAGGAAACGCCGGTTTACAACGAGCACGCAAGCACGGGTTTTTCGGTTGGATATTACGGTCAGCGGCGATCGGCGGACAACACATTGCCCGCACCTGAAAAATTCAACTTGCAGTCCGGGCAATTGCTGCGCCTGCGTTTTCCCTATCTGTCCGTGGAAGACCGCCGTGCGATCATCGCCAGCACCGCCTATCCCGCCGATTCCCTCGCCGGAAGGAACGTCGACCCGGCGAACGATCATTCGACCTGGGGCCTGATCAACCTGCCCGCCGCCTATAACGGACCGACCTATCTTTATACCGACGTGACCGTGGAGCAGACGGCAGGCAAGGCGGACGACATTGCCGGTTTCGGCGAATGGGATATCTGGAAGAACGACATAGCGGGTGCAGGACGCCTGACCAAAGCCGGAGACGGAACGCTCGTTCTTGCCGGCAACAACAGTTTCGGCGGCATAGAATTGCTGGGCGGCAAGCTCGTCCTGAATGGAAAGAACGATTTTTCCGGCAGCTCCACCATCAGCAATGGTGACTTGGTGATCAACGGCGAATTGCTCTCCGATATCGACGTGAAAAAGGGCGGGCAGGTTTCCGGCAGGGGCAAAGTCAGCAAGATGATCGTCGGCGATGGCGGCGTCGTCGCGCCCGGCAATTCCATCGGCACGGTTTCCACCGCGTCGATAGAGTTTCGTCCGGGATCGACCTATGAGGTCGAGGTCAATGCGCAGGGCGAGAGCGACAAGATTCTCGTCTCCGGGCAGGCCGCCGTTACTGGCGGTACGGTCAATGTTCAGGCGGAAAACGGCAATTACGGTCCAGGCACGCGCTACGAGATCCTGAAGGCGAACGGAGGACTGGTCAGAGGCGGCGCGTCGAACGGGTTCGACGCGGTGACGAGCAATTTCGCGTTCCTGAACCCCTATCTGAGCTACGACACCACGAGCGTCTATCTCGATCTGGTGCGAAACGGCGTGTCGATTTGCCTGCCCGGATCGTCGAAGAACCAGTGCAGCGTCGGCAAGGCCCTCGAAGTCGCGGGATCGGCCAGCGAGGTGTACCGGTCGGTCGTCATGATGGACTCGGCAAGGGCGGCAGGGGCTCTCGATAATTTATCCGGTGAGATTTACGACGCCGCACAATCCGCACTTGCCATGAACAGCGGCCATCTGCGCAACGCGATAAACGAACGCATGCTGCTTGATGGCGCGAGCGCGAGCGGGCCGGGCGGCTGGATGACATCATGGGGATATGATGCCCGCATCCATAGCGGAAATGGCGCGAAAGCAGTCAACGACAACGGCTGGGGCGTCCTGGCGGGTCTGGATGGCGTTCTCGACAACGGCTTGACCGTCGGCCTTTTTGCCGGTCATGGACAAAGCCGCCTGTCCGACAGACAGAAATCGCGTATCGAGGTCGATGCCTACCATCTCGGCGGCTATGCCGGCGCGGCGGTCGGGGCATTCAATTTTCGCGGCGGCGCAAGTTATGCCTATCTCGACAGTGATGCTTCGCGCGAGATCTGGGTTCCGGGGCTTGCCGGCAGAATCCGAGGCGGCATGAATGGCTGGCAATACCAGATATTCGGCGAAGCAAGCACCGACATAGCGGTCGATGCCGATATCGAATTGTCTCCCTATGCCGGACTGGCGCATGTCGGCACCGATCTCGGCGATGCTCGCGAAACCGGCGGGCCGGCCGCGCTTCATGTGCGCGGCGGCGCGGATAACGTCACATTCGCCACCCTCGGCCTGCGCGGCGCGGTGAAGTTGCCAACAAGCGACATCAACGCCTTCTTCTCCGGCAACCTCGGTTTCACGCATGCATTCGGCGAAATTCACAGCGCAAGCCAGCAATCCTTCGCAGGTGGCGGAACCGCTTTCCCGATCAGCGGTGCCGAAGTATCGAGAAACGCAGCGGTCCTCGATGCGAAATTTACCTTCGACATTGCCGAGCAGAACACGATAACCATGGGATATCGCGGGACATTCTCCAAAGGCTCGACCGACAACGGCGTGAACCTGCGCTGGGACGTCAAGTTCTGACGGCAATGGCAAAAACAGGAAAACCGGGGCGTAGCCGACGCGCCGGTTTTCACTACGGTGATAAAAATCCGGCGAGAGGCCGCAGCTTTGACCATCCGGGCCGGCTGCCGTTCGAACCGGGAGCCAAATACGAAACTTCACCGCCGGAATGAAGCCTGGACGGTTCGCGAAGGCGAGACCTCCGACGATTGAACTTTCTTTCGTCCCATTCGTTGCGTTTCCTGAACGAGAAACGCCGCAACGAAAGGAACGGGAATGACCGTCGTTGAAGCCGCAGCCGAACCGGAAAGCGCCATCCGCACCATTCATACCGATCTGCCCGTCAACGCCACCTTCCATGTCTGGCTGAAGGCCAAGAAAGATGCCGAGCCGGGTGCCGTCTCCTTTTCCAATCAGAATGGAAAATTCGCTGAGGTTTCAAGCGTCAACACGGAAGAGTTCGGTTTTCGAATCTATCAGGTTTTCGGCGGCGGCCATGTGGAGCTGAGTTACGACACGGTCACAACAGCCGTTTCCGTCATCTACTGGTTCACCGCTTCGGATGTGCTCGAAACCGGCATTACCGTCGTCCATACCAAGCCGGACAATGCCGCACCCGAACTTCCCGGCAGCTATCACTTCCGCCCGCCCTTCGGCTGGATGAACGACCCGAACGGTTTCGGCCGTTTCGAGGGGCGGCCGCATCTGTTCTATCAGCATTATTCGCATGGGCTGCGCTGGAACACCATGCATTGGGGCCATGCCGTCTCGTCGGATTATCTGCGCTGGCGGCACCTGCCGATTTTCCTTTTCCCTTCCGAAGATCTGACGACGCGGCCCGACAAGCGCGGCGGCGCCTATTCCGGCTCCACCATTCCGCTGGTGGAAGGCACGGGCATCCGCGTCTTCTTCACCGAGCAGGTGCAGGACCGCATTCCCGAACAGCAGATACAGCTCACCGCCACCTCCTCCGATCTCATCATGGCTGGGCAGGCAGACGTCATTCTCGGCCACCGCCCGGACGGACAGGGGCTGACGCCGGATTTCCGCGATCCTTACGTATTTCGCGGCCCCGACGGGCTGTGGAAAATGGTGCTCGGCAGCCAGAGCGATGGCGGCGGCGTCATCCTGCTCTACGAGACGCTGGACCCCACCGCCGCATCGGGCTGGACCTATGTGGGCAAGCTGTGGGTGGAAACGCGTTATAAAACCACGGCCATCGAATGCCCATGCCTGCTGCCGCTCGATGGACCCGCCAATGCCCGCTCCACACGCTGGGTGCTGGTCTATGGGCTGATGCATTCGGAGGACCCGGAAACCGGCCGCAAGAACCTCACCATGGCCGATGTCGGCTGGTTCGACGGCAAGGTCTTCACCAAAGAATCCGGGCAGGAACTGGATTTCGGCACCGATAATTATGCCTTCCAGGCCTTTCTGGATGGCGACAGCATCATCGGCATCGGCTGGCTGGCCAATTGGGCAGATGCCAATCCGGAGATCGATTTCCCCACCTCCATGACGCTGCCGCGCCGGATTCACTATGCAAACGGCGAGCTTCTGACCCCGCCCATCGGTGCGGCGGAAAGCCTGCGCAGCCATATTCTCGACCGCACGCGGCTGGCCGCCGGCGAACGCGTTACCTTCATCAACGGGGCGGTGGAAATATTGTTCGAGCTTGCCTCGCCCGGCGCGCCCTTCGAACTGGTGCTCGATCATCCGGCGGTCAGGCTGGGCGTCGTTTCCGATGAAACGGGCCTGTGGATCCGCCATGAGGACGGGCGGGAAGGTCCTTCGCCGCATTATATCGCCAAAGGAGCGAAGGCATCCCGCATCCGCATCTTTCTCGATTATGGCTCCATCGAAGTCTTCGCCAATCGCGGCCGATATGTGGGCACCAAGCGCCTCGAAGGTTTCGAACCGGTGCGCTCGGCGCTGCTGAAGGCCGCCCCCGGCGCGGTGGTGCATGCCACCAGCTGGGCGCTGAAACCGTGAGGAACCTTTTGGCGGATTGGGCGGTTGATAGACCGAAACCGCCCAATCCACGGATAAGGAGAAACGGCATGACCAAAATCCGCGACACCAGCGATCCGATCCTGTTTCCGACTGAAGCCAATGAAAACAAGGCCGAGAAAAAACGCGCAGGCAAGGGCATAGTCGTCATCATCGGCGCGATCGCGATCATGGCCTTCGTCGTCTATCTGGCGGCGATCACCATCGCCACAACTCAGTCCTGATCGGAGCCGTGAAGCAGCATTACCGCCGCTCACCCCGCAACCCGCTGGCGGTCATGATCGCCAGCAGCGATACGACCACACCCAGCCCATAGAGATAAACCATCGGCATCGTCACATCCGCCCGCTCGATCTGCCCTACCAGATCAGTCGCAGTGGCGACGGTGCCGCTGGCGCCCGCACCGGCGGCGGCGCCCAGTGTCGCGACCGTCGGTAGCAGCGCACCCGTCATCTTGCGTTCCTCTTCCGGCGCGGCCTCCATGGCGGCCTGGCTGATGCCGGCCCATGACATGCCGAAGGCGGAGCCGATCAGGATTTGCCCGACGAGCATTTCTCCCCAGTTGCCGGTCGCCAGCCCGAGCCCGAGCAGCGCGCAGCCGGGCACCATCTGGTAAGGGCCGTAATGCAGGCAAATCTCCCGAAGGCGGGCAGAACGCAGGCTGCCGATCAGCATCGCCACGAAGCTCCAGGCAAGCGGCATCGTCACCACGATGAAACCGGCAAAGGTCGGTTCATGCCGCCAGAGATTGATGGCGACATAAGCGAGATAGACGCTGCCCAGCGCATGGGCATAGGACATCAGGAACAGCACCCAGAAACCGCTACCGAGCACCGTCTTCAGCCGGAAGGAATCTTTCGGGAAAAGACCGATGGAAGGCCGGATGCCCGCGCGAAGCGAAGCCCACAACAGCGCCGCCCCCACCAGCAGAGAAAGGGCGCGCAGGCTCGCATCCTCGAAGGCGGAAGGCGCGGAAAATGCCAATGCGCCGACAAGGCAAAGAGCCAACGGCACCAGCGGTTTACGCGTCGCCGCCACCGGCCGCTCGGCGGAGACGGCAATGGTGGTATAGGCCAGAAGCAGCAGGATCAGCGGCGCCGACAGCAGGAAGGTGGCGCGCCAGGAGATGTGTTCGGTGGCGAAACCACCGGTCAGCGGGCCGATGAAGGAGGCAACCGCCCAGATCGCCGCCTCGATGGCGAAGACCTTCGGCAGAAGGCCGGAGCGGAAGCCGGCGGGAATGAGGCTGTAGCACACGGCGACGATCAGCCCGTCCGCCAGCCCCTGCAGGGCACGGCCGACGACGACCCACAAAAAGTCGCCGGCGATTGCCGAGAGGACCGAACCGAGCGAAAAGATCAGGCAGCACAGAAGCAGGACGGCGCGCGCACCGAAACGCTCGCGAAACAGGACGGCGGTGACGCCACCCGCCACGGAACCGACGAAATAGAGACTATAGGCCCAGCTATAGAAGGCAGCGCCGCCGATTTCATTGACGGCCACGGGCAAGGCCGTCACCACCGCGAACTGATTGAAAGCGTGCAGGCCGATACCGGAGGAAATGACGGTCAGAAGCGAGAGATTCGCCCCGCTCAGCAATTCGCTCCAGCCGTTTTTTTCCGTCATTTCCATACTCGACAAAGCCGTATCCTTTCCATTTTTTCGGGTACGGCGGGCAAACTAGAACCTCAAGCGCCATTGAGGTCAAGACGGCTTTTTCACGCAATCCGGTCTGACAGAATTCAGCGGCAGCAGGAACCCCAATCCCTCGCGGAAAGGCAGAGCTTTCGATGAGATTTAGGGAAGACCCGGAGCGCGACGGGACACGAGGCGCGTGAGCATATGGCGTAGATGATCCTGCCCGTCGAAAAAGACCGCAAGAATACGCACGGTCTTTTCACCCTCATCGACATCGAAATAAAAGACAGCCTGATTTTTCGTTACCCTGCAAAGGCCGGGCAATATTTCGGGCAACAATGTCCCCTGAAAAGGCGCTTTGTGAAGCGCTTCCATATCCGCTTCAATTGACCCCACGCGTCGCGCAGCGCGCGCGAAGGCCCCCGGCAAGGCGTCGCCAAGGTCGAGATAGGACTGGATGAGATGGTCGAGAATGAGGCCGAGGTCCTGATCCGTCTGTGTCGAGCGCACGACCTTAAAGGCCATAGCCGGCCTTCTTGGCTGCGATCATCGCTGCCGTTCTTTCCTTGCCGTCTTCCACAGAAACGAAATCGCCCTGCCCGCGCTCGACCAGCAAATCGCGAAGCGCGGCAAGTTCGGCGTCCTTCAGTTCCGTTTCCTGCCGGAGCAGCTCCAGCCCACGCTGGACGACGGCGCTGAGGCTGGCGTAACGCCCTTCCTCCACCAGCCTTCGGGCGAAGCTGTCCTGTTGATCGGAGATGGAAACTGAGGCCTTGACGGACATTGTGGCTATCCCGGTGCAAAAGAGATGCTACTCAGTAGCACATTTCGCCCGTTATTCCAATGGGCGTTCTCAGGCGGGATCGATCATGCTGATGACACGACCGGCGATTTCGTCGATCGTCGCATCGTCAAGGGTTTCAATATATTTCGCTTTCTTCTGGGCGACACGGGCAACAATGTCCATGCTTCTCACCTGATTGCATAGTGCGACACCCGTTGTCCTGTGGCCCGATATGTTCACGGCAAGCCCTGCCCTGCGTGTGAATACTCCACCCGTGGTCACGGGAACGACAAGGCACAGTCCAACCGAATTGATTTCTCTGGGCGTGATGACGATACAACGATGCTCGTCCCTGATTTCGCTGCCGATGACAGGATTGAGGTCGACCAGATAAACGTCGCCACGTTTTGGAACCTGGCCGCGAACCATCAAAGGGCTTCTTTGCCAACTGGCGGCGCTTCGTCCCACTCCCGCGCGCTGGCATTGAGGGCGACGACTTCATCCGCACCCTCCAGCAGTTCGGCAAGCGTGAAGCGTTTCTTTTCCTGCCGAACCGGGCTGGCGACCAGCGCGCCGTTATCGACCTCGAGCGTCAGTTGCTCACCGATTTCCAGCCCCAGCATCTTCAAAAGAGCGGGCGGGATGGTCATCACCGCCGCACCGCCCTGACGTCTTATTCTCGTCGTTACGGTCATCCGTTTACGCTCCATTTTGTGCAACATATGTAGCACATTTTTGGACCTGTGCAAACGGAAGCCGTCTATCAGCCCGCCCGTTCCGGCGAATAACCGGCGTCGCGGATCGCCGCTTCCGCGGTCGCGGCGTCGCCCGTAACCGTCAGCTTATGGGCATCGAGGTCGATGCTGACGGACGCGCCGGGCAGCACCTCCGTTAGAGCGCCGCGCAGCGTCTTTTCGCAATGGCCGCAGGTCATGTCCGGAATGAGGAAGGTGGTTGCACTCATGGTTTTCTCCTTATCGCCGGTCGCGATGTTCTCGCACCGGCTGTCATTAAAGGTCAGTGGGTTCGCGCGGGTCTGGCGTCGGTCTTATCCGCGCCCGCGAGATCGTCGAGGATGGGGCAGTCGGGTCGATGGTCGCCGCCGCAGCAATGGGCGAGATGGGAGAGCGTCTTCACCATGCTCTTCATCTCGGCGATCTTCTGCTCGAGATCGGCGATGTGGACGAGCGCGATTTCCTTGACCGCCGAACTCTCGCGGCTCTTGTCCTGCCAGAGTTTCAGCAGCGTCTCGGTTTCTTCCAGCGAGAAACCGAGCGTGCGCGCCCGCTTGATGAAGCGCAGATTATGCACGTCCTGCTCGCCATAGACCCGGTAATTATTGCCGGTGCGGGCGGCCGGCGTGATGAGGCCGATCTGCTCGTAATAACGGATCATCTTGGCGGAAACGCCCGATGCTTCCGATGCCTGGCCGATATTCATGACGTCACCTCCCGATGGGCCACCTTCGCCCGTTTCAACCGCAGCGCATTGGCGAGAACGAAGACGCTGGAGAGCGCCATGGCGCCCGCGCCGATCATCGGCGACAGCGTGATGCCGAAGGCCGGATAGAGCACGCCCGCCGCAACCGGTATCAGCGCCACATTATAACCGAAAGCCCAGAACAGGTTTTCCTTGATGTTGCGAATGGTCGCCCGGCTCATCTCGATGGCGTTGACTGCGCCCAGAAGATCGCCGCCGACCAGCACAACATCGGCGCTTTCGATGGCGACATCCGTTCCCGTGCCGACGGCGATGCCGATATCGGCTTCGGCGAGCGCCGGCGCATCGTTGATGCCGTCGCCCACGAAGGCCAGCACCTTGCCGCCTGCGCGCATCTCATGGATCGCCTTCACCTTGCCCTCGGGCAATACTTCGGCCACCACGCGGGAAATGCCGACCTGCCGGGCGATTGCATTGGCCGTGCGTTCATTGTCGCCCGTCACCATGGCCACTTCGATACCCATGGCCTGCAACGCCCGGATGGCGGTGACACTCGAGGGTTTCAGCGGATCGGCAACCGCAATCGCGGCCGCCAGCCTGCCGTCGATGGCGGCGTAAAGCGGCGTCTTGCCCTCGTCACCCAGCCTTGCGGCGGCCTCAGCGAAGATATCCACGGAATGGCCGAGTTTCGCCATGAACCGATCCGCGCCGACTTCGACCCTGCGGCCATTGACGGTGGCGGCGATGCCATAACCCGTCACGCTTTCGAAGTTTTCGACGGTCGCAGGTTCGAGTCCTGCAGGGGTCGCAAGCTTCTTTTCTTCCGCAGCCCGGACGATGGCTTCGGCAATCGGATGTTCCGAGCGGCCCTCGACGGCGGCGACGAGCGCCAGCACCTCGTTATCGGCGAAGCCTTCCGCAACCACCAGATCGGTCAGTTCCGGACGACCCTTGGTCACGGTGCCGGTCTTGTCGACCACGACGATTTCAGCCGAGCGCAGCTCCTGAAGCGCCTGTCCCTTGCGGAACAGCACGCCCAGTTCCGCCGCCCGGCCGGTGCCGACCATGATGGAGGTCGGCGTGGCGAGACCCATGGCGCAGGGGCAGGCGATGATGAGCACCGCCACGGCATTGACCAGTGCGAAAGTATAGGCAGGCTCGGGGCCGAAGATCGCCCAGACGATGAAGGTTAGCACCGCGATGGCGATGACAACGGGTACGAACAGCGCGGTAACACGGTCCACCAGCAGCTGGATCGGCAGCTTGGAGCCTTGCGCCTCTTCCACCATGCGTATGATCTGCGACAGCATGGTATCCGCGCCCACCTTGGTCGCCTTGAACTTGAAGGCGCCGGTCTTGTTGATGGTGCCGCCGACGACCGTTGCGCCAATGGTCTTTTCCACCGGCACGGGCTCGCCGGAGATCATGGATTCATCGACATAGGAGGAGCCTTCGACAACCTCGCCATCCACCGCCAGCCTTTCGCCGGGACGGATGACGACGATATCGCCAGCCATCAGATCATCGGGGGAAATATCGATGGTAACGCCGTCGCGCTCCACCCGGGCGGTCTTCGCCTGCAGGCTCATCAGTTTGCGGATGGCGTCTCCCGTGCGGCCGCTGGCGCGGGCTTCGAGAAGCCGCCCGGTCAGGATCAGCGTCACGATGACGGTTGCCGCTTCATAATAGACGAACTGCGCCTCGTCCGGCAGCAGGTCGGGCGCGAAGGTCGCCACCACCGAATAGAGATAGGCGGCGGTTACGCCGAGCGCCACCAGCGAGTTCATTTCCGGCGCGCCGCGCAGCAGGGCCGGAAAACCGGTCTTCAGGAAACGCAGGCCCGGTCCGAAAATCACCGCCGTCGCCAGCGCGAAATAGATGTAATAGAGGTTCTGTGTGTCGATGATGCCCATCAGCCAGTGATGCATCGGCTCATAGAGATGCCCACCCATTTCCAGCACGAAAAGCGGTGCGGTCAGGATCGCGGCAATCGTCAGGTCGCGTTTCAGCGCGCCCTCTTCGCCGGCATGCTGCATATGGTCGTGGCCGCCGGTCTCGCCCGCCGCCATCTGGCCGTGGCCCTGATGATGTCCGTGGTGCTGGCCGTGACCATTGTGGGCGGAATGGTCGTGCGGCGCCGGCGTCTTCAGCGCAAAACCGGCGAGCTTTGCCGTTTCCACAAGCGCATCCCGTTCACGCCGGCCGCCAATCGTTTCCACGGAGGCCTTGCCGGAGGCAGCATCGACCTTGACGGCGATTGTGGTGGCGACCGCTTCCAGAACGGCCTTCAGCCGCTCGGCCTCAGCCTCGCCCCGCAGGCCCTCCACCGCAAATTCGTGACGCTCCGGCGCGATATCGTAACCGACCTTCTTGATGGCGGCGCCAAGCGTTCTGGCCGAAAAACCCTCGGCCGGCTCGACGGTGAGCTTCTTCGTGGCGAAGTTCACGGAACTCGACATGACACCCGGCACCTTGGCCGCGGCCGTTTCCACCCGCCGCACGCAGGAAGCGCAGGTCATGCCTTCCACGGGAATGGAAACCGGTTCATGTCGATGGGCGTGTTTGACTGTCTCGTTCATGGGAAATCCCCTTTCGAGACCCTATGTAGAGATTCCCATGATGGGAAGGTCAAGGGAAGCGGAAACTTTTTGTTGAACACACAATCGTGAGTGCAGCCCCCGCTGCAAAAATATGACGTCCGCCGCGATCATTCGATCTGTGGGCCCGATACCGGGCGGGCCTGCCAGGCGCGTTCAGAGGGCTATGCGTCGCGCCAGATAAACCGTGGCGCCGCCGCATTCGGGATCGTTGACGACATGATCGAGAAGCCGGAAACCGTGCGCGGCGAGCAGGCTTTCATATTCATCGCGTGCGAGGCTCGCATGATAAAGCGGCCGGCCCTGAAAGGTGCCGATCGCTTCCCCGTGATCCGGTCCGGCCGTGAACATCAACGCCGCGCCGTCATTGGCATGCTGGTGAAAAATACCGAACATGCGGCGCTGATCCTCCACCGTCAGATGGAAAAAACTGTGCCACGCGATCAACCCGTCGAAGCGGCGGCCGAGGGCCAGCTTTCGCATGTCCGCAACCGCCCAGAGGTTCCCGGGAAATCTCTTCCGGCAAAGCTCGACCAGCGGCAGGGACGCATCGATGCCCGTGACGTCATAACCGCTGGCGATGAAGTAGCCGGCTATCGGCTCACCGGAACCGCAGCCAATATCGAGAATGGACGCGCCCTTCGGCAAAAGCGAGATGAACCTGTCGAGCCAGGGTTTTTCGGCAAGGGAGCGTCCACGCTGCCTGTCGAAATCGGCCCCGTGTTCGGTATAGAGCCCGATGACATCGCAGGAGGCATTCGACATTTCCGCTCGTCCTTTCCCAAGTTCAGGATAGCCCGTTGCCTGTGCATCGAACATTGAAACTGATGCTCATTTGAGCTACATACAGCATTATCCAAAGGAGGTCGATCATGACCGCAAATGCTTATGTGAGAGCGCGCATCGATCAGGCGCTCAAGGATGACGCGACTGCCGTGCTCGACAGTCTGGGACTGACTGTTTCCGATGTCATGCGAATGATGCTGACGCGCATTGCCCGAGAAAAAGCACTGCCGATAGAACTGACGCAACCGAACGCTGAAACGCTCGCCGCGATTGAAGAAGCGCGCGCCATCGCGGCTGCCAGGCGCGGTAATCTGACGGATACCTACTGACCGCGCTATCTCGGTCCACAGCGTTCACATTTCCATGCGCCAAGATATCACCCTCATTCCTGTGCTTGTCACAGGAATCCAGTCGACGCGCGTCCGCGCGGCGGAAAGAGTTCTTTCAGCCCAAAGACTTGGGCTGGCTGGATCCCTGTGACAAGCACAGGGATGAGGGAAGGAGCACGTCGCAAAAACTACGCTTTTATTAGATGCGTGCGGCTACCGGTGCACGGCCAGTCGGGGAATATCGCGCAGGAAGGCATCGCGCACGGCGGGGCCGAGCGGCTCGTCGGACGGTTTGTCGGAAACGCGCAGTCTTGCGAAGACGATGTGCTGGCCTTCGCGCTCCGCCCAGCCGACGAACCAGCCGAAGGGGCGGTTGCGGTCGGGATTGCCCTTTTCGTCACGCATGTAGCCCGTGCCGGTCTTGCCATGCACGCTCCAGCTTTCCGGCGCATCGAAGACCGGCACGATTGCCCTGGTCTTGGCCTGCGCATCGCGCGAGACCGGCAGATTGCCGGCCAGAAGGCGGCGGAGAAAGCCGACCTGTTCCACCGGCGAGACCGTCAGCGACGATCCGAGCCAGGAATGGGTCAGGCCGTTGTTCTTGCCCGGCTCACCGGAAACATCGGCATTGCCGTAACCGAGCCGCTTCACATAGGCGGCGAATTTTTCCGGACCGAGGCGGCGGGTGATTTCACGCGAATACCACAGCACCGAATCCTGCTCCCATATCGAGGGATCGACCGTCTTGCGGTCGGAGGCGCGCGCTTCCGTGCCGGGTTTCCAGTCCCAGGCGGGCGTCTTTTCATCCTGAAGAATGCCGGCGTCGTAACCGATCAGCGCCAGCGGCACCTTGAAGGTGGAGGCCGGCGCCACGCGCTGGTCGCAGGCGCCCTGCTGGTTGATGATGGCGCCGGTCTCGATGGAGGTAACCAGCGTGCATTCGAAGGCCTGGGGCTGTTGCTGGGCGTCAGCGGAAAACGGCAGGAGCCCCGGAAGGGCGAGGCATGAAAGAACGATGGCGGGCAGCCGGTAGCGCATGCGTTTTGATGTCCCTCGTCCGCTTTTGCGGATCATTTGCCGGAATGGCCGGAAGTTGTCTTTGATTTCAGACAAGTCGTACCCCGAAACCGTGACACGCTTTCGGGCGACACTGCCTTAAGGGAACGATGGGGCAGGAATAGGACCAAAACGAAAATCGACGTTTTCCGTCACATCCGCTCCTTTTCGCCCGCCTTCTCGCCGACCGTCTCACCCACTGTCAGGGGCCAGTCGACCACATAATCCTCGAAGTCGTCAACATCCACATCGGCCTCGCTGACGGTGCGGCCGCGGGCGGATATGCCGGCCTGATGCACCGTTTCCGTATCGCCGGAAACGAGATAGTGCCACCAGTAGAGATCCTTGCCGTCGCGCACCAGCGCATAGGCGCAGGTGGGCGGCAGCCAGCCGATCTCATGCACCTTCTTCAGGTCGAGCTGGATACAGTCCGGCACGGTGGCGCGGCGGTTTTCGTAATCGGAGCATCGACAGCTCTCGCCGTCGAGCAGCACGCAGCGAACCGAGGTGAACACCACTTCGCCGGTGTCCCAGTCCTCCAGCTTGTTCAGACAGCACAGGCCGCAGCCGTCGCAGAGGCTTTCCCATTCCTCGCCGGTCATCTCGGTCAGCGATTTGGTTTTCCAGAACGGCGCGTCATTCATCGTTAACATTTCCGTTTCATTTTGATCTCTTGGACGGGAGTGTTTAACCGGTCCCTAATCCTTTATATCGTATCGCCAAGGGCTGGTTTGTACGATATTTTAGCATATTGGCAGGCGGCAGAGGGGTCATTGGCCCGCGAAAGGCCGCCGCGTCAAGCACTTCCGACATAACCATGCCACGGTTTTGCGTCGGGAATGGGTTGAAGCGTAGAATATCAGGCAGACATATCGATGGCAGCGTTGCGTTGAACAGGAAAACATCGCCAGGTGCAGGAAGAAAAAGACGATAAAAAAGGCCGTAAAAAACGGCACATCCTGCTCCGGATCGATAGCTTCATCGACTCCGGCCTGTGGACGGCTGCGGCAAGGCTGGTGGATTTCTGGGAAGACGTCACCATCGCCTCGCGCAAGCTGCATGTGCGCGGCTGGAAGAAGCTTCTCGTCAACCTCACCTGCGACGCGCTGACCTTCGGAACGGCGGGGTCCGTCGTGCTTCTGGCGCTCGCCATGCCCGCCTTCGAGGAAACCAAGAAGGACTGGCGTTATCGCGGCGATTTCGCCGTCACCTTCCTCGATCGCTACGGCAATACCATCGGCCATCGCGGCATCATTCATGAGGATTCCGTCCCGATCGACCAGATGCCGGATCATTTCATCAAGGCGGTGCTGGCGACCGAAGACCGGCGTTTCTTCGACCATTTCGGCATCGATTTCATCGGCCTTGCCCGCGCCATGAGCGAAAACGCCCGCGCCGGCGGCGTGGTGCAGGGCGGCTCGACGCTGACGCAGCAGCTCGCCAAGAACCTGTTCCTCACCAATGAGCGCTCGCTGGAACGCAAGATCAAGGAAGCCTTCCTCGCGCTGTGGCTCGAGACCAACATGTCGAAGAAGGAAATCCTCAGCCTTTATCTCGACCGCGCCTATATGGGCGGCGGCACCTTCGGGGCGGCGGCGGCGGCGCAATTTTATTTCGGCAAGAACCTGACCGATGTGACATTGGCCGAATCCGCCATTCTGGCCGGCCTGTTCAAGGCGCCGGCCAAATATGCGCCGCATGTCAACCTGCCCGCAGCCCGCGCCCGCGCCAACACCGTGCTTTCCAACCTGGTGCAGAGCGGGTTGATGACCGAGGGTCAGGTCATCGGCGCGCGGCGCAACCCGGCCACCGTCATCGACCGCGCCGATGTGAAGGCGCCGGATTACTTCCTCGACTGGGCTTTCGACGAAGTGCAGCGGCTGGCCGCCGAGGGCAAGTTCAAGGACCACACCGTGGTCGTGCGAACCACCATCGATACCGGCCTGCAGCAGGCGGCCGAACAGGCGATGGAAATGGGCCTGCGCGAATTCGGCGAAGGTTACCGCGTCAAGCAGGGCGCGATGGTGATGATCGAGAACGGCGGCGGCGTGCGCGCCATGGTCGGCGGGCGCGACTATGGCGAAAGCCAGTTCAACCGCGCCACGGCGGCGCTGCGCCAGCCGGGTTCCTCCTTCAAGGTCTATACCTACTCGGCCGCCATGGAAAAGGGCATGAAGCCGGAGACGCTGATCTCCGACGCGCCGGTGACCTGGCGCGGCTGGTCGCCGCAGAATTACGGCCGCTCCTATGCCGGCAAGGTGACGCTGCAGATGGCGCTCGCCAAGTCCTACAACACCGTGCCCGTGCGTCTTGCCAAGGACGTGCTCGGCACGCAGGTCATCGTCGATACCGCCAAGGCCATGGGTGTCGCCACGCCGCTGCGCAGCGACAAGACCATTCCGCTCGGCACATCGGAAGTGACGGTTCTCGATCAGGCCACCGCCTATGCCGTTTTCCCGGCCGACGGCATGCAGTCGCGCCGCCACGGCATCGAGCAGGTGCTGGATTACGAGGGCAATGTTCTCTACGATTTCAGCCACAACGAAGCGCCCGCCAAACGGGTGCTTTCCGAAGACGCCAATTCGAAGATGAACCAGATGCTGGTGACCATCCCGGTCATGGGCACGGCCCGGCGCGGCGCGCTGGATAACGGCATCGTTTCCGGCGGCAAGACCGGTACCTCGCAGGCCTATCGCGATGCGTGGTATGTGGGTTTCACCGGCAATTACACCACGGCCGTCTGGTTCGGGAACGACGATTTCACGCCGATGAACAACATGACCGGCGGCGCGCTTCCGGCCATGGCCTTCAAGCGGCTGATGGACTACGCCCATCAGGGCATGGAGCTGCGCCCTATTCCCGGCATCCAGAACCCGCTGCCGACAGGCGCGCGCCCGCAACCTTCGGCGGAAGTGGCGGCCGCAGCCGCCAGCACCCCCGCTTTGCCGGCGCTCACCCGCCCACGCTCGCTCTCGGCCGAGGCAACGCGTGTGATCCGCTCCATCGCCAAGAAGATGAAAGACGCTTCGGCGCTCAGCGTGACGACGCAGAAGGTGGCGGATGCGTCGTTGCGGGAAGGCGCGGAGGATGCGGCGCGGCGGTGAGGTGTGGGGCATTGCCTGAAGATTCTGTCGGAGTGTGTGGCTCACCCCCCTCTGCCCTGCCGGGCATCTCCCCCACAAGGAGGGAGATCGGCAAGACGCTTTACAACCACTTCAATCTCAAACGTTGAGATGGGCGAGACATAGCCTCGGGTCGATCTCCCCCCTTGTGGGGGAGATGTCCGGCAGGACAGAGGGGGGTAAGCGTCACGCTCCCCGTCTCTACAATCGGAAAACCGCGACCCCGCCTGGCGCAAGATGCTTTACGGCATCGGGATCAACACCCCCCTCGCCGTCTCCACCACATGCGACGTCAACACCCCCAGCCGCTCCGCCGCGAGCCGGTTGACCTGCCAGTAAAGCGGAATATCGAGCGGCGTGCCGGGAACGACCTCCACCAGCCTCCCCGTCTTGAGGTGATCCCCCACAAGCTGCACCGGATTGAGCCCCCAGCCCATGCCGGAAAGGCTTGCCTTCACGAAACCGTCGGTCGAGGGCAGCCAGTGGGTGGGATAGGCGATATCCTCGCCCAGCACCTTCCTGACCCAGCTCGCCTGCAGCCTGTCCTTCTGGTTGAAGGTGAGCCCCGGGGCGCGGGCAAGGGCGGCGGGCGTGACGCCCCCGGCGAAATGGCGGGCCATGAAATCCGGGCTGGCGGTGGCATGATAGCGCAGCACGCCGAGGGCCAGGACCCGGCAGCCCTGCACAGGCTTGGCATGGGCGGTGACGGCGGCGAGCACCCTGCCGCCGCGCAGCCATTCCACCGTGTGGTCCTGATCGTCCACCGCGATATTGACGAGATAATCGCTGCCGCCGGTGAATTTCGAAACCGCATCCAGAAACCATGTGCCGAGACTGTCGGCGTTTGTGGCGATGTTGAGCGTCACGCGCTCCTGCGCTGCGCCCGCTTCCGCCAGCGCCGGAAGCTGTCGGAACAATTCGCTTTCCAGCATGCCGACATGATCCATGTGACGGCAGAGCCATTCGCCCTTTTCCGTCGCCACGCAGGGGTTGCCGCGCACGATCAGCACCACGCCCAGCCGCTCCTCCAGTTGCTTGATGCGCTGGGAGACGGCCGACGGCGTGACGCACAGCACCTGCGCCGCCTTTTCGAAACTGCCGGTTTGAGCAACGAGCGCCACGGCCCGCATGGAGGGATAGTCGAGCATTATGATACCCGCTTTGAAGGCTGGTTTCGACACAGCACATGCAAGGGCTCGGACCATCGGCAGCGATCCTCCCTGCCCTCATTCCTGTGCTTGTCACAGGAATCCAGTCGACGCACATCTGTGCGGCGGAAGAGCCTTTTCAGCCCAAGGACTTGGGCTGGCTGGATTCCTGTGACGAGCACAGGAATGAGGGTGGAGAGATGGCAACGTCGCGGAAAATCGAGAGGTTGAAGAGAGAAGTGCGACATTAGCTCAGCTTATCCGGATTGAGTTTATTTAACTGGATTAAACTATCTGGCGGAAATATCCAAGCACTCGGTCCGGAAGCAACGCCTTCGGCCATTCCACAGGGACAGAGGCAGGGGCCGCGACGCGCATGGACATCCAGATCTTCTTCACCGGCCTGACGATGGGCCTCAGCCTCATCGTTGCCATCGGCGCGCAGAATGCCTTCGTTCTGAAGCAGGGGCTGGCGCGCTCGCATGTGTTTGCCGTCTGCGCCACCTGCGCCATTGCCGATGCGCTGTTGATTACCGTCGGGGTTTTCGGTTTTCAGCGGATCAGCGCCATCATGCCGGCGCTCGATCCCATAATGCGTTATGCGGGGGCTGCCTTCCTCATCTGGTATGGCGCCAAAAGCCTGCATTCGGCGCTGCGCTCCTCCGAGGCGCTTTCGGTAGCGGAGCGACAGGAGGCGAGCCTGTGGCAGACGCTGGCCATCTGCCTTGCGCTGACCTTTCTCAATCCGCATGTCTATCTCGATACCGTCGTGCTGCTCGGCACCATTTCCACGCAGTTTCCCGGCTTCGAAAAAACCTTCGCAGCGGGCGCGGCCACCGGCTCGCTGGTGTTCTTCTTTTCACTGGGTTACGGCGCGCGCTGGCTGCGGCCGATCTTCGAAAAACCCTCCGCCTGGCGCATTCTCGAAGGCGTCATCGCCGTCACCATGTGGGCCATCGCCTTCAAGCTTGTCATGGGCGCCTAAAGCGGCGGCGTATCCCCCTCTCCGATATCCCAATAGAGCCCGGCCATAAGGGTAAGCGCCTCGCGGGCGATCTCCTTCGGCAAATGTTCGTTCGGCGCATGCTGCGAGCAGCCGGGATAGGAATGCGGCACCCAGATGGTGCGCAGTTTGAGGATATCGGCAAAGATATCGTTGGGCAGCGAACCGCCGAGATTGGGCAGAAGCGCCGGTTTTCTGCCCGTTGTGCGCGCAATGGAGCGCAGCGTGAAATCCACCCATGGATCCTGCGGATCGAGCCGGGTGGCGCGGAAAATCTCGTCGCCGGCAGGCGCGATTTCCACCATGGCGAAACCCTGCCGGTCGAGGTGACGCCGCACGGCGGGCAGAACCGCTTGCGGATCGATACCGACGACGAAGCGCAATTGCAGCCGCGCCCATGCCCGTGGCGGAATGGCGTTGACCGGCGCACGCGGATTGCCGGTCTCGAAAGCCAGCACTTCCAGCGCACACCAGCCGAAAACCCGCTCAGCGGTGGAAAGGCCGGGCTCGCCCCAGTCCGGATCGATCTTCGGACCGTCCGGCCCGCCATCGATTTCACAATCGGCAAGGGCCTCACGCACCGCTTTCGGCAACTCATCCGGCACCAGTTCCGGCACGCGGATCTGGCCGGTCGGGCCGACGAGACTTGCGACGGCATGGGCCAGCTGCACGCCGGGATTGGAGAGCGCGCCGCCCCAATTGCCGGAATGATGGCCGCCCTCACGCGCCTCGATCACCAGATCGAAGGTGATGCCGCCGCGCGCGCCGAGAAAAACCGTCGGCCGTTCCGCATTCAGGCGCGGGCCGTCGGAGGCGATCAGAAGATCGGCTTTCAGCCGCTCGCCATGGTTCCGGCAAATCTCCCTCAGGCCGGGGGAGCCCCTCTCCTCGCCCATCTCGATCAGATATTTGGCGTTGAAACCAAGTCTGCCGCGTGTCTCGAGCACGGCTTTCAGCGCCGCCATATTGACCGAATGCTGCCCCTTATTGTCGGCGGTGCCGCGCCCATACCACCTGCCATTGCGCTCAGCCATCACAAAGGGCGAAAGCCCCTCGGCCCAGCCCTCGTCCTGACCGCGCACCACATCCCCGTGGCCGTATCCCAGCACGGTCGGCAGCGTGTCGCCTTCGAAACGCTCGGCGATCAGAAACGGCAAATTCGCCGTCGGGTCACGCAGGATGGTGCAGGAGAAACCCATGGCGGCGAAAGCAGGCAGCATTTCCTGTTCCAAATAAAGCGTTAGCTCCTCGCCCTGCTCTTCATTCTGGCTTTCGGTCCGTCGCAAAACGCGTCGCGACAAATCCCGCTCGAAGCTGCCATCGTCGAAACAGGCGGCGGCACGGTCGATTGCGGATTGTCGCGACATGATGGAATATCCCCGGTTGTGATCATTTTCACGGAGAGTAAACAAGCCGCGCCATTTTCCAAACAGGGAATCAGTGATAGTCCTCGACCTGTTCATAAACGGGAAAACAGCGTGTTCCGAGTTCCATTCCTTGTCGGCATCGCCCTTCTGATCGCCTTTGGCGGCGGTATTGCCGCGACGCTGGCAGCCCTTGAGGCGACATCCGGCTTTGGATCGATCCGCATCGGCTCCTGGGATGCCTTTCCCGAAGCGCAGACGATCGAGGCCGATCCTTACGCCAAATCGCACCGCGCCGACGCCGGCAAGCTCCTTTACGGAACCGCGGAAGGGCTGGCTTTTACCGCCTCCGTCGACAGCGATGGGCAACGCCTGAGCGGCGAATGCCGCTACCGGCTGGCCGGCGCCGTGCCGCCTGCACGGTTCTGGACGATCTACACCGCCGACCAGCAGGGCAATGTGCTGGCGGAAGATGCGGGGCGGCCCTTCGCGCTGAATTCCCGTACGCTTTTGCGCAGCGCCGATGGCGGCATCGATATCACCATCGCCGCTGACGCCCAGACTTATAACTGGCTGTCGGTGCCGCAGGGCCAGACCTTCAGGCTGGTCATGACCCTGCTCGACACGCCCGTCGCGGGCAGTTCCGGCCTGATCGATATTTCCATGCCGCAAATCCGCAAGCTGGGGTGTGGCAATGCTTAGGGTCCTGCTCGCCATCCTCACCGGTCTCGTCGGCGCAGCCGTGCTGCATGTCATCATTCTTCTGGCGATACCGCATTTCAGCAATCGCGACGCCTATACGCGCGCGGTGGCGGAAGGAAAGCCGCATCAGTTTCATCTGCTCGAAGAGACGACGGAGAAAAAGACGCTTGGCAGCGGCGATCCCTTCATGCGGGTCGCGGTCTGCACCTTCGATATCGAGGACAAGCCGGTCAGGCTCACCGCCATCGGGGCCGTGCCCTTCTGGTCGGTCGCGGTTTACGACAAGGCCTCGAATGAGGTTTTCAGCATGAATGACCGCACATCCGCCGGCGGGGTGATGGATATTCTGGTGGCGGATGCGGTGCAGATCGCCGCCATCCGCAAGGCGCAGCCACCCGCGCTTTCGCAGGCCATTCTGGCGGAATCGGATCAGACGGAAGGATATGTTGTGTTGCGGACCATGGTGCCGCAGCCGAGTTTCGGCGAAGAGGCGGAACGGTTCCTGAACGAGGCGAAATGCCAGCCGACGGCGTGGAAATAACGTCGGTTATTCTCTGTAGTCAGGATTTGAGGGCGGTTTCCGCTGCGGATTTGCCCTTGCGCGCGACTTTGCCGGTCGGCTCGGTATCGCGTTTTTCATAGCGCACGCCGGTAAACAGCACGACTTTCGCCGGGCCGATCACCGTTGCCACCGCGCCGGCAGGGCGCAGGCTTCGTCGGGCGTCGCCGATTGGAATAATCTCTGCCATGCTCATCTCCTCTTCGGGACATGATTGTCAATGTTGCCCATGGGAACCGCGCAAGCCTCGTCTTGCGTCGGGAATTTCATCACCATCACATTGCGCATAGGCCAGTCCACAGACTGGTTTTCGCACGATCCAAAAATCCAAAGCGATTCTCATAAGGGGATCGTGCGCAGATTCAGGCTTCGCATGCCATTTTTGCATTTATTCCGTCGATAAGAATAACATGGAATCCTAATACTGCCCATGAAATTACAAACAGACAGAGGTTAATGATCCGTTAACCTTAATTGCCGGACCCCAACTTATTCCGGCGGGAGCCGCACCCCTTGAAAACAAAGGCGATGCGGTAAAGTTCCACGGCTTTTCGTCCGTCATCAAGGTTTTAAAATTTCCTTGTTGATAGAGGCGGATTCTCTCTTGCCACCCCCCATAGTTAACAGGACGTCAACGCATTTGCTCTAATTTGAGCCGATATTGTGTTTGCGTTTGTTGGGTAGTGCGTTGACCGACCGGTTTCGAGAACTTGAGAGGCCAAGAGCCGTGAGGAAGAAAGATGTGGTGCTGATGGCCACCGTGACGAATTTCGAGAATGTCTCCCATCCGTCAAAAACGGACCTTCGGCAGTTCGCCGAACTTTTCATGCCGCTTTTCAACGCCTCCACCGATGAAGCCAAGCGGGAGGCCATTGCCGCGCTCTCCCAGCATCCGAGCGTGCCTTCGGCTGTCGCCTTCTTCATCGCCTGCCAGCCGATTTCGCTTGCGGCGCCCTTCCTCATCTCCTCCAAATGCCTCGATGACGACACGCTGATCACCATTGCCCGCACGCAAGGGGCGGCGCATGCGCGCGCCATCGTGCGCCGCGAGGACCTCTCCCCCACCGTCATCGATGCGCTTGTCGGGCTGCGTCACGCCGAAGATCTGAAGCGGCCGGATGGGGAGACGACGGCTGCCGAACCGCAGGCGGCGGAAAGCCCCGAAGAGCCGAAAGCGGAAGAAAAGACGGACACCATCGCCGCCGCTTCCGCGCTCGAAGAGGAAATGCGCCAGCGAATCAAGCAGATGGCGCATCACCTGAACCGCCCGGAAAGCGACGTTCTCGGCCTTCGCCGGTTGAGCGAGGTGCAGGAAGCGCTGCTGGTGCGTTTCGCCCGCGAGCGCAATGCCCGGCAATTCGCGGTGGCGCTGGCGGATTCTCTCTCCTCCAGCTACTGGCTGTCGGAGCGCATCATGCTCGATATATCAGGCGCGCAGCTGGCAACGACGCTGACAGGCCTTGGCATGGAATTTTCCGAGGCGGCTTTCGTGCTGCAATGTTTCTATCCGCATCTTTCCGCCGCCGAAGGCGATATGAGCCGTGCCGAAGCCCTGCTCGACCGTCTCGACATCGTGGAATGCGAAGAGCGGCTGGAGAGCTGGCGGCGGGCCGACAGCTATACGCATGGCCGCGAACGGCCGGGCCACAGCGCACCGGCTGCGCAGAGAACCGGGACGCAAGGGTAAGCGCGGCTGGCCTTGCACCTTCACGGATTGAAGAAGCGGGCCATTGCCGGACGATTCTAAGCCTTGGGCTGATCCACCAGCGTCAGCAGAGTCCCGATCTCATCTGTTTCGATCTCCACTACCCACAGGTCGCTGTCGAAGCGTCGTTCCCTCTCAAGAAGAGCGGCGCTTTCCTCGCCATCCGCACCGGCAAGGCGCGTTTCGAAACGGCGCTCGGCGCGGATGTCCTCGTCATCGGCAAAGCTCTGCGGCGCGGGTCCGTAGAGATTTTCGCGGCCATCGCGCAGGCGCTGACGAATGAAAATCGCCCCCGCCTCCTCCGCCCCCTTCTTTTCGACAGCCGCAAATCCGCCGGCGGCGAAAACGCGGCGGATGAGGGCTGAGACGAACATTTCGGATTTGAGGCGCATGGGGGTGCTTTCGATGGAAACGGTGGGCGTGCTTCTCAATGTTGATTTTAGGCGGACGAAGGTGCGTGGGGCTTACCCCCCTCTGCCCTGCCGGGCATCTCCCCCTCAAGGGGGGAGATCGATCTGTGGCAATGTCTCGCCCATCTCAACGTTTGAGAATGGAGCCGCGAAAGAGCCTCTTGCCGATCTCCCCCTTGAGGGGGAGATGCCCGGCAGGGCAGAGGGGGGTAAGCCCCACGCACCTTCGCCCGCTGTCAAAATCTAAAGCGCACCAATCGACTTCAGCTTCTTCAACACGGCCTCGCTCGGCTCACCGGTTTCCGGCAGGCGATAGTGCTTCTCAAACGCGCGGATGGCGTTGCGGGTCTGCTGGCCGGCCACGCCGTCCACCTTCACGTCGGCATAGGCGATATTGATCAGCCCCTGCTGGATCTTGGCGATCAGATCGCGGCTTGCCGGTTTGGCCGCGCTGTTGAGAGAGGCTGGTTCGGCCTTCGGGCGCGGCGCTTCCGCCTTGCGGATGGCGGCGGCCACGGGGTCGATCTCGACGCCGCCGCTGGTATCGGCTGGCCGGTCCCTGGGGATCGCGGCAACCGTCGCGCCGTCTATCCTGAGCGCCGCCAGCACGCGGGTTGTCGGCTCGCCGGTCTGTTCCATGCCGAGCGTTTCTTCAAAGAACATGATGGCGGCGGCGGTGCGTGGGCCCATGCGGCCATCCGCCTCGCCTTCGTAAAGCCCGCGTTTCTTCAGTTCGGCCTGAATATCGGCAACGATCTGCTGCGGCTTCTGGTTTTCGGCAACGGGTTGCGCCGGCGTTTCGGCCGCCGGCTGCTGCGCGTTTTGCGTCTCCGCCGGTCGTTCTATGCGGAAGGTGGTGACATTACCCTGCGTGCCGAGCGGCTCGGCCGGGCGATAACCGGCGATGCCGTTCGGGTTTTCCGCATCGCGCGTGCGCAGGAAAGGCGACGGGTGCACGCCCGGCTGATACCAGAGCGCATTGGCGGCGACAAAACCGAAGACGACCGCGAAGGCGCCGCAACTGCCGACCAGTTTCGGATGGCGCAGGATTTCGCGCCCGATGGCCGAAACCACCAAGGAAACAATCCCGGCGCCAATCTGGGCCGTTGTTTTCTTAGGCGATTTTCGCTTTCGCGGGGCCATCGTCACCATCCTTTTTCATCATTGCGGCCATATCGCCGAGCTGCCGGATGCGCGGCGGAAATTCCACCATGCTTTCGGCTTCGGCGCTTTCGCCGCCACCCGCCATGCCCGAACCGTCGGCAGGCAGGGTGATCGTTACGACCGTTCCCTCGCCGGGCTTGCTGGCGATGGCGAAAGTGCCGCCATGCAGTGCCACAAGCCCCTTGACGAGGGACAATCCCAGACCCGTGCCCTCATAGCGACGGGTATATTCATTCTGAACCTGCATGAAAGGCTGGCCCAGGAGTTCGATCTTGTCGGAAGCGATGCCGATGCCGGTATCGCTCACCGTCAGCTTCAGCATCGCACCCTCACGCGCGGCGTCGATCGACACCACACCACCGGCATCGGTGAATTTTATGGCGTTGCCGGCAAGATTGATCAGAACCTGCCGGATGGCGCGCTGATCCGCCGAGATTTCGCCGATACCGCGCTGGATGCGGCTGGTCAAAGTCAGGCCTTTTTCCTTCGCCTGCAGGCCGAGCATAGCCTCGCAGGACGAGATGGTTTCGGCAATCGGGAAGCTTTCCATCATCAGCTCGTAACGGCCGGCTTCCAGCTTGCTCATATCGAGCATGGTGTTGACGACAGAGAGAAGATGGGCGCCGGACTGGCGGATCAGGCCGACATATTCCCGCTGGCGGTCGTTCTCCAGCCGGCCGAAATATTCGCCGGCCAGAATATCGGAAAAACCGAGGACGGCGTTGAGCGGCGTGCGCAACTCGTGGCTGACGGCAGCGAGAAAGCGGGATTTCGCATCATTGGCCGATTCCGCCTCGGCCGCCTTGCGGGCGACATCGCGGCGCAGGCGTTCCATCTCGGTGACATCGGAAAGCTGGGCGACGATGCGGCGTAGCCGGCCGCTGGCGCTGCGGATAGCCGTCATCTCGATACGCGCATGCATGAACTGCGCCTGACGCGACTTTGCACCGGTCTCGAAGCGGAGTTCAGCGGTTGCCCTGTCCTCGCCCTGCCGCAGCAGGTCGAAAGCCTGCATCAATTCGATACGGTCCGAGACATAGACATATTCAACGAGGGCATGGTCCTTGCTGGCCTGCAGATCGGCCGGGAAGGTCGTAAGATCGCGGCCGGAGACGTGTTCGACGAAGCCGGTATCACCGATCATGAGCACGAGGCCCGGCACCTGCGTAGCGGCGATCAGGTCGTTATCGCCAGACGAGGCGGAAAAGGAGGATGCACCGCGCGCGGGACGCGAAAAGGCAATCAACAATGCTGCGGCGGCCAGAAACAGCGCCAGCACCAGGGCAGCGCCGATGGGCAGCGCGATGGCGGGGCTGAAAACGAGGCTGAAGAGGGCTGGTACCACCAGAAGTCCGACGGCGCTGAAGGCGATCAGCCGGCGCAGGCGCGCAACGGTTTCGGCGCGCCTTTCGGCGTCCTCTTCCATGCGCGCAAGCCATCTGCCTGCGGCATGGTCGACCAATGCGACCGCTTTTTCTCTCATATTACGCAATACCAACACCGAATCCCTGAGGCGGTTCTAACGGCTCCGACAATAGAAGGCGGCGGCTTAAGGAATGGATAAAAAGAATGGCCTCAAAGGCCCGTCAAATGCCTCGCAGTCCCATTACGGGGCATTTCTTCGAAGCTTTGCCAATCATGGTTAATGACGGGTAAGCGACGGATTTCGCTTCATTTTTGCCATCGCGTTAACTTTTGTGGCAAAGCTTTGCGCCGCTTTCGCCCGGAACGCGCGGCCTCTGTCGCAATTATGCTTAACATGGACTGTTAAAATGCGAATGAATTGATGGCAGGCGTCCCGATACGAGGAGAATAGATACAATTTGAATTAAATTGCGCCGCTTTTTGCAATCGGCTGTTCGCCGGTCGCGTGTAGCTTCTTCACAAGCCCGAAAAACGGGACAAAGGCCGATGACCCGAAACCGGGCGGGGCTTTAGAAAACAAAGATCATCTGGCAGGGTAGTCTGACAATGTGGTTTCTGATCAAGGGAACATTCTGGTTTTCGCTGGTGCTGGTGGCGCTGTCCTATTTCGGCAGCAGCAACGATCCGGCCAAGGAACCTTCGGCCTTCGATATTCCCAGCGCCGTTTCGGCCGCCGGTGAAGCCTATCGTTATGTCAGCGCCATCTGCATCGAAAAGCCCGATGTCTGCGTCAAGGGCGCCGAAACCTTCCATGCGCTCGGTGAGCGGGCAAAGGAAGGCGCAAAGGTGGCCTATGAACTGCTGGACAAGCAGCTTGCTTCCGGTGACAAGCCGGCCCCCGCCGCTGAACTCGCGGCCGAGACCGAAAAACTGGCCGAAGCCCCGGTCGTAAGCGTCGAATTTCCGAAGGATGCCGACATGCTGAAGACCGGCACCGTCATTCCCCTGCCGCAGAAGCGCCCGGCCCCCTGATACTGTTGCCCTGATCCTTGCCGGCCTCCGCGCCGCACCCTTTTTGCAGCCGAAAATATCCGGCTGCCGATTGCCTGCCTGACTTGCCCACGGAAACCTGCTTTCCGTGGGCTTTTTCGTGGCCCATGGTTCAAAACCGGCCGCACTTCGCCTATATCCTAACAAAGACCTGCAATAATGGATGATACGGCGCGCAAATGGCCTCTCTCGAAACGATCCTTGACGACTTCGCCTTCCTCGACGACTGGGAGGATCGTTATCGTTATGTCATCGAACTCGGCAAGGCGCTTCCCGATCTGCCGGAAGACAAGCGCACGGCCGAGAACAAGGTGCATGGCTGCGCAAGCCAGGTCTGGCTCGTCAGCCACAGCAATGGTGCGGAAGACCCTCTCCTGACCTTCGAAGGCGATTCGGATGCGCATATCGTGCGCGGCCTCGTCGCCATCGTGCTCGCCGTCTATTCCGGCAAGAGAGCCTCCGAAATCGCCGGTCTCGACGCCATTGAGGTATTCGACAGGATCGGGCTGGTGGAACATCTGTCGTCGCAGCGCGCCAACGGCCTGCGCTCCATGATCAAGCGCATCCGCGAGGAAGCCCGGCTGCTGGCCGCCTGACTTTCACCTCTCCATCGACGGGCGATAATCTGCATCGCCCCAATGGTGTTCCTTCCTGCCGGCGCGGGCCGCAGGCGGCGCATAATGGCGGGCAAGCGCCAGCAGTGCTGCGCGCAGCAGCAGTTTTGCCGACCGCGCCGGCCATTGCCTTTCGCGCTCCACCGTCTCCAGCCCCTTTTCGAAACAGCAGATATCGATGGCGACGCCCGACAGTTCAGGCCCCATCGCATCGGCCGCGCGGGAAAACCGCGTTCTTGCGGCCATTGCCGCCTCGGTAAGATCGAGCGCGCCTCCCGCCTCGCCTTTTGTGCGGTTCGCTATTCTCGGCTCCCATGTCGCCGTTACCTTCGGGTTGAGATGGCCGCGATGAAAATCGGCGGCAAGGCGCTCGCCCGCCTCCAGAGCATCCGCCGGGAAAAACGCCGCACCGTCCCGTTCCTTCAGCCTTGCAAGGCTGGTCAGGGGAGAGGTGTTGAGATTGCGCCGGGCCTGCTGCTTCGCATCGCCGACATCCACAACAACCGTCTGCATATGCCGGTGCTGTTCCTGAAAAACCTCGTCCCGGTCTTTTGCCATTGCACGTTTCAGGCAGGAGGCGAGCGGCGGTGCGGCGGAAAGGGTGTTTTCCCGCTGCTCGACCAGCCCGGAAGAAATGGCAAACCGCACCGTCGCGGCCGGAAACCGCAGCGCGGGATGGCCCGCCCGCGCCCGGCGCAGGACGATATCGCCGCCCTCCTGCGACATCTCGGCCGCGCCCGCGGCGATGCAACGCAGCAGCCGCAGGAGATGAGGGTTCGGGGAGGCAACCGGGATGCTTTTTTCCTCACTCATCCCGGGCGCCTTTCATCGCGTTGAAGATACTGCCGGTGAGCCGCTCCAGCACGGCGACGAACTCATCGAATGCCGGTTCGTCACGCCGGTCCTCCACCACCTGGCAGGCATGGCCCACCGTCGTCCTGTCCCGGCCGAAACACGGCCCGATATCCGACATGGGAATGCCCAGCTGCACATGGCACACATACATGGCGATCTGGCGGATGTGGCATTCCGTGCGCCGGCTGTCGCGGCGCACCAGCGTTCGGTCGCCCGTCAATTGCACCATCTCGCCGGTGAGCTGCCGTACCAGACGGCAAAGACGGGAAATCTCATCCCGCCCGGCCGCAGACGGCCAATGACGAAAGGGACGATCACCGACCCGCACGCAAGGCCGCGCGGCGGCAGGCAGAAACACAGTATCCGACGGCATATGCAACCCCTCTACGAATAGGAATTAATTCATACACCTGAGAGCAAGCATGGGGAAGCGCAAATTTGGCATGGAGGATTATGCGATTGATACGGCTTCATTTTTGCAGAGTTGATATGCGCAATAAAGGATTTTTTTCCTCAATCGAAATTTTGCGCGACATAAAAGTCGGTCAAGGGAACGGCCCCCGGGTCTGGTGCGATGCAGTTCTCGATCGCGAAAGACCCCTCTCACGGCGCAGACGCGCCATAGCTGGATGCCGGATATGGTCCGGCAGGACGGAGGTGAGATCTTCGAACCCCAGAAACGAAATCGGCCGGTCAAAGGACCGGCCGTATTGCCTTGCGACTTCCGGCTATCTGTCAGGACAGCAGCCGGACCGTCTTTAAAATCAACGGCTGGCCTTGCGGCGCTGACCGAGACCCATTTCCTTGGCGAGCCGCGAGCGGGCTTCGGCATAGGCGGGCGCAACCATCGGATAGTCGACCGGCAGGTCCCATTTTTCGCGATATTCTTCCGGCGTCATGCTGTGATGCGTCGTGAGATGCCGCTTGAGCGACTTGAACGAGCCGCCACATTCCAAACAGACGATGTGGTCATCCTGAACCGACTTGCGGACGGAGACGGCAGGCTTCTGCTTTTCGACATTGACCGCCACCGATGCCGGTGCCGATGTTCCGCTGAGTGCCGTGTGAACATCCGAAATAAGGCCGGGAAGCTCAGTTACCGGAACGACGTGGTTGCTAACATAGGCAGCCACAATATCCGCAGTCAGTTCGACCAGCAGATCCTGGGCGTTACCGTATGCAGTTTCCGTCATTTAAGTATCTCCTGTTTATTGATCCCCTGACGCGGGCGAACGCCGCATCGAGCGATGTGAAGTTACCCGGTGCCCCACCTTCGCCTTGTTGAAACCAACATGAAACCTACCCCTAGATTTCGAGCGAAAACCGGAAACGAATTGGTCCGAGATTCAACTTATGGCCCGCGACATGGGCAGCAATGGTCCGATGGGCCATAGATTAGACATTAATAAAATGCCTATGCCGACTATGAAGAGGCTAGATGCAAATCGCGATTAGCAACTTTACACTTAATTTGGATAACAGCAAAACAGCAAAAGTCAAATTCCTATTGTGAATTTTTCAGTTCAAAACAGTCTAATCGGAATACAAAAAATTACGGGTAATAAAATACTATGCCAAGTAGTAATTGAAAATGAATACCCCCAATTATTAGGGGGATTTTCAACTTCAAATTTTCTTGATGTCATCAACTACCGATTTAACGGCAAGCGGATAACCTGCCTTGTGAGCGGCCATGGCAAGAAGATGTGCCGAGACCGGCGCGGTAAGGACAAAGAAGAAGAAACCGGCGAGCGCCCGCGCCAGCGTCGATATTTCCATGGAATGGATGCCGACAGCCAGAAGCAGCAAGCCGGACCCCACCGTTCCCGCCTTCGAAGCCGCATGCATGCGGGTATAGACATCCGGCAGCCGATTGAGGCCGATTGCCGCGATCAGCGAGAAAATGGCGCCTGAGACCAACAGCGCCGCAACCAGAATAGCCACGATCCAAGCCATCATCGCCTGCCCTTTCCTTTTCTGTTGGCGACACCTTTTTCCATATTTTTTTCAATGGCTTCAGATGCCCTTTCGCCATCGAGAACCGCCGCCGGCCTGCGCCGGCCGTCCGGGCCGCGCGACAGCACGAAGCGGGCGAAGGCCACCGTTGCCAGAAAACCGACCAGCCCGAGCGCAATCGCAATATCGACGTAAAGATTGAAGCCGGTGCGGATGGCGATGACTGCGATAAAGCCGATGGCGATGCCCACCAGCATGTCGAGCGCAACGATACGGTCCGGCAAGGTGGGGCCGACGACGACGCGATATACTGTCAGCAAAAAGGCGGCCGACAGAACAACCGATGCAAGTATAGTTGCAAATGAAACTATTTGTTCCGGCGTCATATCTGAAACGCCTCCATGATCTTTCTTTCAAAGCCGTTGCGGATGTCGTTTTTCGTGGCCTCGATATCGCTGCAATCGATCGCGTGCACGTAAAGCGTTTTCCTGTCCGCCGAAACATCGACCGACAGCGTGCCTGGCGTGAGCGTGATGAGATTGGCGAGCAGCGTGATCTCGAAATCCGTCGTCACCGTCAGCGGATAGGCGAAAATGCCGGGCTGCACGTCGAGCTTCGGCCGCGTCACCAGCACGGCGACCTTCCATGCGGAAAGCGCCAGCTCCTTGAAGAACAGCAGCACCAGCGACAGCACCCGGACAAGCCTGAGCCAGTGGTTACGCCCACCGGGAAGCTGGTGGCGGATGATGCCGAGCGCCAGCGTCGAAACGACAAGGGCGAAAATGATGTTCGCGAGGGTGACGCTGCCTGTCACGGCGAGCCATACGGCAACGAAAAGCAATTGTACGAGATAGAGGCTCATGGTTTGCCCCCTTCGGTAAAGACCGACTGGATATAGGCCTGCGGATTACCGAGGCCTGCGGCCGCCTGCTGGCTGAGATTGAGCAGGCTTTCCGGAAACAGGCCGAAGAACACCACCAGCAACGTCAGCCCCACCAGCGGCGCGAAAGACGGCGCTGCCGAGGGCGACGCCTGCGGCACGGAAGGCTGACCGGGGGATGCCGCAACGGGACGCCAAAAACACAAAAGGAAGATCCGCCCGAAAGCGATGGTGGCGATGAAGCCGGAGGCGAGAATGGCGCCGGCCAGCCACCATGCGCCGATATCGATCGCCGACTTGACCAGCACCGCCTTCGGCCAGAAGCCGGAAAAGGGCGGCAGGCCGGAACCGGCGAAAAACAGCGCCAGCGCCAGCGCCGAAAACCACGGAGCCTGCTGGTAAAGGCCTCTGAGCGAGGTGAGGCTGAAACCGCCGCCGAGGCGGGCCGCATGGCCGGCAGCGAGATAAAGCGCCGTCATCAACACCATCGAATGCAGCGCGTAAAAAATGGCGCCGGTGACACCCGACGGCGTGCCGATGGCGATGCCGGCCATCATGTAACCGATGCCCGAGATGACGATATAGCCGAGCATGCGGCGGATATCGTTCTGGGCGAGCGCGCCCATGGCCCCGAGCACCATGGTCAACGCCGCCGAGATGGCGATGACGATGCTGAGTTCTTCCCGCTCGACCGGAAACAGCATGACCATGACGCGCAGCAGCGAATAGATGCCGACCTTGGTGAGCAAGCCGCCGAACAGGGCGGAAACGACAATGCGCGGCGTGTGATAGGAAGCGGGCAGCCAGAAATTTACCGGGAAGGCGGCGGCCTTCATGGCGAAGGCGAGCGCGAACAGGCTCGCAAGCGTCATCAGCGGCGCCGAACCGCGCAGCCCGGTCGCCTTCTGCGCGATATCGGCCATGTTGAGCGTGCCGAAGATGGCGTAGAGATAACCCACAGTTATCAGGAACAGCGTCGTGCCGATGAGGTTCAGAATGGCATATTTCAGCGCGCCGTCGATCTGCTCGCGCGTCGAGCCGAGCACGATCAGGCCGAAGGACGAGATCAGCAGCACCTCGAACCAGACATAGAGGTTGAAGATGTCGCCGGTCAGGAAAGCGCCGGTGACACCGGCCATCAAGAGCATCAGGAAGGGATAGAAACCGTATCGCCTGCCGCTGGCGTCGATATCCGCGCCGGCATGGATGGCGCCCGCAAGTGCGACGATGGCGGCGGCAAGCGACAGCAGCGCGCCCGTCAGATCGGCGGTAAAGGCAATACCGAAGGGCGGCAGCCAGCGGCCCATGACCATGGTGAAGGGGCCATCAGTGGCGACCTTCCACAAAAGCGCGGCATCGAGCAGCACCAGCAGGAAGAGCGCCGCGATGGCGACGGTCGCGTGGTGGCGGATGGCGTGGCGCATCATCATCAGTACCGCGCCTGCGCCAATGCAGAGCGCGATGGGGAGAATGATCAGCCAGCCGGACAGCGGCACGGGCGTCGTGACGAGCGCTGCGGAAAGATCGGTGACTGCGGATGTGGTGGAGGATGCCATGGTGTCTCAGCCTCGCCGCTCAATAACCGAGCGGCGGCAAGGGCTCGCCTGCGGGTTCTGCGGTGCGCATTTCGTCCGTATCGTCGGTCTGCAGTTCCTGAAACGCACGCCAGGTCAGCACCAGAAGGAAACAGAAGAAGGAAAAGGAAATGACGATTGCCGTGAGGATGAGCGCCTGCGGCAGCGGATTGGCCGCACCCGCGGGCAGCGTATCCATGCCGGGCGGAATGATCGGCGGCACTTCGCGCGTCAGCCTGCCTGCCGTGAACAGCAAGAGGTTCACCGCATTGCCGAGAATGGCGATGCCGAGCAGCATGCGGATGCTGTGGCGCGACAGCATGAGATAGATCGCCACCGAAAAAAAGATGCCGACGAGAATGGAGAAGACCGCTTCCATCAGTCGCTTTCCCTTTCTTCCAGCGCCAGCGCAATGGAGGTGATGGCGCCGACCACGACGAGATAGACACCGATATCGAAGGACATGACGGTGGAGAGCGGTATTTCGACCCCGAACAGGCTCGGATAGACCCACAGCCCGGTCATGAAGGGCACGCCGGCGGCGATGGAAACGAGGCCGGAAAGCATGGACAGCAGCAGCCCCGCCCCCGCAATCGACAGCGGATGAAACATGATGGCGCGCCTGACTGCGGTGACGCCATAAGCGATGCCATAGATCGCCAGCGCCGAGACCGCGATCAGACCGCCGATGAAGCCGCCGCCCGGCTCATTATGGCCGCGCAGCAGCACGAAGATGGAAAACAGCACCATGAGGCTGGTGACGACAGGGGCGACGGTGCGCAGAATGAGCGTGTTCATGCGCGCGCTCCTTTCTTCTTCGCGGTTTTGGCCGGTCCCTTGACGGCGACTCCCTTGATGGCAGCAGCCGGGCGGATGCGGATCAGCGCCAGAATGGCAAGACCCGTTATCATCACGACAGCGATTTCACCGAGCGTATCCGTGCCACGGAAGTCGACGATGATGACGTTGACCACATTGGCGCCGTGGGCGATGACCTTGGAATAGGTGTTGTAGAAATCCGTCAGGCGGTTGTCGAAACTCGCCTCGGTCGCGCGCATCAGGAACAAAGCGAAGCCGGTTCCGCAGGCGATGGCGATGGTGCTGTCCAGCAGCTTCTGGCCAAGGCCGCGATGGTCTGACGGCGACAGGCGAAGCCGCGTCATCACCAGCGTCAGAATGACCACCGACAGCGTCTCGACCATAAATTGCGTGAAGGACAGATCGGGCGCGCCGAAGAGCAGGAAGATGACCGCCACCGCAAAACCCTGAATGCCGAGCGCGATGATGGCGGTGAGCCGGCTCGACGCCGTCAGCACTGCGATGAGCCCCGCCACGGCAATGACGATGAAAGTCAGCTCATGGATGGGCATATCGCGCGGCCAGGACGGCATGGACGGCAATTCCCCATAAAGGAACAGCGGCACCAGCAGCACGGCGGCAATGACGGCAAAGGTGGCGGTGACGTAAAATTCCAGCCTGCCCGGCTGAATGAGCCGGGTGATGTGGAACGAGACTTTCACCAGCATTTCGATGAAGACGTCAAAGCCCCTGTCCGGCCCTGCCCCCAGCGCCTTGAAGGTGCGGTCGATCAGTCCACGGACGGCGGAAAGCTGCGTGTAAAGGACGATGCCGAGCGCGATGGTGAGCAGCGACAGGCCGAGCGGCACGCCGATATGGGGAATGAGCGAGATTTCCACCGGGCGCGCCTCACCGGCAATGGCGCTCGCCATCGGGATGGAGATGTAGAAATGCGCGATGCCGGAAAAGAGCGCAATCGTCAGCCCCTTCAGCGCCAGAAGCGCCGGGCCGAGCCAGAGCAGCAGCGGGCCTTCATGCGCGTGTTTCGGGGTCTTCACCGGCTTGCCGAGGAAGGGTTTCAGCGCCACCGCAAAGGCAACGGCGAACATCAGTCCGTTGCCGAGGATGGCGATGCCGGTGAACAGCACGGCGCGCGGATTGCCATGCGCCAGCGCGTAATAAATCTCTTCCTTGGCGAGAAAACCGAAGAAAGGCGGTAGGCCGGCCATGGAAATCGCAGCCGTCAGCGCCGCCGCGAAGGTGATCGGCATGGCTTTTCGCAGGCCGCCGAGCTTCGTCACGTCGCGGGTGCCGGTCTCATGGTCGATAATGCCGGCGACCATGAACAGCGCGCCCTTGAACAGCGAATGCGCCACCAGATAAAGCACCGCCGCCTCGATGGCATGGTCGGAGCCGAAACCCGTCAGCATGACCAGCAGGCCGAGCGACGACACCGTCGTATAGGCGAGCATCAGCTTGAGATCGGTCTGGCGCACGGCCAGCAACGCGCCGGTGAGCATGGTCAACCCGCCGAAGAAGGGCAGCAGGATCTGCCAGGCGGCGGTATCGCCGAGAACCGGGTTGAGCCGCATCAGCAGATAGACGCCGGCCTTCACCATGGTTGCCGAATGCAGATAGGCGGATACCGGCGTTGGCGCTTCCATGGCGTTGGGCAGCCAGAAATGGAAGGGAAACTGCGCCGATTTGGTGAAGGCGCCGCCGAGAACCAGAAGCAGCGCGGCCAGATAAAACGGGCTGTCGCGCAAGACATCGCCGCCGCGCACCAGCATCGACAATTGCGTCATGCCGCTGATATCCCAGATGAAAATCAGCCCGGCGAGCAGCAGCAGACCGCCGCCGCCCGTCACCACCAGCGCCTGCAGCGCGGCGCGGCGCGAGGCGGCGCGCTCATGGTCGAAGCCGATCAGCAGGAAGGAGGTGATGGAGGTGAGTTCCCAGAAGACGAACAGCATCAGCAGGCTGTCGGAAACCACGACGCCCAGCATCGCCCCCATGAAGAGCAGCAGGAAGGACAGGAACCGGCCCTGCTGCGGATGCCCTTTCATATAACCGCCCGCATAAAGCACGATCAGCAGGCCGATGCCGGTGATCAGCAGCGCAAAGGTCAGCGACAGGCCGTCGATGAACCAGGAGAAGCTGAGATTGAAGCTCGGCACCCAGGCATAACCGCCGGTCACCACCCCGCCTGCCGCGATCTCGGGCAGCATCAGTGCAAAATGCGCAAAGGCGAGAGCAGGCGCAATCGCCAGGACCCACGCCGCATTGTGACCGAACCTTTTAACCAGGACGGGTGCGGCAAGCGCTGCCAGAAACGGCAGAAACAGCGACAGGAATGTCAACGGCGTGACATCTGATGTCATTCACATCTCCCGGGATGTCCCCCATCCCTGCGCGCCAATAATGGCGTTCTTCTTCAAATCGTTTTTTCAGTTAGAGCGCATTTCCGGGCGGAAAACCGGGCTCCACTTTTCCTGGAAATGCTCTAAGGCATAGACAAAGCCATCTCAACCCAAATCGGTACTCCCGGCCCATAACGAACGCGTTATGACGCCCATCCCCTTTCAATCCGCCTCCGCGATGACTATTTGAGGCGGGAACAGAAAGGATCATTCCATGAGCGATCTGACATCCCCAAAAATCAAAAAGAGCGATGCCGAATGGCGTGAGCAGCTGACGCCGGAGCAATATCGCATCCTGCGCGAACACGGCACCGAGCGTGCCTTCACCGGGCCCTATTGGGATACATTCCAGAAAGGCCTCTATCGCTGTGCGGCCTGCGACGAGCCGCTGTTCCTCTCCGATACGAAATTCGATGCCGGCTGCGGATGGCCGAGCTATTTCGAGCCGGTAAAGCCGGGCGCCGTGACGGAACATCGCGACGCCAGCTACGGCATGGTGCGCACGGAAATCCGCTGCGCCAATTGCGGCGGCCATCTCGGCCACGTCTTCCCGGACGGCCCGAAGCCCACCGGCCTGCGTTATTGCATCAACGGCCATTCGATGGTGTTCGAGCCGGTTTGATTGGGCAATGGGTAACGCCTATACGGCATGCGACGTCGGTTTGCGGACGTCCACCCCAAGCACTCAGCGTCATCCTCGGGCTTGTCCCGAGGATCTGCAACCGATTGATTTAATTCGACGTGGTTAGATTCTTGGGACAAGCCCAAGGATGACGGAGGAGAGGTTGGACGCCCCGCGCCGGGGCCACTTTCTCTAGGCAACCCGCCCGGGAACTAGTTCAGCTTCAGCTCCATGCACGTCAAATCCAGCCAGCGGCCGAACTTGGTGCCGACTTCCGAAAACCGGCCGACGACTCTGAAGCCGAGGCTTTCATGCAGGCGGATGGAGGCGGTGTTTTCCGCCTCGATGGCGGCGATCAGCACATGCACGTCGTTGCCGGAGGCATGATCGATCAACGCCTGCATCAACTTTTTGCCGATGCCGTGGCCGCGCGCATCCTTATGCACATAGACCGAATGTTCGCGGGTGTGGCGATAACCGTCGAAAGCGCGCCAGTCGCCATAGGAAGCATAACCTGCGACCTTGCCGTCGAGGATTGCGACGATGACCGGAAAGCCGCGTGACTTACGGGCGGCGAACCATTCCTTGCGGTTTTCCAGATCGACCAGCACGTTGTTCCAGATCGCGGTCGTATTCAGCACCGCATCATTGTAAATCTCCATGATGCCGGAGAGATCGTCCACGGTCGCGTCGCGCAGTTGCACGCTCATTGTCGTTCACCCTTTTTCCTGCTTGCAGCGGCGGTATTTTCGGCCGCCATCTGCACGAGGATTAGGCGATGATGCGAATGGCTGTCCAGTACCCATGCGCCATCGGGGCGCATTCTTCAGGATGCCAGCGGCACGAGGCTGAAGGAGGTGACCACGGCGAAATAATGAACGGCGGCGGCGGCGACCACGAAAGCGTGCCAGATGGCATTCTGGAAACGCAGCTTTTCCCAGACATGGAAGATGACGCCGAGCGAATAGATGACGCCGCCGGCGACGATCAGCCAGAGCGTGACCGGGGCGAGATGCGACGACAGCGGCCCGACCACCATGACGCCGCTCCAGCCCATGGCGAGATAAAGGCCGATGGCGACCCGGTCGTAACGGCCGGGAAACAGGCATTTGAGAAGGATGCCGCACAGCGCCGCGAGCCAGATCAGCCCCAGCATGACGGCGATCAACGGATCGTGGATGCCGCGCATCAGAAAGGGCGTATAGGTGGCGGCAATGAGGATGAAGATCGCCGAATGATCCAACCGGCGCAGGAACCATTTCACCCTGGAGTGCGGCCAGATATTATAGGTGAAGGACACGGAGAGACAGGCGACGAGGCCGAGACCGTAAATCCACGCGGCGGCGATCGCGCTGAGCGTCCCCCAGGCGGTCGCGTAGAAAATCAGCGCCGTGGCGCCGATAAGCGCAAACACGATGCCGACACCATGGACGATGCCATCGGCGACAATCTCGTGAAAATCATACTGGCGCCCGAACCGCCATAAATCGCTCATAGTCCAATCCCGTCTGCGTGCTTTCCTCGAAGCATGGAGACAATATTAGACAGGAACAAGACAGCACCCGGTTAACGGCAATCAAATTGCGTTCGAGGCTGTTGCGAAAGGAGAGGTCCACTACTTCCCTCATTCCTGTGCTTGTCACAGGAATCCAGCCGACGCGCGTCTGCGCGGCGAAAGGACTCTTCTCAGCCCAAGGACTTGGGCTGGCTGGATCCCTGTGACAAGTGTAAAGACCGGAGACATCCCTGACATGTGTTCGGAGACATCCCTGACAGTCAGAGTTTATCTTCGAGATTGATCTTTGCGATTTGAGTTGCCCCGAAGAAAACGCCGAAGAGACCTGAGCTA
>NZ_JADQWB010000027.1 GCF_015704895.1 Agrobacterium leguminum | reverse complement strand
CCCCACAAGGGGGGAGATCGACCTGTGGCGACCTCTCGGCCATCTTCAACGTTGCGAGTGAGCGAGTGTTTCCTTCTGGCTGATCTCCCCCCTTGAGGGGGAGATGCCCGGCAGGGCAGAGGGGGGTGAGCCGCGCCCGCCGAGGCTAACCTCAAACCTTCGCCGCCACCACCGTCGCCTCGATATGGTCGACCAGCGCATCCGGCAATCCAAGCCGCCCGGCAAGAAGGTCGAGATAGCCCCGCTCCGCCCGCGTATCGGCCTCAATGGCAAGCCGCGAGGCGGTGTAAAGCTCCACCTTCTGCTCTTCCGTGCGGGCAGCAGCCACCAGCGCGTCGATGTCGAGCGGATCGGCCAGTTCCTTTTCGAGGAACCGCTCGGCTTCGCTATCGAGGCCGGAGACCTGCACCTTGTCCATGATGTTGGCGCGCTCCTTCTCATCGATATGGCCGTCCGCCTTGGCGGCGGCGATCATCGCCTGGATAAGCTTCAGCGCAAAATCATTGGAAAGGGCGGGCGATTGCGGGTGGAAGGCGGAATCGGCGGGCGGGGCGAGAAGCTCCGGCTCGGGTTTCGGCGCGGCTTCAGGCGCCTGGCCGGACTTGTAATTCTTGTAGGCGAGGTAACCGAGGCCCGCGATGGCGGCCACGCCGCCAATGGTGGCGACATTGCCGGCAAGCTTGCGGCCGGTCTTGGTGCCCAGAATGGCGGCGGCGAGCGCACCGGCCTTAAGCGGATTGTTCTTGGCGATATCGGCGGCCTGCCCGGCTCTGTCACGGACGCTTCCCGAAAGGCCCGGCACCTGCGAGCCGAGGAATTGTTCAAGAAGCTTCTTGGCGTCGAACATCAAAATCTCCTGTAGAGGTCAAATCTACAGGGGAGATAGGAAGCCGTGGGCCGAATACAAATGTCAAACCCGCTCACGCCTTCGTGAACGGGTTTGACAGAATGCAAATCAGCCGCGCAGTGCGGCGGCTTCGGCGGCAAGCTTGGTGATGCCCGCCCAGTCACCCGTCGCCACCAGTTCGCGCGGGGCGACCCAGGAACCGCCGACGCAGACGACGTTCGGCAGGGAGAGATAGTCATTGGCGTTCTTGAGCGACACGCTGCCGGTCGGGCAGAAGACGGTGCCGGCGAGCGGCGAAGACAGCGCCTTGAGATAAGGTGCGCCGCCGGCCTGTTCAGCGGGGAAGAACTTCAGCACCTTGTAACCCTCGTCGCGCAGCGCCATGACTTCGCTGGCGGTGGCAGCACCCGGAAGCAGCGGCACTTTGGAACCGCGCGCGGCTTCCAGCACGCTTTTATTGATGCCGGGGCTGACGATGAAGGTGGAGCCGGCTTCCGCCGCAGCTTCGAAATCCCGGGCATTGAGAATGGTGCCGGCGCCGACATTCGCGCCCTCCACTTCCGCCGCAACCGCGCGGATGGCATCGAGCGCCGCCGGTGTGCGCATGGTGATCTCGATTGCCTTCAGGCCGCCTGCGACCAAAGCGCGCGCAAGCGGCACGGCGGAAGCGGCGTCATCCACGATCAGCACCGGCACGACCGGCTGGAGCTTGAGGATGGAGAGCAGTTTTTCGGAGTCCTGGGCCAAGATGAGCCTCCCTTGCGCAATTGAAACGATTGAAATTCCGTCTACCGATTAGCCTGCCTCGGCTTTCATGTCGAGGCGCGCCAGCCGCATTTTTATCCAGATACTTCAATCAATTCGCTTCATCGCACTATCATATTGCGATAATCTGGCCCCCCAGTTCGCGGAGACAGCATGGCCAAGGAAATTGAACGGAAGTTTCTTGTTGCAGGCGGTGAATGGCGCAATGAGGTCACGCATAGCATGGCTTTCCGGCAGGCATATGTCGCCTCGATGGAAAACCGCTCGGTCCGGGTCAGGATCGTCGACCGGCGCGATGCGACCCTGACCATCAAGATCGGCGCAAGCGCGCTGGTCCGCGACGAATATGAATATTCCATACCCCTCAAGGACGCCGAAGAGCTGATGGCAAGCGCGCCGGGCGTGGTGATCGAAAAAACCCGCCACACTGTCGACCACGGCGGCTTCACCTGGGAAGTGGATGTTTTCGAAGGGAAATATCACGGGCTGGTGGTGGCGGAAGTGGAAATGAACGACGAGAATGCCGATCCCGATCTGCCGTCCTGGCTGGGCAGGGAAGTCACCGGAGACAAGCGCTTCTCCAACCAGTCGCTCGCCATGGACTGTCCGAACGGAGACTTGCCGGATGCCCTTCAGAATTGATCCGAAAAAGCCCTTCGACAATGAAATCCGTCGGGCCGGGCTGGAGCTGATCGACGATACGGTCACGATCCTTCGCGACCAGCCGTCCGGATCGCACGAGGCCGTGCACGACGCCCGCAAGCGGTTCAAGCGACTGCGCGCCCTCTATCGCCTCATCCGCAGGGCGGCGCCGGATTTCGGCCGTGAGGAAAACGCCCGTATTCGCGATATCGCCCGCTCCCTCGCCTTTGCGCGCGATGCCACGGCGCTGGTGGAGACGGCGGAATATCTCGAGGCCTTCGCGCGTTCCGATGCCCAGGGCGAAGCGCTGCGCTCGATCACCGCGATGCTGCGCGCGCGCCGCGACGACGCCATAGAACATGAGGCAGGTCTCGACGAGGCCATTGCCGCCGCCATCGCCGGCTGCGGGGAAGCGCGCAGGAAGCTCGAGGACCTGTCGCTGCCGGATGAGTTGAAAGACACCGCCCGGCTGCTCAGAAGCGCCTGGGCGAAACAGAGGAAAACGGCACGCAAGGCGCTCACCGATTGCCACGAACAGGCCGACGTTGAGCATTTCCATGAATTGCGCAAGTCCGGGCAGGCCTATTGGATGCATCTTGGCCTGATGCGCCGGCTCTGGCCTTCCGCCATGCGCGCCAAGCGGGCCGATACCAAGCGGCTGGTGGACATTCTCGGCCACGAGCACGATCTCTCGGTTCTCGCCGCCGTCGCAGACCGCGAACCGGAGCGTTTCGGCAATGGCGAGCGGCTGGCCCTGCTGCTCGATGCCATCATCGAAAGACAACAGGCACTGCGCACGGAAGGCCTTGCGCTGGCGAACGAGGTGTTTTCCGAATCCGCCCGCACCGAAAGCCGGATCGTCGGCCTGTTGTGGCGGCAGGCGGCGAAATAGCCCAAACGCCACTTTCGGCGCTCGCCCACCTCCGTCATTCCGTTGCCTGCACACGGCGGCAGGAATGACAGGAAGCCCGCAAATCCTCCCGATTTGACGATTTTCAAAATACCCGAACCCGCCGATAAATATTGCTTTGCGGTCGCCGTCGCTGTATTTCAGCGCCCATGACCGACACGACCATTCTCCCCCGCCCGGAAGTCTCTGGTGATTTCCTTGTGGCCGCGCTTTATCATTTCGCCCGCCTGCCGCGGTTCGAGAGCCTACGCGAGCCGTTGTTTGCGCTCTGCCAGGAAAACGGCGTCAAGGGCACGCTGCTGCTTGCCGCCGAAGGTATCAACGGCACCATTGCCGGGCCGGATGCGGGCATTCACGCCGTGCTCTCCTTCCTGCGCGCCCAGCCGGAATTCGCCGCGCTGGAGCACAAGGAAAGCCGCGCCTCGCACATGCCTTTCGTGCGGCTAAAGGTGAAGCTCAAGAAAGAGATCGTCACCATGGGCGTGCCGGATATCGATCCGAACCGCATCGTCGGCACCTATGTCGACCCGCGCGACTGGAACGAGCTGATCTCCGATCCGGATACAATCGTCATCGACACCCGCAACGATTACGAGACCGCCATCGGCGTCTTCAAGGGCGCTGTCGATCCGCAGACGAAAACCTTCCGCGAATTTCCCGACTGGGTGAAGAACAATCCCGGCCTGCACAACAAGCCGAAGATCGCCATGTATTGCACCGGCGGCATTCGCTGCGAAAAGGCCACCGCCTTCATGAAGGAACAGGGGTTCGACGAGGTCTATCACCTCAAGGGCGGCATCCTGAAATATCTGGAAGAAGTGCCGGAAGAAGAAAGCCTGTGGGAAGGCGCCTGCTTCGTGTTCGATGAGCGCGTCTCGGTGGTACATGGCCTTGCCGAAGGCGACCACCAGCTCTGCCACGCCTGCCGCAACCCGATCACACCGGAAGTGCGCCTATCCCCCAAATTCGAGGAAGGCGTGTCCTGCCCGAGCTGCTACGACGACCGCAGCGAAGAGGACCGCCAGCGTTTCCGCGACCGGCAGCAGCAGATCGAACTGGCAAAGAAGCGCGGCGAGCGGCATCTGGGGCGGTAATCCCCGTCGGCTATCGGACTGCATAACGGTTGGGGTTTGTTTGAGCGGGCGCCGCGTGTTTCTTCTCCCCGTCGGGGAGAAGTCCGCGGCAGCGGGATGAGGGGGCAAGCTCTCCGAAATCCGGCGACGTCGCCCCCTCATCCGACCCCTCGGGCCACCTTCTCCCCGGCGGGGAGAAGAAATGGGCCGCACCTTCAGGTGATCAAGAATGGGTGGAAGTAATCAGCCTCACGCCCCTGCCCGCAACGCAAAGAGCGGCGCGTCCTGCCCGTCCAGCATGGCGGTGATCTCTTCCGCCGCAACCGGTTTCGAGAACAGGTAACCCTGCAACTCATCGCAGCCGCACAGATGCAGGATGGCCGCCTGCTCTTCCGTTTCCACGCCTTCGGCCGTCACCGGAATGTCGAGCGACTTTGCCAGCGCCACGGTGGCCTGCAGCATTTCCAGCGACCGACCGCCCTTGTCGAGCGCCATGATCAGCGAACGGTCGATCTTCATGCGGTCGAAACCGAAGCGGCGCAGATAACCGACGCTGGCGAAGCCGGCGCCGAAATCGTCGAGCGCTATATGCAGGCCAAGCTGTTTCAGCTTGTCGATGGCCGCACTCGCCCGTTCCGGATGCTGGATGAAATAACCTTCCGTCATTTCCAGCCGCAGCCTTTCAGGCGGCGTCTGCGTCGCGTCGAGAATATCGGCCACATGGCCGGAGAAGGCCGGATTGCGGAACTGCACGGGAGAGATATTCACCGAGAGCTTGATGGACGGCCATAGCTGCGCCGTCTCGCAGGCCTTGTGCAGGACGAGAAGGCCGAGCCGGTCGATAAGGCCGCTGGTTTCGGCAGCCGCAATGAAGATATCCGGCGGCACGAAGCCATATCCCGGCCGCTGCCAGCGGGCCAGCGCCTCTACCCCGGTAATACAGCGCGTGGCGGCGCTGACGACCGGCTGATAGACCACCTGTATCTCGTCGTTCAGAATGGCGGAGCGAAGATCGGCTTCGAGCTGCAGCTTTTCCTCGCGCAGCGCATCCATCTTCAGCTCATAGGAAACATAACGCCCGCGTCCGTTCTCCTTGGCCTGATACATGGCCATATCGGCACGCCGCAGCAACTCCTCGCCATTGATATCGCCGGCGCGGGAAACCGAGGTGCCGATGCTGCAACCGATGCTCGCCACCCTTTCACCGATGCTGAAAGGCTCGGTAAAGAGTTCGAGAAGCGCCAGACACAGTTTGCGGCCTTCGGCCCAGACGTCGTTGCCCTGAATGGCGATGGCGAATTCGTCGCCGCCGAGCCGCGCCAGCACCGCGCCTTCCGGCACCAGCACTCTCAGCGCCGCCGCCACACCCTTGATCAGCCGGTCGCCGGCGGCATGGCCGTAGGAATCGTTGATTTCCTTGAAACCGTCGAGATCGAGATAGAGCAGCTTGATATCCGTCTTGTCATGGCGACCCCTGTCGACCATGCGGTTCAGCCTGGCGAAGAGCCCGGCGCGGTTGCTGAGCCCGCTCAGCCGGTCGCGCAGCGCCTCCTCCCGCGCCGCCGCCTCATCCGCCTTCAGGCGGTCGAGCGTGGCCGAACCGATGATGAGCAGCACCAGAAAAAACGTGCCGGCAATGCCAAGCGCGGTAAAGACGACCGGACGCGCCTCATGAAAGCTGACGTCTCCCGGCAGGTGCGAGCGCCAGACGAGCCGGGCCAGCACCTCCCCCAGCGGATTGACGATATCCACATGGTTGGCGGCGGGCCCGTCGCCATATTGCAGTTCCAGACCGTCGATGACGTAATTGCGGGCAAGCTTGTCCACCGTCGCCTGCTTGAGATGACGGGCGAAAACCAGATAACGCCGCTCCGCACCGACCGGCGGCAACGCCCCGGACTTCATCCGCACGAGCGCAACGCCCGCGGCGGCGACGCCATCGCTGGTCTTGACGAAACCGGTCACCTGCGAGGTGATACCCGGACGCATGGAACGCACGCGCTCGATCATTTCCCGGAGGCCGCCGGCAAAATAGGCGTCCGGCTTCCATGCCACCGGCTTGCCGTCCTGATAGGCCATGCGGACCTTGCCGTCCTCATCGATGACCACGGCCGTATCGAAGAGATCGTTATTGACCGTCATCTCGCCATAATTGCTTGCCACCCAGTCGAACCGATCAGGGGCATAGACATATTCGGCGGCATCGTCCCAGGCGGCGTAGTCGTTCAGCGTCGCGCCGAGCTGTTCGCGAAAGGTGACGAGGGCGCCCGCCGTCGTCTCGCGCGAACGGGCATTGTCGAGCAGGTTGGCCTTTTCCCGGACCTGGCTCAAGGCGGATAAAACCAGCGCGGTGACGATGATAAGCACCAGCGCGAAGGTGGACAATACGACGCCCACGGCGGTTCTGCGCCCGACCGGCAAATAGTCCCCAATGTTGCGCGGCGCAATCCGCATAAAATCCCCTTCGAAAGCATCATCTTCCGAAGGAAACATTCAAAAGCGGTTAAGCCGCATTGTGGCCCCGCCCCAAAAAACTACGGGTATAAAACGACAGTCTGGCAGAGGCGCTGAAAAATCCTTCCCTGAAATGCCCTGGGTTTTTCATGGAAAGCGGATTTGCGTCCGTCCGGAAAAGAAAAAACCTCCCCCGCGAACGGGAGAGGTCGTGATTTTTTTAAGCCGGGATGGCGAAAAGTGTAAGCGGTTTTCGCCTTAAATACCGGTCTGATCTAGTGCTGGAGCGGCTTACCAGGACGGGATGACCGTGCCGTTGTACTTTTCCAGAATGAAGGCCTTCACTTCCGGGCTCTGGTAGGATTCAACCAGCGTCTTCACCCACGGCTTGTCCTTGTCCTGCGCACGAACGGCGATGACGTTCGCGTAAGGGGACTTTTCGCTTTCGATGGCGATGGCGTCCTTCTTCGGGTTCAGGCCGGCAGCCGTCGCATAGTTGGTGTTGATGACCGAAGCGTCGGTATCGTCAAGCGAGCGCGGCAGCTGGGCGGCGTCGAGTTCGACGATCTGGATGTTCTTCGGGTTTTCGGTGATGTCGGCAGGCGTTACCTTGAGGCCGGCTTCTTCCTTGACCTTGAGCACGCCCTTGGAAGCGAGAACCAGCAGCGCGCGGCCGCCATTGGTCGGGTCGTTCGGAATGCCGACGGTTGCGCCGTCCTTCAGCTCGTCGAGGTTCTTCACCTTCTTCGAATAAACGCCCATCGGGGTGGTGATGGTGGTGCCGACGCTGACGAGATCGAACTTGCGGTCAGCGATCTGGTTGTCGAGGTAAGGCTGGTGCTGGAAGGAGTTGGCCTGCAGCTCGCCATCGGCCAGCGCCTGGTTCGGCACGACATAGTCGGAGAATTCGACGATATCGATATCGAGACCCTTGGCGGCCGCGATCTTCTTCACCTGCTCCATGATCTGCGCGTGCTCAGCGGGGGTTACGCCGATCTTGATGGTCTCGGCCAGCGCCTGACCGGCGGTGAAGAGAGCGGCGAGCGAAGCCGCGAGAATGAGTTTCTTCATGGGTGTCTCCTTGGGTTGTTATTATAAACGCAGTTAATTCTTCCGGGTCCGCTTGTCGAAGCTGCGGGCCAGCCTGTCGCCGGCGCTCTGCACCAGCTGCACCAGCACGATCAGCACCAGAACCACGACCAGCATCACATCCGGCATGAAGCGCTGGTAACCGTAGCGGATGCCGAGATCGCCCAGCCCGCCGCCGCCGACCGCGCCGACCATGGCCGAATAACCGATGAGGCTGACCAGCGTGAGCGTGAGCGCCAGCGTGATGCCGGGCTTCGCCTCGGCCAGAAGCACCTTGGTCACGATCTGCAGCGGCGTGGCGCCCATGGCGCGGGCGGCCTCGATCAGGCCCTTGTCCACCTCGCGGATCGCCGCTTCCACCAGCCTTGCGATGAAGGGCACGGTTGCGACCGTCAGCGGCACGATGGCCGCGCTGGTGCCGATGGAGGTGCCGGCGACGAGACGGGTGAACGGAATGATCGCCACCACCAGAATGATGAAGGGCGTGGAGCGCGCGGCGTTCACGACGAGGCCGAGGATCCGGTTGGTCATCGGCGCCGGAAACAGCTCGCCCTTGCCGCTGGTGGCAAGGAAAACGCCCATGGGCACGCCGATCAGCGAGCCGACGATGCCAGCAACGGCGACCATGTGCAGCGTCTGCAACAGGCCCTTGGAGAGAAGGCTGAACAGCATATCAGGCGACATAACCGAGCACCTCCGTGTGAAGACCGGTCTCAGCATAAAAGCGATTGGCGCGGGCGGTGATATCCGCCGAGGCCGGATAGGAGACGACCAGCGAGCCGAAGGGCTGGCCGGAAATTTCCTCGATGGTGCCGGCAAGGATGTTCACGTCCGGGCCGATTTCGGCGACGAGGCGCGCCGTCAGCGGCTGGAAGGCCGTCTCGCCGAAGAACACCAGACGCACCAGAACGCGGTCGCCTTCCGCCGCCTGCGGTTTCAGGCCCGAAGTGACCCAATGCGGCAGCTTCACGCCGACCGAGGACGACAGCAGGCTGCGGGTGGTCTCATGTTTCGGTGCGGTGAAGATATCGAAGGTCGTGCCTTGCTCGACGATCAGGCCCCTGTCGATGACCGCCACCTGCGAGGCGATGGTCTTCACCACCTCCATCTCGTGGGTGATGAGCAGTACGGTGAGCCCCAGCTCGGCATTGATGCGCTTCAGCAGTTCGAGAATGGATTGCGTCGTTTCCGGATCGAGCGCCGATGTCGCCTCGTCGGAGAGGAGCAGCTTCGGCTGGGTGGCGAGCGCACGGGCAATGCCGACACGCTGCTTCTGGCCGCCGGAGAGTTCCGCCGGATAACGATTGGCCTTGTCGGAAAGGCCGACGAGATCGAGCAGCGGCGCAACGCGCGTTTCGATCTCCTTCTTGCCCATGCCGGCGATTTCGAGCGGCAGGGCCACATTGTCGAAAGCGGTGCGCGAGGACAAAAGATTAAAGTGCTGGAAGATCATGCCGACGGAACGGCGCAGCGTGCGCAGGCTCTTTTCATCGAGCGCCGCGACATCGACGCCATCGACGACCACGCGGCCGGTCGAGGGCTTTTCAAGGCCGTTGGCGAGGCGGATGAGCGTGGACTTGCCCGCACCCGAGCGGCCGATGATGCCGGTGATGGAGCCTTTCGGCACGACGTAGTCGATACCGGCAAGGGCTGCGAATCCGGGCTTGCCGCCGGCGCCGCCAAAGGTCTTGGTCACGCCTTCAAACGTGACCATAGGCTCCTTTGCCGACCCTTCAGGGACCGCCTGTTCTTGGCGCGCGGGGGATGCCGCGCTGGATGGAAAACTCATTGTAAACTCTGGGAATGCGTGACGGATCGGGTCTCAAAAAATCCTGTTGCGGTGCTGAACCGCTCTCTTCATGCAGCCTTCTGGCACATTCGATGACAGCTGATTTTCCGGGTCATTTCGTCAGGCTTTCACTCAGAAATGCCGGGGATCGGCAATTCGATGGCGCATACTTGCCCGCACACGCCACCTTTTAACAGGGATGTTTTTTCAATTATCTGAAAAGAGAGGAAAAATCTACCGCAAAGCCGCGTGTGCAGCCCTGCGGCAGTCTGGAGCATTTTTGCGTTCTTCGAATCGCAAAAATGCTCCAGCTCTTTGTGTGCCGCATTTCCGGACGGAAAACCGGATTCCACTTTTCCTGGAAATGCTTTAGCTTTCGCGAGCGGCGTAAAATCAGACGCGGCTGACAAATTCATCGGCCGGGCGGCGCACCTTCTTCAGGTTCACCAGCCAGTCGCCTTCCGGCTGGCGATAACCGAGCGGCAGGATGGTGACGGAGCGCAGGCCCTTCTCGCGCAGGCCGAGGATTTCATCGAGCTTTGCCGGGTCGAAGCCTTCCATCGGAGTGGAATCCACGCCCTCGAAAGCGGCCTGCGCCACGGCCATGCCGAAGCCGATATAGGCCTGACGGGCGGCATGTTCGAAATTCACCTGCTGCTCGCGCTGCGGATAGGTGGAAAGCAGCATCTGGCGATAGGCTTCCCAGCCTTCATTCTTGATGCCGCGTTCTTCGTTGACCAGATCGAACATGCGGTTGATCCGCTCTTCGGTGTAATTGTCCCATGCCGCAAAAACCAGCAGATGCGAACCGTCGGTGACCTGCGCCTGGTTCCAGGCGATCTCGCGGATTTTGGCGCGCACTTCCGGATCGGTGACGACGATCACCTCGAAGGGCTGAAGACCGCTGGAGGTGGGGGCAAGCCGCGCCGCCTCGACAATGCGCTCGACCTTGTCTTCCGACACGGCCTTGGAAGGATCCATTTTCTTGGTGGCGTAACGCCAGTTGAGTTTTTCGATAAGCATCTTCGTTTTCCCTGGGAGGACCAACCCGCCCTGCCCCTTGGACGCCAGAACGGGTGCTACGCCTTCGTAGCCCGTCTGACATAGGAGGCGGGACGGCGGGCGCAAGCAGGCACCGCCGGGTAACCGACAAAAAAGTTTGGAAAACTGATAATAAGGGGAGAGAACTTTATTGCGGCGGGCGCTGACACGTCGCCTGCTACCGGATTCGGCGCGTAAAGTTCATGCAGGACCGCCCCCCAACCCTCATTCCTGTGCTCGTCACAGGAATCCAGTCGACACGCGTCCGCGTGGCGGAAAGACTCCCCTCAGCCCAAGGACTTGGGCTGGCTGGATCCCTGTGACGAGCACAGGGATGAGGGAGGTGACCGTTACGGCTTCGCCAGACCATGGTTCCCCTTCGGAAAGCCCGAAGCCAGCGCGCTGTACCATTTGCCGCTGTTCTTCAGCGTCCGCACCTGCGTGTCGTAATCCACATGCACGAGACCGAAGCGCATGCGATAGCCCTCAGCCCATTCGAAATTATCCATCAGGCTCCAGGCGAAATAACCGCGCATCGGATAACCCTCGCGGATGAGATCGGCGACGATGCCGAGATGTTCGGCGTAATAGTCGAGACGCGGCTGGTCATCCACCTCGCCGTTTTCGACGCCCATATTATAGCAGGCGCCGTTTTCGGTGATGTAGCAATCCGGCAGGTCGTAACGTTTATAGAGCGTTTCCACCAGCGACTGGAGCGCCGGGGCATAGACCTCCCAGCCGATATCGGTCTTCACATCGCTGACGGCCGGGGCCGGTGTCGTGGCGGGGAATTCCGCGCCCGGTGTCGCATCGTCGGCGACACGCATCGGCGTGTAATAATTCAGGCCCCACCAGTCGAGCTTCTGGCTGATGATGGAAAGGTCTTCCGCCTCCACCACCGGCATGCGGCTTCCCAGCGCCTCCATCATCTCGGGCGGATATTCGCCCTTGAAGACCGGATCGAAAAACGCGCCGTTGTGGAACTGGAAGGCCCGTTCGGCGGCCTTGAGATCGGCGTCGCTATCGGAAGCCGGGATGACGGAATGGGCGTTCAGCACCAGCCCCACCGGCACCTTCGGCGCGACATGGCGGGAGGCTTCCACGCCGAAACCATGGGCGAGATTGATGTGATGCATGGCGGCAAGGGCTGCCTCCATGTTGCGCTCGCCCGGCGCATGAATGCCATAGAGATGGCTGAGCCACACCGCGCACCAGGGCTCGTTGAAGGTCGCCACCGCATCCAGCCGATCCCCCAGGCGGGCCATCACGGTCTTGGCGTATCGCTGGAAGGCGTGCGCAGTGGAGCGCGAGGCCCAGCCGCCATCGCCCATCAGCGTCAGCGGCAGGTCCCAATGGTAAAGCGTCGCATAGGTCTTGATGCCGCGCGCCTTGCAGCCATCGACGAGGCGGTCGTAGAAATCCAGCCCCTTCTCGTTGATCGGCCCGAAACCATCCGGAATGATGCGCGGCCAGGCGATGGAGAAACGATAAGCCTCGACACCCATGTCCTTGATGAGATCGAGATCCTGCTCCCAGCGATTGTAGTGATCGCAGGCAATATCGCCATTGTGACGCTCGAAGACATGGCCCGGCATATTGCAGAAGGCGTCCCAGATGGAGGGCTTGCGGCCATCTGCCTTCGTGGAGCCTTCGATCTGGAAAGAGGCGGTCGCGACGCCGAACAGGAAATCGCCGGGGAAACGGGCGGCTAGCGTTTTGGGATCGGTCATCTACGAGGCCCTTCTCTGTCCATCGAGCGTGAAAAGATCAGCAGCGGTTTAGACCATGTCGGCCGGCAGGTACAGTCGTGGGCGGCAGGAATCTACAACGTTTCAGGATGCGCAGTTAACAAGTCCAAAGCGCTTTGTATGGGGGAGTGCCACCGCAGCGGTTTGCCGGCGGCGCAAGGCATCGACCCGGAGAATGCGGGTGGAATATGGGAGGTGGTGGAAGTCGTTGCATTCACCGGGCCGTATCATCAGGGCCGCCACGGCAGCCCGTCGGTCACAGCCTTTTCACGGCACCTATCGGATCGGTCCTTCCCGCCTCTGGCCCGGCGGAATGCCTTTCCGAAACACGATCTGCCAGAACCATGCTTGTCGATGCCGGCCTCCGGTTCGCGAAGGGCGCCGCGCGCATCGCCCTTCCGTTCCGGTTGCGAGAGGAATGATGCGGCTAAATCAGCTGATGGGGATGAGTGGGGACGTATTTTTTGGGAAGTGACTGAAAAGGAAGGAGTGGCGGTGTGGAATTGTCCTCGCCTTTGGGAAGAGATGGCGAGCGGGCCCCCTCATCCGGCCCTTCGGGCCACCTTCTCCCCGGCCGGGGAGAAGAAATGTGCAGTGACCGCAGCATATTCTCAGGAGAGGTCGCTTTGGGCAAAGAGCACCCCGCTTGTTCTTCTCCCCGCCGGGGAGAAGTACCGGAGCGAAGCGAGGCGATGAGGGGGCGACGCTGCCATCGCCCCCTCCACCGCATCAAACGTAACGATTGACCACGTTTTCGAGATATTCCTGACGGCCGGACTTCGGCTCGGGATTGATATCCTCACGCTCCACCAGAGCGGCAATCTCTTCCAGCTTCAGCTCGCCGCGCAGCATCTTCTGGGCTTCAGCCGAATCCCACCCGGCGTAACGCTCCGCAAGCGGCTTCGACAGCGCGCCGTCCTCGATCATCTTCGCCGCCGCCTTCAGGCCGCGGGCGCAGCAATCCATGCCGCCGATATGGCCGATCAGCAGGTCCTGCGGATCGAGCGACTGACGACGCAGCTTGGAGTCGAAGTTGGTGCCGCCGTTCTTGAAACCGCCACCGGCCAGAACATGATAATAAGCGAGAGCCATTTCCGGCACGTTGTTGGGGAACTGGTCGGTATCCCAGCCGGACTGGTAGTCGTTGCGGTTCATGTCGATGGAGCCGAAAATGCCGAAGGCATTGGCCATGGCGAGCTCATGCTCGAAGGAATGGCCGGCGAGAATGGCATGGCCCTGCTCGATATTGACCTTCACTTCCTTTTCCAGACCGTTCTTCTGCAGGAAGGCGTAAACGGTGGCGACGTCGTAGTCATACTGGTGCTTGGTCGGCTCCTGCGGCTTCGGCTCGATCAGGATCGTGCCTTCGAAGCCGATCTTGTATTTATATTCCACCACCAGATTGAGGAAGCGGCCGAGCTGGTCGAGTTCACGCGACAGATCGGTGTTGAGCAGGGTCTCGTAACCTTCGCGGCCGCCCCACAGAACATAGTTCGCGCCGCCGAGCTTCTTGGTGGCGTCCATGCAGGTCTTCACGGTCGCGGCGGAGAAAGCGAAAACATCCGGGTCCGGATTGGTGGCAGCACCCGACATGAAGCGACGGTTGGAGAAGAGGTTCGCCGTGCCCCAAAGGAGCTTCACGCCGGTATCGGCCTGCTTTTGGGCAAAATAATCAACGATCTCGTTGAGGTTCTTGGTATTCTCCGCGAAGTTCCGGCCCTCCGGGCGCACATCGGCGTCGTGGAAGCAATAAAACGGCGAACCGAGCAGCGAGAAGAATTCGAAAGCCACATCCGCCTTCAGTTTTGCCGCCTGCATCGTATCTTCGAACCATGGGCGCAGGAACGTCTGGCCGCCGAAGGGGTCGCCGCCCGGCCAGGTGAAGGTGTGCCAATAGGCCACCGCAAAACGCAGGTGATCTTCCATGCGCTTGCCGGCGACGATTTCGTCGGGGTTGTAATGACGGAAGGCCAGCGGGTTGGTGCTGTCGGGGCCTTCATATTTGATCTTGGCAATATCGCCGAAGAAACCTGTGCTCATGGTGATCCTCCTCTTGGGGTGGGTTTAGATGGTGTTCTGAAATTTCAGGGTCGGCGTTTGCTGCTCACCCCCCTCTGTCCTGCCGGACATCTCCCCCTCAAGGGGGGAGATCGACTCGCGGTTAGGTCTCGTCCTCACGTAAGGCTGAGGGTGGAGCGAGGGTTAGCGCCCTGCCGATCTCCCCCCTTGAGGGGGAGATGCCCGGCAGGGCAGAGGGGGGTGAAGCTGCACACGCCGCGTCTCAATGCGAAAGCGCCCGAATAGCCGGATAAAGCGCATGATAGCGCCGGTAAGCCTCCTCATAGGCGCCGGCCAGCGCCGCCACCGGCTCAATGGTCCGCGCCGTTTCCGGCTGCGCGCAAACCGCCACCGGATCGGCCCCGGTCGCGGCGATGAGGCCGAGGCGGGCCGCACCGAAAGCGGCGCCGAAATCGCCCTCGGCCGGAATATCGACGGGCACGCCGAGCGAGGTAGCGATGGAGGCCAGCCAATAGGCCGAGCGCGAGCCGCCGCCGATGGCGGTGACGCGGGAAATGGACGTGCCGGCCGATTTCAGCGCTTCGAGATTGTCCCTGATCGCGAAAGTCACGCCTTCCAGCACCGCCTGCGTCAGCGCCTTGCGGTCGCTTTCATGCGAAAGACCGATAAAGGAGCCGCGAATGGCGGCGTCGTTGTGCGGGGTGCGCTCGCCGGAGAGATAGGGCGCGAAGGTGACACCGGTCGGCGCAAGCAGCGTTTCGCCCAATTCGCCGGTCAGATCGGCGGCGGATTGGCCGGTGAGGCGCGAATACCAGTTCAGCGCATCGGTGGCGGAGAGGATGACGCCCATCTGGTGCCAGGTATTGGGCAGCGCATGGCAGAAGGCGTGCACGGCGCTTTCCGGCTTCGGCAGGTAAGATGCATTGGCGGCGAAAAGCACGCCGGATGTGCCGAGCGAGACGAAGGCATGGCCCTCCTTCACCGTGCCCATGCCGCAGGCGGAAGCGGCATTGTCGCCCGCGCCGCCGGCAACGACGGTGCGGCCGGAAATGCCCCATTCGGAGCCAAGTTCGGCGCGCAGCACGCCCGCCTCATCCGTGCCTTCCACCAGCGAGGGCATGTGTTTTTCATCCAGACCGGTGGCGGCAAGAAGTTCGGAAGACCATTTGCGTGCGCCGGTATCGAGCCAGGAGGTGCCGGCGGAATCCGACATTTCGGAGATGTATTCGCCCGTCAGCCAAAGACGCAGATAATCCTTCGGCAGCAGCACCTTGGCCACTTTCGCGAAGATTTCAGGTTCGTTCTTCGCCACCCAGGCAAGTTTCGGCGCGGTGAAACCGGGGAAGACGATGTTGCCGGTGATCTTGCGGAAGCGTGGATCGGCATCCAGCGCGGCGGCCTCGGCATAAGAGCGCGTGTCGTTCCACAGGATGCAGGGGCGCAGCACCTTACCGGCCGCATCGATCAGCGTCGCGCCATGCATCTGGCCGGAAAGGCCGATGCCCTTGACGGCGGCAAGCTCCTTCGGAAACTTCTGCTTCAGGCCGGCAACGGCGGTTTTCGTCGCGGCAATCCAGTCGGCCGGATCCTGTTCCGACCAGCCGTGATGCGGGCGCGAAACGTCCAGCGAGCCGTTGGCCGAGCCGATGATTTTCTGATCGCCGTCCATCAGCAGGGCTTTGACGCCGGATGTGCCAAGATCGAGACCGAGATACATGTATTTCTCCATTCCGGCGCGCCATGCGCCGCTTTCAGCGTTTTTTAAAAGTCACCGCATTCCGGACGGGAAACCGGCGGCCACTTTTCCTGGAAATGCTCTCATCAGGGAAGATTGTCCCTGAGGAATATGTCGATACGGATACGTTCCTGCGCGGCGATGACGGGTAGACCGTCGGCCCGCGCCTTCAAAACGCGGATGGCGCTGCGCACCTCATGGCCGGCATCCTGGTTGAGCACGGCGTCCAGCAGCCCTTCCCGCAGCGCATTGGCGGTGTTTTCCGTCAGCTCATGGGCGATGACCGAAAGCGCTCTTTCGCCCTCTGCCGCGCCAAGCGCCCGGATGAGGCCGCGATTGCCCGCGCCGAGGCTGTAGATTCCGGAGAGCGCGGCATTGCCGAGCGCCTTGCGCACCAGCGTCTCGACGGTGAGCGGATCGTCCCTGCCCTCCAGCACCGGCAGCAGCCGCAATTGCGGAAATTCGGATTCGATAACGGCGCGAAATCCTTCCAGACGTTCGCGATGGTCGCGCACCAGCATGGAGCCGGCGACAACCGCGACATCGCCGCCGCGCCCGGAGAGAAAACGTCCCATCAGGCTCGCCGCCGTGCGCCCGGCCGCGACGTTGTCCACGCCGGCATAATGATCCCGCCGCGAACCGGAAAGATCGGACACCAGCGTCACCGTGGCGATGCCGTCTTCGGCCAGCCGGTCGGCGGCTTCCGCCACATCCTCGGAATCGGTGGCGACGAAGGCGACGCCCGACGGCTTTTCCCGCCGCGCGACTTCCAGAGCCTCCGTCAGCGCCGTGGCATTGAACGGCGGCACCTCGATGACGCGGATCGCCGTGCGCTCCAGATGCGCCCGTGCCGCTGCGGCCCGCACTTCGGCGCGCAGCGTCGCCATGAAGGAATTGTCATTGCCCGGCAGGATGAAGACCAGCGAATAATTGCGGCCCTTGGCCAGATTGGCGGCCGCGATATCGCGCACATAACCAAGCTCGGCAATGGCCGCCTCCACCCGTGCCCGCGTTGCCGCATGCACGCCGGGGCGCATGTTCAGCACCCGGTCGATGGTGGCGAGACTGACGCCCGCCCGCTCGGCGATATCGTGAACTGTCGGCTTCATGGCTCCTCCCTCACCCTGCATATCCAGCTTTGTGGTCGAGGTAAACTGAAAAATGATGTACGTACCTCATATTCTGTCTAAAGCCGCAGCGATCAATCGGCGGAGGTTCGTTCACGGCGTTGCCGCGCGTTTCTTCTCCCCGAGGGGGAGAAGGTGGCCCGAAGGGTCGGATGAGGGGGCCAGCTCTCCGAATATCTCTACCCTCGCCCCCCTCATCCCGCTGCCGCGGACTTCTCCCCGGCGGGGAGAAGAAATATGCCGCCCTCGCTCGCTCCATATTCAAAACAAAAAAGGGGCCGTCATTTCCGACGGCCCCAGCTCTGCGGTGGATGGGAGGGGATTCTTGTTAGTGCGCCGCGTCTGGCGGCGGCGCTGCCTTGGGTTTCTGGATCAGCACGGTCATGAAGATCAGGCTCGAGAACAACAGCGTCAGCGCGAAGAACACATCCGCGAAGGCCAATATCCATGCTTGCTGCGAGACCATGCCGACCAGTTTCTTGACGGCGACGGACGCGCCGTCCAGACCGTAGGAATCGTAGTTGGCGCCGACACTGTTCAGCCATTCCAGCGCCTGCGGATTGGAATAGCTCACATGTTCGGCTAGCCGCACATAATGGTCGTCCGTGCGCTGCGACAGCATGGTGTTGATGATGGCAAGACCGACCGCGCCGCCGAGGTTACGGGTAAGGTTGAACAGGCCGGACGCATTGCGGATGCGGGCCGGCGGCAGGGTGCCGAGCGCGATGTTGTTGATCGGCACCATGCACATCATCAGGCCGAAACCGCGCAGGATCTGCGGGATCAGCAGCTCGTAAAAATCCCAGTCGGTCGTCACATGCGTCATGATCCATGTGCCGCAGCCGAAGCTGATGAAGCCGATGGCCATCATCGCCCGCGGGTCGAGCTTGGTGGAGACCTTGCCGGCAATCGGCGCGGTGAAGAACATGGCAAGACCGGAGACGAACATGGTCTCGCCGATCATCAGCGCATCGTAACCGCGCACCCGGCCGAGATAGAGCGGGTAAAGATAGGTCAGCCCGTAAAGCCCGATGCCCATGACGAAGGAAAACAGCGAGCCGATGGAGAAGTTGCGGTCGGCGAAGGCGCGGATATCCACGACAGGGAATTCCACCTTGAAGGCGCGCCAGAAGAACACCACGGCACCGATGACCATGGCGACCGTTCCCATGACGATATGCTCGTCGTTGAACCAGTCCTTGTTGTTGCCCTCTTCCAGCACATATTCCAGCGAGCCGAGGAAGACGGCCATGGAGATCAGCCCCCACCAGTCGAACTTCTTCCAGAGCGACTTTTCCGGCTTGTCGAAATCGATCAGGCTCCAGGTGAGGATGGTGACGATGATGCCGGGGATGATGTTGACGAGGAACAGCCAGTGCCAGGAAAAGGCATTGGAAAGATAACCGCCGACCGTCGGGCCGATGGTGGGCGCAAGCGTGGCGACGAGACCGATGATCGGTGACACGACCGAACGCTTCGAGGGCGGGAAGATCGTGAAGGCGGCGGCGAAGACGGAGGGGATCATGCCGCCGCCGATAAAGCCCTGGATCGCGCGGTAGACGATCATCTGGTCGATATTGGTGGCTGTGGCGCAGAGCGCGCTCGATATGGTGAAGCCGGCCGCGCAGGTGGCGAAGAGCACGCGCGTGGAGAGAATGCGCGCCAGCGTGCCCGACAGCGGGATCATAATGACTTCGGCGATCAGATAGGAGGTCTGCACCCAGGCGATCTCATCGGAACCCGCGCCGAGACCCGCCTGGATTTCCGCCAGCGAGGCGGAGACGATCTGAATGTCGAGGATGGACATGAACATGCCGAAGACCATCGCGAAGAAGGCGATGAGCCTGCGCCTGTCCATCGGGGGATCGGCGGGGATGGACGCCCCGCCCGTACCGACAACCGTAGCCGCCATGATCTTGACCTCAACGGCGCATCAGCGATGCGCCTTACTTGGCTTCCGGGTTAACTTGCGCCGTTTTCGTCGTTTCCGGCGCCGTGCGGGTATCGACATCGACAACGACGCTGAGGCCGGCGCGCAGATTGTGCCTGGCGAGGTCTTCCCTGGAGAAGACGATGCGCACCGGCACGCGCTGAATGACCTTGGTGAAGTTGCCGGTCGCATTTTCCGGCGGCAGCATGGAGAAGACCGAGCCCGAACCGGGCGAAATCGACTGCACCGTGCCCTCGATCGTCGCATCGTCAAAGGCGTCGACATGCACGCGCACCTTCGAACCGGGCACGACGCGGGCAAGCTGCGTTTCCTTGAAATTGGCGTCGATATAAAGCTCGTTCATCGGCACCAGCGAAGCCAGACGCTTGCCGACCGAAACCAGATCGCCGTTCTGAACCGCCAGATTGCCGATGACGCCGTCATAGGGCGCTTTCAGAACCGTGAAGGAAAGATCGCGGGCGGCCTTGTCGCGGGAAAGCTGCAGCGAACGGATCGTGCTTTCGGCTTCCTCGCGCTGGGCGCGCAGGAGTTCCACATTGGCCTTGGCCGAGGAGATGGCGGCATCGCCGGCCACGACATTCGCCCTGGCCTGATCGAGCGCGACCTGCGCATTGTCGGAAGCGGCAACCGTGCCGACATCCTTCGCCTGCAGCTCGCTGGCGCGCTTCTGGGTGATTTCGGCACCGCGAAGGGCGGCATCCAGCGCACCCTTCTGGGCGACGGCCTGTTCCAGCGAAGCTTCGCCGCCGACGATCTGCGCATCGATGCGCTTCAGCGACAGCTGCTCGGTGCGGATCTGGGCTTCGGCCTGATCGAGCGCGATGCGATAATCGCCGTCGTCCAGCGTCACCAGCGGATCGCCCGCCTTGACTTCCTGGTTCTCGACCACGTTGACCTTGGCGACATAGCCCGAAACCTTCGGTGCGATGACGGCGATATCGCCTTCTATATAGGCGTCGTCCGTCGACACCATGAAGCGGCCGTCGACCCACCAGTTGTAACCGTACCAGCCGGCGCCGGCGAGAAGGGCGACAGCGATGACCGGCAGAAGCTTCGAACGCTTCTTCTGCTTCGGCGCCGCAATGGTCTGGGGCTGCGGCGGCGGCGCGGCCTCAGCCGGCTTTGCCGGAGAGGTCTCGGCCTTGGCGGAGATATCCGCCTCTTCCGCATCGTTGACGGCGCGAACCGCGCTATTCTTCTGGGCCGACATGGGAGCTTACCGTGATAAATTGAAGAAAGTTTTTCGAACTGAACCGTTCGGTTCGATTGACATAATCTCTTTCCTGACACATATCAAGTGTTATCGAACCGATTGGTTCGACGTTCGGTTAATTTTTTTTACGCCATTGCGATGCTAAGAGACGGTAGCGATGGCAGGTGAAGACAGGGATATGGAGACGGAAACGGAAACGGGCTGTCCGGGCAATGCCGCCGGGCGTTTTGCGGCGGGTGAAGACCCGGCCAAACGCGAGCAGATTCTGGCGGGCGCCTGGCGTGTGTTCAAGCGCAAGGGTTTCGATGCGGCCAGCATGAACGACATCACGCGCGAAGCGGGCGTTTCCAAGGGCACGATCTATGTCTATTTCTCCAACAAGGAAGATCTGTTCGCGGCGCTGGTCGATCACCACCGGCAGGAATTCGCCACCTCCATGCGCAATATTCTGGCCGGCACCGAAGAGGTGCGCGACGGGCTGAGACAATTCGGCAAGGCCTTCGCCAACAAGATGATCTGCTCGGAGATGATCCCGGCCATGCGCTCGGTCATCGGCGTCATCGACCGCATGCCGAAGCTGGCGCAGCGCTTCTTCATCGCCGCACCCAACAATGTCCGCACCGTGCTTCAGGATTTCATCGAGCACCATGTCGCGCTCGGCCATCTGAAGGTCGATGACGTGGAGCTGGCCGCCCGGCAATATATCGAGCTTTCCACCGGCACCTTCTTCAAGCTGCGCCTGTTCGGAGAGATCGAAGGCCCGGTTCCGGAAGAAGAACTGGACCGGGTGATCGCCAGCGCCATCAAGGTATTCATGGCCGCCTACGGAACCGACAAGGCCTGAGATCATTTAGAGTTTTTTCGCTTTTCTCCGAATCGCGAAAACACTCTAACTCTTTGTTCTGGCGCATTCCCGGACGGAAAACCGGGGGCCACTTTTCCTGGAAATGCACTCGCAACGGCGTGAACGCCAATACGCGGTCTGCGCGAAATTTCGATGAAATCTTGCGCCCCGGAGCCATCAACTCCTTGTTTCTCGCGTATTGCGCTATAAATTCCACCCACCGAATGTTTCGGCTGGCCTTGTTGCTGAAAGGAAAACCTACCTGATGGAGTCCATTCTCCCTCTTCTATCTGACCCCGCCGCCTGGGTGGCGCTCGTCACGCTGATCGTCATGGAGGTCGTGCTCGGCATCGACAACCTGATCTTCATCTCCATCCTCACCAACAAGCTGCCGCCCGAACAGCGCGAAAAAGCCCGCAAGATCGGTATAGGCCTTGCGCTCGTCATGCGCCTCGGCCTGCTCGGCACCGTCGCATGGATCGTGCAGCTCACCACGCCGGTCTTCGAACTCTTCGGCCACGCCTTCTCCTGGAAGGACATGATCCTGATCGCCGGCGGTCTTTTCCTGATGTGGAAGGCCACCAAGGAAATCCACCACAATGTCGACCCGGAAGACCACAAGGAAGACATGGTGGGCGGCCCCGTGGGCATGAATTTCGGCGCCGCCATCGGCCAGATCCTGCTGCTCGACCTCGTCTTCTCGGTGGACAGCATCATCACCGCCGTCGGCATGACACCGCATCTGCCGATCATGATCGTCGCGGTCATCGTGGCCGTCACCGTCATGCTGCTGGCCGCAACGCCGCTCGCCAACTTCATCGAGCGCAACCCCACCATCGTCATGCTGGCGCTCGCCTTCCTGATGATGATCGGCACGACGCTGATCGCCGAAGGCATGGGCTTCCATGTTCCGAAGGGCTACGTCTATGCCGCCATGGCGTTCTCGGCGCTGGTGGAACTGCTCAACATGCTGGCCCGCAATGCGAGGCGAAAGAAAAAACAGCCGCAGTGACGGCTACGACGACTGGCAGGGCCCGCCGCATGCGGGCCTTGCGCTACCAAAACCGGACAAAGCGGTATCAACATCCCGCACTGCCCGGAGGGGAAGAGAGCATGGCTTTCGTCATCAAAGCGGAAATCTCAAATCCCGACGCGGAAACCTTCGCATTCGCCGCGCAAAAAACCATGTATGGCGGCAAGACCATAACGGAAAGCGACACCGTTTTTCTGTTTGCCAGTGAAAATGAGGGCGGGCATGGCCTCATCGCGCGCGGCACGGTGACAAGCGCCCAAGCAGTTGCCCGCAAACCCGGCATCGCGCGACAGACACCCCGGGTCGATCTCACCATAAAACGAACCGCAACTGCTCTGCGTCCGCTGGGTCGTGCGGAACTTCGCGACTTCCGTGACTGGGACGACGGGCAGCCCGGAACCGAGCTCAATTTCAAGCTTTATCGCCAGGCGACAGACAAGATCGTCGGCATCTCTGACCGGGCAGCAGATTATATCGACAGTTTTTTCATGCAATGAAACGATATGCGCCTGCGGGAGGAACTCCCGTTGCGCACTTGCGTTGATGGTTACGTTCCTTACAAAAAAGCAGATACGATTCCATCTCCCCGCATGCGAAAGTAACCCGCCCAGATGACGACAGACCAGATCCTCGCCTTCACCGTCATCGCCGGCATGATGGTCGCGTTCATCTGGGACAGGCTGCGTTACGATGTCGTCGCCTGCAGTGCGCTGCTCGTGGCCGTGGCGCTCGGTGTCGTGCCTTTCGAAAAAGCTTTTTCCGGTTTTTCGGACGATATCGTCATCATCGTCGGCAGTGCGCTGGTGGTCAGTTCGGCTGTCGCCCGCTCGGGCATCGTCGATATGACGATAAAGAAATATTTCCCCGAAATGCACTCCAAGAGCCTGCAGCTCGCTTTCCTGATGATCGTCGTCGCCGTCATGTCGGCCTTCATCAAGAATATCGGCGCGCTTGCCATCATGATGCCGGTCGCCTTCCAGTTCGCCCGCAAATCCGGCAGCCCGGTCTCCTATTATCTGATGCCCATGGCCTTCGCCGCCCTGCTGGGCGGGTTGATGACGCAGATCGGCACCTCGCCCAACATCGTCGTCTCGCGGCTGCGCGAGGAAATGACCGGGCAGAGTTTTTCGATGTTCGACTTCACCCCCGTCGGCGCGGGGCTGACCGTCATCGGCATCATCTTCCTGACCTTCGGTTACCGCCTGCTGCCGGTGCGCAACCGCCAGCAGGCGTCGGTGGAAGATATTCTCGACCAGTCCGCCTATACCGCCGAAGCCACCCTGCCGGCCGACAGCACCCATGCGGAGAAACCGCTGCGTGAATTGCTGAAACAGGCCGACGGCGATGTGATCGCCAGCACCATCCTGCGCGGCCCCCGGCGCATCTCCCCCTTCCCCGACGTGACGCTGAAGGCGGGTGACACGATTCTTCTCGAAGGCAGCCCGGAGGGGCTGGACCGCATCGTCTCACAGGCGAAGCTTTTGCTTTCCGGCAAGCCGCTCACCGAAAACGGCCAGAAAACCGCCGATCTCATTTCCATGGAAGCGGTGATCAGCAATGAATCGGTGCTGAGCGGCATTTCCGCGCGTGAGCTTTCGCTCTCCTATACGCGCGGCGTCAATCTGATCGCCGTCAGCCGGCGCGGCCAGCGCGTCAGCCAGCGGCTCTCTGAGCTGACATTGCAGGCGGGCGATGTCATTCTTTTACAGGGCAGCCGCAAGAACCTGCCGCAGGTATTGCAGGAATTTTCGCTCTTGCCGCTGGCGCAGCGGGAAATCCTGCTGGGCGTGCAGCGCCGCGCGCTTTTGCCGGTCATCGTGCTTGCTGCCGCCATGATCGCCGCCGGCAGCGGGCTGGTGCCGGTCTCCGTCGCCTTTTTCGCCGCCGCTTTCCTGATGATCGTCGTTGGCGCAATCCCGCTCACCGAGGTCTATAAATCCATCGACGGGCCGATCCTCGTCATGCTCGCCGCCCTTATTCCCGTCAGCGACAGCCTGCGTACCAGCGGGGCAAGCGAACTGATCGCCGCATGGCTCGGTCATGCCGCGCAGGGATTGCCGCCCTTTGCGGCGCTCGGCATGATCCTGCTCACCGCCATGGCGGTGACGCCCTTTCTCAACAATGCCGCCACCGTGCTGGTCATGGCTCCCATCGCCGCCGGTTTCGCCACCACGCTCGGTTTCCGGCCGGAGGCCTTCCTGATGGCGGTGGCAATCGGCGCAGGCTGCGATTTCCTCACCCCCATCGGCCACCAGTGCAATACGCTGGTCATGGGTCCGGGCGGTTATCGCTTCAGCGACTATCCGCGCCTCGGCCTGCCACTGTCGATCATGATCGTCATCGCCAGCATTCCCATGCTGCTTTACGTCTGGCCAGTGAGCTAGGACTCTCGGCCAGGACGCTGAACCAGCGCGGGCTTCGTATTTCCTTGACGCCTGCGGCAGAATATGGCCTAAGCCGAAGCCGAACGGGAATGTGCAAAAGGCGCTTTCATTGCGTCTTCCAACATGATTTCCTGCCGCATCCAAACGAAAACATCGTGACAGACGGGTGAAACCGCCCCGATGTCACTGCCACGTCACGACGAGTGAATTTCATGACCACTTCCGGCGTTCGCGTCCGCATCGCACCTTCCCCCACCGGCGAGCCGCATGTCGGCACCGCCTATATCGCGCTGTTCAACTATCTCTTCGCCAAGAAACATGGCGGCGAGTTCATCCTGCGCATCGAGGATACCGACGCCACCCGCTCGACCCTTGAATATGAGCAGAAAGTGCTGGAAGCCCTGCGCTGGACCGGCCTCACCTGGTCGGAAGGCCCCGATGTCGGCGGCCCTTACGGTCCCTACCGCCAGTCCGAGCGCAAGGCCATGTACTGGCCATACGCCGAAGAACTGCTGGAAAAAGGCCACGCCTTCCGCTGTTTCTGCACGCCCGAGCGGCTGGAAGAAATGCGCGAAGCCCAGCGCGCCGCTGGCAAGCCGCCGAAATATGACGGCCATTGCCTTAACCTGAAGGCCGAAGAAGTCACCGCCCGCGTCGCCGCCGGCGAACCAAACGTCGTGCGCATGAAAATCCCGACCGAAGGCTCGTGCGATTTCCATGACGGCGTTTATGGCGATGTCTCGATCCCGTGGGATTCGGTCGATATGCAGGTGCTGATCAAGGCCGACGGTATGCCGACCTATCACATGGCCAACGTCATCGACGACCATCTGATGAAGATCACCCATGTGGCCCGCGGCGAAGAATGGCTGGCATCCGTGCCCAAGCACATTCTGCTTTACCGTTATTTCGGCTGGGACCAGCCCACGTTCATGCATCTTTCGCTGATGCGCAACGCCGACAAGTCCAAGCTTTCCAAGCGCAAGAACCCGACCTCGATCTCCTATTATTCCGCGCTCGGCTACCTGCCGGAAGCGCTGATGAACTTCCTTGGCCTATTCTTCATCCAGATCGCCGAAGGCGAAGAACTTCTGACCATGGACGAGCTGGCGGTGAAGTTCGATCCGGAGGCGCTTTCCAAGGCCGGTGCCATCTTCGACATCCAGAAGCTGGACTGGCTGAACGGCCGCTGGCTGCGCGAGAAGCTTTCGCCGGAGGAGTTCATTGCCCGCACGCTGGAATGGGCGATGGAGAATGCCCGCCTGACCGAAGGTCTGAAGCTTGCCCAGAGCCGCATTTCGAGGCTCGGCGAATTGCCGAACCTCGCCGGCTTCCTGCTGGCGAGCGATGTCGGCCTGACGCCGGCTTCCTTTGCCGGGCTGAAGAGCAAACCGGAGGAAATCCACGAAATCCTCACCACGGTTGCCGCCGATCTGGAAAAGATGCCGGACTGGAATGTGGAAGCGATCGAGGCCGAACTGCGCGATGTGGCAGAACGCACCGGCAAGAAACTGCGCGTGGTGACGCCGCCGCTGTTTGTGGCCATGTCCGGTTCCTCGCGCTCTCTGCCGCTGTTTGACTCGATGGCGCTGCTCGGCCGCTCCGTGGTGCGCCAGCGGTTGAAGATGGCGATTGCCGTCGTGGCTACGATGGTTGGCAGCGGAAGCTGATAGTTTACGTGCTGGCGGTGACGGCAGCATTCTGAATATACCCCTCTGCTCGGGGTACCCCCCTCTGCCCTGCCGGGCATCTCCCCCTCAAGGGGGGAGATCAGGTGCCGCACCCGCTCGTTCCATGGGCAAGGTGCCCGCCGCTTGTCGATCTCCCCCCTTGAGGGGGAGATGCCCGGCAGGGCAGAGGGGGGTAAGCCCCGAGCGCAAAGGGTAATTGCAACGAACAAGCCCTCTGAAGGCGAATACGATGAACGACAAGACGACCGAAACCACCGCCCTCTCCTCCGACGCCACCGAAGTGCGCCGCCAGAAACTTGCGCTGCTACGCGAGCAGATCGGCGATGTCTATCCGGCGCATTTCCACCGCACGCTGACCAATGCGGAGCTGGCGGAAAAATACGCCGATATCGAAGCCGACGTCGAAACCGGCGATACGGTGACGGTGGCCGGCCGCGTTTATTCCTCGCGCAATTCCGGCATGTTCATGGATATCCATGACGCATCCGGCAAGGTGCAGATCTTCTCCCACAAGGATACGACGCCGGAAGCGGCGCGCAACCTTTTGCCGATGATCGATATCGGCGACATCATCGGCGTGACCGGCAAGGTGCGCCGCACCAAGCGCGGCGAGCTGACGATCAACGCCGAAGAAATCACCATGCTGACCAAGTCGCTGCTGCCGATGCCCGAAAAGTGGCATGGCGTCTCCGACATCGAGCTGCGTTACCGCAAGCGCCACCTCGACATTCTCTCCAACGAGGAATCCAAGCTGCGCTTCCTGCAGCGCTCGAAGATCCTCTCCGGCATCCGCCGCTTCATGGAGGCCGAAGGCTTCCTCGAAGTGGAAACGCCGATGCTGCAGACCATCTATGGCGGCGCGACGGCCGATCCGTTCAAGACCTTCCACAACACGCTGAAGATGGACATGTATCTGCGCATCGCGCCGGAACTGTACCTGAAGCGCACGCTGGTTTCGGGCCTCACCGACAAAGTCTTCGAAATCAACCGCAACTTCCGCAACGAAGGCGTTTCCACAAGGCACAATCCTGAATTCACCATGATGGAGTGCTACTGGGCCTATGCCGATTACGAGGACATCATGGGTCTCGTGGAGCGTCTGTTCGAGACGCTGGCGATTGCCCTGCACGGCACGACCGAAGTTGAATTCCAGGGCCAGACGATCTCCTTCAAGGGCCCGTTCAAGCGCGTGCCGATGCCCGACGCGGTGAAGGAAGCGACCGGTATCGACTTCCTCGCTATCAAGACCGACGAGGAAGCCCGCGCCGCCGCCAAGGCTGCTGGCTTCGCTGTCGAAAAGGACTGGACCTGGGGCGAATGCCTTGCCTTCATCTTCGAGGAGAAGGTGGAAGGCACACTGATCCAGCCGAGCCACGTCACGCATTTCCCGAAGGACATCTCGCCCTTCGCCAAGGAAGTGCCGGGCGAACCGCGCCTCGTCGAGCGTTTCGAAAGCTATTGCAACGCCTGGGAAGTGGGCAACGCCTTCTCCGAACTCAACGATCCGGAAGAACAGCGCCGCCGCATGGTGGAGCAGCTGGAGCAAGCGCACGCCCGCGGTGAAAAGGACAAGCAGCTGGACGACGAATTCCTCGACGCCATCGACCAGGGCATGCCGCCCGCCGGCGGCCTCGGCATCGGCGTCGATCGCCTGATCATGCTTCTGACCAACGCCCCGTCGATCCGCGACGTCATCCTCTTCCCGGCCCGCCGCAACAAGGCGGATTGACCGGACGAAACCCCGGGCGGCCTCGCGGCCGCCTTCCTCGCCCCAACTTTCTCGCTGGTGGCGAAGGGGCGTATTTTCTTGACGTCGGAGAGTGTGGCGAGGTTTCGCCCCCTTTATCTGTCGGCTTTCCCCTCCATAGATAGACGCTCGCAAGTAACTATCCGGCTTTCAGCGAACGGATCGCGTCAGTTTATTTAACTTTCAGTAGAATATACTGGCGATATCGCCTCAACTTGTGATACCCATTCTCCATCATTCGCATTGTGTTTGACGGCTTTCGATCAGGAGCCGCCGGGGGAGATACGCATGCCCGAGAATGAGCTTCCCAAATACCAGCCCGATATGTTCGTCGCACCTGAAAAGGAATGCGACGTGGTGATGAAAGGCGGCATCACCTCCGGTGTCGTTTATCCTTATGCCGTTCTGGAACTGGCGCGCCGGTATCGCTTCCGCTCGATAGGCGGCACATCGGCCGGGGCGATTGCCGCCGCTTTTGCGGCGGCGGCGGAATATTCCCGCACGGTCAGGAACGATCCGGATGGCTTCACCCGCCTGCAGGCTCATTGCGACACGATACCCACTATTCTGGACAGGCTTTTCCAGCCGCAGCGCCGTTTTCGCCCGCTGATGCGTTACCTGCTGTGGGCGCAGGCCGGCGGCTGGCCGGGCAAGGTTTTGGGCTTGCTCCTGGCTTTTCCGCTGGCAGCCATAGCTGGCATTGTCATCGGCGCCGGCGCCTTGTGGGTTCTGGGCGGCGGTTGGGCCGGGTCGGTTCTCGGCGGATTGGTGGGAGTGCTGGCCGGCATCCTCGGCCAGATCCTGTGGCTGGTTTTCTACCGGTTGCCAAGGGACGGCTTCGGTTTCTGCTCGGGACTAACGGTTTCCGATGCCGAGGTTCCGGGCCTGACGGAATGGCTTCACGCATCGATCCAGGACATCGCTTTCGGCAGCGACGCCGCAACCGCGCCACCGCTGACCTTCGGCGATCTCATCGGGGCGGAGCCGGAGAAGCCAGTCATCAACCTGAAGATGGTCACGACGAACCTGTCGATGCGGCGGCCGCACACGCTTCCGACCACCAGTCTCATGGTGGCTTACGACCCGGCGGAATGGAGCCAGCTCTTTCCCGTTGCCGTGATGAACTGGCTGAAGCAGATCGCAACACCGGGCGGCCCCTTTCCCGAACTCAAGGCTTTTCCGGAGCCCGCCCAGTTGCCGGTCATCATCGCAACGCGCATGAGCCTGAGCTTCCCGGTGCTGTTCAAGGCCATTCCGGCCTATACCAACGATCGCGGCACGCTGGATATCGTGCAGCGTCTCGGGGGCAAAGCGCGGCCCGTCATGAAGGCGAAAATCTGGTTCTCCGATGGCGGCATCAGCAGCAACTTCCCCATTCATCTTTTCGATGCCCTGCTTCCGTCGCGCCCCACTTTCGCGCTTAGCCTCGATGAATTGCCGAAATCCATCGCAAGTAGCGGCAAGCGCGTCACGATCCCGCAAGCGGCGGGCGAAGGGATCGGCGTGCCCGTTCACAAGATGGAAAAAATGAGCGGCTTTCTCGGCAGCATCCTCAGTTCGGCGAAGGACTGGCAGGATCAGTCGCTCGCCACCATGCCGGGCCAGAGAGAACGCATCGCCCGCGTTTTCCTCAACGAAGAGGAAGGCGGGCTGAACCTCACCATGCCGCCGGAACGCTCTGCGAAGCTGATGAGCTACGGCCTCGAGGTCGGGTCGCTCTTCGCCAACGGCGCGCTGGATTTCGACGAGCATCGCTGGCGACGGACGCTCGTTGCCTATGATCGGCTGGAAGACACGGTGTTTGCGACTGAGCGCCTTTGGAACGAAGGCAAATATCAAGACTGGTTGACGGGCTATATCGACGAGATCGAGAGCTACGAGGCCGTGACTAAGGGTGATCGGGAAAAGCTGATCGCCCGCATTGCCGCCTTTGTCGCCCTGTCGCAGAGTTTCTCTCCGGCAATCGTCAACAAACGGAAGAAATTTCCAAATCCGGCTGGCCGCCTGCGGATCGGGCCGGATATCTGACACGTCAGATGCGAGCCCCGGAAGGATTCGGGGAGAGAAACCGCCCTCGCCCGCTTAGTGGCTCGCGGCCTTTTTCTCCGAACCGGGTTCTTCCGCCGGCGCATTTTCGGCAGCCGGCTTTTCTTCCGCCGCCTGTGCGGTCGTCGAGCCTTTGCCGAAGATCAGCGATTTCAGATAAGACAGGCTGAAGATGCTGCCGCCATCGGCTTCCGGCGTCGAGGTCAGAAGTTCGTCGGCAGCCGGTTCGCCATGCGCTTCGGGAGACGGAGTTTCGCCATGATCAGCCCCACCGTCCTTGGCTTCCGCCGGCGCGCCGCCGTGGCCGCCCGCGCCGTCATCTTTGGTCTCGCCGTGTCCCGTCGCACTTTTCGCGGGTTTTGCTTCATGGCCTTCAGAACCGCCATCGAGAGCCGGGGTCGCACAATCGGCCGAATCGCTGAGGCTTGCCGCCAGCGCCTCGGCATCTTCCAGCGGCAGATCGATGCGCAGGCCGTAAAACTGGCCGCTGGCATTGGCGGCGCCATCATAATAAAAGGCCGAATAACGATGGGCATCCGCGCCTTCGGGAATTTTTGCCGGATCGGGAATGAAAACCACCTGTGCGGCAATGGCACGGCCACGCATTTCCGAGCGCAGCTGCGGACCGTTCTTGTCGAGCACGGAGACCTGAACCAGATCGGGTTTCTGCTTGTCGTAGACCGCCCTTGCGACACGAAGCGCAGTCTTCAGCCGCTCTGTGCCGTCACCGCCCTGGGTGCGAATGAATTTGCGGATCCATAGGGAACCGTTCTTGCGGATATTGACCGTTTGGACCGCGTCGCAGGAAAGCCCGTTGGTGGAGGCATAGGATGGGCCGAGCAGCCGCTCGCTGCCGATAAACACGGCAGCAGAGCCGGTCGCACCCGCCAAAAGCAGGATCCCGCCTCCAATCATAACGAGCTTGCGCGAAAACCGCATTCGTCCGAATACAGCTTTCACCCGCAACATCCTGACATCAAGTACCCCGTCTTACGCCCTCACCCCAAAACGTGGCTCGAAGGATGAGGAACACACGCGGGACAAGCTCCGGACCACGCTGTCCGAGCCTTGCGATAGTGCCGCTTTCTCATTGAAAAAAGTTTAATCCCGCCGGCGCAACACCGGCAAAAACGCACCATTTTCGGACATTTGCGAAATGCGCTAATTTGCGAATGATTTGCAATAGCGTTGACAAGCGTGATTTTATAACAGATGGTATTGCGAATTAATCGCAACAAAATCTGGTGAGCCCCGTGAACTTCCATAAAATCCGCCACGCCATTTTCGCTTTTTCGCTTTTTCTTCCCGGCGTCGCCCTCGCTCAGGAAAAACCGACCGTCGTGACGACCTTCACCATCATCGCCGACATGGCGCGCAATGTGGCGGGCGATGCGGCCGAGGTGGAAAGCATTACCAAGCCGGGCGCTGAAATTCACAACTACCAGCCGACACCGCGCGATATTCTCAAAGCCCGCAAGGCCGATCTGGTGCTCCGCAATGGCCTCAATCTGGAATTGTGGTTCGAAAAGTTTCTGGCCAATCTTTCCGGCGTGCCGAGCGTGACGGTGAGCGAAGGCGTGGAACCCATGGCCATCAGCGGCGGCGCCTATCAGGGCAAACCCAATCCTCACGCCTGGATGTCGCCCGATAACGCCTTGATCTACGTGGAAAATATCCGCAAGGGCCTGACCGAGATCGACCCCGCCCATGCCGATGTCTATGCCGCCAATGCCAAGGCCTATTCGGACAAGATCAGAGCCACCGTGCAGCCGATCCGCGACACGCTTTCCGTTCTGCCGGAAAACAAGCGCTGGTTGGTAACGAGCGAAGGCGCGTTTTCTTATCTCGCCCGCGATTTCGGCCTGAAGGAACTGTTCCTGTGGCCGGTCAATGCCGACAGCCAGGGCACACCGCAGCAGGTGCGCGGCGTGATCGACGCCATGCGCGAGCACAATATCCAGGTCATCTTCAGCGAAAGCACCGTTTCCGCCGATCCCGCAGAGCAGGTGGCCAAGGAAACCGGCGCGGCCTATGGCGGCATCCTCTATGTGGACTCGCTGAGCGAGGCGGACGGCCCGGTTCCGACCTATCTGGACCTCCTGCGTGTAACCAGCGAAACCATCGCCAAGGGGCTGTCTTCATGAGAATGGGCAGTAAAAAATCAGGCGGCGGCCTGACGGTTCAAAATGCGACAGTGACCTATCGAAACGGCCACACCGCATTAAGAAATGCCAGCTTTTCCATCCCCCGCGGAACGATCACTGCACTTGTCGGCGTCAATGGCGCCGGCAAGTCCACGATTTTCAAGGCCATCATGGGTTTTGTGCCGCTGGCCGCCGGTTCCGTCTCTATTTTCGACCTGCCGGTGAAGGAAGCGCTCCGGAAAAACCTCGTCGCTTATGTGCCGCAGGCCGAAGAGGTGGACTGGAGCTTTCCGGTGCTGGTGGAGGATGTGGTGATGATGGGCCGTTACGGCCACATGAATTTCCTGCGCATCCCCTCGAAACGCGACCATCACATGGTCGAAGAGGCGCTGAAACGCGTCAACATGCTCGACTATCGCAAGCGCCAGATCGGCGAACTCTCCGGCGGGCAGAAGAAGCGGGTGTTTCTGGCCCGCGCGCTGGCGCAGGAGGGTCAGGTGATCCTGCTGGACGAGCCTTTCACCGGTGTCGACGTGACGACGGAAGAGCAGATCGTCGCACTTTTGAAGGCGCTGCGCGACGAGGGCCGGGTCATGCTGGTCTCCACCCATAATCTCGGCAGCGTGCCGGAATTCTGTGACCGCGCCGTCTTCGTCAAGGGCACGGTGCTGGCATCGGGCAAGACGGCGGATACCTTCAACGAGGAGAATCTGCAAAAAGCCTTCGGCGGCAGCCTGCGTCACTTCGTGCTTGGCGGGGCAGACCTGCATAACGATGCCGATCCGCGCCGGGTGAAGGTCATCACCGATGACGAGCGGCCTTTCGTGATCTACGGCAAGAATGGCCAGAATGGGCGCGATCCTGAGGCTCCGAAAGAAAAAGTCGATGATAAACAGCCTTCTTGAGCCCTTCACTTATGGTTACATGCTGAACGCCATCTGGGTCAGCGCACTGGTGGGCGGCGTCTGCGGTTTTCTCTCGGCCTATCTGATGCTGAAGGGCTGGTCGCTGATCGGCGATGCGCTTTCCCATGCCATCGTTCCGGGTGTGGCGGGCGCCTATATGCTGGGCCTGCCCTTTTCGCTCGGCGCGTTCCTTTCCGGCGGGCTTGCGGCCGGTTCCATGCTGTTCCTGAACCAGAAAACGCGGCTGAAGGAAGACGCGATCATCGGGCTGATCTTCACCTCGTTTTTCGGGCTGGGGCTGTTCATGGTGTCGCTCTCGCCCACCTCGGTCAATATCCAGACCATCGTGCTCGGCAATATTCTGGCGATCACCGCCGAAGACACCATCCAGCTCGCGCTGATCGGCGGCATCAGCCTCATCGTGCTGGCGCTGAAATGGCGAGACTTCATGGTGGTGTTCTTCGATGAGAACCACGCCCGCACCGTGGGGCTGAAGCCGGAAGTGCTGAAGGTGATCTTCTTCACCCTGCTCGCCGCTTCCACGGTTGCCGCCCTTCAGACCGTCGGGGCCTTCCTCGTTGTCGCCATGGTGGTGACGCCGGGCGCCACCGCCTATCTGCTGACCGACCGTTTCGAGCGGCTGATCCTGATGAGCCTTATCATCGGCGCGGCCACCAGCTTCGTCGGCGCCTATCTCAGCTATTTCCTCGACGGCGCGACCGGCGGCGTCATCGTTGTGCTGCAGACCGCGATCTTCCTTGCCGCTTTTGTCTTTGCGCCCAAGCACGGGCTTCTCGCCTCCAGGGCCAAGGCCCGCAAGGCGCTGGGGGAAACGCCATGAGCGAATATCTCGAACTCGCCATGCTGCCGTTTCAGCTGCCCTTCATGCAATATGCCTTCGTGATCACTTTGATGATCGCGGTGCCGATGGCGATGCTCTCCTGTCTTCTGGTGCTGAAGGGCTGGTCGCTGATGGGCGATGCGGTTTCCCACGCCGTGCTGCCCGGTGTGGTGCTGGCCTATATCGTCAACATCCCGCTTTCCATCGGTGCGTTCATCGCCGGCATGATCTGCGCGCTCGCCACCGGTTTCATCAAGGAAAACAGCCGCATCAAGGAAGACACGGTGCTCGGCATCGTCTTTTCCGGCATGTTCGGGCTGGGGCTGGTGCTTTATGTGAAGGTGCAGAGCGATGTGCATCTCGACCACATCCTCTTCGGCGACATGCTGGGCATTGCGCCGTCGGATATGCTGGAGACGGGCCTGATCGCGCTTTTCGCCACGCTGTTTCTCGGCATTCTGCGCAAGGATCTGCTGGTCAACGCTTTCGATGCGCAACATGCGAAAGCCATCGGCCTGCCGGTGCGTGTCCTGCACTACGGCCTGTTGATGGTTCTGTCGCTCACCGTCGTCGGAGCGCTGAAAGCGGTGGGTATCATCCTCTCGGTCGCCATGCTGGTCGCGCCGGGCGCAATCGCCTTCCTGCTGACCCGGCGTTTTTCCGCCATGCTGCTGGTGGCCATTGCGGTGGCGATAACCTCATCGCTGGCAGGCATATGGCTGAGCTTCCTCATCGACAGCGCACCGGCCCCCACCATCGTCATGTTCATGAGCCTTGCTTTCGTCGCCACCTTCATCCGCACCACCTGGAATGCCCGCCGGATCGATGCGGCGCGTGAAACAGGTTTCTAGAGCATTTCCAGGAAAAGTGGAGCCCGGTTTTCCGTCCGGAAATGCGCCAAAACAAAGAGTTAGAGTGTTTTCGCTATTCGAAGAAAAGCGAAAACACTCTAAAACAACGATTTTTGCGGGCGTATGGAACATTTTCGCCTTTTGCGCGTCATTTTACCGAGCCTGTCGCGGGGCGGCGGGCTCGGGAAAATTATGCAAAAGGGGAAGCACCATGCTGAAGTGGGCTCTTATTTTCTTTGTTATCTCTTTGATCGCGGGCGTATTCGGCTTTACCGGCATTTCGGCAGCCGCGGCGGGCGTGGCCCGAATCCTGTTCTTCATCGCCGTGGTGATCTTCCTGGTCTTCCTCGTGCTTGCACTGATGGCCGGAAGCGCCGTCGTCTGAACGAAAAAGGCGACCGGCTTTTACGCCGGTCGCCTCTCGCATTTCCCTTAAAAAAATCAGCCTGTCCAGCCGCCATCGATCACATGGATCTGGCCAGTGGTGAAGCCTGCCTCATCAGAAGCGAGATACGTCACGAGTGCCGCGATTTCTTCCGGCGTGGCGATACGGCCCATCGGCTGGCGGGCGATGAAATCGGCCAGCGCCTGTTCGTAATTGCCGGTGGCGCGCAGGCGGTCATGCAAAGACGGGCTATCGACCGTGCCGGGGCAGATGGCGTTGCAGCGAATGCCCCTGGTGACGAAATCGGCGGCGATGGCCTTGGTCAGACCCACCACGGCCGCCTTGGAAGCGGTGTAGGCGAAACGGTTCGGCACGCCCTTCACACTGGAAGCGACGGAGGACATGTTGACGATTGCGCCCTTGCCCTTTTCCAGCATGCCGGGCAGGAAGGCACGGCAGGTGCGATACATGGCCTTGGCGTTGAGATCGAAGGAGAAATCCCAGTCCTTTTCTTCGCAATCGAGAATGGTGCCGGAATGAACGAAACCGGCGCAGTTGAACAGCACATCCGCATGGCCGATATCGGCGGCGAAATCCTTGACGCCATCGCCGTCGAGCACGTTCAGAACCCGGGTTTCCGCACCCTTCAGCGTCGAAAGCGCCTGTTCGTTGATATCGGTGGCAATGACGCGCGCGCCGAGCGATATGAAGCGCTCCGCCGTCGCCCGGCCGATACCTTGGCCAGCGGCGGTAATCACCACTGTCCGGCCGTTAAAATCCTGCACCATGAATAGCCTCCCGCTAAGGCCCGCCGCCCTTCGGGGACCGGACCGCTGAATTTCGATGATCTCAAATATGGATCGACAATTCATATGTAAACGCGGTATTCATATGGCGTCAAGCAAACTTGCGTGGATGTCGGCTATCGGGCAACCATATTTTCAGGCTGCCACCCGGCGACCGCGCAAAACACCATCGAGGCCAGATGACCGACGACGACAGCGAAAGATATCGCGCTCCCGCCCTCGACAAGGGTCTGGACATTCTCGAACTTCTGGCCCGCACCGATGGCGGGCTGACCCAGATCGAGATCGCCAAGTCTATCGGCAAAAGCCCGAACGAGCTTTATCGCATGCTGGACCGGCTGGTGCGCCGCGGTTATGTGCAGCGACTTGACGGAGACCGCTTCTCATTGACGCTGAAGATGTTCGGACTGGCGCATTTCCACGCGCCGATCCGCCGGCTGGTTTCTTTCGCCGCACCGGTCATGCGCGATTTTTCGGCGAGCGCCGAGCAGGCCTGTCATCTGGCGGTTTATGATCGCGGCAGCGTGGTCGTCATCGCCCAGCAGGAATCGTCCACCTATTGGGCCATGTCCATGCGGGTCGGCGCGCAGATGAGCCTGTTCCACACCGGCTCCGGCCATGTGCTTCTGGCCTTCCAGACGGAAGCGCAGCGCCAGATCATGATAACCGAACAAGTGCGCGGCGGCGGCGAAACCGTGCCGCCGGACCTTGCCGGGCGGCTGGCGGAGGTGCGCAAAAACGGTTTCGAATCCATGGACAGCCTTCAGACCGCCGGCGTGCGCAATATTTCCGCCCCGGTGCTGACGCTGGATGGCACTGCGCTTGCCGTCATCACCTGCCCCTATATCACGCCGCTTGGCGGCAAGGCCCCGACACGCGAAGCCTGTGAAGCGCTGATCCGCGAGGCGGCAAAGCGGATTTCCGAAGTGGCGACGGGAAACGGAAATTCCTGAAACGCACAAAAAAACGCGACCGGCAGGGACCCGATCGCGTTTTGAGTGACTGGAGATTTATATCTCTTAAACGCGGTGGGAGCATAAAATGTTCCGCCGACGTTAAAGACGAGGAGGCGACCTCCCCTTTTTCGTCATCCTCGGGCTTGTCCCGAGGATCTGCAACCGATTGATTTCACGCAACGTGAATAAATCCTCGGGACAAGCCCGAGGATGACGTCACGTGTGTGGCAAGGTAACCGGACGCCTTGGCTCCACCCCTTAAGCGGCGGCCAGCGTCAGTTCCTTGCGGACCATCTCGCGCAGCGTCACCAGATCCTTGGCGAAGAGGCGGATGCCCTCCGAGAGCTTCTCGGTGGCCATCGCGTCTTCGTTAAGCGCCCAGCGGAATGCCTTCTCATCGAGCGACTGCAGCGGCTCTGCCTTGATATTGTCGGGCGAAAGCTTGCGCTCCAGCTTGCCGCTGTCCTTGTCCAGCTCTTCCAGCAGCGCCGGGCTGATCGTCAGGCGGTCGCAACCGGCCAGTGCTTCGATTTCGCCGACATTGCGGAAGGAGGCGCCCATGACGACGGTGCTGATGCCATTGGCCTTGTAATAATTGTAGATGCTGCGCACCGAAACGACGCCCGGATCGGTTTCGGCGGTGTAGGTCTCACCGGTCGACTTCTTGTACCAGTCGAGAATACGGCCGACGAAGGGCGAGATGAGGAAGACCTTGGCTTCGGCGCAGGCAATCGCCTGTGCCTGGGAGAAGAGCAGCGTCAGGTTGCAGTCGATACCTTCGGACTGGAGAACCTCGGCAGCCTTGATGCCTTCCCAGGTGGAGGCGAGCTTGATGAGGATGCGTTCACGCTCGATACCGCGCTCCTTATAGGCGGCAATGATGTGGCGCGCCTTGGTGATGGAGGCTTGCGTATCGAAGGAAAGGTCGGCATCGACTTCGGTCGACACACGGCCGGGAACGAGGCCGGCAAGGGCTGCGCCCACGGAAATGGCGAGACGATCGGCAACGGCGGCAACCACGGCGTCGGACTGGCCGCCCTGCTTCTTGCCCCATGCGACGGCTTCCTTCACCGCATCGGCAAAGGCCGGTGTACCGAGAGCCTTCAGAACGATGGTCGGGTTGGTGGTGCAATCCACCGGCTTCAGGCGCGCAACCGCCTCGATATCGCCGGTATCGGCAACGACCGTGGTGATGGCGCGAAGTTGTTCGAGTTTGGACGTCATATCGAATGATCCTTCATGATCTCTTGAAAACTTGCTCTGCCGTCATTTCGTTCCCGCACCAAGGGTGCGCCCAAGGCCGAAATCGCGGTTTGTCCGGCTCCGACTATCGCAAGCGGCAAGGTCGAAAGTCAAGACATTTGCGCATCGCAATTGACATAAGTTTCACGCCTGCGATACTCCCCAAACATAAAGAATGGCGGAAACCGTGGCGAAACTGAGAAGAGAAACCCATACGGCCTATTCGGAAGCGGCTTCGCTGAGGCTGCGCGCCGCATGGCTCTATTATAATCAGGGCATGACGCAGAAAGACGTCGCGGAAAAACTCGGCATCAGCCGCTCCACCGTCATCCGCCTGCTGGACGAGGCGATGAAGCGCTCCGAAGTGCAGATATGGATCAACGAAGGCATCGAGGATTTCGTCGAGCTGGCCGGCCAACTGGAGGCAGCTTATGGGCTGGACGAGGCGGTGATCATCCCTTCCCCCGGCCCATCCCCGGACAAGGCGAACGCCGAAGGCACGGCCAAAGCGGTCGGGCTGGCGCTCGGGCAATTCCTTTCCGAAGCGGTGCCGAACGAGGCCACCATCGGCGTCGGCTGGGGCCGCACCATGACCGCTTCGCTTTCCAGCTTCCGCCCGCCGCGCCGGGAAAATTGCAAGGTCGTCTCGCTGCTCGGCGGCATCGTCGCCGTGCACCAGACCAACCCGCTCGATTACACCTGGCGGCTGGCGAGCGCGCTCGGGGCGGAATGTTACATGTTCCTTGCGCCGCTCCTGGTGGATTCGGTTGAGACCAAACGGGCGCTGATCGAAAAATGCGGGCTTGCGACGCTTTACGATCTCGCCGAAACGCTCGATCTCGCCATCGTCTCCTGCGGCGATATCGGCCCTCATTCGACCTCGCTGTCGGAGGGTTTCATTTCGAAGGAGACACTTCGGGAACTCATCGATGCCGGCTGCGTCTGCGATACCATGTTCAATTTCATCGATGCCGAAGGCCGCTCGGTCGATCATCCGATCAATCAGCGCGCCATGGCAATCGATCTCGATACGCTGCGCAAGGCCAAACACATCGTGCTGGCCTCCGGCGGCGCCCATCGCGCCATCGCCATCCGGGCCACGATCAAGCGGATCGGGTGCAATACGCTGATAACAGATGAGGCGGCGGCGCGAGCATTGATGGAGCTGGTTTAGGCTTCGTCGGGCCATTCGCGGGCGGCATGTTGCACGAACAGGATTTCGACCTGTTGCTCCGTCACGCGATAGGCGACGATGTAGGGCAGGCCGGAAATAACCAGCTCCCTAGTCCCTTCGATTTCGCCACTGCGTCCTAAATGAGGATTATCGGATAAAAGACGTGCCGTCGTCTGGTGAATTGCCCTAACGACTTTTACTGCCGCACGCGGATTACGCTCAGCGATATAGTCGCCTATAGCATCAAGCTCCCGGAGATAACGCCGCGTCCAAACCAACCGCACGCGTTTCAGGCCTTGGCATATTTATTCAGAACGACGTTGATCTCTTCTTCAGTAACAAACTCCCCGGCATCGGCCTCCGCCAACCCTGCCCTCACGCCGCTCGTCCATTTCTCCTGCCATGCGAGAGAACGTCCATGAGAAAGCGCATCTTCTATGATGCGGCTTGGAGTCGAGTTCGAGCGCTCGGCCAAGATATCCAGCCGGTGTTTAAGATCGTCGGGAAGTTCAATCGTGCTTTTCATGGGCCAAGAATAACCGATCCCAGGCAGATCGGCAAAGACAATCCAAGCCTCGCCTCACACCTTCCCCGTTTCCCAGCCGAGCATAGCCCGCTTGCGGGTCAGGCCCCAGTGATACCCCGTCAGAGCCCCGCTTTTGCCGACGGCGCGATGGCAGGGAACGACGAAGGACACCGGGTTGGCGCCGACCGCCGCACCAACCGCACGCGACGCGGTAGGCTGGCCGATATCGCAGGCGATGTGCGAATAGGTAACCGCGCGGCCCATCGGGATTTTCAGGAGACTTTCCCAGACCCGCACCTGAAAATCCGTGCCAAGCAGCACGACGCGCAACGGCCTGTCCGCCGACCACATGGACGGATCGAAGATGCGCGCGGCATAGGGCGCCGTCGCTTCGCGATCCTCGAGATATTCCGCATTTGGCCAGCGGCCGGCCATGTCCTCGAAACAGGCCCTTTCCTCACCCGGATCGGCAAAGGCGCAGCCGGCAAGGCCACGATCTGTCACCATGACCAGCGCAAGCCCGAAGGGCGAGGTGTGGAAACCGTAACGGATCGTCAGCCCACCGCCCTTGGCCTTCCATTCGCCGGGCGACATGGCCTCATGGGTGACGAACAGATCATGCAGGCGTCCGGGGCCAGACATGCCGACCTCGATCGAGGTTTCCAGCAGCGGCAAATCCTCTTCGCGCAACAACCTCTTGGCATGATCGAGCGTTACGGCCTGCAGGAATGCCTTGGGCGAAAGGCCGGCCCAGCGGGTGAAGGTCTTCTGCAATTGCGTCGGCGACTGGCCGAGCTCTGCGGCAATGGCTTCGAGGGAGGGCTGCTCGCGATAATCCAGCGTCAAAAGCTCGATAACCCCGCGCACCGTGTCGTAATCCGTTCCGATGGGGGTGATGTCTTCGTTCAGCGTAATATTGGCGTTCATCGCAAATCTCCTAACGGGTAAGAGAAAACCATTAAAGCGACTTCGTCTCCACCCGTTTCTTGCGCCGTGCTCCGTTTCTACCGTCATACCGGCCCTGAGCCGGAATGACGGATAGTGAGCGGGACTATCCGTTCACATCCGCCGCCGCACAGTCGCCAGCGCACCGCCAAACGCCTTCGCGAAACTTTCCCGGTCATCCGGGTTGAGAAACGAACCGATATCGGTCGCCCGCCCCTCGCCCGTCACATGCATGGAGACGATGCCGATCTCGTCATGCCGCCTCACCCTGAAGCGCGCCCAGAAGGGATTGAAGCGATGCTCCACCATCCGCCCGGCCGGAGAAAATTTGCGGATCGACAGGCTGGTGCGCGAGACGCTGACCTCTTCCCGCGCCTTCGCCGCCCGGTAATTGGCGCGGAAGGCGGCATAAAGCAGCAGGAAATCCAGCCCGAAGAACAGGCCGACCGGCCATGCCCCGGTGGCGAGGAAAAAGCCGCCATAGACAAGGCAGGCCAGGCCGGAGAAAAGCAGGAGCAGCCGGAAACCCCTTCTGCCAAGCGAACGGTGCGGAACGAGTTCCGCCGCGAAAATCGGCTGGTCGTTGAGCGTATCCACGTTGCTTTCCTCAAGGCGGGCTGGCTATAGATAGTCCATGACAGTCGCCAAAAAACGATCCAGCACCCAAACATTGAAAAAGTCAAATCCGGCATCCGCGCGCAAGCCGGCGCGGGTGAAAACGGCCTATTCCAAGGACGAGCTCACCGAGATTTTCCGGCGTTTTTCCATTCAGCGGCCGGAGCCGAAAGGCGAGCTGGAACATACCAATCCCTTCACCCTGCTGGTGGCCGTGGCGCTTTCCGCGCAGGCGACCGATGTGGGCGTGAACCGGGCCACACGCGCGCTGTTCAAGGTGGCCGATACGCCGGAAAAGATGCTGGCGCTCGGCGAGGAAGAACTGATCGGCCATATCAAGACCATCGGGCTTTACCGCAACAAGGCGAAAAACGTCATCGCCCTGTCGCAGATGCTGATCGACAATTTCGACGGCGAGGTGCCGAAAACCCGCGAGGAGCTGGTGACGCTGCCGGGTGTGGGCCGCAAGACGGCCAATGTGGTGATGTCCATGGCCTTCGGCGTGCCCACGCTTGCGGTGGATACACATGTGTTCCGCATTGCCAACCGGCTCTGTCTTGCGCCGGGCAAAACCCCTGACGAGGTTGAAGACCGGCTGATCCGCATCATTCCCGAACAATATCTGTTCCATGCCCATCACTGGCTGATCCTGCACGGGCGTTATTGCTGCAAGGCGCGCAAGCCGGAATGCGAACGCTGCGTGATTGCCGATATCTGCAAATCGCCGGAAAAGACCTTCGATATTCCAGCGCCGCTGGTGGAATTACCCGCGCAGCTGTTCGGTGCGGCCGGCGGCGAATGAGGGATCGCGCCGGCTGACGGCCTTGTGCAGGTGCACCATCATCGAGGCGGCAAAAAGCGGCGTCAACAGGTTGAGGAACGGCACCGCCAGGAAGGCCGCTATCACCAGCCCGGCCATGAAGACGGTGGTGCGGTGCTTTGAACGGAACAACCTCGCTTCGGCGGGCGAGCGGAAACGCATCGCCGCGAATTCGAAGAATTCCCGGCCGAGCAGATAACCGTTCACCAGAAAAAACGCGATGAGATTGATACCCGGCACCAGAAGCAGCAACAGCGCGACAAGGTTGCCGGCAATAACGACCCCGAAGAACTTGATGGACGACAGCACGGCCTCGCCGACCGGCATCGCCTTGCCCGGCGGATCGTTCGGATAGTTCTTTTTCTCAACCACTTCGGCGACATCGTCGAGAAACAGGCCGGCAATGACGGCGGTGACCGGCGAAATGAGCAGCGCGAGCGCCAGCGCCAGCCCGATGCCGGCGAAAATGGCGAAAACGAAAGTCAACCAACCCGCCCAGTCCGGCACGCCGGGGATCAGCGTATCCACCCACGGCAGGGCGAAATAAATGAAGATCGAGCGGATGGCGAACCACAGCGCCGCAAGCACGAGAAGCGTGAGCCCCAGAACCTTCCAGAAGACCGACCGGGTTTCGGCGGCAAAGAGATTGTGGAAGGCAAGCCTCGCCGCATCAAAAATCATCCGGAACTCCTCGACGCCTTTCGCGTTGAAACACACTTACCAGACGAGAGATAAGCGCTGCCCGCCCGCTCTGCAAGACGGACGGAAAGATGCCAAATGGCTGGGTTTAAACCGCAGATGGAATTTCTCTTGAATAAAAGGTATCTCTAAAATATAATAATATACCTATTACATTTCGCATTCCGGTCCGGTGGAGGACAAGGCCGGAAAAGCTATCCCCCACCGTCAAATTGCGGTTCGCACGCTCGTTTGCGCGCGCGCATGCATCATCGTTCAATAAAGATAAAAGAATGAGGCGTTGGTGGAAAAGCTGCTGTTGAACCTTACGCGCGCCATGAAGGCAGGCACCCCTTCAGAGCGCAAGATCGCCAAATATCTGATCGAACATCTGGACGAATTGCCGTTCGAGACGGCGCAGACGCTGGCCGCCAAGCTCAGCCTCAGTCCGATGACGGTCGGCCGTTTCCTGCGCTCGCTGGGATACCGGCAATTCAGCGATATCCGCGCCGATCTGCGCCATGCCGAAGAAACGGCGGGCGCGGACCAACCCGCCATGGCCGAAGGCGGCGAACGCCATTCCAACCCGTTTTCACAGCTTCTGTCGCAGCAGATTCAGGCCATCCAGACCGCTTTCGACATGACCACCCAATCGATCTGGCGGGTTGCCATGAACGAGATCGCCACGGCGGGCAATGTTTTTCTGGCAACCTCTCCGGAAGGTCTCGATGCCGGGCGGCATTTTTACGGGCGGCTTCTGGAGAGCCGGGGCCATATCCATTATCTCGGCAGCGACAGCGCGGCCTATGTCGCCCTGTGGGATTTCGACCCCGCGCAGGCGCTGCTCGTCATCATGGATTGCGGCGGCGCCCTGTCGCCGCTGCAACGCCTGTCGGCAATGGCGCGCAAGAGCGGCTACAGGACATTGCTGATCACCACACGCTTTTATGAATGGGGACCGGAAAGCGCCGATCTCTGCCTTGCCATGCCGCAGGCGCAGAATGGCGGCCAGGGCCTGCTGCAACTGGTCTCCCTGCTGGAATTCACCCTCTGTGCGCTTGGCGCCAGCGCCGATGACAGCGGCAGGGCAAGGGCAAAGAACCTCACGGCCCTGAAACGCTCGCTGCGCAGTTGATTGCGTTTGGCGGCAATACGGGGCCGAGGGATCGAGTGGTTACCGCTCGTTTTTTCTCCTCGTCGGGGAGAAGGTCGCGGCAGCGGGATGAAGGGGCTAGAGTGCGTTTTATCGCTGGCGTTCCCCCTCATCCGGCCCTTCGGGCCACCTTCTCCCCGGCGGGGAGAAGAAATGAGCGGCAACCGTCAACGCCTGTCATTAGCCTTTAGATAATCAAAGGCTTTCGAGTTCCTGACGATGGCGGTGCATGGCGAGAAAACGGCGATAATCCCGCTCATAACGGGGGCCACGCGCCGGATTGCCTGATATTTCCGCGTTGCCTGGATACATGGCGGCCCCTGCTGCCGCAAGGTTCGCATGCACCCCGCCGGCCGTCGCCGCCGTCATCGCCGTGCCGAGCAGCACCGCATCGGCGGTGGCGGGAACGACGATGCGCTTGCCCGTCACATCGGCATAAAGCTCCATCAGCAGCGGGTTCTTCACATGCCCGCCGGTAACGTGCAGGCTTTCCACCGCATAACCGAAACGCTCCATCGCATCGAGCACATGGCGCGCGCCGAGCGCAATGGCGACGGCTGTGCGCCAGTAAAGACGGCAGAGACTGTCGAAAGACGTATCCAAAGTCAGCCCGCTGATGACGCCGACGGCGTGCGGGTCGGCAAGCGGCGAGCGGTTGCCGTGGAAATCCGGCAGCACATGCAGCCGCTCGGCGAAGGCCTCGCCCTCAAGCGCGCGCAATTCCGTTACCCGCGCAACGATGCGGGCATGCAGCGCCGTATCCGGCTCACCGCCAGCCGCATGCATGCGCACGATATGGTCGAGCAGCGCGCCGGTGGCCGATTGCCCGCCCTCCACCAGCCAGTGACCCGGCAGGATCGCCTGCCAATAGGGACCCCAGAGGCTGTGGCCGGGCATCTGCCGCTCAGACATGGCGACAAGGCAGCTCGATGTACCGGCGATCAGCGCCACATGCCGGCCCACATCCGCAGACAGGCAGCCGCCCAATGCGCCGAGCGCGCCGGCATAGGCGTCGATCATGCCCGCCGCCACCTGGCAGCCGGTATCGAGACCCAGTTCGGCGGCAGCTTCGGGCGAAAGCGGGCCGATGCTTTCCCCCGACATTACCGTGGTGTCGGGCAGCCCTGCCCGCTCTCTCAAATCGGCAAGGCCCGCCAACTCGAGATAATCCGCCTGCCAGCCGGGATTTTCCTGCGCCAGAAAATTCCACTTCGCCGTCTGCGTGCAATTTGAACGCTGCGCTGAACCGGTCGCCTTCCACGTCAAAAAATCCGCCAGATCGAAAGCGAAGGACATGCGCGACCAGCTTGCCGGCATATGCGTCTTCAGCCACATCAGCTTCGGCATCTGCATTTCCGGCGAGACGCTGTTGCCGGCGAAATCCAGCACCCGGTGGCCGGATGCCGTCAGCCGGTCGGCCTCGTCGATTGCCCGATGATCGAGCCAGACGATGGTGTCGAACCGGTCTTCACCGGTAACGGAAACCGAAACCGGCTCACCCCGCCCATCGCGGATGACCAGCGAGCAGGTGGCGTCGAAACCGATGGCGGCGATGCTTTGCGGCGAAACACCGGCCTCGGCAAGCGCCGCCCTCACCACGATGCAGACCGCGTTCCATATGTCGGTGGAATCGTGCTCGGCGTGGTTTTCCTGCGGCCTCCGCATCAGGATCGGATGGGTGGAGCGGGCAAGCAGCCGGCCGGCCGGATCGAAAATGCCGGCCCGGGCGCTGGCGGTGCCGACATCGACAGCGACGAGATTTTGACGCATCAAGACTGCAATTCCATCCCTTGCGCAACGACCCGGCGACGACGGCAGCAGGCAGAGTCCCGCTCAGCCTGCATCGCGTTCCGCCCGCCTGTCAAAACCGCCCTTCCCCACATAATTACCGACAAGTTGGACCAAATCCGGCATCGCGTCAAACACCGCATCCGCGCCAAGCCCGGCGATCTTTTCACGGAATGCGGGAAAGCGCGCATGCGAACCGCCGGTAAAGGCAAAAACACCCATACCCGCGGCCTTTGCCGCGGCAATGCCGGCCGGGCTGTCCTCGATCACGATGCAGTGACGCGGCTCGACGCCCATTTCGCGCGCCGCATGAAGAAAAAGATCCGGCGCCGGCTTGCCGTTCTTCACCATCGTGGCGCTGAAGACATGCGGTTCGAATTTGTCGATCAGGCCGGTCAGCCCCAGCGAATAACGGATGCGTTCCGGCTGGCTTGAGGAAGCGACGCAGCGCCGCAGCGGCAGGAGCCTGTCCAGCGTTTCGCCAATGCCGTCGATCGGCCGAAGCTCGGTGCGGAAACGCTCGAACAGCGTCGCCCGCATATGGTCGAGAAAATCGATGTCGGTTTCGACACCGTAATCCTCAAACAGCGTCGCCGTCATGCTGGCGACGCTGCGGCCGAGGAAGCGCTCATAGGCCTCTTCCTCCCCCATCGTCACGCCGAGATGGGAGAGCATGTCGAGAAGGACGGAGATGGAGACCGGCTCGCTATCGACGAGAACGCCGTCGCAGTCGAAAATCAAAAGGGGCCCGGTCTCGTCTTCCATCTCTCAGTCACTTTTCAGCCAGCTTGTCATCCAGATAAAGCTGCAAGGTCTTCGCCGTGCCTTCTTGCCACAGCGTCTTCAATGCATGGGCAAAGCGTTTACGGAAAAGCTCCGATTCGGCAACCTCCCCGAAAATATCGCCAAGCGCGAGGAAGGCCATCGGATCGTCCTTGGCCTTGATCGCCGCAGCTTGCAGCCGCTCGGCGCTGGCATCGTTGAAGGCGATTTCCTTGCCGCTGTCGGAAGTGCCCTGGAAATAACGGCACCACAGCGCCGAAACCAGCGAAAGCCCGACGATATCCTCGCCGCGCGCCAGACGGTCGACGGTGGATGGCAGGATGAATTTCGGCTGGCGGTTGGAACCGTCCTGCGCCAGACGCGGAATGGTGTCGCCGATCTTCGGATTGAGGAAACGCCGCTCGATCAGGGCGAAATAATCGGCGAGATTCGTATCGGGAACCGGCGGAATGACCGGAATGATCTCTTCATTTTCCAGCTTTGCCAGAAATGCCCGGATCAACGGATGTTCCATCGCTTCATGCACGAAATGAATGTCGAGCAAAGCCGCCGGATAGGCGATTGCCGCGTGGCCGCCATTGAGGATGCGGATTTTCATGTGCTCATAGGGCGCAACGTCCCTGACAAACTGTACGCCGGCCTTTTCGAGCGCCGGGCGACCGGCGGGAAAATTATCCTCCATCACCCATTGCTTGAACTCCTCGCAGAAGACCGGCCAATTGTCCTCGATGCCGAAATCGTCGCGGGCGATATTGCGTTCGCGCTCGCCGGTAGCAGGCGTAATGCGGTCGACCATGGAGTTGGGGAAAGCGACATTTTCGCCGATCCAGTTGGCAAAGGCCGGATCGGACAGGGCCGCGAGCCCGACCACGGCATTTTTCGTGACCTTGCCATTATGTGGAATGTTGTCGCAGGACATGACGGTGAAGGGTTGCAGCCCCTTGTCGCGCCGCGCCTTCAGCCCGGCGACGATGAGGCCGAACACGGTTTTCGGCAAAGCCGGGTTCTTGCCATCCTCGGCAATGGCCGGATGCTGCGGGTTGAAGGAACCGGAAGCATCGATGAAATAACCGCCTTCGGTAATCGTCATTGAGACGATGCGGATTTTCGGATCGGCGAGCGTATCGATGATGGCCTTTGTATCGCCAACCTTCAGAATGTCGATCATCGGCCCGGTGACGCGCGCGCCGGTGCGGTTATTGTCCTGCTCCACCACCGTGGTCAGAAAGTCCTGCGCAGCGAGTTTCTCACGCATCACCGCATCGGACGGCAGAACGCCCGCGCCGATGATGGCGAAGTCATGGTCCGTTCCGGTGTTGAAGAGGTCATCCAGATAAACCGCCTGATGGGCGCGGTGGAAATTGCCAACGCCGAAATGCACGATGCCGGCGGAAAGATCGGTCCGGGAATAGGCCGGAACAGCCGCGGTTTTTCTGGCGTCGTCAAGCGTTGCGAGGGAGAGTTTGCATGTCATGTCACGATCCTCGGAGGGGAAACGTTGTTCGTGCCAAGGCCGGGCGGCAGGCGCCCGATACTCAGCTCATCCAGTTGCCGCCATCGACATTATAGGTCTGGGCGACGATGTATTGTGCCTCATCGGAGGCAAGGAAGATCGCCATGCCGGTCAGGTCTTCGGCACGGCCCATGCGGCCGAAGGGCACGGCCTCCCCGACCAGCCGCTTCTTTTCACCGGCCGGGCGGTTTTCATATTTCGCAAACAGCGCATCGACGCCGTCCCAGTGCTCGCCATCGACCACGCCCGGCGCAATCGCGTTGACGTTGATGCCGTGCCTGATGAGATCGAGCCCGGCCGACTGGGTGAGGCTGATGACGGCGGCCTTGGTGGCGCAATAAACCGCCACCAAGGCCTCGCCGCGCCGGCCCGCCTGGCTTGCCATGTTGATGATCTTGCCGCCTTTTCCCCGAGCAATCATTGTTTTTGCGGCAGCCTGCATCATGAACAGCGTGCCGGACACATTGATCGAAAACAGCCTTTCGTAGCTCTCGCGTTTGATCTCGACAATCGGCGCCAGATCGAACAGCGCGGCATTGTTGATAAGGATATCGAGCCCACCCGTCTGGCCTTCCACCGTGCGGATGGCGGTGTCGATGGAATGCTGCTTGGTCACGTCGAGTTCGACGGCATAGGCGTTCTCGCCGATCTCGCGGGCGGTCTTGCTGGCGCGCTCGAAATCGATATCGGCAATGGCGACGGTTGCTCCCTCGCGTATATAGGCCTCCGCAAAGGCGCGGCCGATGCCGCGCGCCGAACCTGTTATAAGCGCGGATTTACCTTCCAGTCTTCCCGTCATATCGCCTTACCCTTTTCTTCGAACCTGTGGATCTTTGTCTCGTCGGGCGTAATGAAGACGGTATCGCCGTGTTTGCATTCGAACTCACCGTCCGTGCGAGCGGTGATCGGCCCGATACCGTCGACCTCGAGATGCAGGAAGGTATCCGATCCGAGATGTTCGGCCACCGTCACCTTGCCCTGCCACAGTCCGCTTTCTTTCGACAGCACCAGATGCTCGGGCCGCACGCCGGCGGTGGTGGCACCTTTTTGGCGGGCATAATCGCCGGTCACCAGGTTCATGCGCGGCGAGCCGATGAAGCCGGCGACGAAGAGGTTGGCGGGGGAGCGGTAAAGCTCCATCGGCGAGCCGACCT
>NZ_JADQWB010000026.1 GCF_015704895.1 Agrobacterium leguminum | reverse complement strand
GGATGGGGGAGACGAGATTGATGACGGGAAGATCTTTTGCGATAACGGCCTGAAATTCCTTGAAGAAGGCGGCGCGTTTTTCGATATCCGGCTCCACCGCCGCCGCTTCCAGCAGCCGGTCCACTTCCGGATTGGCGTAGTGGCTGGCATTGGAGAAGGGCAGGCCGATCTTGAAGTTCTTGCTCCAATAGACGCGCTGCACGCCCGCTGTCGGATCGAAGGTGTTGGAGAGGGATTCCACCGAAAGGTCCCAGGCGCGGTCGGTATAGACCACCTTCACATAGGTGCCGAAATCGAATTTCTGGATATCCGCCTCGATGCCGATCTTCGACAGCGCCTGCGCGATGAAATCCGAATAGGTCTGCGGATTGAACGGGTTGGTGGTAACCCGGAGCTTGAAGCGCTTGCCGCCATCCTTGCGCGGGAAACCGGCCTCATCCAGCAGTTTTTCAGCCTGTGCGACATCGAACTTGGCAAACCCGATATCGGGATTGTGGAACTTCGCAAGGCCGGGGCTGATCGGCGTCGGCGATGGCACGGCGTAACCATAAAGCACGGTATCGATGAGCGCCGGAACATCGATGGCATGGGCGATGGCCTGCCTGACCTTCAATTCCTTGAGATATTCGTTCTCGAGGTTGATCACCAGCTGGTTCTGCTGGCCGGCATAGGCATAGATGCGGTCATCCACCTTCAATGTGGGAATGGATTTCAGCCGCTCCAGATCGGCAAGCGCCACAGGGTTCGGACCAATATCGCCTTCCCCGGTTTCCAGCGCCGCCGCCCGTGCGCCCGCATCGTTGATGAGGCGGATGATGACGCGGTCGAGATAGGGGCGCGGCGCATCCCAGTAGTCCGCATTCTTCTCCAGAAGAATATGACTGCCCGGCACCCATTCCTTGAGCACAAAGGGGCCGCTGCCGATGATCTGGGCGGGTTTTGGATTATCGGTCGGCTTGAAGGTCTCGAAGATGTGCTTCGGCACAATTGGCGATTCCGACGAGGCGAGCGCTGTGATCAGGCCCGGCGCCGGCTTGGAAAGCTTCACTTTCGCGACCAGCGGATCGGAGGTATCGACACTTTCAACATGCGAGAAAGTAGCGCGGCCGCGCGGATGCGCTTCCTTCAGCCGCAGAATGGAAAATTCCACATCTGCCGATGTCACCGGTTTGCCATCGTGAAACTTCGCCTTGGGCTGCAGGTGGAAGACATATTCCAGCCCATCGGCCGAAACGCTCCATTCCTTTGCGAGGCTCGGCTTGGGCGAAAGCTCGTAATCGTAGGTCAAAAGCCCGTCGTAAATCTTCGAGCCGATAAACTGCGGACCGCCCGCACTGGTATTGATCGCCACGAGCTGGGTCGGCTCGGGAAAATAAACGATCTTGAGCGTACCGCCCGAAACCGGCTCTTCGGCAGCGGCAAAGGAACCGCCCGGAAGCGCGACGAACGCCCCGGCGGCGAGTGCAATCTTGTGAAACTGGCGTCTGGAAATGGTCATGTCTGTCTCCGAAAAAGTCCGATAGCGGGCGCGGCAACTCAGTGCAGCTGCGGGAACCCGTGGCGCTCGGCGAGGATTTGCAAAATGCGTTTGGTGTCCTGAATGAAATGTGTCTCGCCCTTGGCCGTAGCATCGCTGGGCGCATCGCCTGCGAAGATGAACAGCGGCAGCGACTGGTTTTCCTCACCCACGGCGGCGATGACAGCCTCACGCGGGCGCTGGAAACCGACACGGCGGATATCGATCCCGGCGGCAAGATCCGGAAAGGCGGCAAGCAGACCTTCGATCTGGTTGCAATGCGGGCAGACGAAGCGGACACCGGGGTGCTTGGGGTCTTCAAAACCGGGGGCGATCAAAAAAAGCGTATCCTTGGCCATGGCATCCATCATGTGAGGGTGAGATTTCCAGCTCACAGTGCAGGCGGCCAGAGCGCGGGTCCAGAAAGCAATTCTTGCTTCGCGGCGAAGAATTGCTTTGTGCTAAATTATTGATGAAACTTATTTTTTCGAAATTTTCACGGCTGGCACCGCTGTTTCGCCCGATCTGTTTCACGCGCAAAGTTTTTCCCTGAAACGGGCCTGCCGCGCGAAGGTGCAAACCGGATGGAAGGCGGATTTCGGCAATAAAAAACCCGGCAGAATTGCCGGGTTAGTGTTACTGATCGCAGACCCCTCCTCCGTCATGCCGGGCTTGACCCGGCATCCAGCCACGGCGCGTCTGCGCCGTGAGACGAGTCTCTCGCGATCAAGGACTTGATCGCGCTGGACCCCGGATCCAGTCCGGGGTGACGGAGTTTGGATGAACCCGCTTTGCCAAACGCTCACTCGTTCTTCCAGGCCGTCGCCAGATCGCCATAGGCAATGTCGATGGTCGTCACGAGCGATTTCAGGCTGGTATTGCGCAAAATGACGGTCGGCAAAGCGACGATGGAGAAATTCGGCAGGTCATCGCCGGTGATCTTCTGGATATCGTGGAACTGCCCCGCCCGTTTCGTTTCATCCACTTCAATCGCGGCCGCACGGAAAAGATCATCGACCTTTGGATTATTGTAGTGAGCGGCGTTGACATAGGGCGCGGGTTTCTTGATGCCGTCGGACCAATAGAGGCGTTGCACGCCTGCCGTCGGATCGAACAGCCGGCTGATGCCGTTCACCGTAAGGTCAAAACCGCGCTCGGTATAGACCCGCTTGATGAAGGTGGCGAGATCGCCTTCCACAATATCCACCTTCACGCCGAGTTTGCCGAAGGATGAGCGGAGATATTCGGAGGTTTTGCGAAAGACGTCGGAAGGCAGGAAGGCCAGCCGCAGCGAAAACCGGGTGCCATCCGCGCCCTTCGGGTAGCCCGCTTTGTCCAGCAGCTCATTCGCTTTGGCGAGATCAAAGGGATAGGTGAAAGGCTTTTCGTCATTATAGGCGGTGAAGACAGCCGGGATGTTCGAACCGGCCGGTTTTGCCGTCCCGAAGAAAATGGCATCGTTGATGAAATCGCGGTCGATGGCATGGGCCAAAGCGTGCCTGACTTCCTTTTTCGCAAGGATCGGATTTTCGAGATTGAATTCGAAGACGGCGGCATTGTTGAGATAGGAGTCGGTATAGACCTCCACCGCAAGCTTCGGATTTTGCCGCAGACGCTCCAGATCGCTATAGGACACATCGGCGGTATAATCCGCCTCGCCGGTTTCCACGGAAATGGTGGTGGAAGCCGAATCCGCGACGAAACGGGCCACGAAACCGTCGAGATAGGGAAGATCGGCCTGCCAGTAGTTCGGGTTCTTTTTCAGCTTCACATAGCTGCCGCGCTTCCATTCCTCGAAGACGAAGGGGCCGGTGCCGACTGGCGCGTTACCATTCGGGCTTTCATTGTAATTTTCCGAAGCATAGGCATGGGCCGGCAGGATGGGCGTTTCGCCGCCTGTCAGCGCCCGCAGGAGATAGGGCGCGGGCTTGGAAAGCACCACCACGGCCGTCAGCGGATCAGGCGTTTCGATATCGGCAACATTGGCGAAGGTGATGCGTCCGCGTGGACCGACCTTCTTGAAGGCCAGCAGCGAAAATTTGACGTCCTGCGACGTGAAATCCTTGCCGTCATGCCATTTGACACCCTTGCGCAGCTTGAAAGTGTGGCGCAGCCCGTCGGCCGATGTTTCCCAGCTTTCGGCCAGAACCGGATGCGGTTTGAACTCGCTGTCGAACCGCACCAGCCCTTCGAGGATTTTCGTGGAAATGGCGCGGGTGCGCGTATTGGAATCGGAAAGCGGCACCAGCGTCGTCGGCTCGCCGAGACCCGCAAGAGTGACGATCCCGCCCTTTTTCGGCGTTTCCGCCGCCAGAGCCGGCAGGGAGGGCAACAGCATTGCACCGGTTAGCGCCGCACTCAAAAGCAATGTCTTACGTCTTGTAATATCCATGGATGTTTCCTCTTGCAGGCTTGTTTTTAAATGTTCACGCGGGTTTCAGCCGGGTTTCCACCAGCCGGGCAAACACAGTGGCGCCGACGGGCAGAATGGCGTCGTCGACGATGAAACCGGGATTATGGGCGGGCACGGTGCCGGAATGGCCGAGGGTGAAAAACGCGCCGGGCGCGTGTTTCAGGAGATCGGCGAAATCCTCACTGCCCATGAAACGGCCGGGCTCGGTGGAAACGCGCTCGTCTCCCAGAACCTCGCGCGCCACGCCGGCGACGATCTCCACCGATGCATCGTCATTGGTGAGAACCGAGAATATGTCGCGAATATCCACCTCGGCGGTGAGGCCGTGAGCCGCAGCAATGTGATCGGAAATCGTGCGGATGCGCTCCCTTATGGTTTCGCGCACGCTGTCGGAAAAAGCCCGCACCGTCCCGGCAATCGCTGACGTTTCGGGAATGACGTTATAGGCCGATCCCGCCTCAATGCGGGTGATCGACAGGACGGCAGGATCGGTCGGCGACACATTGCGGCTGACGATGGTTTGCAGTGCCTGGATCAGTTCACCCGTCGCCGGCACCGGATCACGCGAAACATCGGGGTGAGCGGCGTGGGCACCCCTGCCCTTTAACCGGATATCGAAGAAATCCGCCCCCGCCAGAATGGTGCCGGGCGAAACCTTCAGATGATTGGGCGCAGCATGGGAGGAATTGTGCAACCCGTAAATCTCATCGACGGGGAAGTCCTTGAACAGCCCGTCGGCGATCATGGCGCGCGCCCCGCCGAGACCTTCCTCGGCCGGCTGGAAAATGAACACCACCGTGCCAGCAAAATCGCGGGTTTCCGCCAGATAACGGGCGGTGCCGAGCAGGATGGTGGTGTGCACATCATGCCCGCAGCCGTGGAATTTGCCGGGATAGACCGACGCATAGGGCAGACCGGTTTCCTCCGGCATCGGCAGGGCATCCATATCCGCCCTCAGCCCGATGGAGCGGTTGCCCGCATGGCTACCACGCAGCACGCCGACCACGCCAGTCTTGCCATAACCGCGATGCACCTCGATGCCCCAGGAGGCGAGCTTTTCGGCAACAATGCCGGAGGTGCGGACCTCCTCGAAACCGATTTCCGGATGCTGGTGCAGATCGTGGCGGATGGAGACGAGTTCGGGAACATAGGTCCCGATCCGATCCAGGATTTTAGGTGCAGGCGTTTTGACGGGATCGACGGCGATATTCACGGTATCTCCTCAGGGCAAAAAATATCGTTTTCGCAATCGGGCGATTGCGAAGTGTGGGTTTCGGAACTGGAAAATGCAGCGGGAGAGGCCTCAGAGCCTCAGGCCAGCCTCCTTTATCAAAGGCAGAATGCGCTCGGCGAAATAGTCGAGGTCCTCGCGGAAATCGTAGAAATTCAGCTGAACCCCATCGATCCCGGCCTTTTTCAGACCGACAAGCTGCTCGACCACCTGCTCCGGCGAACCGATGATCTCGATATTGCCGCCAAGATTGCGCCCCTGCTTGTGGCGCGCATCGCCGCGGCCGCGCCAGGCATGGGCGTCGCTGTCGTAATTATTGGTGGCGAAGGCGCGGGTGCCGGGCTGAGGTTTTCCGGCCTCGATGGCATCCGCATAGGCGATCGCCTCTTTCTCCGTATCGCGGCTGACGATGATCGGGTTGATGATCGTCTTCACCTGCCGGCCATAGGCCTTGGCGCGGTTCTTGATGGTCGCAACATGATCGGGAAGCGTTTCCAGCGCGCTGTCTATATGCGCGCCACCGGGCGAGGTGACGAAAACCAGATCGGAATGCCGGGCGGCGAAATCGATGCCTGCGGGCGAACCTGTCGCGGTCACCAGCGGCGGGCGTCCGAAAGCAGGCTTCGGCGTGATCCAGCCATTGTTGATCGCCCAGGGATTGAGCTTGCCTTCATAGGAAAAATTCTCGGTCTCACCCCAAAGGCGATGAAGAACATCGAACAATTCGCCGGCCATGTCGTAGCGCTTGTCGTGGTCGATACGCTGCCAGCCAAACATTTCATGCTCGATGGCGCGGTGGCCGGTGACGATGTTGATGCCCCAGCGTCCCTTGGCGATATGATCCAGCGTCGCGCCATATTTGGCCAGATGCAGCGGATGCAGCGGCCCATAAAGCACATGGATGGTGGAGATCAGCAGAATGTTCTTCGTGACCGCCGCCATGGCGCCAAGCGCGATGAAACTGTCGAGCGAGGATTCGCCATCATAACCGCCCTTGGGCAGCCATTGCGTGCGGCTGAAGGCGATTTCGAAACCAAGCTCTTCCGCGCGCTTCACCAGTTCGACATTGTAATCGAAGGTCCAGCTGTTGCTGGTCGGCAGGCTGGAGAAATTGATGTCCTGCAAATTGAGGAACAGGCCCAGCATCAGCGGCTGCTTCACCGCCCGGCTGAGCGGGCTGTCTTCGAAATCGGCCGGGCTTTTCAAGTCGAGATCTTTCAGCTCGGGACCTTCAGGCAGCGGAACAGTCAGCGCCATGTCTTTTCTCCCTCGGAATGATCCTGCGGGGTGGTTGCCAGCCGGACACGCAGATAGTCCTCCACGCTGCGGGGCGACCGGCCGGTAATCTGCTGGACGGTATTGTTGACGGACGCCGCAAGACCTTTGCGGATGAGTTGGCCGAATTCGCCGATCGCCTTCTGTTCAAACGCGCCTATATGTGGCGGCAAGGCCGGGGCGGTATTGTCCGAAATTCCCACGGGCCGATGCTGGATGCGCGCCGCGATGCGGGCGATTTCCAGCGCCGACAGGGCTTCGCCACCGGTCAGCACCAGGACGCCGGAAACAGGTGCGCTTGTGGTGAGCGCATGAACCGCGACATCGGCAATATCGTCCGCATCGATGAAGGAGACAGCCGCGTCGCCAAAGCGGGCGGGCACATCCTCCCCCTTGCGCAGCGCGGCGACAACGGGTTCCAGCGCAACCTGCATCCAGGCATTCGGCCGCAGCACGGTATACGCGATACCGCTTCCAGCCAGATGCGCTTCCACCTCGGCATGCGCCGCCCCCGAAATGGAATATCCGGCATTCTCAATGGTCCAGTCGGAGCCGGATATTTTCACGATCCGCGACGCACCGGCTGAGAGGGCGGCATCGATGACCGCATTCTGGTCCGCCACCAGCGTTTCACCAATGGGGGAAAGCAGAAAGACGGTCCCGATACCGCGCGAGGCCTCCTTCAGGCTGGCCGGGTCGGAGAAATTTCCCTCCGAGATATCGACCCTGTCGCCCCAGAGCTTGAGCGCATCCTCGCGCCTGCGGGTCAGCACCCGAACCTTCGCCTCTTTCTGCAAGAGACGGCTGACGACACGTCGGCCGAGCTTGCCGGTTGCGCCCGTTACAAGAATGGTGGCTGTCATGACGCCCTCACTTTCCCGCACTGCGTTGCGCAGCATCTTGCTCGAAAGAAAGGGCGCGTGGATCGGCCCAGTCCCGCACATCGAAATCTTCGGGGATAAATTTCCATTCCAGCAGGAAATCCTTGAAGTGGCTCAGCGCATCCAGCTCGTCCGGATCGAGATCGAGCCTCAGATTGCGGTGCACATCCGGGCCATTCGCAGCCAGAACCGCCTCCTCGCTGACGCCGATCTCACGAGCGATGAAACGCACGGCTTCCGCCGGATTGTCATTTGCCCATTGGGCAACCCGCTGTACGGTGGCGACGAGTTCCGCCACCAGATCGGGCCGCTCATCGGCAAAGGTGGCGTCCACCGTCAAGGGGCGCGGGGTGCCGTTGTTGATGCGGATTTTTGGATCAGGGTGGAAGCCTGTCGACACCACGACCTGCGCACCGATGAGATTGGCGACGGTGACGCCTTCCGCACCCTTGACGAAAAACGCATCGATCTGGCCCCGATGCAGCGCTGCAATCTCCTCGCCATAAGGAAACCGCCGGCGCAGACCATGGAACCTGTCGTCAGAGGGATCGAGCAACACCGGCTCTTTCGCCGTGAGATCGACAAGCTCGACATCCGCAACGGCGAGGCCCGAGACCGTCAGCGCCGACACGATGCCCTTTAAGGATGTCGCACGCTGGAAATCGATGGTTTCATTCGGGCGCTTCGGCAGGCCGATGCGCCGCCCCTTCAGGTCACTGCCCTTGCTTATTCCGCTTGCCGGCAAAGCGATGACGGCCTGAAACTCGTCAGTTCTCGTCAGCCCAACCAGCCGTGTTTTCCGGCCGCCTGATTTCGCCCAGATCGGCGGAATATTGCCGCCCTGACGGAAGGACCAGTCCAGACGGTGATCGAAATGGCTCTGGCGAATGGCCGGATCGGCCGCGTCGCGAATGGAGGAAACAGAGATTCCATGGGTGGAGAAACGTTCCTCGATCCAGCCCAGTTGCGCCGCGATGGAAAGCGGCGTGGGCGCCGGGCAGCGTGTGTACCACACGGTTACGGGTTGGGTTATCTGGCGAAGGGCGGCATCAGCCATGGCGTTCGTCCTCGAAATTGCGATCTGGACGGCACGCTACACGCCATAAGATATTTTCTATAGATAAAGTGTACTATTTCAGGCGCGATTGGGGAAATTCGTTTCCATCTTGTGAGCGCTTCGCCAAGACGACGGAATATCCTTTCGAGAATGGCAAGATTTCGGGTCGGTTTCCCCAGCCTGCCTCACTCATCTCTCACATTCGACCGCCGCTTGGGTGCTGTCACGGATGAAAGTTTTTCTTCTCCGTGCAGCAAGGATTTTTAACTCGCGACCGGACCCCCGGCTGTTACGCTTCCCGCAATTGCGCCGGTCATACGGGCCGGCAATCCAACAGACCTGAAAGAAACGTGGCAGCATGAGCAAGACCAAACGCCGGCTTAATCTCAATGTCGGCATCAACACCACCGGATACCTCGCCAATGCCTGGAAATACCGGAGCGGAGACCGGCACGACATCAACGACATAGGCTATTACCGACGGCTGACGGAACTGGCCCACAAAGGCCGGTTCGACGCCGTTTTCCTTTCCGACCACCCGGCATTGCTGACCGACCCGGCAAGCCGCCCGTTTCACACCATCGATCCGCTCATTCTCTCGACATCGCTTGCCGCGCAGGTGCCGGATATCGGCTTTGTGGCAACGGTGTCCTCCACCTATAATTCGCCCTATAACTTCGCCAGACGGACGCAATCCATCGACCTCGTCACCGGCGGCCGGCTGATCGTCAATATCGTTTCTTCCTTCAATCCCAATGTCGCCGCCAATTTCGGCAACGATCCGCTGCCGCCGCGTAGCGAGAGATATGCCAAGGCCACCGAATTTCTCGACGTGGCGAAAAAACTATGGTCGAGCTGGGATCCACGCCGCGAAGGCGAGGTGCCGGAAGAGCGTTTCTGGGATGCGGCGACAGCCGAGACCATCGATCATGAGGGGCAATATTTCCATGTGAAAGGCCCGCTCAACGTTCCGCGCGGGCCGCAGGGGCATCCCGTCATCGCGCAGGCCGGCGCCTCCGAAGGCGGCATCGATCTGGCGGCACGCCATGGCGAGATCATCTATTGCAACATCCTGTCCCGCCCGGCGGGCCAGGCCTTCGGCAAGAAGGTCCGCGACCGCGCCATCTCCCTCGGTCGCGATCCCTCCGGCATCCGCATCGTTCCCGGCCTTGTCGTCATTCTCGGCGAGACCCGTGAGGAAGCGCTGCGCAAGCATGAACTCTTCAGCGGGACAGGCTCGGAAGACGGGCTTCTGGTGCGTTTCGCCAAAGAAAACGGCATTGATCCGCGCGACTTCAACCCGGATATAAAACTCGATGGCGAGCGCTTCATTCCCGACCAGAACCGGCAATGGGCCGTTGGCATGGGGCTTGGCCTTTCCGAACTGCTGACCCACGAAAAGCTCACCGCCCGTGAGGCCGTGCGCCGCTCCGAGGGGCACCACCGGCTGCTGCTTGGCACGCCGGAAGAGGTGGCGGATGGCATTATCGATCTCTGGCAGGACGGCACGGTGGATGGTTACACCCTGCAGCCGCCACGAGCACCCGACGACATTGCTGAATTCGTCGAGAAGGTCGTGCCGGTGCTGCAGGATCGCGGTGTTTACCCGCGCGAATATGAAGGCGCGACAATACGTGACCGCTATGGCCTGCCTTATCCAGATTGAACGGCAGATACGGCACTATTGAAGATGTCCTCCCGCCCTTCCCGCTGGAAACGGGAATGGCGGGAACGGGACATATTATTGGCCCGTCGCCACTTTCAAAACCGGCCGCCCGCCGGAAAGCTGCGGCAGGACGGCGGCGAAATCCGTGACGATCTGGCGATAATCTTCCGGCTGGAATTCATAGGGCAGTTCCAGACGGAATTCCGAGACGTGCGGCAAAACGGGATCGCGCGAAAGCTTCTCCAGAATCTCGTCCGTCGTCCCAACGATATCGGGCAGGAAAAGCGTGCGGCGCGCGCCATGCGGCGTGGTCGTGCGCTTGTCACGCTCGGCGGCGAATTCCTGATAACGGCGGCGGGTCGCAGGGCTGGCGCTATCTGTCGGCAGGATCACGCGGCCAAGAGCGACACGCGGCTGGCGCTCATGCGCCCATTCCTGCCGGAAGCGACTGACCAGTGCCGCCTGCGCGGTCAGAAAATCATCGGTATTTTCGCCGCTGACGATATTCCCTGTCAGAAGATTGAACCCTGCCTTCCCCGCCCAGCGCGCGGAATTCTGCGATCCGCCGCCATACCACAGCCTGTCCGTCAGCCCCTCGGCGACTGGCCGCAGGCGCGGCACCTGCGCACCCGCCGCATTGCCCGCTTCCGTCTCGCCGGATAGCGGTTCCGATCTCAAGGCCCTCGCCAGCTTCTCGGCGCGGGCGTGGCTGTAATTCGCATCGTGAACCGTATCGACATAATCCGAAATGAGATGGGCGAAGGGCGGCGCGCCCACCGAAACCCCGACATTCAACCGCCCACGCGACAGGACATCCACGGTGGCCAGATCTTCCGCCAGCCTGAAGGGATTTTCATAACCAAGCTGAATGACGGCGGTGCCGAGGCCGATCCGTTTCGTGCGCTGCGATGCCGCCGCGAGGAAAGTCGCCGCCGAGGACACGCCCCGTTCCAGATGGCGCTGGCGGACCCAGGCGCTGTGATAACCCAGCGCCTCCCCGGTCTCGAAAAGCTGCAGGGTTTCTTCCAGCCCCCGTGCCGGATCGTCGTCCTGATAATTGCCGGGAACGAGAAAGGCAAAATGGGAGATATGGGAAAGGGGCATGGCTGTACATCCGGAAACGAGTGTTGAAGCTCAGCAGCGAAGATGCGGCCATCCCCGTTCCGGACAGCCGTTCAATGCGGCGCATACCCATGCAGAATGCATGATGAGGGGCACGGCTGGCACGGCATGTTCGTTTATAGTCCCGGCCTTTGTTGAAAGATCATTGCGCGATTCAATAGTCTACTAAAATTATGGATTACTGTACCTCTCCTTTGAATAGGCCGCGCTCACGCCTCCAGTCAGATTTTCTTTTCCGAAGAGGCAAATATCCCCAGTTGCCCTCTCACATTGAAGAGCTGTGCAACACGATGCGCAAATGGCCTTGATTTTCCGCACCAACATGTAATACAGATTACCATACATGTTGACAAATAACGCATACATGTATGACATTGCAGCAATCACAAACGCTGCCATACCTGCATGAGGGAGGAATTATGATCATCACCGACGTCGAGGTCCGTGTTTTCCGCACGACGACCCGTCGGCACTCGGACAGTGCCGGTCACGCGCATCCGGGTCCGGCGCATCAGGTGGAACAGGCCATGCTGACCATCCGCACCGAGGACGGTCAGGAAGGTCACTCCTTCACCGCGCCGGAGATCGTTCGCCCGCATGTCATCGAAAAATTCGTCAAGAAAGTCCTGATCGGTGAGGACCATCGCGACCGCGAACGGCTATGGCAGGACCTTGCCCATTGGCAGCGCGGATCGGCCGCGCAGCTGACCGACCGCACATTGGCGGTGGTGGACTGCGCGCTGTGGGACCTTGCCGGCCGCTCGCTCAACCAACCTGTATACAAGTTGATCGGCAGCTATCGCGACAAGGTGCTCGCCTATGGCTCCATCATGTGCGGTGACGAGCTTGAAGGCGGGCTGGCGACGCCGGAAGATTACGGCCGCTTTGCCGAAACGCTGGTGAAGCGCGGCTATAAGGGCATCAAGCTGCACACCTGGATGCCGCCCGTCAGCTGGGCGCCGGATGTGAAGATGGACCTCAAGGCCTGCGCGGCCGTGCGCGAGGCGGTCGGCCCCGATATTCGCCTGATGATCGACGCCTTCCACTGGTATTCCCGCACCGATGCGCTGGCGCTTGGGCGTGGCCTCGAAAAACTCGGCTTCGACTGGATCGAAGAGCCGATGGATGAGCAATCTCTGTCCTCCTACAAATGGCTTTCCGACAATCTCGATATTCCGGTCGTCGGCCCGGAAAGTGCGGCCGGCAAGCACTGGCACCGGGCCGAATGGATCAAATCCGGCGCCTGCGATATTCTGCGCACCGGCGTCAATGATGTCGGCGGCATCACTCCGGCGCTGAAGACCATGCATCTTGCTGAAGCCTTCGGCATGGAATGCGAGGTGCATGGCAACACGGCCATGAACCTGCACGTTGTCGCCGCCACCAAGAATTGCCGCTGGTATGAGCGCGGCCTTTTGCACCCCTTCCTCGAATATGATGACGGCCACGATTATCTGAAGTCGCTGTCCGACCCGATGGATCGCGACGGCTTCGTCCATGTCCCTGATCGGCCGGGCCTTGGCGAGGACATCGATTTTACCTTCATCGACAACAACCGGGTGAGGTAACGGGCGATGAAAACGGTGCTCGCCTTCGGAGACAGCCTCACCTGGGGCGCGGACCCGGCAACGGGTCTGCGGCACCCCGCCGAACACCGCTGGCCGGAGGTGCTGGAGGCCGCGCTTGCCGGGAAGGCTAAGGTTCACCCCGAGGGGCTTGGCGGGCGCACCACCTGTTACGACGACCATGCCGGCCCGGCCTGCCGCAATGGCGCACGGGCGCTGGAGATCGCGCTGTCCTGCCACATGCCGCTCGATCTCGTCATCATCATGCTCGGCACCAACGACATCAAGCCGGTGCATGGCGGGCGGGCGGAAGCGGCCGTTTCCGGCATGCGGCGGCTGGCGCAGATCGTCGAGACCTTCATCTACAAACCGCGCGAGGCCGTGCCGAAACTGCTGATTGTCTCCCCGCCGCCCTGCGTCGCAGGCCCGGGCGGAGAACCGGCAGGCGGGCGGGACATCGGGCAATCGCTCAGGCTTGCGCCGCTTTACCGCAAACTCGCCGTCGAACTCGGACATGCCTTTTTCGATGCCGGATCGGTCGCCAGCGCCTCACCGGTGGATGGCGTGCATCTGGATGCGCCGGCAACGGCGGCAATCGGCCGGGCGCTCGCAGCTCCGGTCAGAGAGATTCTTGGCTGATCCTGCAACACCCGAGGAGGAACCGGGCGTGTGGATCAAAACGTGGAAAGGCCGTATGCACCGGCCGTATTGGGAGGAAAGATGAAACATTTTCTTGCAACCGCAGCACTTGGCGCCCTGCTGATCGGCGCCATGCCGCTCAGCGCCTTTGCCGAAACGCCGAAGGACCAGCTCATCGTCGCCACGACCATGAGCAATATCCTCACCCTCGATCCCGCCGCCATTACCGGCCGCGAGACCGTGCAGGTTCTGAACAACGTCTATGACACGCTCGTCGTGCTTTCCCCGAAAGACCGCAGCGTTCAGCCACGCCTTGCTGAACGCTGGGAAATTGCCGAGGACCGGAAATCCATCCGTTTCCATCTGCGCGGCGATGCCAAATTCGCTTCCGGCAACGCCGTGACGGCAAAGGACGTGGCGTGGAGCTTGAAGCGGCTGCTTGCCCGCAACCTGGCGCAATCGTCCTTCCTGAAAACCCGTGGTTTCAAGCTGGAGGAAGCCGACAAGCTGTTCGTTGCCGAAAACGACCAGACCTTCGTGCTGAATATCCCGAAGCCCGACGACCCGAACCTGCTGCTCATGATCCTCGCACAGAACGGTCCCGGCTCGATCATCGACAGCAAGACGGCGCTTGAGAACGAGAAGGACGGCGATCTGGGCGGCGCATGGCTGACGCTGAATTCCGCCGGCTCCGGTCCGTTCAAGCTGACGCAATGGAAATCCAACGAATATATCATCCTCACCCGCAACGACGATTATTGGGGTGAGAAGGCAAAGATGAAGCGCATCCTGATGCGCCATCTGCCGGAATCGCAGTCGCAGCGGCTGATGCTGGAAAAAGGCGATATCGACGTTGCCTATTCCCTGCAGGCCCCGGACCTGAAATCGCTCGAGGCCGACAAGGCCGTCACCATCGAATCCACACCCGGCTCCGGTTTTTATTACCTCAGCGTTTCGATGAAGGATGAGAAGTTCGCAAACAAGAAGGTACGCGAAGCCCTGCGTTACCTGATCGACTACGACGGTCTCGACAAGGCGGTCATGCCCTATTACGGCAAGCTGCATCAGCGCTCCCTCAGCACCGGCGTGATGGGTGCGCTGCCGGATCAGGGCTACAAGCTCGACATCGAAAAAGCCAAGGCGCTTCTGGCCGAGGCCGGTTATCCGAACGGTTTCAAGACCACGCTGCGCGTTCTCTCTGAAGACCCCTTTATGAAGGCGGCAACGGCGATCCAGAACACGCTGGCGCAGGCCGGCATTCAGGCCGAGCTGATCAGCGGCTCCGGCGACCAGATCTACGGCGCCATGCGCGAGCGGAATTTCGAACTGCTGCTCGGCCGCGGCGGCGGCGGCCAGCAGCCGCATCCGGACAACAACCTGCGCTCCATCGCCTATAACCCCAACAATGCCGATGACGCCAAGCTCACCAATTACCAGAGCTGGCGCACCAGCTTCTTCGATGAGAAGCTGAACAAGATGATCGAAGAAGCGCTGGTCGAGCGCGACGTGGCGAAACAGACGAAGCTTTATGAGGACCTGCAGGGTTATATGGACGAGACCGTCATGTCCATTCAGCCCTTCTCCGAAGTCATCGACACCGCCGCCTTCCGCAGCGACGTCAAGGGCATGATCGTCAGCCCCTGGCTTTCGCGGTTTGAAGAGGTGAGCAAGGAGCGGTGAGCCCGCTGCGTATGCTCGAACAAGAAAAGGCGCGGCTAACCCCGCGCCTTTTTGCTTTAACAAAGCCCCACTCACCCAAGGTGTTAGGCGCAAGCGAAGCCTCCGCACTCCGTCACCCCGGACTAGATCCGGGGTCTAGTGCGATCAAGTCCTTGATCGCGAGAGAGTCCGTTCACGGCGCAGACACTCCGTGGCTGGATGCCGGATCTAGTCCGGCATGACGGAAGGAGGGGCTCGCACTATGTCAGCAGCCGAGGCGCAGTTGGCGGCCCGCCATCCCCGCCGTAGCCATCCCAAAAAAATGCCCGACAGGGGGGCCGGGCAAGGAAGGAGGATGTTATTATCCGTGACGCCCCGGAGGAGGACGGTCACGTTCTTGGAGCCCTCACGCGCCTTCATATTCCAACGAGGCGCCGATCAATTCGCGCGCATAGGGATGCGTCGCGCCATTGCCGGCGATGGCGTCGCGCGGCAGGATTTCGGTGATTTTGCCGCGCAGCATCACCGCGAAACGGTCGCACATGTGATCGACCACGGCGAGATCGTGGGTCACCATTATGTAAGTGAAGCCGCGCTCTTCCCGCAGGCGCTGGAGGAGGTTGAGGATTTCCGCCTGTACCGAGACATCGAGCGCCGAGGTCGGCTCATCGAGCAGCAACAGTGACGGTTCGAGGATCAGCGCCCGGGCAATCGCCACGCGCTGCCGCTGGCCGCCGGAAAGCTGGTGCGGGAAGCGATCCAGAAAGGCGACGGGCAGGCCGACATCCGTGATGACCTTGCGCATGCGCTCTTCCCGGTCGCCGAGCTTGTGGATCGCAAGCGATTCCGAGAGCACGGTGCGCACCGACTGGCGCGGATGCAGCGACCCGTAGGGGTCCTGAAACACCATCTGCAGCATGCGGCACCGCTCGATCAGCGGCATATCGCGCACCGACCTGCCATCGATGAGAATATCGCCGGTCCAGAAATCGTTGAGCATGGAGACGCAACGAAGCACGGTGGATTTGCCCGAGCCGCTTTCGCCGACCAGCCCGAAACACTCGCCCGGCTCGACGCGGAAGGATACGGAAGGCAGCACTTTCAGCGCGGTATGGCCGCTGCCGAAGGTGATGGAGAGATCGCGGGTTTCAACGGAAACGGCCATTATACGTTCTCCTCCAGCCATTCGGGGCGGCGATCCAGCACCGCAAGCGGAGCACGCGTGCCGCCGATGCGCGGCTGCGCCGCCAGAAGGCCGCGCGTATAGGGGTGCTGCGCCTGATCGAGATCGCGTGCGGCGAGCGTTTCCACCACCCGGCCGGAATACATGATGAGCACCCGGTCGCAGAAATTGCGCACGAGATTGAGATCATGGCTGATCATGATGAGGCCGATGCCGCGATCGCGCACCAGACCGTCGAGAATATTCAGCACCTGCAGCCGCACCGTCACATCGAGCGCCGAGGTCGGCTCATCCGCAATGACGAGATCGGGATCGGCAAGCAGCATCATGGCGATCATGACACGTTGACCCATGCCGCCGGAAATCTCATGCGGATATTGCTCATAGACACGTTCGGCATCGCGAATCTTCACCGCATCGAGCATGGCCAGCGCCTTTTCCTTGGCCTCGGCTTTCGACGCCTTGAAGTGGCGCAGATAGGTCTCCGTCACCTGATCGCCGACCCGGCGGATGGGGTTAAGGGAGAATTTCGGATCCTGAAGGATCATCGACATGCGCCGACCGCGGACCTTCAGCATCTCCTTCTCATCGAGCGAAAGAAGATCGAGGCCATCGAAATCCAGCCTGTCGGCGGTGATTGTCGCCGACGGCAGAAGGCGCAGCAGGGCGCGGCCGACGGTGGACTTGCCCGAGCCGCTTTCGCCGACGATGCCGAGCCGTTCCCGGCCAAGGGTGAAGGAGATGCCGCGCACGGCCTCGGTGGGCGAGCCGCCATAACGGATGCGGAGATTTTCGACGTCGAGGATTGGTTTTTCCATGGCCCTATCTCCGGTTCATCTGCTTCGGATCGAGCGCATCCCGCAGGCCATCACCCAGAAGATTGAAGGCGAGGCTGACGGAGAGGATCGCAATGCCGGGGAAGGTGACGAGCCACCAGCTATCCAGCATGTAACGCCGGCCGGTGGCGATCATCGCTCCCCATTCCGGCAAGGGCGGCTGCGCGCCGAGACCAAGAAAGCCGAGGCCGGCGGCGGTGAGAATGACGGTCGCCATGTTCAGCGTCAGGCGGATGAGGACCGAAGGCAGGCACATGGGCATGATCGACTTGACGATGATGCGTAGCGGCGATGCGCCCTGAAGCCGTGCGGCGGCAATGTAATCCGCCTTGCGGAAAGTCATGGCTTCGGCACGGGCAAGGCGCGCAATCGGCGGCCAGGAGGTGAGCGCAATCGCGATGATCGCATTGTTGAGGCTCGGGCCGAGCGCTGCGACGAAGGCGAGCGACAGGATGAGGCTCGGGAAGGACAGGAAAATATCCGTGATGCGCATCATCACCGTATCGAACTTGCCGCCGAGATAACCGGAAGCCGTGCCGACCAGAAGGCCGACGGGACCGACGATGATCGAGACCAGCGAGATGATGGTGAGCGTGATGCGTGCGCCCCAGAGAAGGCGGCTGTAGATATCGCGTCCCAGCTCATCCGTGCCGAAGACGTGGCCATTACCCGGCGCCTGCAGCGTATTGGCGAGATCCTGCGCGTAGGGGTCATGCGTCGCAAGCCAGGGCGCGAAAATCGCGGCGATGACCAGAAGCAGCAACACAGCCAGACCGAAGGCCGATGTCGGACTTTTCAGGAGGAAAACGACGATGTTCTTCAGCGCGTTCAAGGGCACCGGAAGGCGGAAGGGGGTTTCTGTACGGGCCGTCATCAGCGGGTCCTCGGATCGAAAAAGCGGTAGAGAATGTCGGACAGGAGATTGAGCCCGATGAAGATGACGCCGACGATGAGCACGCAGGTCATCACCGCATTCATGTCGCCGATGATAAGATTGCTGGTGAGATATTGCCCGAAACCCGGCCAGGCGAAGACTGTCTCGATTAGAACCGCCCCTTCCAGCAGCGAGCCGTAAGCAAGCGCAATGATGGTGACGAGCTGCACGCGGATATTGCCGAAGGCATGCAGCCACACCGTCTGTCGCTGCGACAGGCCTTTAACGCGGGCGGTCGTCACATATTCCTGGCCCAGCTGGTCCAGCATGAAGCTGCGCGTCATGCGGGTGATATAGGCCGAGGAGGAATAACCGAGCAAAGCGGCGGGAAGGATGAGGTGGTTGATGGCCGACCAGAAGACCTCCATGTCACCCGCAAGCAGACTGTCAATCAACAGAAAGCCCGTCCGCTCCTCGACCAGACCGATATAGAACTGATCCATGCGTCCGCCGCCGCCGACAAGGCCGAGATGGGCGTAAAAAACGATCAGCGCGATCATGCCGGTCCAGAAGATCGGCATGGAATGGCCGAACAGGCTGAGCACCCGCACCAGATGATCCTGCCAGCGATCCTTGTTAACGGCGGCATAAACGCCCATGGGAATGCCGAGGCCGGCACCGATCAGGATCGCGAAGGTCGCCAGCTCCATCGTCGCCGGCATGACCCTGATGATATCCTCGATGACCGGACGCCCGGTGCGGATCGAGGTTCCGAAGTCGCCGGTGAACACATCTCCCAGATAATAGAAGAACTGTTGCCACAGCGGACGGTCGAAACCGAGCGCGTGATAGACCTGTTCATAGGTTTCGCGCGTCGCATCCTCGCCCACAATCGCGCGCACGGGATCGGCGGGCATCAGGCGGCCGATAAAAAAGGTCAGCAGCAGCAATCCAAGCAGCGTAACCGCAATACTTCCGATCTGGCCGGACAGGCCATACAGCGAAAGGCGTCTTTTTGACATGATTCCTCCCTTGCCAGAGATCGACCGCGCAAGTGACCAAGGCGCAATCCTGTCTGACAACTATCTGCAAGTTGTCACAGGTGTTGGAAGCTGTCAAGCGCATGCCAGCGAAATCCGCATTGGCCGGGGTTCCGAAATATGTGTCCGGGGTGGAAATTTCAGACCGGGCTCACCCCGCTTTCGTTTTTGTTTTGGGGAAAGGTGCCTGCGTTGCCGCAACCGCAAAAGCCTGTATTCTCCGTCTTGCAGAATGCGCGGATACCTGTCCCCCGGCTATGATGCCGATGACGTCCGTGCCTTCAGGGTGAGGAAAATATGGCTGAGATGACGCTTCTGGCATTTGCCGTCGTCGCCTTTATTGGCATTGCGACACCCGGCCCCACCGTTTTGCTGGCGCTTGCCAATGGCTCGAGATTCGGAATACGCCGCGCCATGATCGGCATGGCCGGCGCTGTTCTCTCGGATTTCGTCCTGATCGGCGCGGTTGCACTGGGATTGGGCGCCCTGCTCGCGGCCTCCGAATTCTGGTTCGGCGTCGTCAAATGGGTGGGCGTCTGTTATCTTGCCTTCCTCGGCCTCATGCTTTTGCGCTCCAGAGGCACGCTCGATGGCGCCCTTCAACCGGCAGAAGCCAGCGGTGCCGCCTCCGCCCGCTCGATTTTCCTCAAGAGCTTTCTCGTGGCGGTGACCAACCCCAAGGGATATCTGTTCTTTTCGGCTTTCCTGCCGCAATTCATCGATCCCGCCGCACCGCAGCTCCAGCAATATGCGGCGCTTGCGCTGATCTTCGCCGGCATCGATTTCATCGTGATGTTCGGATATGCCCTGCTCGGCTCGCAGGCCGTCCGGCTGTTGCGGAAATCCGGAGCCCTGTGGCTCGACCGGATTTGCGGCGGCGCGCTTCTGACGCTCGCCGCCTCGCTGGCCTTCTATCGGCGGGCAACTGCGTAAACCATTGGCCTATAGGCCATTTCCGGATCACTCCACCGCGGTGCGGGAGCGCAGAAGCACCTTGTAGCGCTCAAGACTGCCGCGCAGATGTGCCGCCATATATTGGCGGGCGCCATCGGCATCGCCTTCGATGATGGCGTCGACGATCTTCGCATGCTCCTCCTGGAGATGCAGGTTGTAGTCCTTGGGACGCGACCCGGGTGCCGCACCCTGCAATTCGCCGCGGGGAATGATGCCGGAGCGAATGAGCTGAAGGAATTCCGGGAAACGCCTGTTCTGCGTCGCCTGTGCAATGGCCAGATGGAACTCGAAATCGGCGTCCCGCGTCGGCAGGCCGGCGGCGAGACAATCACCGACGCGCCGGTGCGCGTCCACAATCGCCTCCACCTGCACGGCGGAACGGCGCGATGCCGCAAGCCCGGCGGATTCGACCTCGAAAACGGTGCGCAATTCCAGCAATTCGATCACCGAGGAAATTCGCCCCACGGCCAGATCGTTAAAGGGCAGCTCCTTGGCCGGTTTTACTTCGACGGCAAAAACGCCCGCACCCTTGCGGGCTTCAACGAGGCCATCGGCGCGCAGAATGGCGATGGCCTCGCGCACCACCGTTCGGCTGACGGAATATTCACGCGTCAGTTCGCTTTCGCTCGGAAGACGGTCGCCGGGGCGGAACACACCCTCCGACAGATCCCGCCGCAATGCCGAACTGATTTTCGCCGCGAGCGATACCCCCTGCTTCGTGCTGCTCTCAACGTCCATTCCGGCCCACCTGTTTTAAACTTGTCTGGCATGTTAGCAAACACCCGCCACATTGCAAGGGCCGGGCCTCTGCCCCCCCGGCCGATTGGCCGCCCTCACGCCGCAGCCATGGCCGAACTGCTGGAAAAGCGGCTTCTATATTCACCCGGTGAGAGGCCGAGAATGCGGTGAAACACCCGGCGAAAGGCGGCTGAATCCTCATAACCCACCGACCAGGCGATCTGATCGACCGAACGGCGGGTGAATTCCAGCAATTCGCGCGCCTTGCCGACCCGCAGATGCTGGACATATTCGATGGGCTTCATGCCGGTCGCCGCCTTGAAGCGGCGCAGGAAGGTCCGCTCCTCCAGCCCGGCATGGCCGGCCATGTCGGTAACGCTCGTCGCCCGCCCGGCGCGGGCCTGCAGCCAGTGCTGCACCTTCAGGATCGGCTCATCGCCATGCGTCAGCCTCGGGGCGAAACTGCTATAATGGCGCTGTTCACGCCCCGAAGGGTCGATCAGCAGGAACTTTCCGGTCTCGATCATCACCGAAGGTCCGAGCAGCCGGTCGACGATGCGCAGGCCAAGATCGGTCCACGCCATCAGCCCGCCAGCCGTGATGATATCGCCATCCTCGATGACGATCTTGTCGATCTCCAGCCGGATATCGGGAAAGCGGTCACGGAACCGCTCGGCAAACAGCCAGTGGGTGGTGGCCGGGCGGCCGGACAAAAGACCCGTTGCGGCGATGATGAAGGAACCGCCGCAACTGGCGGCCAGCGTCGCGCCCTGTGCATGCCGATCCAGCAGCCAGCGGGCGTAGGGCTCCGCCTCGTCGATTTCAGCAGGCCCGGTCAACCGGCCGGGTACGACGAAAATGTCGGGATGTCCCGGCCTGTTGGGCTCGGTGTCATGGCAGCGGGAAAATTCACCGCCCTCGCCCATGCTCCAGTGGCTGACCCGCAATTTCGGTCCGCCGCGATCCTGTGAAAATACCGACGCGATGGCAAAAAGATCGGTGATGCCATGCACCATGGCGACCTGACAGTCCCGATAGAGAACCAGACCGACTTCAATCGCGCTTCCCGTTACACCTGCCATGCGCCCCACACCCCGTTTTGTCAGTTTCGGCTCGTTTTCTGTCAGAAGCGCCAATCCAACCCCGGCGGCCTCCAGAGTATCTCTATTCCCACGGGACGCAAGCAAGCTCCCTGCAACAGGAGAGAGAGCCATGACAACGATCACCACCAGAGACGGAACGCATATTTTCTACAAGGACTGGGGCCCGAAAGACGGACAGCCCATCATCTTTTCCCATGGCTGGCCGCTCAGCGCCGATACATGGGATGCGCAGATGGTGTTCTTCGCCAATCACGGTTTCCGCACCATCGCCCATGACCGCCGCAGCCACGGCCGCTCCGATCAGGTCTGGCATAACAATACCATGGATCAATATGCCGACGATCTGGCCGAGCTGATCGAACAGCTCGATCTTCACGACATCATTCTGGTCGGCCATTCCACCGGCGGCGGCGAGGTCACCCGCTATATCGGCCGCCACGGCACGGCCCGCGTCGCGAAAATCGCCCTCATCGGCGCGGTGCCGCCGCTGATGCTGAAGACGGAAAGCAATGCCATCGGCCTGCCGATCGATGTTTTCGACGGCATTCGCAAGGGCACCTATGACAATCGCAGCCAGTTCTTCAAAGACCTGACCATTCCCTTCTACGGCTACAACCGCGAAGGTGCCGTGATATCCGAAGGCATCCGCGACGAATTCTGGCGGCAGGGCATGATGGGCGGCCTGAAAGGTCAGCTCGACAGCATTCGCGCCTTTTCGGAAAGCGACTTCCATCAGGATTTGAAGGCCTTCGACAAACCGACGCTGGTTCTGCACGGCGATGACGACCAGATCGTGCCGGTCGGCGCTTCCGCGCTTTCCACGGTCAAAATCGTCAAACATGCGGTCCTCAAAATCTACGAGGGCGCCGACCATGGCCTGACGCAGACCCATCAGGACCGCTTCAACACCGACCTTCTCGCCTTCATCAACGCCTGAAACCGCCGCACAAAGGAGACACGGACATGACACAGAATACATTTCTCATCACCGGCGCATCGGATGGCATCGGCGCGGTCTATGCCGAACGTCTGGCAAAACGCGGCCATGATCTCATTCTCGTGGCGCGGCGTGCCGAAAAGCTGAAGGCGCTCGCCGCACAGCTGGAAAAGGATCATCACATCGCGGTCGAGGTTCTCTCCGCCGATCTTTCCAGGGCGGAAGACCTCGAAAAGGTAGAGGCACGACTGCGTGACGACCGGCGGATTACCGGCCTCGTCAACAATGCCGGCATTGCCGGCGAGGGCGTGATCACCACGCTGGACCCGGCCTATGTGACGACGATGATCAACCTCAACATTCTTGCCGTCACCCGGCTTGCGGCGGCCATCGCACCGCGCCTTGCCGCCGATGGCAAGGGTACGATCATCAACATCACTTCGGTCACGGCGCTGATGCCGGCGGCGTTCACCGCTGTCTACCCGGCCACCAAGGCCTTCGTGCTTGCCTTCACCGAGGCGCTGCAGGCGCAGCTTTCGCCTTCCGGCGTGCGGGTTCAGGCCGTCCTGCCCGGCATCACCCGCACGGCGATCTGGGAAGAGGAACGGCTCGACGCCATTCCGGCCGCCATGGTCATGGATGTTTACGAGATGGTGGATGCGGCCCTTGCCGGCCTCGACCTCGGCGAAGCACTGACCATTCCTTCCCTGCCGGATACGGCCGATCTCGAAAATTTCCTTGCAGCGCGCGCGGCGTTAAGGCCCAATCTGTCGCATGCACTTGCCGCCAGCCGGTATCGTGCAGCCAAAACCGAATAGAGGGAGACGTATCATGATCCTCGGACTGACCATTCCCCAATTCACGGCATTGCATGTGGGCTTAAGCTTCATCGGCATTGCCACCGGACTGATCGCCCTGCCCGCTTATGCGGCAGGGCGGTGGATGCCCCGCATGATGGCGATTTTCCTCGTCACCACGCTCGCCACCACGCTTACCGGCTTCCTGTTTCCAATCGGAAATTTCACACCGGCACTCGGCGTCGGCATAATCTCGACCCTCGTTCTGGCGATCGCACTGGTTGCACTTTATGGATACGGTCTGAATGGCAGGGCGCGCATCATTTATACGATCACCGCCACGATCAGCCTTTATCTCAATATGTTCGTGTTGATCGTTCAGGCTTTTCTCAAGGTCGAAACACTCAACAACCTGGCGCCGAACGGCAACGAACCGCCCTTCGTGGTCGCCCAGACGGTTCTGCTTGTTGCGGCCATCTGTCTTGGCTGGAAGGCGACGCGCCGCAGGCTCGCGGTCTGAAGCGAGCCTGAATTCGAACCGCTTTTCGCGAAAATGCCTTGTGCCCCAATATTTCGGGCGCAAGGCATGTTTTTGCATGTCAAATACAGGCAATCTCCGCCCACCCGTCACAAAACGAAGAAATCCCGCCTCTAGGATTTCCTTCCGAACCTTTCCTGAAAATGCAGCAGGAGACATTCGGAAACGAGGGCAGTTCGCGCCCTTGCAAACATACAATATACATTATATGATAATATATATTAAATTATTACAATAGGAGATGCCGATGAATGCCGTGAAGATCAACGAGCGTCTGACAGTTGCGGGCCAGCCGATGATCGCCGATTTCCCATCGCTCTCCGCCCAGGGTTATAAAAGCATCATCAACGCCCGGCCTGATGGTGAAGAGCCCGGTCAGCCGGGCAATGCGCAGGAAAAAAGCGCCGCCAGCGCGGCGGGCATGGATTATGGTTTCATCCCGGTCAGCGGTCCTACCATTACCGAAGCCGATATCCGCGCCTTCCAGCAGAAAATGGCGGAAGCGGAAGGCCCCGTTTTTGCCCATTGCAAGGGCGGCACCCGCGCGCTCACGCTTCATGTTCTCGGGGAAGCGCTGGATGGGCGCATCGAAAGGGACGATATTGAGGCTTTCGGCAAGGCGCATGGCTTTGACCTTTCCGGCGCCGCCCGCTGGCTGGAACGGCGCGCAGCGACGGTTCCGCACGTCAAGGCATTCTTCGATCCACGCACATGGAGCGTGCAATATGTCGTGTCCGATCCCTCGACCGGGCGCTGCGCCATTATCGACCCGGTCTATGATTTCGATGAGAAATCCGGCGCAACCGGAACGATGAATGCCGACGCCATTCTGGACTATGTGGAGAGCCAAGGCCTGTCGGTGGAATGGATTCTCGATACCCATCCGCATGCCGACCATTTTTCCGCCGCCCACTATCTGAAGCAGAAGACCGGCGCGCAGACGGCCATCGGCGCGAAAGTCACCGGTGTACAAAAGCTCTGGCAGGAGAAATACAACTGGCCGGATCTCGAAACCGACGGCTCGCAATGGGACCGACTGTTCGAGGCGGGCGACAGGTTCAATATCGGCTCCCTTGAAGCGCGCGTGCTGTTTTCGCCCGGCCACACGCTCGCCTCCGTGACCTATGTGGTAGGTAATGCCGCCTTTGTGCACGATACGCTTTTCATGCCCGATTCCGGCACCGCGCGCGCCGATTTCCCCGGCGGTAGCGCCAGGGAACTCTGGGCGTCGATCCAGGACATTCTCGCCCTTCCCGACGAAACACGGCTTTTCACCGGCCACGATTATCAACCCGGTGGCCGCGCGCCTAAATGGGAAAGCACGGTCGGCGAACAGAAACGCAGCAATCCGCATCTTGCCGGCATGACGGAGGAGGGCTTCATCCGCCTCAGAGAAGCGCGGGATCGCACATTGCCGATGCCGAAGCTCATTCTCCATGCCTTGCAGGTCAATATTCGCGGCGGCCGCCTGCCGGAGCCGGAAGCGAATGGCAAGCGTTACCTGAAATTCCCGCTCGACGTGCTGGAGGGCAGCATATGGTAAAGGAAAACACGCTGGAAAAGCCCCCGCATATTGCAGAAATCCCTCTCCCCGCCATGGAAGAGCGGGCTGTTGAGGTCGCGCTGCTTCTGAAAACGCTTGCCCATCCCGCGCGGCTGATGCTCGCCTGCACGCTGGCGCAGGGGGAATTTTCCGTTGGTGAGCTGGAGGTCAAGCTGGATATTCGCCAGCCGACGCTTTCCCAGCAGCTGGGCGTCCTGCGGGAAGCCGGTGTGGTCGAAACCCGGCGCGACGCCAAGCAAATCTTCTACCAACTGAGCGAAGCGAAAGCGGCGCAACTGATCGAGGCCCTTTACACCATATTCTGCGCGCCGGAGGAGGAGACCCCGTGAGCCCCTACTGGCCCTCTCTTTTCGGTGGCATGCTGCTCGGTCTTGCCAGCATTCTGCTGTTTCTTTTCAACGGCCGCATTGCCGGCATCAGCGGGATCATGGGAAAAATGCTCGGCAGGGAGCGGCGTGCTGCCGATTTCGCCTTCGTCGCCGGCTTGCTGGCCGGGCCTTATATCCATGCCGCCGCATTCGGCCGGCTGCCTGCCGTCACCATAGTTTCACCATGGCCGCTCATCCTCATTGCCGGCCTGCTGGTGGGTTTCGGCACGCGCATGGGCTCCGGCTGCACGTCCGGCCATGGCATTATGGGGCTGGCGCGATTTTCCCGGCGCTCGATTGCCGCGACCGCCACCTTCCTGATCACCGGCATTTGCGCCGCGACGATAACAGGAGCCCTGTCATGAAAAATCCAGCCGTGGCGCGTGTTGTCCTGGCATTGGCCGCGGGAGCGCTGTTCGGCTTCGGCCTCTCGCTCTCCGGCATGGTCGATCCGGCTCGCGTTTCCGGCTTTCTCGACGTGGCGAGCAGCCATTGGGACCCGAGCCTGATGTTCGTCCTCGGCGGCGCGGTGATGGTCGCCGTGCCGGGTGTGCTGCTCAGCCGACGTCTCGCCAAACCGGTCCTCGCAGAGGATTTCAGTCTTCCCGCAAAAACCCGCATCGACCGGCCGCTCATAACAGGCTCGGCCATTTTCGGCGTCGGCTGGGGGCTTGCCGGTTTCTGCCCCGGCCCGGCACTATCGGCTCTCGCCCTCGGGCTGATGCCGGTCGTTCTTTTCGTCAGCGCCATGATTGCCGGGATGCTGGTCCACGACCGCCTCTATTTAAAGCAGCCATAACGCAAACGCTCGTTCGGCGCGCGAGGAACGGGCCGTCGCGCGGGGCTGAAACGCTCCCGCGCGACGGCGTGTGATTAGAGGTCGATCAGGCTCTTGCCCGTCATTTCCGGCGGCAGCGGCACATTCATCAGTTGCAGCAGGGTGGGCGCGACATCGGCAAGAATGCCGTCATGCAGCTTCGCACCTTCAGGGCCACCCAAAAGGATCACCGGCACCGGATTGGTGGTGTGCGCCGTATGCGGGCCACCGGTCACCGGGTCGACCATGGTTTCGCAATTGCCGTGGTCGGCAATGACAAGCATCGCGCCACCCACTTTTTCGAGAGCGGCAACGACCGCACCAAGCCCACGATCCACGGCTTCACAGGCCTTGATTGCGGCCTGCAGATCGCCGGTATGACCGACCATATCGGGGTTGGCGTAGTTGGTGACGATCAGATCGTAACCCTTGCCGATTGCCTCGACGAATTTTTCCGTCACTTCCGGCGCGCTCATCTCCGGCTGCAGATCGTAGGTCGCAACCTTCGGGGATTTTGGCATGAAGCGGTCTTCGCCGACTTCCGGCTCTTCCTTGCCGCCATTCAGGAAGAAGGTGACATGCGGGTATTTTTCGGTCTCGGCAAGGCGGAACTGCGTGAGCCCCTGCTTCGCTACCCATTCGCCCAGCGTATTGACGATATCGCGCTTGGGATAGGCCGTGGTCATGAAATCATTGTGCCGGGAGGAATATTCCACCATGCCGAGCAGCGCCGAAAGGACCGGCTTTTCGCGCGAAAAACCGTCGAAATCGTCCGCCCCGATGGCGAGCAGGATTTCACGGGCACGGTCGGCGCGGAAATTCAGGCAGAACAGGCCGTCGCCGGCCTTGAAGCCCTCATAGCCGTCGATCACCGTCGGCAGGATGAATTCGTCGGTGACGTTGTTTTTGTAGCTCTGGGCAACGGCGCTCACCGCATCCCGCGCGTGCTCGCCTTTCGCCAGAACCATGGCGTCATAGGCTTTTTCGACGCGCTCCCAGCGATTGTCGCGATCCATCGCATAATAGCGGCCGATCACCGTGCCGATGCTTGCCCCCTGCGGCAGGCTTGCCACCAGCGCCGCCACAAATTCTTCAGCCGATTGCGGCGCGACATCGCGGCCGTCGGTGATGGCATGTACCACGACCTTCAGACCGTGGCTGATCATCAGCCTCACCGCCGCCTGGCCGTGGAGGATATGGCCATGAACGCCGCCATCGGAAACGACGCACATCAGATGCGCCACACCGCCCGCGGCCTTCACCGTGGCGGCGAAATCAAGCATCGCCGCGTTGCGGAAAAAGCTGCCATCCTCAATCGCCAGATCGATCTGGCCGAGATCCATGGCGACGATGCGGCCGGCGCCGATATTGGTGTGGCCGACTTCCGAATTGCCCATCTGCCCGGTGGGCAGACCGACATTCGGGCCGAATGTGGTGAGCCTCGCATTCGGGCAGCTGGCGAAAAGCCGGTCCATGGTAGGCGTATTCGCCAGCACCGGCGCATTGCTGGATGTGTCCTCGTTCAGCCCCCAGCCATCGAGAATAGTCAGGACAACGGGTTTGGGAGTGCGCATGGGAGGACCTTCTTCTTCATTCGGTTGCCGGCGGAGGGCGGACCGCCGGGCGCCGGAGCGCCCTCTTCCGCCACTATGATCATGATGAGAAAACATGCTTCTCGTTCTTCTCTTCTATACCCGAAGATGACGAACGCAAGCCTATACCGACAGCGAAACAGTTCCGTGAAGGTTGAAAACGCGAGCTAAGAAATGCGGTCATGACACGCATAAGCCCTCATTCCTGTGCTCGTCACAGGAATCCAGCCGACGCGCGCCTGCGCGGTGGAGAGAGTCCTTTCAGCCCAAAGACTTCGGCTGGCTGGATCCCTGTGACGAGCACAGGGATGAGGGAGCACGGATCGCCTTCACTCGATGAAAATAAGCGCGGGCTTCTCCAGCAATGCCTTGACGGCCTCGATGAAGACCGCCGCATCCCACCCATCGACAACCCGGTGATCGAAGCTCGATGAGAGGTTCATCATCTTGCGCGGCACGAAGCGCGTCCCATCCCAGACCGGACGTGTCATGATCTTGTTGACACCGATGATCGCCACCTCCGGGTAATTGATGATGGGTGTCGAGACCACACCGCCCAAGGCTCCCAGCGAACTGATGGTGATGGTGGAGCCCATCAATTCTTCCCGATGCGCCGTGCCTGTGCGGGCGGCTTCGGCGACGCGTGCGACTTCGTCCGCGCATTCCCAAAGACCGAGCGTTTCCGAGTGGCGCACGACCGGAACGGTGAGGCCCGACGGCGTCTGCGTGGCGATGCCGATATGAACCGCTTCATAGTGGCTGACGACCCCTTTGTCGTCGTCGAAGGTGGCATTCATGCCGGGATGATCGGCAACGGCTTTCACCAGCGCGCGCATCAGGAACGGCAGGATCGTCAGCTTCGGTTGCCCGGAACGGCGATTGCCGTTCATGGTCGCGCGCAAATCCTCCAGATCGGTCACGTCGACTTCCTCGACATAGGTGATGTGGGGAATGCGGAAGGCGGAAAGCACCATCTTCTCGGCAATCTTGCGCCTGAGCCCGGTCACCTTCACCTCCTCGACAGCGCTATCGTGCGGCGCTATCGGCTCGGGGCGTTCCGGCCATCCCCGCACGGTTAAAAACCCGTCGAGATCGGCATGGGTGATATGCCCGTCCGGCCCCGTTCCCTTGACCTTGGTGAGATCGATATCGAGATCGTCGGCGCGCTGGCGAACGGCGGGAGACGCCAGCGGTTTATGATGCGGTTCGGCGGCGGGCGCCGGCGGCGCCTCCTCGGTCTCTCGCGCCGTCGGCTGGGCTTCAACAGGTGGCGGCGTGTCCGTCATGTCGGCAGGCGCTTCCGCTTCCGGCACGCTGCCATTGGGAGCGGCGGCCGCGACATCGGTTTCGATGCGCAGAAGCGGCGCCTTCACCGGCACGGTGTTTCCAACCGTCACGGCGAGCCAGGTGACGACGCCCGCCACCGGGGATGGGATTTCCACCGTCGCCTTGTCGGTCATCACCGCGGCCAGCACCATGTCCTCATGGACGAGATCGCCCGGTTTGACGTTCCATTCCACCAGTTCGGCTTCCGCCACACCTTCACCGACATCGGGCATCGTGAGAACAAATTCCGCCATAATCAGGCCTCCATGACTTCGACAAGGGCGCGCCCGACACGGGCAGGTCCCGGAAAATAGTCCCACTCCTGCGCATGGGGATAAGGCGTATCCCAGCCCGCAACGCGGACGACGGGGGCCTCGAGGTGATAAAAACAATGTTCCTGCACCAGCGACACGACTTCGGCCCCGAAGCCGGAGGTCAGCGTCGCCTCATGCACCATGACGCAGCGGCCGGTCTTGGAGACGGACTTCACGATGGTATCGAGATCGAGCGGCAGCAGGCTGCGCAGATCGATGATCTCGGCATCCACACCCGTCTCTTCCGCCGCCGCCAGCGCCACATGCACCATGGTGCCATAAGCGATGACGGTGACAGCGTTTCCGGGACGGCGTATCTCGGCCTTGCCGATGGGAATGGTGTAGTGCCCTTCCGGCACCTCCCCCATCTCATGCTTGGACCAGGGCGTTACCGGCCGGTCGTGATGCCCGTCGAAGGGACCGTTATAAAGCCGCTTCGGCTCCAGAAACATCACGGGGTCGGGGTCTTCGATGGATGCGATCAGCAGTCCCTTGGCGTCATAGGGATTGGAAGGGACGACCACCTTCAGCCCGCAGACATGGGTGAAGAGCGCTTCCGGGCTCTGGCTGTGCGTCTGCCCGCCGAAAATGCCCCCGCCTGTCGGCATTCTGAGAACGATGGGGCAGGTGAAATCGCCATTCGAGCGATAGCGGATACGCGCCGCCTCCTGGGTGATCTGATCATAGGCGGGATACATGTAATCGGCGAACTGGATTTCGACACAGGGGCGCAGGCCATAAGCGGCCATGCCGATGGCGGTTCCGACAATGCCGGATTCGCTGATCGGCGCATCGAAACAGCGGGTCTTGCCGTATTTTCCCTGCAACCCCTGCGTGGCGCGGAACACGCCGCCGAAATAGCCCACATCCTCGCCGAACACCACCACGTCGTCGCTGCGCTCCATGGACACATCCATGGCGCTGCGGACGGCTTCGATCATCGTCATTCTTGCCATGGTCACCACCCTGCCTTCTGGCGCTGGCGGGCGAGATGCGGCGGCATCTCGGCGTAGACGCCTTCGAAAATATCCTTCTTCGGCGGTTTGCCGCCCTCATGCAGCGTGCCGTGGCTTTCCGCCTCGCGCTGCGCCTCAAGCACCTCATCGGCAATTTCCGCTTCCGTCTGCCGGTGCCGTTCCTCCGACCAGACGCCGCGCAGGATGAGGTGTTTTTTGAGCCTCAAAACCGGGTCGCCCAGCGGCCATGCCTCGGACTCTGTCTTGGGGCGATAGGCGCTCGGATCGTCCGACGTGGAATGGGCGCCGACACGATAGGTCACATATTCGATCAGCGTCGGGCCGAGATTGCGGCGCGCCCGTTCCACCGCCCAGCGCGCCACGGCATAAACGGCGAGATAATCATTGCCGTCGACCCGGAGCGCGGGAATGCCGAAGCCCAGGCCACGCGCCGCAAAGGTGCCGGAGCCGCCGCGCGCAATGCCCTGAAAGGTGGAAATCGCCCATTGGTTATTGACGATGTTGAGAACGACCGGAGCCTTGTAGGTGGAGGCAAAGACCATCGCCGAGTGAAAATCCGACTCCGCCGTCGAGCCGTCACCGATCCATGCTGCGGCGATCTTCGTATCGCCCTTGATGGCCGACGCCATCGCCCAGCCGACCGCCTGCACATATTGCGTGGCGAGATTGCCGGAGACGGTGAAGAAACCATGCTCCTTCGAGGAATAAAGCACCGGCAACTGCCGCCCATGCAGCGGATCCAGTTCGTTGGAATAGATCTGGTTCATCATGGTGACGAGCGGGTAATCATCGGCGATCAGCAGACCCGCCTGCCGGTAGGTCGGGAAATTCATGTCGCCTTTGGAAAGCGCCTTGCGGAAGGCGCAACTGACCGCCTCCTCGCCCAGATGCTGCATATAAAAGGAGGTCTTGCCCTGCCGCTGCGCCATCAGCATGCGCGCATCGAAAGCCCGAAGCCGCATCATGTTTTTGAGGCCCACCAGCAAGTCTTCATCCGAAAGCAGCCCGGCCCAGGGTCCGACGGCCTCGCCCTGGTGGTTGAGGACACGGATGATCGAATAGGCGAGATCGCGCATGCTTTCCGGCGCGGCGTCAACCTCCGGGCGCGGCACCGAGCCGGCCTTGGGTATTTTCACATTGGAGAAATCCGGCTCCCCGCCGGGCCGCACCGCAGGTTCGGGAACATGCAGGCTGAGACGTGGCGTTTCGGTTATATCCATTCTACTCCTCCCGTCGCGGTCTCCTCCAGACCGCGAAACAACTCTCAAAGGTTCCGCGCGATCACCATCCGCTGGACATCGCTGGTTCCCTCGTAAATCTGGCAGATGCGCACATCGCGATAGATCCGCTCCACCGGATAATCCGCCATGTAGCCGTAACCGCCGTGAATCTGGATGGCGTCCGAGCAGACGCGCTCGGCCATTTCGGAAGCAAAGAGCTTCGCCATCGAGGCCTCCGAAAGACAGGGCTCACCCGCTTCCTTCAGCGCCGCCGCATGCAGCACAAGCTGCCGCGCCGCCTCAATGCGCGTCGCCATGTCCGCGAGGCGAAACGCCACCGCCTGATGCTCCACGATTGCCTGCCCGAAAGCCTTGCGCTCGCGGGCATAATCCCGCGCCGCCTCGAAGGCGGCCTGCGCCATGCCGACCGCCTGCGCGGCGATGCCGATGCGCCCGCCTTCCAGATTGGCGAGCGCGATACGATAACCCTGCCCCTCTTCGCCAAGCCGCAATTCGGCTGGGACCGCCATGTCGGTAAAGGCAATCTGGCAGGTATCCGAAGAATGCAGCCCGAGCTTTTCCTCGACCCGGATGACCTCGTAACCCGGCGTATCGGTCGGCACGATGAAGGCGGTGATGCCTTTCTTGCCCGCCGCTGCATCGGTGACGGCAAAAACGATGACGACATCGCCATTTTTGCCCGAGGTGATGAACTGCTTCGCTCCGTCGAGAATATATCGGTCGCCATCGCGCCGGGCTCGGGTCTTGAGGTTGGACGCATCTGAACCGGCCTGCGGTTCGGTCAGCGCAAAACCGCCGATCCATCCGCCGGAGGCCAGTTTCGGCAGGAAACGCTGCTTCTGGTCTTCGGTCCCGAATTTGAGGATCGGCACGCAGCCGACTGAATTATGCACACTCATGATGGTGGAACAGGCCCCGTCGCCGGCAGCGATTTCCTCCAGCGCCAAAGCATAGGCCACAGCGCCGGTTTCCGACCCGCCATAGTCCTCGGAGACAAGCATGCCAAGGAAGCCGAGGTCTCCCATCTCCTTCAGTTCGTCTTTCGGAAACCGGCTTTCCCGATCACGTGAAGCAGCCCCGGGGGCAAGCCGCTCCCGGGCGAAATCGCGGGCCATGTCCCTGATCTGCTGCTGAGCTTCGTTCAGGATCATTGCCGCCTCCCCTTAATATCGCTCTATGCCGAGCGCGGTTGCTTCACCGCCGCCGATGCAGACGGCAGCCACGCCGCGTTTCAGCCCGTGACGCTGCAAAGCGGCCAGCAAGGTGACGACGATCCTCGCGCCGGAAGCGCCGATCGGATGGCCGAGCGCACAGGCGCCGCCATGCACATTCACCTTGTCATGCGGCAGATCGAGATCGCGCATCGCCGCCATCGCCACCACGGCAAAGGCCTCGTTGATTTCGAAGAGATCGACATCCTTCGCCGCCCAGCCGGTTTTTTCAAACAGCTTTTTCATCGCGCCGATGGGAGCCGTTGGATATCCGGCGGGTGCATCCGCATGGGAGGCCTGACCGATAATGGTCGCCAGCGGTGAAAGGCCCCGCCTCTCCGCTTCGGAGCGAGGCATGAGAACGAGAGCGGCCGCACCATCGGAAATCGAACTGGAATTGGCGGCCGTCACCGTTCCGCCATCGCGGAAGGCGGGTTTCAGCTGCGGGATTTTCTCCGGCTTCGCCTTGCCCGGCTGCTCATCCACCGAGATATCCCCGACGGGCGCTATTTCCGCTTCGAACGCACCTTCCGCTATGGCGCGTCGCGCTCGTTCCAGCGAAGTCAGCGCAAAATCATCCTGCATAGCGCGGGTGAACTGGTAAGCTTCAGCGCAATCTTCAGCGAAAGTACCCATCAGCCGGCCCTTGTCATAGGCGTCCTCGAGGCCATCCAGAAACATGTGGTCGGTGAGTTTGCCGTGGCCGAGACGATAGCCGTTCCGGGCGCGGTCCAGGAGATAGGGCGCATTGCTCATGCTTTCCATGCCGCCCGCAAGCACGATGGAAGAGCTTCCCGCCGCAATCTGGTCATGCCCCAGCATGATCGCTTTCATGCCAGAGCCGCACATCTTGTTGATGGTCGTCGCGCCAATCGAATTGGGAATGCCGGCAGCAATGGCCGCCTGTCTGGCCGGGGCCTGCCCCTGCCCGGCCGTAAGCACGCAGCCCATCAGCACATCGTCAATATCAGAAGGCGGAACCGCAGCCCGCTCGACAGCCGCGCGGATCGCAGCCGCACCGAGATCGGGCGCGGCCACCGATTTGAATTCGCCCTGGAACCCACCCATAGCAGTACGGGCGGCCCCGACGATCACGACAGGGTCATGCACAGCCAAATTCACCTCCCTTTGGCCGCACTCCGCTTGAGAGAACGACCAACAGCCACCATCTCCTCCAGACCGCGACTAATGTGAACGCTATCACTATCTCGAATTCATTTCAAAGCTATTTTGATTGACAGTTTTTTGATTGGCGATATCTTTGATCCAATAAATAGTCATATCATAGAGCAAATGATCCATGATTGAGCTCGACAGTTTCGACCGGAAGATTCTGCATGTGCTCGGCGATGACGGGCGGGTGAGCTGGCGTGACCTGGCAGCGCGAATCGGTCTTTCCTTCACACCGACGCTGCGACGCGTGCGCAAGCTGGAAGAGGAAGGCATCATTCGTGGTTATACCGCCGTGTTCGATGAGAACCGGCTGCTCGGCAATATGGGCGTCTTCATTTCCGTCACGCTGGAACGGCAGATCAAAGAGGCGCTGACGACTTTCGAGCACCATGTCGCTTCCATTCCGGAAGTCGTCGGCGGTTATCAGACCAGCGGCAGCTCGGATTATCTGATCCATGCCATGGTGCGGGATCTGCCGCATTATCAGGAACTTCTGGATTTCCTGACCACGGTTCCCGGCGTGTCGCGCATCCAGTCCAATTTCGCCATCAAGACATTCGTGCGCCGTTCCGCCGCCTTCACCGGGGGTGACGCGCCGTAATCGAGGGTTGCCGGCGCGGAGGAGGTGCCGGCTGCTGACAAAAGGGACGGTGGCAAAGGCCGTCCGGAGGAGGAGACGCGATGAGTTTGAACCTCGCCGCCATTTTCGATGCCGATCTCGGCCCGGAAATCGCAGCATTGCGCGACAGCGCAAGCGCATTCGCAGATGATAAAATCGCGCCGCTGGCGGCGGAGATCGACCGCGACGACCGTTTTCCACGTAAGCTCTGGCCGCAAATGGGTGAACTCGGCCTGCACGGCATCACCGTTTCGGAAGAATTCGGCGGTGCCGACATGGGCTATCTCGCCCATTGCGTCGCGATGGAGGAGATAAGCCGGGCTTCCGCTTCCATCGGCCTTTCCTACGGCGCCCATTCGAACCTCTGCATCAACCAGATTCACCGCTGGGGAACGCAAGAGCAGAAGCACAGATATCTGCCGAAACTCGTCTCCGGCGAACATGTCGGCTCGCTCGCCATGAGCGAAACGGAGGCCGGTTCGGATGTCGTGTCGATGCGGCTGAAGGCGGAGCGCAGAGGCGACCGCTATGTGCTGAACGGCGCGAAGATGTGGATCACCAATGGCCATGAGGCCGATACGCTGGTGGTCTACGCCAAGACGGATATGTCCGCCGGCCCGCGCGGCATCACCGCCTTCCTGATCGAAAAAGGCTTCAAGGGGTTTCGCCCAGCCCAGAAACTCGACAAGCTCGGCATGCGCGGCTCCCCCACCTCGGAACTGGTTTTCGAGGATTGCGAGGTGCCGGAAGAGAACATTCTCGGCCGCCTCAATGACGGCGTGACGGTGCTGATGAGCGGGCTGGATTACGAGCGCGCCGTGCTGGCCGCAGGCCCGGTCGGCATCATGCAGGCGGCTATCGATCTGGTGTTGCCCTATGCCCGCGAGCGCAAGCAGTTCGGCAAGCCGATCGGCGAATTCCAGCTGGTGCAGGGCAAACTCGCCGATATTTATTCGGCCATGAATGCATCGCGCGCCTATGTCTATGCCGTTGCCCGCGCCTGTGACAACGGCCGCATCACGAGGCAAGATGCGGCGGGCGCGATACTCTTCGCCGCCGAACGGGCGACACAGGTGGCGCTGGATGCCATCCAGCTTCTCGGCGGTTCCGGCTATGTCAATGAAAGCCCGGCCGGACGGCTGCTGCGCGACGCCAAGCTCTATGAAATCGGCGCGGGCACCAGCGAAATCCGCCGGATGCTGATCGGCCGCGAACTGGTCAAGGGCAACGGGTGAGGACACGCGATGAAGCTAACATCCAGTCTGAACCGCGATCCAACCTTTGCCGCCAATGTCGATTTCATGTCGGGTCTGGTGGATGACCTGCGGCAGCACGTCGAAAAAATCTCCAGAGGCGGCGGCGACAAGGCCCGTGAACGGCATCTTTCCCGCGGCAAATTGCTGGCGCGCGACCGGATCGAAGCCCTTCTCGATCCCGGCAGTCCATTTCTCGAATTTTCGCAATTCGCAGCCTACGAAGTCTATGACGAACCCGTCCCCGCCGCCGGCATCGTCACTGGCATCGGCCGGGTCTCGGGCCGGGAATGTGTGATCGTCGCCAATGATGCGACGGTGAAAGGCGGCACTTACTATCCGCTGACGGTGAAGAAACATCTGCGCGCGCAGGAAATCGCCACGGAGAACCGGCTGCCCTGCATCTATCTGGTGGATTCCGGCGGCGCGAATCTGCCCAATCAGGACGAGGTGTTTCCCGACCGTGATCATTTCGGCCGCATCTTCTATAATCAGGCGAATATGTCGGCGGAAGGCATCGCCCAGATTGCCGTGGTGATGGGCAGTTGCACGGCGGGCGGGGCCTATGTGCCCGCCATGAGCGACCAGTCCGTGATCGTCAAAAATCAGGGCACGATCTTCCTCGGCGGCCCGCCGCTGGTGAAGGCCGCGACCGGCGAGGTGGTGAGCGCGGAAGAACTTGGCGGCGCGGATGTGCACTCCCGCCAATCCGGCGTTACCGATCACTACGCCAATAACGACCGCCACGCGCTGGCGCTGACCCGGCGGATCGTCTCCACCCTCAATCGCCGCAAACAGGTGGAGCTGGATATTCGCGAGCCGACGGAGCCGCTTTATCCGGCTGAAGAGCTTTATGGCATCGTTCCCGCCGATACGAGAAAACCCTTCGACGTGCGGGAGATCATCGCGCGTCTGGTGGACGGTTCCGAATTCGATGAGTTCAAGGCGCTTTACGGCACGACTTTGGTCTGCGGTTTCGCCCATATCCATGGCTATCCGGTTGGCATCGTCGCCAATAACGGCATTCTTTTCTCGGAATCAGCGCTCAAAGGCGCACATTTCATCGAACTCTGCTGCCAGCGCGGTATTCCCCTCGTTTTCCTGCAAAACATCACCGGTTTCATGGTCGGCAAGGCCTATGAGGCGGGCGGCATCGCCAAGGATGGCGCCAAGCTCGTTACCGCCGTCGCATCGGCTAAAGTGCCGAAATTCACCGTCATCATCGGCGGCTCCTTCGGGGCCGGCAATTACGGCATGTGCGGCCGCGCCTATTCACCGCGCTTTTTGTGGATGTGGCCCAATGCCCGTATTTCCGTGATGGGCGGCGAACAGGCGGCATCGGTTCTGGCGCAAATCCGCCGCGACGGCATCGAGGCCGATGGCCGCCACTGGTCGAAGGAAGGGGAAGAGGCGTTCAAACAGCCGATCCGGGAAAAATACGAGCGGGAGGGACATCCCTATTATGCCAGCGCCAGACTTTGGGACGACGGCATCATAGACCCGAAGGATACACGCCTCGTACTTGGCCTCGGTCTCTCCGCCGCACTCAATGCACCGATTGAACCCACCCGTTTCGGCATATTCAGGATGTGAGGCGACCATGTTCTCAAAAATACTGATCGCCAACAGGGGCGAGATCGCCTGCCGCATCATCCGCACCGCCGCCAAGATGGGTATCCGCACCGTCGCAGTCTATTCGGATGCCGACCGTGACGCCATGCATGTGGCGCTTGCCGACGAGGCCATCGCCATTGGCGCAGCACCCGCGCGAGCCTCCTATCTCGACGGCGAAAAAATCATCGCCGCCGCAAAAGCCTGCGGCGCGCAAGCCATTCATCCGGGCTACGGTTTCCTTTCGGAAAATGCCGGTTTCGCCGAAGCCTGCGCCGCCGCCGATCTCGTTTTCATTGGCCCGCCGGCAGCGGCAATCCGCGCCATGGGCGGGAAAAGCGAGGCAAAGGCGCTGATGGCAAAGGCCGGCGTTCCGGTCGTTCCCGGCTATCACGGTAAGGATCAGGCGCAGGAACGGCTGGGCAACGAAGCGGACGCCATAGGTTATCCCGTTCTGCTCAAGGCCTCAGCCGGCGGCGGCGGCAAGGGCATGCGTATCGTCCGGCAAAAGCGCGACTTCGCAGCGGAGCTTGCGGGCGCAAAACGCGAAGCGCTGGCCGCCTTCGGCAATGACCGCATGCTGATCGAAAAATATCTCGAGCGGCCGCGCCATGTGGAAGTGCAGGTTTTTGCCGATGGCCAGGGCAATTGTGTTTCGCTTTTCGAGCGCGATTGCTCGATTCAGCGCCGGCACCAGAAGGTCATAGAGGAAGCCCCTGCCCCCGGCCTGCCCGATGCGCTTCGCCAGCGCATGTATGAAGCGGCGGTCGCCGCCGCCCGCGCCATCGATTATCGCGGCGCGGGAACCGTAGAATTTCTGCTAGACCCTTCCGGCGACTTCTATTTCATGGAAATGAATACGAGGCTCCAGGTCGAACATCCGGTGACGGAATATATTACCGGTCTCGATCTCGTCGAATGGCAGATCCGCGTCGCCAACGGAGAGCCCCTGCCGGAAGATTGGACCGGTCTCAGCATAAACGGCCACGCCATCGAGGCACGGATTTATGCCGAAGACCCGGCGCATGATTTCCTGCCTTCGATCGGCACCATCAGCCATCTTGTTTTTCCCGATCATGGCCCTCATGTCAGGATCGACAGCGGCATACGCGCCGGCGACGCCATCACCGTGCATTACGATCCGATGATCGCCAAGCTGATCGTCTGGGACCGTGATCGCCCATCGGCGGTGCGGCGTCTGCGGTTGGCGCTCGAAAATCTGGCGATCTGCGGTGTCACCAACAATGCCGCCTTTCTGACGCGGCTTGCGGGACTGGCGGCCTTCGCGAACGCCGATCTCGACACCGATTTCATCGCCCGTAACGAAGCGGCGCTGTTTGCTCCGGCAGCAACGGACCGGAACGAGGTAGCCATGGCCGCGCTTGGCCTGCTGCTTGCGCGGCAGAAAAACGGAAAGCCGGGTTCGCAGGCCGATCCCCATAGCCCGTGGAACACGACGGCCGCCTTCCGCCTCAACGCGCCGGCAAGGGAAACGCTGTATTTCGTGTTTGACAACCAGCCGCTTGGCGTCGGCGTCACGCATAAGGCGGATGGTTTTTCGCTGGAGATCGACGGACGGGCGATCCGTGCCCATGGCATCCTCTCGGATGACGGTAAATTCCGTGCGACCGTGGAAGGCAGGAAAAGGCAGGGCCATTTCTTTGCGGAGGATGGCCGGTACGCGCTTTTTCTGGATGGCGAGCATTATCGCATCAGCCAGCCAGACCCCGTCGATAGTGCGGATTCCGCTACCCATACCGGCGGTCTGGAAGCACCCATGCCCGGCGTCATCCGCGCCTTGCTGAGCAGCAAAGGCGCCGCGGTTGAGGCCGGCGAGGCGCTTGTGGTGATGGAGGCGATGAAAATGGAGCACACGATCCGCGCGCCGGCGAAAGGCACCGTCACGGCCATCAATTGCATTGAGGGCGATATGGTCGCCGCCGGTGCGGTGCTGGTGGATTTCGAGTCGGAGGGCGGCTGAGATGAGCTGGCCCCGAAGGGTAAAAATCGTCGAAGTGGGCGCGCGTGACGGCTTGCAGAACGAAAGCGTCGAGGTTCCAGCCGCCATCAAGATCGAGCTGATCGAACGGCTGGCCGCAGCCGGATTGACAGCGGTGGAAGCGGGTGCTTTCGTCTCACCCAAAAAAGTGCCGCAAATGGCGGGTTCGAAAGAGGTGTTCCAGGGTCTCGAACGGCGACCCGGCACCACCTATCCGGCGCTCGTTCCCAATATGAAAGGTTTCGAGGCCGCCCTTGATGCCGGCGTGACGGAAATCGCCGTTTTCGTCTCCGCATCCGAAGGGTTCAGCCAGCACAATATCGGCTGCTCGCGCGCCGAAAGCCTCGAGCGCCTGCACGATGTCGCATCAGCCGCGGCCGGCCGGAACATCCTCATGCGCGGTTACGTCTCCTGCATAGCCGGCTGCCCCTATGACGGTAAGGTTGCACCCGATGACGTGGCGGCGATGGCCGAAGCGCTCATCGCGCTTGGCTGTTACGAAATTTCGCTCGGCGATACGATCGGCGTCGGCACGGCGGACCAGATTCGCAATCTCATCAAGCGGGTGTCTGCCCGCATCCCGCGTGAAAAACTCGCCATGCATTTCCATGATACCTATGGGCAGGGCGTCGCCAATGTGCTTGCCTCGCTGGATGAAGGCATCTCCGTCTTCGACAGTTCGGTGGCCGGGCTGGGCGGCTGCCCCTTTGCGCCGGGCGCCAGCGGCAACGTCGCCACTGAAGACGTCGTTTATCTGCTGCAAGGGCTTGGCATTAAAACCGGTATCGACCTGATGGCGGTGGCGAAAACCGGAGACTGGATCAGCCGGCATCTCGGCAGACCGAATGCAGCCCGCGCCGGCAAGGCGCTGCTTGCGGCAAGACAGGAGGGTGACGCGCATGGCGGATGATTTGCTGAGCGAAAGGCGGAAGGACGTTCTGTGGCTGACGCTCAACCGGCCGGAGGTGCACAATGCCTTGAATGCCGCGATGACGGACGCCCTGACGACGGCCATCCGCGCGGCATCCGGTGATGGCGGCTTGCGCGCCGTGGTGATAACGGCTGCGGGAGACCGCAGCTTCTGCTCCGGGGCCGATCTGAAGGAAAGCGCCGGCGGCATGTTCCTCTCGCGGGATGGAACCAACCCCATTGCCGATGTGATGCGTGCCATCGAGGGCTGCGACAGGCCCGTCATCGCCCGCATCAACGGCCGGGTTCTGGCCGGCGGGCTTGGCCTCGTCGCCGCCTGCGATCTCGCCTATGCCGCCGACCATGCCGAATTCGGTCTGCCGGAAGTCCGTGTCGGGCTTTTCCCGGCCATGGTGGCGACGAAGCTTCTGGCGAAGATACCCTTGAGCCAGCTTCAGGAAATGGCCTATCTCGGGGCCGCGATAAACGCCGCTGATGCGGAGCGCCTTGGCCTCGTCAATCGGGCCGTCCCTTCGGCCGAACTCGATGGCGTGGTCGAGGATGTTCTCACCCGGTTGCGGCAGAATGCACCGGGCGCCATCGCGGCCGGAAAGGCGGCGTTGCTGAAGATGCGCGATATGCCCTCCGGCGAGCGGCTCGCCTTTGCCGAAAGCGTCATCGCCACGATCAGCGGCAGCAACGAGGCGCGGGAGGGGCGATTGGCCTTTGCCGAAAAAAGGAAACCGCTCTGGGTGGAGTGATCGCCGCCATCTGTTCGAGCACCGGTTTTCTTAAAAGTCGTCATAGGGTTAATCGATATAATCCCGATGCGTCCGTTGACCCCGTTCGGCAAATCGAGTTCTATCCAGCACCTTTCGCCGGGCGGTGATCGGGGAAGCCGGAGGAGACCCATGCAGCTTGTAAAAACCGTCGCCGAGTTGCGCGGTCTGACCACCACGTTTCGCCGCGATGGCAAGACCGTCGGCTTCGTGCCGACCATGGGTTTTTTGCATATCGGCCATCTGACGCTGGTTGCCAGAGCGAAAGCGGAGAACGACGTGACGGTGGTCTCGATCTTCGTCAATCCGCTGCAATTCGGAGCCAATGAGGATCTTGCCCGTTACCCCCGCGATCTCGCCCGCGATAGCGCGCTGCTGGAAGAGGCAGGTGTCGACATTGTTTTCGCACCCGAGGTTACGGAGATGTATCCGCGCCCGATGCAGACCGTGGTGGATGTGCCAAAACTGGGCAGCCAGCTGGAAGGCGCGGTGCGCCCGGGGCATTTCGCCGGCGTTACCACCGTCGTGACCAAGCTGTTTAATCTCGTGCAGCCGGATGCCGCCTATTTCGGAGAAAAGGACTACCAGCAGGTAACGCTGATCCGGCGCATGGTGGACGATCTCGCCCAGCCAGTCCGCGTCGTTCCCGTCGCCACCGTACGTGAGGCGGATGGGCTCGCCTGCTCCTCGCGCAATGTCTACCTGAGCCTTGAAGAGCGTGCCGCCGCCGTAATTGTGCCGCGCGCGCTTGATGAGGCCGAGCGGCTGTACAATGAGGGCTGCGACGACCCGGCCACTTTAGAAGCGGCGATAGAAAAATTCATTGCCAAGGAGAAGCTGGCGTTGCCCGAAGTCGTGGCGGTGCGCGATCCCGACACGCTGGCCCCCGTGGCTTCGCTGCAGGCGGGGCCTGTGCTGGTGGCACTGTTCGTGCGGGTCGGCAACACCCGCCTTCTCGACAACCGCGTCATCGGACGTAATAAAACCGGCAAACAGGAGGCTGCACGATGAGCACGCACGCGAAACAGAAGCGGCTGACGACAGCCTCCATCAAGCAAATGAAAGGCGGTGCGCGCATCGTCTGCCTCACCGCCTATACGACGCCGATTGCCCGCCTGCTCGATCCGCATTGCGATCTGCTCCTGGTCGGCGATTCCCTCGGCATGGTGCTTTACGGCATGGACACGACGGTCGGCGTCACGCTGGATATGATGATCGCCCATGGCCGCGCCGTCATGCGTGGCGTCGAACATGCCTGCGTCATCGTCGATCTTCCCTTCGGCACCTATCAGGAATCCAAGGAACAGGCGTTCCGCAATGCCGTGCGGCTGATGCAGGAAACCGGCTGCGACGGCGTGAAGCTGGAAGGTGGCGAGGAAATGGCCGAAACCATCGCCTTTCTGGTGGCGCGCGGCATTCCGGTGTTCGGCCACGTCGGGCTCATGCCGCAGCTGGTGCACACCGCCGGCGGCTTCCGCTCGCTCGGGCATTCGGATGCGGAAACGCAAAAAATCTGGCGTGACGCGATTGCGGTCGATCAGGCGGGCGTCTTCGCCATCGTCGTGGAAGGCACCGTCGAGCCACTCGCCCGCGAACTGACCGAAAAACTCGCCGCACCCACGGTTGGCATCGGCGCATCGCCGGCCTGCGACGGGCAGGTGCTCGTTTCCGACGACATGCTTGGCCTTTTCACCGATTTCAAACCGAAATTCGTCAAGCGTTTCGCCGATCTGGGCCCGGCGGTCTCGGAAGCAGCCGCCGCCTATGCCGATGAAGTCCGCTCGGGGGCGTTTCCCGGGCCGGAGCACACGTTTCAGGTGCGCCGGCAATCGCCTTCGGGGAAGTGACACTATATTTCCGTCATGCCGGACTCGATCCGGCATCCAGCCACGGCGCGTCTGCGCCGTGAAAGACTCTTGCGCGATCAAGGACTTGACCGCACTGGACCCCGGATCAAGTCCGGGGTGACGGGTGTGGAGGACGTCCCCAAAAAAAACAACGCCCCTATACAATCCCGCCGCTGCCGCCAACCGAAGCCGGGCGCTTCGCCGCAACATGGCTGCGATAGCCGCTCGCACGATAAGTCGCGACCGGATCGATAGCGCCGCCCGCCAATTGCCGCGCCTGGGCAAGAATCGGTTCGACATCGGTGCGATAGGCCCGCTTCAGCATATCGGAGGCCATCAGCGCATCATTGTCCTGCTGGTAGCCGTCGAGAGCCGCGCGATCCACCAGCAGCGCCTGCGCATAGGCGCGGCGGATTTCGTTGGCGCTGGAGATCAGACTTTCGATCGGGTCCGTCACATTGTGCGACTGGTCGATCATATGGGCGGGATGGAAACCCTTCACACCGCGATGTTCGGCATCCACCAGCTCGTTGAAAACGAGGAACAGGCGGTATGGCTCGATTGAACCGGCATCCAGATCGTCATCGCCATATTTGCTGTCGTTGAAATGGAAACCGCCGAGCTTGCCGAACTGGATGAGCCGGGCGACGATCATCTCGATATTGGTGTTCGGCGCATGGTGGCCGAGATCGACGAGGCAGAAGGCCTTTTCGCCGAGCGTATTGGCGATGAGATAATTGGTGCCCCAGTCCTGCACGACGGTCGAATAGAAGGCCGGCTCGTACATCTTGTGTTCGGAAAAGATGCGCCAGTCATCCGGCAGCGCCTTGTAGATATCGGCCATGGCGGCGAGATAGCGCTCGAAACTTCTGGTGAAATTGCTCTGGCCGGGGAAGTTCGAACCATCACCCACCCAAACCGTCAGCGCCTTCGAGCCGATGGCATTGCCGATCTCGATACATTCGATGTTGTGCTCGACGGCCTGCTGGCGCGTGGCGGCGTCCGTGTGGCTGAGCGAACCGTATTTGTAGGAATGGCTCTGGCCCGGCGCATCCGAAAACGTGTTGGAATTCATGGCGTCGAAGCCGAGACCCAGCGCATCGGCATGGGCTTTCAATCGCTTCGGGTCTTCCTTGTCCCACGGAATATGCAGGGAAACGTTGGGCGTCGCCCGTGTCAGCTGGTTGATGACGGCGCAATCATCCAGCTTGTCGAAAATGCCGCGCGGCTCGCCCGTGCCGGGAAAACGGGCAAAGCGGGTGCCGCCAGTGCCAACGCCCCAGGAGGGCACGGCGACGAAAAATTCCGCGACCTTGGCCGTAACGGCCTCGATATCGATGTTGCGACGCGCAAGCTGGTTGCCCAGCGCCTCGTAGTCGTCCTTCAGCGCCGCGGCGCGTTTGTCGTTTTCGGCCGCGATCACATCGGCGGCGATTTTCGTCTCGGTCATCTCTTCCTCCCGGGCAATGAACATAACAGGTGCTTCGACCCGCGACGCCACCACCCCGTCATTCCGGCCTTGAGCCGGAATCCAGCCAGCCCAAGTCTTTGGGCTGAGAAGACTCTCTCGCCGCGCAGACGCGCGGCTGCTGGATTCCGGCTCAAGGCCGGAATGACGGAGGTGGGACTTTCGCCACTTCCCAAAGCATCGTGTCTTTTTATATGTCGGTATCCACCGACACCCTAACGCGTAAAACTCTGCGCATTACCAGCATCGACATTGATGATGTTGCCGGTCGACTTGGCGGAGGCGTCGGACGCCAGGAAGTAGATCGCCTCGGCGATATCTTCCGGGAAGACATTGAGCTTCAGCATCGAGCGCTTGCGGTAATGTTCCTCAAGATCGGTCACTTCGATCTTGGATGAGGCCGCGCGCTGTTCGCGCCACTCGCCGCTCCAGATTTTCGAACCGCGCAGCACGGCATCGGGATTGACGGTATTGACGCGAATGCCCGCTTCCGCCCCTTCGAGGGCGAGGCAACGAGCCAGATGAATTTCCGCAGCCTTCGCCGTGCAATAGGCGGAGGCATTGGGCGAGGAAGCGAGACCGTTTTTCGAGGCGACGAAAACGACGTTGCCGCCGAGATTCTGACGCCGCAGCAGCCGGAATGCTTCCCGCGAGACGAGGAAATAGCCGGTGGCGAGAATGTCGATATTTTTGTTCCACATGGCAAGCGTCGTATCTTCCACCGGCGCGGAGGAAGCGATGCCAGCATTGGAAACGAGGATATCCACGCCGCCGAATTCCACGCTCGCTTCCGCGAAGGCCGCGATGACGGCATCCTCTTTCGTCACATCCAGCTTCACGCTGCGCACCGCGTCAGCGCTGTAACGCTTGACGAAATCGCCCTTGGCAGCTTCCAACGCCGCTTCGTCAATATCAGCCAGCACAACGCAGGCGCCCTCGCTCGCCAGCCTTTCCGCCGTCGCCCGGCCGATACCGCCAGCACCGCCGGTGACGAATGCCACCCGGCCGGCAAGGCTCTTCGGCTTTGGCATGCGCTGCAGCTTTGCCTCTTCCAGCAGCCAATATTCGATATCGAAGGCTTCCTGTTCGGGGAGGCCCTGATATTCGGACACGGTGGAAGCACCACGCATGACGTTGATGGCGTTGACGTAAAATTCGCCGGCAATGCGGGCGGTGGCCTTGTCCTTGGCGAAGGACAACATGCCAACGCCGGGGATCAGGAAAATCACCGGATTCGGATCGCGCATCTTCGGCGAATTATCGTGGCGGCAGGCTTCATAGTAGCGGGTATAATCGGCGCGGTAAGCTTCAAGCGCCTTGTCGAGGCCGGCCGTTAGCGCATCCACATCGGGATTGGCCGTATCGAGATCGAGGATCAGCGGGCGAATTTTGGTGCGCAGGAAATGATCCGGGCAGGATGTGCCGAGATGTCCGAGCGGTTTCAGATCCTTGGAGTTGACGAATTCGAGAACCGCATCCTGATCGTCGAAATGGCCGAGCTTGCGTTCCTCACGGCCGATGCGGCCACGGATTTCCGGCATCAGCCGGGCTGCGATGGCACGGCGTTCGGCAACCGGCAAGCTCTTCGCCACCGCGCCGCCGAAAATCGTCTTGCCTTCGGTCTTGGCCGCAAACCATTCGATCGCCTTGTTGATGATGGCAAGCGTCAGCTCGTAACACGCCTTGGCGTCATTATCCCAGGTGAACAGGCCGTGGCTTTCCAGCACGACACCTTTGGCCTTTGGGTTGGCCTTGACGAAAGCTTCGAGATCGAGACCGAGCTGGAAACCGGGGCGACGCCAGGGCAGCCAGCCAATATCGTCACCGAAAATCTGCTGTGTCAGCTCTTTCGAATTATTCGAGGCAGCAATGGCGATGATCGCGTCCGGATGCATGTGGTCGACATGATCGTAAGGCACGAAACCGTGCAGCGGCGTATCGATGGAAGCCGCGCGCGGATTGAGATTGAAGGTGCAATGCGGCAGGAAGCCGACCATGCGGTCTTCATCCGCAACGCCCTTGTAAATGCCCTTCAGCGCGTCCAGCTTGTCGAGATAAAGCGTTGCAAAACCATCGAGCTTGATGGTGCCGACATCGCCGCCGGAGCCCTTCACCCACATGACGCGGACCTTCTCGCCCGTCAGCGGATCGGTCTCAAGCACCTTTGCGGATGTATTGCCGCCGCCATAGTTGGTGATGCGCTTGTCGGCGCCGAGCAGATTGGAGCGATAAAGCAGCTTGCCCGGCTCATCGAGCGTTTTGGCATAGGCATCGTCCCAACGGCTTTCGAGAAGGCGGGATTTTCCCGTCATGTCTTCCTCCCAATATCTGTCTGCATTCGCGGAGCCGATACCGGCCCGCCTCCTTTGATGGCAGATATCGCGCATCCAAAAGCATAATGTCAATCAAAAACGATCATAAATTTTCATGTTGCAGCGCGATATTGATTAATTTGATCGTTCTTGATTGACAACGTAAAGAGATTGCGAATAATCACGATCAGGAGGACCCCATGCACGAACGCGAACGCCATCGCATCATCTTGAGCGCCACGCAGGAAAAAGCTGTCGTGACGGTGCAGGATATTGCCGAACTGACGGATGCGTCGGAAGCGACGATCCGCCGGGATATCGCGTCCCTGCATGTTCAGGGCAAGTTGCGCCGCGTGCGCGGCGGGGCGGAAGCGGTGCATCCGCCGCAGCTCGGCAATCTCGCCGCCCGGCCGTTCCGCGTGTCCGAATCGGTCAATATCGACAAGAAACGCGCAATTGCGCGCAAAGCGGTCGATCTCTGCAACGATGGCGACGCGATCATTCTGAATGGCGGCACGACGACATTCCAGATGGTGCATTACATGGCGGCGCGCCGCCTGCAGGTGATGACCAATTCTTTCGCCATCGCCGAGCATCTGGTCAAGCATTCCAAATGCAATGTCAGCGTGCCGGGCGGCGCGATCTATCGCGACCAGAGCCTTATCCTGTCGCCTTTCGAGAACGATGCGATCCGCAATTTTTATGCGCGGCGGATTTTTCTCGGTGCGCAGGGCGTGGGCGCGCTCGGCATCATGGAATCCGACGCGCTGGTTATCCAGAGCGAGCAGAAGCTGATGCGACAGGCGGAAGAGCTGATCGTGATGGTCGATTCATCGAAATTCAGAAAGCGATCCAGCCTCATTTTATGCCCGCTCGAAAATGTCTCGACCATCATCACCGATGACGGGATTTCCGATGAGGCGGCGAGGATGGTGGAAGATGCCGGCGTGGAATTGCTGGTCGTCGGCGCTGTGAGGGATGGCAAGACAGCCGCCCCTCCGGATGATGAGGATTCTTCTTCGGTCGCCTGAGGAGCACCGGAGGGAGGAAAAGGTTCAAAACGGGAGGAAAAGGGACATGAAACTTACACGCAGAACATTGACGAGCGCTCTGGCGCTTGGCGCGGCGCTCTCCGTCGCAGGGCTGGGCAGCGTTGCCCAGGCCGCCGATGTGAAGATCGCACTGGTGGTCAAATCGCTCGGCAACGGCTTTTTCGAAGCCGCCAACAAGGGCGCGCAGGAGGCCGCAAAGGACCTCGGCGGCGTCGAGATCATCTATACCGGCCCGACCAGCACCACGGCGGAAGGTCAGATCGAAGTCATCAATTCGCTGATCGCGCAGGGCGTCGATGCCATCGCCATTTCCGCCAATGACCCCGACGCCGTGGTTCCGGCGCTGAAAAAGGCGGCCCAGCGCGGCATCAAGGTCATCTCCTGGGATTCCGGCGTGGCGCCGGAAGGCCGCATTCTCCAGCTCAATCCCTCTTCCAACGCACTGATCGGCAAGATGTGCCTGCAGCTCGCCGCATCGCATCTGGAAGGCGGCAAGGGCGATTTCGCCATTCTTTCGGCCACCACCACCTCCACGAACCAGAATATCTGGATCGACGAGATGAAGAAGCAGCTGAAGGATTTCCCCGGCCTCAACCTCGTCACCACGGTTTACGGCGACGATCTTGCCGACAAGAGCTACCGCGAAGCGCAGGGCCTGCTCTCCTCGCAGCCGAATGTGAAGGTCATCGTCGCGCCGACAACGGTTGGCGTTCTCGCCGCCTCGCAGGCCGTGAAAGATGCGGGCAAGATCGGTCAGGTCTATGTGACCGGCCTTGGCCTGCCGTCTGAAATGGCCGGCGCCATCAAGTCGGGCGCAACCAAGGAATTCGCCATCTGGAACCCGATCGACCTCGGCTACTCCGCCACCCAGATCGCCTATCGCCTGGTGAAGGGCGAAACCGATGGCAAGCCGGGCTCGGAAATCGAAGCCGGCCGCATGGGCAAGATCAAGGTTGGCGAAAACAGCGAAGCGGCGATGGCCGATCCGTTTGTTTATGATGCGAAGAATATCGATCAGTTCTCGAAGATTTTTTGATCTGAGTAGTGGCTGACGGCGGGTGGAGGGTTACCCCCCTCTGCCCTGCCGGGCATCTCCCCCTCAAGGGGGGAGATCAGCCAGACGATAATACTCGCTCACTCTCAACTTTAGTGATGGCCTCAACGGTGCCGCATATCGATCTCCCCCCTTGAGGGGGAGATGCCCGGCAGGGCAGAGGGGGGTGCCCTTCACCGCTTCAATCAAACTGACCGGTAAGACGGATGATGCGTATCGAAACGAAAATTTTAGATGTCGTCGAGGCTTCAAATTCAACGCCCATTCTCGAAATGCGCGGCATCAGCCAGATATTCCCCGGCGTCAAAGCGCTGGATGGCGTCGATATCGCGCTTTACCCCGGCAAGGTCACCGCGCTGATCGGCGAGAACGGTGCGGGCAAATCCACGCTCGTCAAAATCCTCACCGGCATCTATCGCCCGAACGAGGGCGAAATCCTTCTTGATGGCCAGCCCGTCCATTTTCACAGCGCGCAGGACGCCATCGATGCCGGCGTAACCGCCATTCATCAGGAAACCGTGCTGTTCGACGAGCTTTCCGTCGGCGAAAACATCTTCCTCGGCCATGCGCCGAAGGGGCGTTTCGGCCTGATCGACTGGAAGACCATCAACACACGCGCCAGAACCCTGCTGGAACAACTCGAAAGCACCATCGATCCGACGATCCGGCTGAAGGACCTGTCCATCGCCCAACGCCATCTCGTCGCAATCGCCCGCGCGCTGTCGGTCGAGGCGCGCATCGTCATCATGGACGAGCCGACGGCCGCCCTTTCCCGCAAGGAGATCGACGATCTCTTTCGCATCGTCGAAAACCTGAAGCGGCAGGGCAAGGCAATCCTCTTCATCAGCCACAAGTTCGATGAAGTCTATGAAATCGCGGAGAATTACGCCGTGTTCCGCGACGGGAAAATGGTCGGTGCGGGCAATCTTGCGGCCACGCCGCAGGACGAGATTGTACGGCTGATGGTCGGTCGCGACGTGACGAACGCCTTTCCCAAGCAGGCCGTCGCCCTTGGTCCGACGGTTCTTTCGGTGCGCGATTATTCGCATCAGACGGAATTCCGCGATATTTCGCTCGAGCTGCGCAAGGGCGAGATTCTCGGCCTTTACGGGCTGATCGGCGCGGGCCGCTCCGAGCTTTGCCAGTCGCTTTTCGGCATTACCCGGCCGGCTTCAGGGCAGGTATCGCTGGAAGGCCAGCCGCTTTCCATCCGCTCACCGGAAGACGCGATCCGCGCCGGCATCGTTTATGTGCCGGAGGAGCGCGGCCGCCACGGGCTGGCGCTCGACATGCCGATCTACCAGAACATGTCGCTGCCATCGCTCACGCGCACCTCGCGCAAGGGGTTTCTCGCCGCCGCCAATGAATTCGCGCTGGCGCGCAAATACGCCTCGCGGCTCGATCTGCGCGCGGCCGCCCTTTCGGTGCCGGTCGGCACGCTTTCAGGCGGCAACCAGCAGAAGGTGGTGATCGGCAAATGGCTCGCCACCCAGCCCAAGGTCATCATTCTCGATGAACCGACCAAGGGTATCGATATCGGCTCCAAGGCCGCCGTGCATGGTTTCATCAGCGAGCTTGCCGCCGAGGGGCTTTCGATCATCATGATTTCATCCGAACTTCCCGAAATCCTCGGCATGTCCGACCGCGCCATCGTCATGCGCGAAGGCCTGATGGCGGGCCAGTTCGAACGCGCCGATTTTTCTCCGGAAAAGCTGGTGCGCGCCGCCACCGGCAATGCCTGAGAGGGGCAAAACCATGCAACGTCTACTTAAAAATCGCGAATGGCTGCTGGCGGGCATCATTATCGTCATGATCGCCGGTTTCGCGCTGCGCGCCCCCGGCTTCGGCCGGCCCGGCAATCTCGTCAATATCTTCAACGATACCTCCATCCTCATCATTCTGGCGCTTGGCCAGATGGCGGTCATTCTCACCAAATCCATCGATCTTTCGGTTGCCGCCAATCTCGCCTTCACCGGCATGGCGGTGGCGATGACCAATGCCGCCTTCCCGGGCATTCCCTTGCCGCTTCTCATCGTCATGGCGGTCGGCATCGGCGCATTTCTCGGCTCGCTCAACGGCGTGCTGGTCTGGTGGCTCGGCATTCCGCCGATCGTCGTCACACTCGGCACGCTCACCATCTATCGCGGCATGGCTTTCGTTCTGTCCGGCGGCGGCTGGGTGAATGCGCACCAGCTTTCGCCGACCTTCCTCAACGTGCCGCGCACCATGATCCTCGGCATGCCGGTTCTTTCATGGGTCGCCATCCTCATCATCGCCGGTGCTTGGCTGGTTCTCAGCCGCACCTCCTTCGGCCGCTCGGCCTATGCGTCGGGCGGTAATCCGAGTGCCGCCGTCTATGCAGGCATCGATGTCGGCCGCACGCGCTTCTTCGCCTTCGTGCTGTCAGGCGCACTTGCCGGTCTCGCCAGCTATCTCTGGGTATCGCGTTATGCGGTTGCCTATGTCGACATCGCCGCCGGTTTCGAACTGGACAGCGTGGCGGCGAATGTGATCGGCGGCATCTCGATTGCCGGCGGCATCGGCTCGGTCGCGGGTGCGGTGCTCGGCGCGTTGTTCCTCGGCGTCATCAAGAACGCCCTGCCCGTCATCGGCATTTCGCCCTTCGCGCAGATGGCGATTTCCGGCGTGGTGATCGTACTCGCCGTCGTCTTCAACGCCCGTGCCGAAGCTCGAAAAGGCCGTATCATCCTGCGTGACCGCGCAGCAAGCGATCAGGCCAGGGAGGCCGCAGCATGAGCACGCCATCTCAACCGACACTTAGCCCACGCGTCATTCCAGACAAGCTCGGCACGCCGCTACGCCGCATCATGGCCAGCTGGGAAGTGCTGCTGCTCGGCGTTGCGATCCTCATCTTCATCGCCAATTCGCTGGCCTCGCCCTATTTCCTCAATGCGTGGAACCTGTCGGATGCGACCTTCAATTTCACGGAAAAGGCGATCATCGCCTTCGCCATGGCGCTGCTGATCATCGCTGGCGAAATTGATCTGTCCGTCGCCGCCATCATCGCGCTCGCCTCCACCGCCATGGGTGCGGCAGTTCAGATGGGGGTAGGCACGCCCGGCCTCGTCGCCATCGGCATCGGCACCGGGCTTTTGTGCGGGGCCTTCAACGGCTTTCTGGTCGCAGGGCTGAAGCTGCCGTCCATCGTCGTCACCATCGGCACGATGAGCCTGTTTCGCGGCATTTCCTATATGGTGCTGGGCGATCAGGCCTATGGCAAATATCCCGCCGATTTTGCCTATTTCGGTCAGGGTTACGTTTTCTGGGTGATATCTTTCGAATTCGTGCTGTTCATCGCCATGGCCATCCTCTTCGCCATTCTGCTGCACGCCACCAATTTCGGCCGGCAGGTCTATGTGATCGGCAATAACCCCTTCGCCGCCCGTTTCTCGGGCATTCCGGTGGAGCGGGTGAAGTTCATCCTGTTCCTGCTCACTGGCCTGATGAGCGGCATCGCTGCCGTCTGCCTCACGTCGCGGTTGGGCTCCACGCGCCCGTCCATCGCTCAAGGGTGGGAGCTTGAGGTGGTGACAATGGTAGTGCTGGGCGGTGTCTCCATCCTCGGCGGCTCCGGCACCATCGCAGGCGTTGTCATCGCCGCTTTCGTCATGGGCCTCGTCACCTTCGGGCTCGGTCTTCTGAATGTGCCTGGTATCGTCATGTCGATCTTCGTCGGTCTGCTGCTCATCGTCACCATCGCCATCCCCATCGTCGTCCGTCGCCTTCGGGCCATGAGAAGTTAAGCCATGCCGGAACTTGAAAAACACGCCTTCAAGATGAAACTCTTTGCCGGAAAAGAGGCCGAATATAAAAAGCGCCATGACGAGATATGGCCCGAACTGGTGACACTGCTGCACGAGGCGGGTGTGAGCGATTACTCCATCCATCTCGACCCGGAAACCAACATCCTGTTCGGCGTACTGACGCGCCCGAAGAACCACGGCATGGCGGCCTTGCCCGATCACCCCGTGATGAAGAAGTGGTGGGCGCACATGGCCGATATCATGGAGAGCAATCCCGATAATTCGCCGGCCGCAAAAGATCTGGTAACGGTGTTCCATCTGCCATGAGCGAGAGCATCAGACCGGGCCGCGTCGCGGTCATCGATATCGGCAAGACCAATGCCAAGGTCGTCGTCATCGACACCGGCAGCGGCGAGGAGATTGCCGGCGAAAAACAGGCGAACCCCGTCCTTCGCGATGGAATTTATCCGCATTACGATGTGGAAATGCTCTGGCGCTTCATTCTCTCCGCGCTTCAGCGGTTCGGCCAGAAGCCCGGTTTCGATGCGATTTCCATCACCACCCATGGCGCTTCGGCAGCACTTCTCGATGGAAACGGCGATCTCGCCATGCCGGTGCTCGATTATGAACACGGCTATCCCGCAGCCATTGAAGAAGCCTATCGCGGCATCAGGCCCGATTTTGCCGAGACCGGCTCACCGCAGCTTCCCGTCGGGCTGAACCTTGGCGCGCAAATCCATTTCCAGAAAACGGCCTTTCCGGACGACTTCTCCAGAGTTCGCAGCATCGTCACCTATGCGCAATATTGGGCGGGACGGCTGACGGGCATTCAGGCGACCGAAACGACCTCGCTCGGCTGCCATACCGATCTATGGAACCCACGGCGGAGAAGTTTCTCCTCGCTCGTCGCGTGTCTCGGCATCGAGCAGTTGATGGCGCCGGTGCGCTCCGCTTTCGATGTTCTGGGAACAATCCGCCCGTCGCTGGCAATGGAAACAGGTCTTTCACCGCATATGCCGGTCTATTGTGGCATCCACGATTCCAACGCATCGCTCCTGCCGCATCTTCTACGCCGGGAGGGTGATTTTTCGGTCGTCTCCACCGGCACCTGGGTGGTGAATTTCGCCATCGGCGGCGCGGCGGGCACGCTCGATCCCACCCGTGACACACTCTTGAATGTCGATGCTTTCGGCCGTCCCGTTCCCTCGTCCCGCTTCATGGGCGGCAGGGAATATGAAATGCTGGCGCAGCAATTCGGGCATGCCCCGGAGGAGGCAATCGAGGCCGCGTTCAAAAGCGTGATTGCCAAAGGCATGATGCTGTTGCCCAGCATTGTCAGCGGTTCCGGCCCCTTCCACGATAAAACAGCGTGCTGGATAGGCGACGACAATGCCACTGTCGCCGAGAGACACGCGGCGGCGGCGCTTTATCTTGCCCTGATGACGGAGTTCAGTCTTTCACTTATCGGGCGAAAAGGTCCAGCGCTCGTTGAAGGCCCCTTCGCCAGCAACACCCTTTATCTGAAGGCGCTAGCGGGTTTTGCCGATACGGAAGTGATCGCAGTCAGCGGTTCCACCGGCACCAGCGCCGGTGCCGCTCTCCTTACCGGCACCAAGCCGCTAGGAGGCCGCGAGCGTCATTTCGCCCCCGGCGTCATTGAAGGACTTGGTTCTTATCACGAGGCTTGGAAGGCAAAGCTCGTCTGATGACATGATGCGGGAAGTACCTCCGTCCGTCTCCCCACACGCAACGTCATCCTCGGGCTTGATGTAAAGACCGGAGACATCCCTGACATGTGTTCGGAGACATCCCTGACAGTCAGAGTTTATCTTCGAGATTGATCTTTGCGATTTGAGTTGCCCCGAAGAAAACGCCGAAGAGACCTGAGCTATTGA
>NZ_JADQWB010000025.1 GCF_015704895.1 Agrobacterium leguminum | reverse complement strand
GGATGAGAACGGTCAGCGGAATATTGTCCCAGACGAGACCGATGACCGGTCCCCATGGGGTGAGATAGGGCGTGCGGATTTTCGGCAGGTCGACCGCATTGAGCAATATGTCCACCATGCCGTTGGGCCCGAGGACGCGGATGAAGGCGAAGGCGAGGATGATGGAGGGCACGAACATCGGGAAGATGGCGAGCGCCTGCACATAAGCCGAAAGGCGGCCTTGCGAAAAGCGCAGGTAGAGCGCGATCGGCAGGCAGATCGCCAGCAGGAGTATCGCGCAGACCATTGTCGTCCACAACGTCACGGCAAGATTGTCGAGGCTGTAGCGGTCCGAGAAGAAGAAGCCGTAGCTCGAAAGATCGAAACCCGTCTCGCCGCTCGCTCCGGTGCGCCAGACGGTGCGGCCGATGGCGTTGATGGCAGGCCAGATGACCAGCCAGATCATCAGGAAGACGGGAATGGCGACGAGCAGGAGGCCGACTGGCCTCCTGCCTGCCGTATTGTCGATGAGCGGGCGAACCGCTCCTTCCGCAACCTCGGTCACGACTTGCGGTCGACGTTGGGAGCGACGTTGCGATACCAGCCATCATTGATGGCGGTTTCCCATTTGCCGGCCGGGAAGGTCGGAATGGTCTGCGGGATGATGTCGGCGAAACGCTTGCGCAGTTCGGCCGGCACATAGTCCCAGGAAACGCCGGGGAAACCGCCGAGTTCGGTGAGGATCGCGCCCTGAATTTCTTCCGACAGCACGAAATTGGCGAGCTTCAGGGCGGCGTCGCGATTGGCGCCGTTGGCAAGCACCACGGCGCGCGAGAAATCACCGCAAAGCGCCAGATCCTGAAGCTGGACGAGGCCGGTTTCTTGCGGCAGAACGCCCTGATCGATGGCCTTCAGCACCTGATCGGACCAGACAGGGGTCATGGTGACGACGCCCTGCGAAAGCAGCTGCAGCGACTGCGTGTTGCCGGAGGAATATGCGCCCTTGTCATAGAGCGACGGTGCGATGTCCTTGAGCAGCGCCCATGCCTTGCCGAGAGCCTTGTCGCCGGTTTCCTGGGTGTAATTGTCGACCGTGAAGGCCTTGGGGTCGAGGCCGTTGGCCTGATGGATGGCGCGGCGGACGAAGTTACCGCCGGAGCCGCCCTTGTCGGGACGGTTATAGACGAACTGGCCGGGATTGGCCTTGATCCATTTGACGAGTTCATCCCAGGTCTTCGGCGCATCCGCCGGCTTGAGCTTGCTGGTGTCATAGGCGAGCAGAACCTGGCTGCCGCGATAGGGCAGGCTGTATTCGCTGCGGATGGCGAGCGGATTGACGCGCGAATAGTTGGAGAGGCCGGCTTTCGCCATGTTCACATAGATGCCGGCATCGATGCCGCCGGTGGGCAGCAGCGGATCGGCCGTTTCGAAATAATCGGCCTGCGGATCGGTGCCCGTCTGCTTTGCGGCGATGGCGCGCTCGCCGATGGCGGTGATGCCGGCGCTGTCGCCGGCATCGACGAGGTTGAGCTTCAGGCCGGGATTGGCGGCTTCAAAAGCGGGCTTGATCGTATTGGACCAGAAATCGAGGATATTCGTATCCGAACTGGTGTACCAGTCGATCGTGCCCGGAGCGGCGAAGCTCATGCGCGGTGCAAGGGCGAGACCGGCGGCGGCGCCTGCGGCGGACATCATAAAGGTGCGGCGTTTCATCTATGTCTCCGATGTTTTCGGCGCGAGTGGAACTGCTGAGCGCTGACCCCGGAAAGATGGGGAAGGCTCTGGCCGGTCGTTGCACAGCCGTGCATTTTTTGAACGGGCCGGCGGCGGTTCTAATGTCTTTCCATAACGCTTTCGTGACGGTTGCTGCCGACAGGCATCGCCGGCACGCCCTCTCCGGGTGGCCGTTCGAAAGCAGGCCCTACTAAAGGCGTTGCCGGGCAGGTAGAATGATCGCGATAGCATTGGATGGAGGGGGGCGATGATCGCAGCCTATATCGACGAATTCATCATGTTTTGTGCCGGCCTGTGGATGACATGTGTCGGCTTCGGTTATCTGCCGCTGTCAAAAAATACGGTCAATCAGCCGCCGGTTGTTCGTCACTTCAGGTGGATGGGGCCTCTGCTGATCGTCATCGCGTTTGTTCTGGCCCTGGCCAGCTGACCGGAAAACCCTCTGTAAAAACTTTCGTAAAGAAAGAGCCGGCCGGTGATCGGGCGCTGGCGTCCGTGCCACGAAAAGATCACGATTCATTCAGCCGCAGTTCACCCGGCGGGGCGCTAAATCCCTTCACCCCACAAGGAGGGAGATAAGATGCGCAAGATGATTCTAACCGCCGGACTAATTCTCGGCGCCCTGTTCGGCACCGGTGCTAACGCCATGCCTGTCGGTCAACCGTCTGCACCTTCGGCATCCCACATTCAAAAGGTGGATTATGCCTGCGGACGCGGCTTCCATTTGACCCCGCGCGGCTATTGCCGTCCGAACGGACCGCGTTATGAGCGCGGCTGGGACCGGCGCGACCGCTGGGAAGCTCGCCGTGAATGGCGCGAGCGTCAGGCCAGACGGGAATGGCGTGAGTGGCGCGACCGCAGAGATTATCGCGACTACCGCGACCGTCGCGATTATTATCGATACTGATCGGGCAAGGCCCTCTCCGCGTCGGGAGGGCCTTTCTCATATGGGCCGGTGAGGTTCATCCGCCGCCCTAGGGGAGGGTGTGAGAGCACGCCTATTACGTCGATTATGAAAATCGCAAGGCCGAACATATTCGCGCCGTGCTCGACAAGCTGGTCAACTGGCGGGTCGTTGAAGAACGTCTGAAATCATAACGATCCTCTTTCTCCCGAAGCCTGCCGGGAGCGGCCGGCCGCCTGCGGGTTGCCCTGAGGTGCATTTTAGCTACTATGCGCCCATGGCGAGGAGGCCATGTTACAGGAGGGTTCATGATTTACCGGTCTTCAAAACGGCGCATGGTGCTGAAACTTGCCGCTGCGGCGGTTTCTTTCGGCATGCTGGGAACGGCTGCGGTCGCGCAGGGCTTCCCCGATCGAACGATTACTCTGGTCGTTCCTTTCGCGGCGGGCGGCTCCACCGATGTGGTCGCGCGTGTTATCGCACAGAAGATGGGTGATGAGCTCGGCCAGCAGATCGTCGTTGAAAATGTCGCCGGGGCCGGCGGCAATCTCGGTGCCGACCGCGTGGCCCGCGCCGATCCCGACGGCTATACGATCCTGATGGGCACGGTTGCCACCCACGCCCTCAACCCGCTCATTCTCAAGACCAAGCCTTACGATCCGGAAAAGGATTTCACGCCGGTTTCGCTGCTCGTGGTGGTGCCGAATGTGCTGGTCGTCAATCCGAAGCTCAACGTCAACAGCGTGGCGGAACTGATTGCGCTCTTGAAGGCCGAGCCGGACAAACATGCCTATGCCTCTTCCGGCAATGGCACCCCGCTGCATCTTTCCGGCGAGCTGTTCAAGAGCATGGCCGGTGTCAGCATGCAGCATGTTCCCTACAAGGGTGCAGGCCCGGCGCTCAACGATCTGCTCGGCAACCAGATTTCCATCATGTTCGACAATCTGCCGTCTTCGTCCGGACATATCAAATCCGGCACATTGCGCGCGCTCGGCGTCACGACCAAGGAGCGCGCCTCGTCCTTCCCGGATCTGCCGACAATCGCCGAGACGGTGCCGGGTTATGAGACCTATACCTGGAATGCGCTCTTTGCGCCTGCCGGCACGCCGGCCGAGGTGGTCGACAAGCTGAATGCCGCGGCCAAGAAGGCGCTTGCCGATCCGGGGGTTGCCGCACGCATGGCGGAATTCAGCGCCAAGATCGTCGCCTCTTCGCCGGATGAGCTGAAAACCCACGTCGCGGCGGAAATCGCCAAGTGGGGACCGGTGGTCAAGGATGCGAATGTGCAGATGGACTGACCGGTAACGGCAGATACCATTCCGATTTTCCGCCGCACATCCTGCCGGTTGCGGACGGAAATAAAGACCTGACAAAGCCGTGGCCGGTGCCGTTGTCGCATCGGCCACGATTTATAGTGACGCACCCAACCGGTGTGGCCTTTCCGCATCACTCACCAGCCGGTTGCAAAAACCCGCTTGGCAAGCTCCGACCGCTGAGTTACAAATCTCGCTACCGCGTCAGATCGAACAAAGGGAGGCGTTGCATGACACCAGCATTCTTCGAAACCCTCCCGCAGGGAATGACCCGACACTAGGTCATATCCATTCGCGGCCCGCCCTGAGCGCGCCCGACATGCGGTTTTACTTCCCCCATAGCCCGATTGATCTGACGGGATCACTTCGTCTCCCGCCCGGGCTGTGCCATCCAACTTCCGTTTTGAGGACCGGTCGCCGATTACAGGGCGCTGGGCTGGTAAAAATGACTCGCAAGAAGCTCGATTTCCGCGCCGATGCCTATCGACATGTGCTCGGCTTTGTTTTCAACCATTGGCGTCATCGGCCGGCGCTGGTGGGTTTCATCATCGTTCTGGTGATCGCCAGCACGCTGGCCGAAGTGATGGTGCCGGTCTTTTCCGGCCAGATCGTCGATGCCATTGCCGGTGGCGCCGGGGCCGGCAATGGAGCCGGCAACGGGGCGGATAAGGCGCTGCGCGCCTTCGTCATCGTGGTGGCGCTGGGGCTGGTGAGCGTTGTGCTGCGCTGGTTCATCTTCAACGGCATCATCCGGCTGACGCTGAAAATCATGGCGGATGTCGCCAATAACGGCTTCCACAAGGTGCAGCGTTTCTCCACCGACTGGCATGCCAACAGCTTCGCCGGCTCCACGGTCCGCAAGATCACGCGCGGCATGTGGGCGCTGGATTCGCTCAACGACCTGCTGCTCGTCGCGCTTTTGCCGTCCATCGTCATGCTGGTGGGCGCGACCATCGTGCTCGGCAGCTACTGGCCGGTCATGGGCCTGATCGTCGGTCTCGGATCGCTGATCTATATCGGCGTTACGGTCGGCCTTTCCATGGGGTATGTGTCGCCGGCGGCAAGGCTTGCCAATGCCTGGGATACCAGACTTGGCGGCGCGCTGGCGGATGCCATCAGCTGCAATTCGGTGGTCAAGGCCTTCGGTGCCGAGACCCGCGAAGAAACGCGGCTGGGCCATGTGCTGGTGAAGTGGGATAACCGCACGCGCAGGACATGGAAGCGTGGCACGCTGAACGGCACGATCCAGAGCTTCATGATGGTCTCCATGCAGGCCGGCATTCTGGGTACGGGCCTCATCATGTGGCAAAAGGGGCTGGCGACGCCGGGCGACATTACCTTCGTGCTGGCGATGTTCTTCGTGTTGCAGGGTTATCTGCGCGATGTGGGGCAGGATATCCGCAACCTGCAACGCGCCGTCAACGACATGGAAGAGCTGGTGCTGCTGGACAAGATGCCGCTCGGCATCGAAGACAGGCCGGATGCAGGGCCGATCAGAATTGGAAAGGGCGAGATCGTCTTCGATCACGTTACCTTCCAGTATGGCGCGCATCCCACGCCGCTTTACAATGACTTTTCGGTCACCATCAAGGCGGGTGAACGGGTGGGTCTGGTCGGCCATTCCGGTTCGGGCAAGACAACCTTCGTCAAGCTCATCCAGCGGCTTTACGACATCAAGTCGGGCGCGATCCGCATCGACGGCCAGAATATCGCCGGGGTGACGCAATCGAGCCTGCGCGGCCAGATCGCCATCGTGCAGCAGGAGCCCATCCTGTTCCACCGCACGCTGGCGGAAAACATCGCTTATGGTCGGCCGGACGCCACGCGGCGTCAGATCGAGCAGGCGGCGAAACAGGCCAGCGCCCATGATTTCATCATGTCCCTTCCGAAAGGTTATGAGACGATGGTGGGTGAACGCGGCGTCAAGCTGTCCGGCGGTGAGCGTCAGCGTGTCGCCATCGCCCGTGCTTTCCTCGCGGATGCGCCGGTGCTGATACTGGACGAGGCCACTTCCAGCCTCGACAGCGAAAGCGAAGTGCAGATCCAGCAGGCGATGGAGCGGCTGATGGTCGGTCGCACCACGCTCGTCATCGCCCATCGGCTCTCCACGGTCCGGGCGCTGGACCGGCTGCTGGTCTTCGACAGGGGCAGGATTGTCGAAGAGGGTGACCATCAGGCGCTGATCCGCCTCAATGACGGCATCTACCGCCGGCTGTTCGAACGGCAGGCGCTGGAGCTGACCAAGGGCCTTGTGGCCTGAAAAAACGAAACGCCGGGGGGTGTCCTCCCGGCGTTCCCTTCCCGAACATTGACCCCGCGCCACGAACACGCCGCTTTTTTCGCGTAAGGGGGTGTTCTGCGCAACACCAACAGGACGGTGAACCATGGATTTCCACCCGATCACAAAGCCGCAACGCCTTGTCATCAGGGGAACCCATATCCATGCCGCATTCCATCACTCTCTCGGACCTCTCGTGGTCGACACCTGACGGTCATCCGCTCTTTTCGGACATCAATCTTCGCTTCGGGCCCGAACGCACCGGCCTCGTCGGGCGCAACGGCGTCGGCAAGACGACGCTTCTGAAACTGATCGCCGGCGAACTGTCGCCGTCCGCGGGCACGGTTTCCGTCTCGGGCAGCGTCAATCTTCTGCGCCAGAGCGTGCAGGTCGTGTCCGACGAGACCGTCGCAGACCTGTTCGAAGCGCGCGATGCGCTGGAGGTGCTTGCCCGTGCGCAGGCGGGAACCGCCACTCTGGAAGAGCTTGAAGACATCGACTGGATGCTGGAGGAGAAAATTGCCGGGGCGCTCGCGCAGGTCGGGCTGGATGCCTTGCCCTCCACGCCGCTTTCGGCGCTGTCCGGCGGACAGCGTACGCGGGCCGCACTTGCGGCTCAAATTCATGCCGCGCCGGATTTCCTGATCCTCGACGAACCGACCAACAATCTCGACCGGGACGGACGCATTTTCGTTGCCGATTTTCTGGCGGGCTGGCGCGGCGGAGCGATCGTCGTCAGCCATGATCGGGAGCTTCTCGAAACCCTCGACGCGATTGTGGAAATGACCACGCTCGGTGCTACCCGTTACGGCGGCAACTGGAGCCACTACCGCGCACAAAAAGCGCTGGAACTGGCCGCTGCGGAACAGGACTTCGCGAATGCGGAAAAACGTCTGTCGGATGTCAAGCGCCGGTCGCAGGAGGCTCTGGAGCGCAAGGCCCGCCGCGATAGCAGGGGTGCTGCAAAAGCGGCGAGGGGAGACATGCCCCGTATCCTTGTCGGTGCGATGAAGAGGCGTGCCGAAAAGACGAGCGGCGACAACGCCAATCTGGCCAGCCGCCTGACGGCCGAGGCGACCGAAGACCTGAAGACGGCGCGTGAGCGGATCGAAATCCTGCAGGGCGTCAGTGTCACATTGCCGCCCAGCGGGCTGCACGCGACAAAGACCGTTCTCAGCCTGCAAAATCTGACTGCGGGGTATCGGGCCGAACACCCCGTACTTCGCGATCTGTCCTTCGAGATCGCGGGGCCGCAACGCGTTGCCGTCACCGGTCCGAACGGATCGGGAAAAACGACGCTGCTTTCGGTGATCACGGGGGAATTGCCGCCATTCGAAGGCGCGGTGCATGTCGGGGTGAAGTCCGTGTTTCTCGACCAGCAGGTCAGCCTGCTCGATGCGAGCCTGTCCATCCGCGACAACTTCCTTAGGCTCAACCCCAAGGCCGGGGAGAATGCCTGCCGCTCCGCGCTTGCGCGCTTCATGTTTCGTGCCGATGCCGCCTTGCAGATCGTTGCAACGCTCTCGGGCGGGCAGATGCTCAGGGCCGGTCTCGCCTGTGTTCTGGGAGGCCCGCAGCCTCCGCAATTGCTGATCCTCGACGAGCCGACCAACCATCTGGATATCGATTCCATTGCGGCCGTGGAGGCTGGCCTTCAGGCCTATGACGGCGCCTTGCTGGTCGTTAGCCACGACGAGGCGTTTCTCGCCGCCATTGGCATCGAAAGGCGGCTGGAACTTGGGAAGTCGGAGATGCGTTCGGGCGCTCAGTAGTTCACCGTCACGACGACCGTATCGGAGTAGTTTCCCGGCGCTGGCGTGTTCTGCGCCGGGACGCGGCCATAGACGGTCAATGTCTGCAGGCTGCCCGTTCCGGTGCCGGTGGCTATCTCGCCCGCCGCACTTCCCCAGACATTCGTGCGGTTCACGTCGCGGTAGAGACCATAGGTTATCGATGTGCCCGCCTGCACCATCTGGCGCGCGGCGGGCGGGCTGTTGCTCAGTCCGCCATTGAGCGCCACACTGTAGTTCAGATTGGTGGTGCAGGTCAGATTGATCGCTCCGGTCGCATTGACTGCCGTGTTCAGCACGCCATGACTGCCGAAATCGATGTTCTGGGCCGAGATGATGCATGTGGGCGCCACTGCGGCCGACACGTTGAACGGCACCTGCGTGGGGTTCTGGGTCACGGAAGAGCAGCTCGGTGCGAGTAGGGTAAAGCTTGTATAGGTGAAGCTCGTTTCCGCGCCGGCGAAGCTGGAGAGGTAAAGGCCGCGCGCTGCCGAGGCCTGACCGGCGTTGATCCGGCCATAGACCGTGCGGCTCGTGGTGTTGATCAGGAGCGGCAGCGCCATGTCGATTGGCGGAGGCGAGCCGAGTGCGGGCTGCGTGACCGATCCCCATGAGGTTGTCCGCGCCGAGTTCTGGTAGAGCTGGTAATTGAGGATGTTGCTGCCCTGAAGCATGCGACGTATGCCGCCCGACTGTCCGCCGCTTCCGGCATTGATATTGGGGCAGATGCGGATGGAAAGCGCCAACGACAAGGGGTTGGAGCAGGTGACTGACAATGTCGCCGTCGTGTCCACGGCGCTGCCGCTTGCCAGATTGACGAAGCCGAAATTCATGTCCGACATGCTGAAGGTGCAGCTTTGCGCCAGTGCCGGTGAAGCCGAGAGGAAAGCGGCAATGGCAAGGGCGGTACGGGTCAGGACCTTCATTGGATGCTCCTGCATGTGGTTTCGAAAGTTGCGCGTGAATTGCCGGTAGAGGGGAGGGTGATCTGCGCTTCGCATTCGCCCTTCGTCGGCTGCATAATGCGGAGGCGATGGGTTTCGCTGATATTGTCGAGATAGGCCTGTCCGTCATAACCGACGATGAAATCGCGCTTGCCGTCGATTTTGCCGGTCGATCCGGTTTCGATGAATTGGCCGCTCTCGTCTTTCAGCGTCACCAGCGCCACCTGACCCTCGGTTTCAACCTTGAAATTGACCACCGCGCCGGCCTGCTGCGTCGGCCTGACAGTCTGTTTCGTCCGGTCGATGCGGGCGTCGACCGGGAGATTGCTCGGGTCGAGCGTGATGTTGTTGACGTCATAGGAACGAAGGTTCGGAAGCAATATCTTGCCGCGGCGGTTGGTCTGCCCGATGGGGCGGTTTTCCAAAAGGATATCGACACCGGGCGCGCCCGCATCCACCACGGCGAAAGCGTCATCGATCCGGTTGCCGACAAAGACATCGCCGCCGGCGAGCGCTATCGATCCTTCGATCTGCGCATAGGCCTGTGTCGTGCGGTTGAATTGGTCGACGCCGGCCGAAACGCGCGCGGCGCTGCCGCGGTAACTGCCGGAAACGGAGGCGATATCGTTGCCGCCGGTCGAGCCGCGCAGGCGCCAGCCATAACTTCCCTCGGCCTGCTCTTCGGATTTTCCGACCTCGGCCGTCAGCGAATATCCATCCGCATCCGACGACATGCCGGCCGAGCCGGAGACGCCGCCGCCGAACGACCAGGAGAGGCCCGCGAAGATGCCGTAGGATTTGTTGTCCTCAAGGTCCTTATAGGCGGTGACGAAGATATTGCCGTTCTCGCCGAACGGCCGCGTGGCGGAAAGGCCGAGCAGCCGGGATCGCCTTTCATCGAAGGTTTCGAGTTCGGTATAGGAGAAATTGAGGCTGGTCTCATCGAAACCGAGCTGGGTGGAAACGGAAATCTGGTCGAGGGCACGCGGCGGCCGCGCGCTCAGCAGCCCGGATACCGTGCGGATATCGGACAGGTCGGCGGAGACGGAGGCCATATCGTGATAATCGCCGAATGTTCTTTGCGACCGTGCGTGAAATTTTACCCCCAGCAATTCCGCTTCGACGCTTGCGGAAAGCTGATAACCGCTTTCCGCGCCAAAGCGGCTCGATGCGCCCGAAACCGCCGCCAATCCCTCCGCTCCAAGGGTGAAGACGCCGCCAAAGCCGATATTGTAGAAATTCTCACCGCCTTCCGCATGGCCTTCCAGCGTCAGGCTGTCCGACACGCCATAACGCAGCGTCGCAGACCCCAGCGGTTTGTCATCGTAATCGAAAGACGAGGTTCCGTAATTGCGCCGGGCAAAGCCAAGCTCGGCCGAAAAATCGATGAGGCCCTGCGCCAGCAAGTCCGGTGAAGCATAAAAGGGCGTTTCGGACACGGTTTCGCGCCCCAGCGCATCCCGCACCACCAGCCGCGCATTGCCCGCGCCGCTGATGACAGGGAGATTGGTGATGGAGAACGGCCCTTCGGGAACATCCTGCGACAGGCGGCGGACATTGTTGACATAGACGTCGACGGTGGAGGGCACGGCTGCGGAACCGGCAAATTCCGGCATAGGCATGGTGACGATATCCGGCCGCAGGTCGAAATTACGGCGAATCTGCAAACCGCCCAGCCGTGTCGGGCGTGTCCAGCTCAGCCCGCCGGTGATGAGATCGCCGGCCCGATAGCTCGTCAACGTGTCCTCGTCCGAATAGCTCCAGGTGGTATCGAGACGCTGGGTATCGAACTCCGACAGGCGCGATGTGCTCAGAACCTGCGATGAGGACAGCACGCCGAGCGGACCGAAGGCCCTGCTTTCCAAAAGGGCCGAGACACCGTTGAAATCGGCGATATCCGACCATTTGTTGCCGCCGGAGGAACCATAGATCGTGTAATTCACCAGACCTCCAAAATCGCTCGTGGCCTTTTCCCGGGTCTCTTCGTCTTGCTTCTGCGCAATCTTGCCGGAGGCGTCGATGACCCTGTTCGCCCGCGCCGCCATCGGCAGGGTGAAATGCATGGACTGGGTGCCTTCATCGTAACGTGCCACCACATCCGGCAGCCGGGAAATATCGATCCAGCCATCGTCGCCGGCAGCGCTTTCAACCGGGGAAATCCCGATATTGGTGAGCTGTTCCGGCTCGATGAGAAACGATCCGGCGTCGTTTTGACGAAATGTGGCGATCAGTTCTGTCGAAACATCGTTGATGTAGACTTCGAGCTGCAATTGTCCCGCTTCTTTTGCGGCAAAAGAGGCGGGTTGCGCCGCAGGGGGAATATCCTGCGCCACGGAGAAACTGCCCGATGAAATGACCGTCAGAGCGGCAATCGTCAAAACGGCGAGGTCAGCCGCCCGAGACGCGCGCCGTCGCATTGACGGGGCCGCCTTCGCTGTCTGCCGAAATCTTCAGCGTGCCGCCGCCTTTTTTGCCGCCCGTTGCCGGAACCACAAAGCTTGCGGCGGATCCGCCAAGCACATATCCCACCAGCCCCTGCTGCCGGGCAATCGCCTGTCCGTTGCTACCGGAAAGCATCAGGTTGGCGATCCTTATCCGCTTTGCGCCCGTGTTGGACACCGACACCCGGTAGCCATTGCCCTGCGGCGTTACCTTCCAGGCCGGTTCCGCATCGCCTGTGGAGGCGGGTGAGAAGAAAACGGGTATGGAGTGGCGCACCACCAGATTGACCGTGCCGGATTGCGGTCTTCCCGCCGGCGGCAATTCGTCGACAATGACGCGATAACTCTCTTCGGCCCGCAGCGGCGCCTTGGAAAGCCGGACGATGCGGATAAGGTTTTCCGCGCCTCCCTTCAGCTGCGTCATCGGCGGACTGGCGACGACGTCCTGCGCCGCCGTATAGACGTCCTGCCCGTTCTGCTGGGTCCAGCGGAATATCCTGACCTGAACGTTGATCGGGGTTTTCGCATCGTTCCAGATGCGGAGGCTGGAGGCCGCGGTGGGCGCTTTAAGATCCAGAAGCACGGGTGCGACCCGTAGCGATGCAGACTGTGAAGGTGAAACACTCAAACCGGCAAAAAACGCAGCCGCTAAGGTAAAAACACGCATGCGCGATCCTCCCTGTGGCGATCAGTAGTTGAGCGTGGCCGTCACCGTATCGGTATAGACGCCGACCGCGGGTGTCGTCTGGGCAGGTACGCGCCCATAGACAGTGAAAGTCTGCGGCGCCCCGGTTCCGGTTCCCGTTTGCCGGTCCGTTCCCACGGTGTTCCCCCACACCGTGCTATGTGCCGCAGTCGTATAAAGCGAGTAGGAAATGGTCGCGCCCGCAGGCGACGTCATCAGACGGTTGGCGACCGTCGCCCCCGAGCCGGCGCCGGCGCTGAGACCCAGACTGAAGGGTGTGCTCGCCGTGCATTGCACGACAATGTCGCTGGTCGCATCGATATTGCTGCCGATCACACCGTTGGTGCCGAAATTGAGGTTGCCGGCGGAATTGATCTGGCATGCCGCCTGAATGGTGATCTGGACGTTGAAATTCGTCGTGGCGACCTGCGCGACGCCCGATGCCGGTGTGAGAACCAGCGCCGCAAATGATAATAAATAGCCTGATGCTGCAAACTTCATGCTGCCTCCCCAAGCTGTTGCGCTGCTGTTTTTTCGATGCGCAACATGGAATTACGCCAATAACGGGTAATTAGAATAATCTAATACTCGTACCGATTTGGTTAATAAATCCTTAATGGGGGATGCCTGAAAAACCACTGGCTGAAATGCAGCGGGCGCCACAATCAAAAGTGTTACGGCGTGGTTGCAAAGCACAGGATCGACGCTAAATCCCGTCTACGAGTTTTTTACTGAAATGCGACATCTTGTCAGCCGGCCCCGGTTGGCGTACTCGAAATCGATAGAAACCCGGGCCGATCAACAGTACCGTTCGGTGACGCTGTGTTCGGCCCCATAGACATCATGACGTTGGGATTGCGATGAACCTTTACTTGGATTACCTGGCTGAAATCAAAAGCAGAGAACCACAGGGTCTCGCGCCCAAGCCGATCGATGACGGTGCACTGACGGCCGAGATTATCGAACTCATCAAGGATGCCGGCAGCGAGCACCGCACTGATGCCCTGAAATTCTTCATCTACAACACCCTGCCGGGCACCACGAGCGCCGCCGGCGTCAAGGCGGCCTTCCTGAAGCAGATCATCCTCGGCGAAGTCGTCGTGCCGGAGATCGCGCCTTCCTTCGCGCTGGAGCTGCTGTCGCACATGAAGGGCGGCCCGTCGATCAAGGTGCTGCTCGATATCGCGCTCGGCAACGATGCTGCGATTGCCGCTGAGGCCGGTGAAGTGCTGAAGACGCAGGTGTTCCTTTACGATGCCGACATGTTCCGCCTGCGCGACGCCTACAATGCCGGCAACGCCATCGCCAAGGCCGTGCTGGAAAGCTACGCCAAGGCCGAATTCTTCACCAAGCTTCCTGACGTCGAAGACGAGATCAAGATCGTCACCTTCATCGCCGCCGAAGGCGATATTTCCACCGACCTCCTGTCTCCCGGCAATCAGGCGCATTCGCGCTCGGACCGCCAGCTGCACGGCCAGTGTATGATCTCGCCGGAAGCGCAGGCGGAAATCGTCGCGCTGCAGAAGCAGCATCCGGACAAGCGGGTGATGATGATCGCCGAAAAGGGCACGATGGGCGTCGGCTCGTCGCGCATGTCGGGCGTCAACAACGTAGCGCTGTGGACCGGCAAGCAGGCCAGCCCCTATGTGCCCTTCGTCAATTACGCCCCCATCGTCGCCGGCACAAACGGCATCTCGCCGATTTTCGCCACCACCGTCGACGTGACGGGTGGCATCGGCATCAACCTGAAGAACTGGGTGAAGAAGCTCGGTGAAGACGGCAAGCCGATCCTCAACAACGATGGCAACCCGATCCTTGAGCAGAAATATTCGGTCGAGACCGGCACCGTCCTCAAGATTGACGCCAAGAACCGCAAGCTTCGCGACGAGGCCGGCACGGAACTGGTGGATATCGCCTCTTCCTTCACGCCCCAGAAGATGGAGTTCATGAAGGCCGGCAGCTCTTACGCTATCGTCTTCGGCAAGAAGCTCCAGACATTTGCGGCTGAAACGCTCGGTGTCGAGACCACTCCGGTCTTCGCGCCCAACAAGGAAATCTCCATCGAAGGCCAGGGCCTCACCGCCGTCGAGAAGATTTTCAACCGCAACGCCGTCGGCGTCACCCCCGGCAAGGTGCTGCATGCCGGCTCGGACGTTCGCGTCAAGGTCAACATCGTCGGCTCGCAGGATACGACCGGCCTGATGACCGCGCAGGAACTGGAAGCGATGGCGGCCACCGTCATTTCGCCGCTGGTGGATGGCGCTTACCAGTCGGGCTGCCACACGGCCTCCGTCTGGGACAAGAAGGCGCAGGCGAATATTCCGAAGCTCATGTCCTTCATGAACAATTTCGGCGTCATCACCGCACGCGATCCGAAGGGCGCCTATCACTCCATGACGGACGTGATCCACAAGGTGCTGAACGACATCACCGTGGATGACTGGGCGATCATCATCGGCGGCGACAGCCACACCCGCATGTCCAAGGGCGTTGCCTTCGGCGCTGACTCCGGCACCGTCGCACTGGCGCTGGCAACGGGCGAGGCGACCATGCCGATCCCGCAGTCGGTCAAGGTCACCTTCAAGGGCACGATGCAGCCCTATATGGACTTCCGCGACGTGGTGCACGCCACGCAGGCGCAGATGCTGAAGCAGCACGGCGACAACGTCTTCCAGGGCCGCATCATCGAAGTGCATATCGGCACGCTGCTCGCCGATCAGGCCTTCACCTTCACCGACTGGACGGCCGAAATGAAGGCCAAGGCGTCGATCTGCATCTCGCAGGACGAAACGCTGATCGAGTCGCTGGAAATCGCCAAGTCGCGCATCCAGATCATGATCGACAAGGGCATGGATAACCCCGCCCAGACGCTCAAGGGACTGATTGCCAAGGCGGATCAGCGCATTGCCGAAATCCGCTCCGGCGAAAAGCCGGCGCTGAAGCCCGATGACAATGCGAAATATTTCGCCGAAGTCGTCGTGGATCTGGACGTGATCGACGAGCCGATGATCGCCGACCCTGACGTCAACAACAACGACGTGTCCCGACGCTACACCCACGATACGATCCGCCCGGTCTCCTATTACGGCGGCACCAAGAAGGTCGATCTCGGTTTCGTCGGTTCGTGCATGGTCCACAAGGGCGATATGAAGATCGTCGCCCAGATGCTGAAGAACATCGAAAAGTCCGAAGGCAAGGTCGAGTTCAAGGCGCCGCTCGTCGTCGCCGCGCCGACCTACAACATCATCGATGAACTGAAGGCGGAAGGCGACTGGGAAATCCTGCAGAAATATTCGGGCTTCGAGTTCGATGATCTGAAGCCGAAAACCACCAACCGGACGGAATACGAGAACATTCTCTATCTCGAACGTCCGGGCTGCAACCTGTGCATGGGCAACCAGGAAAAGGCCGAAAAGGGCGACACGGTTCTGGCAACCTCCACCCGCCTGTTCCAGGGCCGCGTGGTGGAAGATACGGCTGAAAAGAAGGGTGAATCGCTTCTGGCCTCCACCCCGGTCGTGGTGCTCTCGGCCATCCTCGGCCGCACGCCGAGCATCGAGGAATATCGCTCTGCCGTCGAAGGGATCGACCTGACGAAGTTCGCGCCCCCGAAGGTAACGCCGATCGATTCGCAGTCGGTCCATTACTGAGGTCGTGATTATCGCGGTGCATGGGCTACAGGCTCCGCGCTGGCGATGCACTGAAAATGCCGAATGAACGCGGACAGCGGGGAGAAATCCCCGCTGTTTTTTATGGGCCGGCGGTGCTCCGACCAGACCATTGGAGACTGGAGACATGTCTCGGCTTGGCCTTCGCCCCTTTTTGCGGTAACCAGACTGAATGATAAAAGCATCGAGTATCACCTGCATCTAGCTCCCGCCGCCGCGCGAGGAGCATCGAGCGAAAAGCCGACAGGCTTGGCGCTCGGCGTCGGCTTGTCTGAAGGCAAGCGAATGCGAACATATGCAGTGAGATTACTCCAATGGAAAATTACTTCGAAAGCCCGTTCCGGGGCATCACGCTTGACAAGCAGGTCAGGAACCCGAACCTCGTGGTCGGGAAATACAGCTATTATTCCGGTTATTATCACGGCCACAGTTTTGAGGACTGCGCCCGTTATCTGCTGCCGGATGAAGGCGCGGACAGGCTGGTGATCGGAAGCTTCTGCTCGATCGGTTCGGGCGCCGCCTTCATCATGGCCGGCAATCAGGGCCATCGCAACGAGTGGATCAGCACCTTCCCGTTCTTCTTCATGCCGGAGGTGCCGGAATTCGAGAATGCCGGTAACGGCTATCTGCCGGCGGGCGATACCGTCATCGGCAACGATGTCTGGATAGGCTCGGAAGCGATCATCATGCCCGGCATCACGGTCGGCGATGGCGCCGTGATCGGAACGCGGGCGCTGGTGACGAAGAATGTCGAACCCTATGCCATCGTCGGCGGCAATCCCGCAAAAACGATCCGCAAGCGGTTCGATGACGACAGCATCGCCCTGCTGCTCGAGATGAAATGGTGGGATTGGCCGGCGGAGCGGCTGAAGGCGGCAATGCCGCTCATGACCAGCGGCAATGTCGCCGAGCTTTATCGGTTCTGGCTATCCGATAAGCCGCAGTCGTAAAAACGCCCGGCCCGTCTCACGGAGGCGGGCCGGAACTCTCTGACGATATGGGTGGAGGCTCTCGTCAACTGACGCCCTTCAGGGCGCGTGACCGCAAACGTCGCAGCCGGACCTCCATCTGCCTCTTTGCCTGAATGTCGCCACGCCTGACGGCCACCGCGATGCCTTCCACCCATGCGGCAATGGCGCCGTCGTCATCTCCCAGCCGTGTGCGACATTCGCCGAGTTCGGCCCAGACCGCCGAATAGTCGGGATCCTGCCGGATAGCCGCCTGGAGATGAAGCGCGGCATCTTCGAACTGCCCAGCCGCCTTGAGCGTCTTTGCGATTGAAAAGCGCAGGAGCGGACTGTCCCGTCCGTCTTCCAGCATCCTCATGAGTTTTTCGATCATCGTTGTCCCGTTGCAATGGTGAAGCATCATGCAATCGGTACGACCTCAAGCGCAGTTGAGGTCAAGCGGGATTTCGCGCGGTCACTTCGCCATGAGACGCAATGCAACCGGGTCCCATATGTCGTCGAGCGGGCCTTCGAGAGCGGTTCGCGGGGGGATGAGCTTCGGTTCGATGATGGTGACTTCCGGCTCGGTTCGGTTCTCTTCCAGCAGTTCGAAACCCTTTTCGAGCATCTGCGCGATATCGGGTTTAATCATATAGACCGGGAAGGGAAGGAAGGATGCGAAAGGGTCGTAGTCGAAGCAGCCGACGACGATGTCGCCGAAGGCCTCGCCATCATGACGCCCCATGAAACGCAGCAGGCCTTCGAAATTTATCGATGAATTGACGAAGAAACAGCGGGGCAGGCGGCCCCTGCGCTCGAAGAAACGTTCGAATGCCAGCTCCGTCATATGCGGTGAATAGCCGGTGATCTCGATATCGTCTCCGCCATCCGCCCCGAAATAAGCGGCCTTGGCGGCGTGGAAGCCGTCGATTCGCTCGCGGCTGGCGTGGTCGTCATGACCGCCGAACAGGATGACGTCATCGGGACCGAGAGGACCGCCTTTTTCCGCATGGGCAAGGATTGCCGATGTCAGTATTTCCGCACCGTGCCTGTTGTCGGAAATGACGGAGGGTACGAATTTGCCGGGAAGGTCGATATTGACATGCGGCAGTGCTGCGCGGGCGCAGACCTGATGCACGCCGTCGGGATCGGTCGCGCCCGCAATGAAGAGGGCATCGATGGAATAGGCGATCAGGGTCTCCACGGTGCGGCGTTCTTCCTCGGGATCGCGCCGCCCGGAAACGACCATGGGCGACAAGCCGCGTTTACGGGCCTGCCCCTCGAATGTCTGCGCCATCGATGAAAAGAACCGGTTGTCATAAATGGGCACCAGAAGCCCAACGAGACCGGATTTTGAACTTCTCAGGCCGCGGGCCTGCAGGTTGGTGGTGTAGCGATGCGCCTTGGCGAGGGAGAGAATCTTGTCGGCAGTCTCCTCCGAAATCCGCCGTTTGCGCCACGATCCGTTCAAGACCGCGCTCACTGTCGAGGCTGATGCGCCCGACAATATCGACAAGTCATAAATGGTGGCTTTCTTGGAAGTTATACCCGTCACTGCGATCTCCCCAACTGATTCCAATTATTAGAGCACACATCCCCTTGACGGAAGGGCGCTTCATGATATGGTTATTGCACCATCGATTGTGCAAGTTGGCAATATCGATTGTGCAAGATGGTTGCTGTGGGAGTGGCAAGGGAGAGTCTCGAATAAGCGAGATGAGAAATTTTGAACGCGCCAGATGAAAATGGCTGCGGCGGGTTTCGTTTGCCTGGTTTTTTGAGGAGGAACATCATGAAGAAAATTATTGCTGCAGCGGTCGGCCTGTCGCTCGCGTTGCTCTCGTCCGCCGCCTTTGCGGAAGGGCCGAAGGTGGGCGTCGTCGTCAAGATCGGCGGCATTCCGTGGTTCAACGCCATGGAGGCCGGTATCAAGGAGCAGAGCAAGAAGCTCGGTGTTGACGGTTTCATGGTCGGCCCGACCAGCGCCGATCCCGCCCTGCAGGTCCGCGCCATCGAGGACCTGATCGCCCAGAAGGTCGATTTCATCGGCGTCGTGCCCAATGATGCAAAGGTGCTGGAGCCGGTGCTGAAAAAGGCCCAGGCCGCCGGTATCAAGGTTATCACCCATGAATCGCCCAAGCAGCTCGGCGCTGACTGGGATTTCGAACTGGCATCCGCCAAGGGTTTCGGCGAAGCGCATGGCAAGCTGCTGGCTGAAAAGATGGGCGGCAAGGGTTCCTATGCTGTCTTCGTCGGTTCGCTTACGGTTCCGCTTCATAATGCCTGGGCCGATGCCGCCATCGCCTACATCAAGGCGAATTACCCCGACATGAAGCTCGTCGGCGATCGCTATGGCGTAGCAGAGGACCTCGACAAGAGCCGTTCGACGGCGCTTGACCTGATGTCCGCCAATGCCGATCTGAGCGGTTTCCTCGCCTTCGGTTCGCAGGGACCGATCGGTGCCGGGCGCGCTGTTGAAGAGCGACGCAAGGATGGCAAGGTCTTCGTCATCGGCCCGTTTTCGCCGGGGCAGGGCGCCAAGCTGATCAAATCAGGCGCGCTGACGGGCGGCTTTATGTGGAACCCGAAGCAGGCTGGCGAGGTCTTCATCACGCTTGCGGATCGTATCGCCAAGGGTGAGACACCGAAGGCCGGCGACAATATCGAAGGTCTCGGCACTATCAATCCCGAGGGCAACACCATCGTCGTCGACCAGCTTCTGAAGATCGACAAGGAAAGCATCGACAAGCTCGTTTCCATGGGCCTCTGATCCTCCCCAAGGCCAAGGGCGTCGCGCGGGGTGTAATACTCGCGCGACGCCTCATCTGGAAAAACATGCCGAGCGCCACGTCTGCAATGCTGCCGCGGCGAAGGAGATTTACATTATCATGAGCGCAGAACCGCTCCTGTCCCTCAAAAATGTCAAAGTCACCTTCGGCGGCGTTCGCGCGCTGAAGGGTGTTTCTTTCGAGGTCAATCCGGGTGAAGTGCATTGCCTTGCCGGCGAAAACGGCTGTGGCAAGAGCACGCTGATCAAGGTCATAACGGGCGTTTACACGCCCCAGAGTGATGCTGAACTCTATTTCGACGGCAAGCCGATAGCCGCGATGACCCCGACGCTTGCGCAATCGCTTGGCATCCAGGTGATCTGGCAGGATCTGGCGCTGTTCGATGAAATGACGGTGGCTGAGAATATCGGCTTCCAGTACGCGGTGAATGGAAAATACGGGCTGGTCGACAAGCGCGCCATCGAACAGGCTGCCGAAAAGGCGCTGGCCCGGCTCGGCGTCGAGATCGATCTCGACAAGCCGCTCAAGGAACTGCCCATCGCCCAGCGTCAGATCGTGGCGATTGCCCGCGCGCTGGTCGGGGAAGCGCGGCTGGTTTTCATGGACGAACCGACCGCCTCGCTGACGCAATCTGAAACCGACTATCTGATCGACATCGTCCGCAACCTGTCGGCTTCCGGTGTGGCGGTTGTCTTCGTCTCGCATCGCCTTGCGGAAGTGCTGGAGATTTCAGACCGCATAACCGTGCTGCGGGACGGCTCGCTTGTCGGTGTCTTTCCCGTTGAAGGCATGACCCAGTCACGGGTGACCGAACTGATGACCGGCCGTAATTTCGACAGCGCCGTCATTGCCGCCGATCACGATGACAAGCCCGTCGTTCTCTCGGTGCGCGGGCTGAGCCGGGCCGGCGAGTTCGAGGATGTTTCGTTCGATCTGCGGCGGGGAGAAACGCTCGGCGTTACTGGCCTCTTGGGAGCCGGCCGCACGGAACTGGCTCTGACGCTGTTCGGCATGCATCGGCCGCAATCGGGTGAAATCCTGATTCACGGCAAGAAGGTGGATTTTCATTCCAACCGCGATGCGATCCGGGCGGGCGTCGCCTATCTTTCCGAGGACCGGCTATCGCTTGGTCTCAACCAGCCGCAATCCATTGCCGACAATCTCGTCATGGCCTCGCTCGACCGGCTGCTGAGCGGCGGCCTGATCTCACCGTCGAAAAAGGCGGATGTCGTTTCCCGTTGGATTTCGGCGCTCGGCGTCAAGATCGGCCTGCCGGAAGATCCGATCCGCACGCTCTCGGGCGGCAACCAGCAGCGTGTGGCGATTGCCAAGTGGCTGGCCATCGGCCCGAAAATCCTCATCCTCGACGCGCCGACCGTGGGGGTCGATGTCGGTGCCCGCGCCGGCATCTTCGAAATCGTCCGCAAGCTCGCCGCAGAAGGTCTCTCGATTATCGTGATCTCCGACGAAGCCCCGGAAGTTTATTTCAACACCGACAGGGTCATCCACATGGTCGAAGGCCGGTTCCACGCCACCTATGATCCGCGACGCCTGTCGCTGACCGAACTGGAGTCCGCCATCTATGCGTAGGCTCATCCTCGGACATACGACTGAATTCACGCTGTTTGTGGTCATGGTGCTGCTTTGCACGGGACTGTCCTTCGCGACCGACCGGTTCCTCACCATCTCCAACGCTTTCGATGTGCTGAATGTCTCGGCGGTCAACATCATCTTCGCGGTCGGCCTGCTCGTGGTGCTGATCTCCGGCGGCATCGACATCTCCTTCGCAGTCGCCGCCTCCGTCGTTCAATATGTCACGGTGCTGGCGCTCAATGCGCTCGGCGGCGGCAACTGGGCGGAAGGTTTCATCATTGCCGGCGCGGTTGGCCTCAGTCTCGGTTTCGTCAACGCCTTCCTCGTCTGGCGCCTCAACATCATTTCCATTGTTGCGACCATTTCCACCTTCAACATCTTCTTCGGGCTGTTGATGTTCTTCACCAAGGGCGTGTCGATCTACGACCTGCCGGAATGGCTGTCGACGCGCGTGGTGTTTTACGAGCGCGAGATGTCCGATGGTTCCTGGGTCGAGCTGACGTTGCCGGTCGTGGTCATGATCCTCTGCTGCTTTGCCACCTGGTTCATGATTTCGCGCACCACCGTCGGCCGCAAACTTTATGCTTTCGGCGACAATCCCGAAGGCGCACGCCGCTTCGGCATCAATATCGGCGCCATGCACTATATTTCCTTCGGCTGGCTCGGCCTGATGGCGGGCATTGCCGGGCTCATGCAGGCGCATTACGCGCAGGAGGTGGTGCCGAACGCGCTTTATGGCCGCGAACTGGATGTTCTTGCCGCAACCGTCCTCGGCGGCGCGCGGCTTGGCGGCGGCAAGGGGTCGGTCATCGGCTGCGTGCTCGGGGTGCTGATGGTGTCGATCACCCAGAACGGTCTCAACCTGATGGGCGTTTCTCCCTTTGCCTTCAAGATGATCGTCGGGGCAATCATCCTCATCGCCATCACGCTCTCTTCCACCCGCTTCGACAAGCTCCTGCCGAGCGCCTTACGGACATCCGCAAAGAAGGGGAGCGCACAGCGATGAACAGTCTCGTTCGGAAATTCAACGCGATTTTCGGTGCCGATATGGCCGGACCGGTGATTGCCTTCATCGCTGTCATGCTCATCTTCGGAACCTTTGCCGATAACTTTCTCTCGCTTGCGACATTCGGTTCGGTCGCCTTCCAGCTGCCGGAACTCGGCCTGCTGACACTGGCGATGCTGCTGCCGCTGCTGACGGGCGGCATCAATCTGTCCGTCACCTTCGCCGCCAATCTGTCGGGTCTCGCCGCGGCTTGGGTATTGCAGGCCCATGGCGGGGTGGATGCGCCGCCGAGCGCATTCCTGTTCGCCTGCCTTGCCGCACTTGTCACCGGCGGCGCTGCCGGCGCGATGACGGGGGCGGCGATTGCCTACACCCGCGCGCACCCCATTCTGGTGACGCTGTCGATGATGATCTTCCTGCGTGGCCTTGGCGAGTTTCTCACCCGTGGCGGAGACGTTTCCGGTTTCCCAGCCTATATGGCGCCGCTCGGTCACGGCACGCTTCTCGGTCTGCCGATCCCGCTTCTGATCTTCATCGTCTGCGTCGGCCTCTGGCATGTGCTGCTGACACGAACCAAGCTCGGCTTCGGGCTGTTGATGATCGGCTCGAATATCGAGTCCGCGCGTTATTCCGGCCTCAATACGCGCAAGATTCAGGTTCTCGTCTACACGCTCTCGGGTCTGATGTGTGCGGTTGCCGGCATCATCATGCTTGCCCGTTTCAACTCCGTCCGTGTCGGCCACGGGGAATCCTATCTGCTGATCACGGTGCTGGCGGCCTTTCTTGGCGGCATCAATCCGTTCGGCGGTTTCGGTCGTGTCCTGCCGGTCTTCGTGGCGCTTATCGTTCTGCAACTGCTGTCATCTGGCCTCAATCTTCTCGGCGCCAACCAGCATCTGGCAACGGCGCTCTGGGGCGTGCTGATGATTGTCGTCATGGCGGCGCGCGGCCTGTTTTCAAGCTACTTCGCATCTCTCAGAAAGAAGGTATGACGTGAAAGGCTTCGGTGTTCACGCAATGATGTGGTCCCTCAAATGGGACCACGAAAACGCCAGACGGTCCATCGCCGCTGCTGCGGATTACGGTCAGGATTTCATCGAGATTCCGCTCATCGATATCCCTGCCATCGATGCAAAACACACACGCAGTTTGCTGGAAAAATACGGCTTGCGCGCCGTCTGTTCGCTGGTGCTGCCGGAGCCCGCCTGGGCGTCCGTACGTCCCGATGCGGCAATCGACCACCTGAGCGCTGCGCTCGACAAGGCCGCAGAAATGGGCGCGGAAGCGCTGACGGGTGTTACCTATGGCGGCACCAATGAGCGAACCGGATTTCCGCCGACGCAGGGTGAATATGACAATCTGACAAGGGCGCTCTCCAGGGCTGCCGGCCACGCAAAAACCCTCGGCCTGCAATTCGGCATCGAGACGGTCAACCGCTACGAAAACCATCTGCTCAATTCCGCCGAACAGGCGGTGGCGCTGGTGGAGCGGATCGGCGCCGACAACGTCTTTATCCATCTCGATACCTTTCACATGAATATGGAGGAAAAGGGCATCGCCAATGGCATCATCGCCGCCCGCAACCATCTGAAATACATGCATATGTCGGAAAGCGACCGCGGCACGCCGGGCTGCGGCAATGTTGCCTGGGACGAGGTGTTTTCGGCGCTCGCGGCCATCGGCTTCAAGGGTGTGCTGACGCTCGAAAGCTTCGCTGCGATGCCCAGGGAGATGGCCGGCGCGATTTCGACCTGGCGGCCGGTTGCGCCCAGCGCCGATGAGGTTCTCGACAAGGGACTGTCATTCCTGCGCGACAAGGCAAACCAGTACCGCATTTTCTGAAAGCACTCATTATCGGGGCGAGAACCTTGAGCACTATTGACGATAATGCCCGCGAGATTGCGGGCCTTGCCCTCCAGCGACTGGAAGGGGCAAAGGGCCGGCGTGTGATGATTGCGATTGCCGGCGCTCCCGGATCGGGAAAATCAACCATCGCCGAATGCGTGGTCGATGCGTTGAACGCAGGCGAAGGCGTGTCCGCCGCACTGTTCCCGATGGATGGTTTTCATTATGACGATGCCGTTCTGGAAGAGATGAAGCGCCGTCCCTTCAAGGGCGCCATCGATACGTTCGATGCTCACGGCTTGCGCCACATGCTTGAGCGCCTGAAGGCCAATGAGGACGATGTCGTTGCCGTCCCCGTTTTTGACCGCGCCATCGAAATCGCCCGCGCCGGCGGCCGCCTGATCCCGCAATCCGTCGATATCATCGTCTGCGAGGGTAACTATCTCCTCGCCGGCCAGTCGCCCTGGGATCGCCTCAAGCCGATCTTCGATCTCACGATTTTCGTTGATGTCGACGAGGACGATCTGCGCGCGCGGCTGCGGGACCGCTGGCGGAGCTTCGGTCTTGGTGAGGACGAGATCAACCGGAAGGTGGAGGAAAACGATCTCCCCAACGGCCGCTTCATCACGTCGACAAGCACGGAGCCGGATCTTCGCATCGGAAATCCGGGAAGCAGTTCCGCGTCCTGAACCTGCCTGAAGGGCTGCGCCTCCCTATCCAAAGTCAAGCGAAACAGAAAAGCGAAAGAGACCCCCATGAAACACGGCATCTATTACTCCTACTGGGAACATGAGTGGAGCGCCAAGTTCGGCCCCTATATCGAGAAGGTCGCCAGGCTCGGTTTCGATATCATCGAAGTCGCCGCCCACCACATCAATGAATACAGCGACGCCGAACTCGCCGTCATCAGGCAGAGCGCGAAGGATAACGGCATCATCCTCACCGCCGGCATCGGCCCTTCGAAAACGAAGAACCTGTCGTCAGAGGATGCCGCTGTTCGTGCAGCCGGCAAGGCGTTCTTTGAACGTACCCTGTCCAATGTCGCCAAGCTCGACATCCACACCATCGGCGGCGCGCTGCATTCCTATTGGCCGATCGACTATTCGCAGCCGGTCGACAAGGCGGGCGATTATGCGCGCGGCGTCGAAGGCATTCACGGCATTGCCGATTTCGCCAATAATCTCGGCATCAACCTGTGCATCGAAGTCCTCAACCGTTTTGAAAACCACGTGCTCAACACGGCGGCCGAAGGCGTCGCTTTCGTCAAGGATGTCGGCAAGAACAACGTAAAAGTCATGCTGGATACTTTCCACATGAATATCGAGGAAGACAGCTTTGGCGAGGCCATCCGCACGGCTGGCCCGTTGCTGGGGCATTTCCATACCGGCGAGAGCAATCGCCGCGTACCGGGCAAGGGCAGAATGCCCTGGCACGAAATCGGCCTCGCTCTTCGCGATATCAATTACACTGGCGCGGTCGTCATGGAGCCTTTCGTCAAGACAGGCGGTACGATCGGCTCCGACATCAAGGTGTGGCGCGATCTCAGCGGCGGCGCCGACCTCGCGAAAATGGACGAGGATGCCCGCAATGCCCTGGCATTCTCCCGTTTCGTGCTTGGCGGCTGACTCCCCATAAGTCCGTTGATCGGGCGGCGGCTATCTGTCGCTCGGTTAACACCGCAAAATGTCACAGCAGATCGGTGGCTTGTTCCGCCCGCCATCCCCAGAGTTGAAAAGACAACCGCTTGTGGGCTAAAGCTCTGATGTCTCTTCGGGATCAAAACGATCCACCCAAGACCATTGGTTTGCATGATCCCTGTCGCACTCCCCTCCGTCGAAGCGCTGCTTCTTCTTGCCTTCTTGCTCATCACGACCCTCATATGGATCGTCTGGACGCTCTCGCTGTTCGTTCGATATGTGGCAAGCCGCTGGAAGCGCCCGATGATCCTGCCCTATGGGCTGGTAACCGCCGTCGCGCTTTTTACCCTCTTTCGGTTCGGTGATTTTTATCTGCAGATGCGCGCCTACGACAAAGAGAGGGCGGCAAGCCATCGGCCGGAACTGCTCGAGCCAACGCGCCTTGGCCAGATCGATATGCCCAAGGGCACGAAACTCGAACTGGCCATTGCCAATAACAGCGAAGCCTTCGACCGGGCCGTATTTCCGCATTCCGTGCGGGTGGCGGATATCGACGCCGTCGAGATTGCCCGTTATATCGCGATAAAAACCAACGAGAACTATGAAACAGTGGGCTTTACCCCGCAGACCATGCGGATCACCGGCAAAGGCGTGACCACCCAGAACGGCTGGCGCTGCGACGCGACGCAATCGGTGGAGTTCGATCTTTCGCCCGATGGCGGCATCTCCGCTTTCAGCAATTGCACTCTTTCCGATGGCAATGTTGTCGACGGCATCACCCTGCCGAAAGGCACGTCCCTGCGCGCCTCCACCGGCAATGTCTATACCGATGGCTTCGTCGATTCCGATCGATGGGTTCTCGATACGGCTAAGGACCAGACCGTTCACATCGACAGTTTCGATCTTTCCGAGGCAACGCTTGCCCTTGATGGCGAGCGAAAACTCCACGAGATCAAAAGAGGTGTCCTGTCAAGAGACGCAACGCTCGGGACGCTTCACCATGCCGCCGGAACCAATATTCGCTACAATCCCCGGCATCTTCGCAACGACTATCCCGGCGCGTGGTTGATAATTCCGCCTCTGCCCGCTGCCGATGCTCCACCGGTGCCGTCGCACGATATCGTGCAGGGCAGGGACGGAAAGGTTCTGTCCGTTCTCCAGAATTGATCCCGCGCGGCGGCGAGGTGCCGTGGGCATGGCAGTTCGGTTATTGCCTCACCAGTGCGCGCCGGTATCAGACCAGGGCCAGAATACGGGCTGGGCCGCCCGTTCCGCCGCGGTGTGCCGGCGCGCCGACGATTATGGTCGCTCCCTTGACCGGCAGAGCCTCAAGGTTGTTCAGCCCTTCGATGCCGTAGCGCCCCGCCGGCAGCCAGGAATTGTGAACCGCGAAATCCGCGGAGTTTCCGGGATCCAGCGAAAGCGTGTCGACGCCAATGGCGACGGTGTCGAGCTTGAGCAGAAGGTCGGTCGCCGATTTGCCGAAACCGGGGAAGGCGAATTTTCCGGCGTCGTCATTGCGGAATGAGGGGCTCTTCACTTTGGTTGCCCAGCCGGAGCGCAGAGCTACGATTGCACCTGCCGGAATGTCGCCATTCGCAGATATCCAGCGTTCGATATCATCGGCTTCAATGGTGGAATTGGCATCGTCTTTAGCGCGGTCGGTGATGTCGACGATGACAAGCGGCGCCACAAGTTTCTGCGGCTCCAGTTGGTCGACGCTCGCGCCATCCGCGCTGAAGTGGAAAGGCGCATCGATATGGGTGCCGGTATGTTCGTAGATGGTGAGTTTGTGGAGCTGATAGCCGTCCTTGGCGATCTCCGCTGCCCACTCATATTCTATGCCCGGTTTGCCATCGAATGTGGGAAATGTGGAATCATAGGTATGGGTCAGATCAACGACCTGCCGGGGCGATTGCGCCAGCACCGGGGCCGCCAGGCTGCCCGCCGTCATGGCCGTTAAACCGGCCACGGCGCCTTTGAACAGCAGGCGTCGTGACAGCATGTTCCGTTTTACGTTCTCGATCACACAGTTGTTGCACATGCCTCAGTCCCTCCATTGAGAAATGCCTGTTCCCAAGCGTAGCGCAAAGGTGGAGTGACGCAAGGCAGGACAATCCCTGATTTTTGACCCGTGTTCGGATGGCGGTTTCGGCTAGTCGCCGCGCATCCGAGTGCCGCAGGGAGTTGCCTCGCCTGCGGCCCCGGAAAAGGCAGGGATCAATCAGGACGCTGCAGCAGGGCGAGAGCGACCGTGGATGCAGCCAGGATTGCGGTCAGGGCCAACGGAGCGGTCGCACCGTAGGAGTCGACGATGTAGCCGCCGAAAACCGCACCGATGCTGATAGCCACCTGAAAGGAAACGACCATCAGGCTGCCTGCTGCCTCCAGAGCATCGGGAGCGCCGCGCGAAAGATTGGTCGGCAGCACCACGGGCGCCATGCCGAAGGCAAGGCCCCAAAGGGCGACGAGAGCAAATGCGGCGCCGGTATGAACGCCCCAGACAACGAGGGCGATTGTCGCAAATGCCATCAAGGCGGCGGTGACGACGAGTGCGAGGCGGATACTGGTGTCGGCCATTCGGCCGCCCGCGACATTGCCGATCACGGAGGCGACGCCAAACCCGAGCAGGGCGAGTGCAATCGGCTTGGTGCCAAGCTGCGTTACCTGTTCGAGGAAAGGACGGACATAGACCGAGCCGGCGAAATGGCCCGTCATGAGCAGCAGGATTGCAAGCATCCCCAGCTGTATGCTACGCCGCCGCGTCAGCCGCAGAACATCGGAAAGACTGTTGCTTGTACTTGCCGGCAGCGACGGCAGGCTGAGTATCTGAAGCAGCATGGCAACTATGGCAAGTCCCGCCGTCATCGACATGGCGATGCGCCATCCCAGCCAGTCGCTGATCAGGGCGCCCATCGAAGGAGCAGCGATGGTGGCGAGCGAAACGCCGAGGGTGACGATAGCCATGCCGCGCCCGGTCGAGTTTGCGCCGACAAGCCGCGCCACAACGGCAACCGACAGCGCCCAGAAACCGCTGAGCGCAATACCCAGCCCGGCCCGGCCCAACAGCAATAGCCAGAAATCGGCGGCAACCGATGCCAGAACGTTGGAGGCGATAGCCAGCGCGCTAAGACCGACAAGCACGGTCTTGCGGTTCAGTTTGCCGATCAGAACATTGCTCAACAGGGCCGTCACCGCGCCTACGGAGGCGGTGGCCGTGACGACCTGCCCGGCCGTGCCTTCGGTGATGCCAAGATCGCGCGCCATGGGCGTCAACAGGCCCGCCGGCAGGAACTCGGACGATACCAGCGCAAAGCTGGTGGCCGCCATGGAAAGAACAGCGAACCAGGTCGCCGCCGTCCATGCGGGTTCTTCTGTGGTCTCCAGGGGGATAGCTACCCCATCAAACTGCGATGTCGTGTCCGTCATGACGTCTCTCCTTGAGTTGAGAGAGTTTTAGACGGTTTTTTCCGGATGATATGTATCTAAAAATCCGAATTTCATGCCTATTCCTCCGAAATTTGTGCATCGCACAACGTTCGCCGCGCCATTCGCGTGAAGAGGATGCCTTTGCAGTGACCGGGCCGGTTCCGCCAACCGGAAACTGTTTCGGGCCGGCAACTTTTCAAACGGTCATCCGTTTATGCATCCATGACCGATGCTGACGCAAAACCGAACCCGATCGATGGCACCGGCCGAAAGCGTGCAGAGAATGTTCATGCCAACGACGCACCCGATGATCCCCTTCCGCCGGAGGAATTGGAGCCCGCTTCGGGTTTGACGCCGCAGCAGGCCGAAGAGGCGCGCAAGCGATATCTTCTGAAGCGATTCCTGATCAGCGCGCGGGGTTTCTGGAGCCGCCGTGGGGATGGGCTGGCCTGGCCGTTTTCCATCGGGCTTCTGGCTATGATCGGCGTCAATGTCGGTTTCCAATATGGCATCAACGTCTGGAATCGCGGGATTTTCGATGCGATTGAAAAACGGGATGCATCGACGGTCTACTTTCTCGCTTCCATATTTCCGCCGCTGGTTCTCGGAAGCGTTTTCATTGTGACCTCGCAGGTTTACGTCAGAATGCGTATTCAGCGGCGCTGGCGGTCGTGGCTGACCAAGGTGCTGGTCTCCCGATGGATTGCAAATGGCCGCTACTATCAGCTCAACCTGATCGACGGCGACCATCAGAATCCGGAGGCGAGGCTATCGGAAGATATGCGGATCGCCACCGAAGCGCCGGTGGATTTCGTGGCGGGCGTCATTGCCGCCTTCGTATCGGCTTCCACCTTTATCGTCGTTCTGTGGACGATTGGCGGCGCGCTGACGTTGCCGATCGGTGGGGTATCGGTCACGATACCCGGCTTTCTGGTGATTGCGGCGGTGATCTATGCGCTCATCACATCGAGTTCCATCGCGTTGATCGGCCGGAATTTCGTCCGGGTCTCCGAGGTCAAGAACCAGCTGGAGGCGGAATTCCGTTACACGCTCACCCGTGTCCGGGAAAACGGGGAGAGCATCGCCCTGCTTGGCGGCGAAGAGGAGGAGCGTAGCGACCTCGACAGGAGGTTCCGCAATGTCCGGCAGCAGTGGAAGCAGATGGCGCAGCAATATATGCGCACCACGGTCGTGTCGCATGGATCGATGTTGATTGCGCCCGTCGTTCCGCTTCTTCTCTGCGCGCCCAAATTTCTCGATGGAAGCATGTCTCTCGGCCAGGTCATGCAGGCGGCATCCGCTTTTACCATCGTTCAATCCGCCTTCGGCTGGCTGGTCGACAACTATCCCCGGCTGGCGGACTGGAATGCCTGCGCACGCCGCGTTGCCTCCCTGATGATGTCGCTTGACGGGCTGGAGCGGGCCGAACAGAGCGATAAGCTCGGCCGGATCGTGCGCGGCGAAACGGAAGGCGAAACGATGCTCAGCCTCAAGGATGTTTCGGTGTCGCTCGGCGACGGTACGGCCGTGGTCAAGGAGACCGATGTCGAGATCGGGCGGGGAGAAAGAGTGCTCGTCGCAGGCGAATCCGGATCCGGTAAAAGCACGCTCGTTCGGGCAATCGCGGGCCTTTGGCCATGGGGCGGAGGCAGCGTCAGTTTTCGGGCCGGCAGCCGGCTTTTCATGTTGCCGCAGCGGCCATATGTTCCCTCCGGCACCCTTCGCCGGGCGGTCTGCTATCCGCAGGCGGCCGAGAGCTGGACGTTCGAAGAGATAGGAGAAGCTCTCGACAAGGTCGGTCTCGGCCATCTCAAAGACAAGGTGGAAGAGGAGGCGCCGTGGGACCAGACGCTGTCGGGCGGTGAAAAACAGCGGCTGACCTTTGCCCGCCTGTTGCTGAACGACCCGGATATCATCGTCATGGACGAGGCGACCGCGGCTCTCGACGAAAAAAGCCAGGACAGGATGATGCAGACGGTGATCGATGAGTTGCCCGACGCCACCATCATCAGCGTGGCGCATCGTGCCGAACTGGAGGCCTTCCATAGCCGGAAGATAACCTTGGAACGCCGGGAAGGCGGCGCAAAGCTGGTCAGCGATATCCACCTCATTTCCCGCAAGGCCAGATCCCGCTCCCTGCTTCGGCGCATGGTCAAACGCAGCTAAGTCGCTGCGGCTGTCGCGAGTGCTAACGCGAACGAATATCGCCCTTTCCGGTGTTCCCGCCCTGTGCGGCGTCACCCGTAAGAACGATGGACGGCAATTCGGCGAAGTCATAAAATGGCTGGCAGAGGAGGCAACGATATACTCTTGGGAGGAAACCAATGCCTATCTTCATGGACCGGCACGAGCTTGCCGGCGTTTCCGCTGCCGATATCGCCGCGGCACATCTTAAAGATATCAACATTCAGGATCGGTACGGCGTCAAGTTTTTGACCTACTGGTTCGATGAAAGGCGCGGCACGGCGTTTTGCCTTATGGACGCGCCGGACGCTGAAACCGCGCAGTGCGTGCATCGCGAAGCGCACGGCTTCGTCGCCAGCGAGGTGGTGGAAGTCGCGCTGTCGGCGGTGGAAGCGTTTCTCGGGCGAATACAGGATCCGGTGGCGCCTGGGGCCGCCTCGAAAAATATGGACCCCGGCCACCGCGCGATCCTTTTCACGGACATCGTCGGTTCAACCGAAATGACGGCCCGCCTCGGCGATCGCATGGCGGCGGAACTTATCCGGGCGCATGATGCCCTTGTGCGCGGTTGTCTGGGGCGGCGCTCGGGGCGGGAGGTCAAGCACACCGGCGATGGCATAATGGCCGTGTTCTCCTCCACGCCATTTGCGGTGGATTGCGCCATCGATATCCAGCGCGAGTTCCATCGTTACAACAGCGACAGGGGCGAGCCCATTCACATCCGTATCGGTCTGGATTGCGGGGAGCCTATCGAGGACAGCAATGATTTCTTCGGTACGACCGTGCAATTGGCGGCGAGGCTTTGCGCCGCCGCCGAGAGCGACCAGATCCTGATATCGGACAAGACTTTTCAGGAATATGGCGGCGCCGATGTCCTCGTGCATGGCGATCGTTACAGGCTGAAAGGCTTTGCCGAGCCGGTGCTGGCCTATAGTTGCGAGTGGCTGCACTAGCTAAGGCTTGTGCAGCCACCGAAGGGGCAGAAATCGCCCGATTTATTCGGCGGTCGCCTGAATATCGACCTTGTCCAGAAGCCCCATCGGATTGTCGGAGGCGGCGACCAGATCGAAAATACCGAGGCCGTTTGCGCCGGTGGATTTGACCGTTACCGTCAGGGTCCCGGGTTTGCTGATGAACTGGACGAGCGCTTCCACGGCGTTTTGCAGCTTGGGCTGTTCAGCCGCCACCTGCGGCAGCATCATGCTCGCCACAAGCGTCAGAGTGGCGCGTACCTGATCTTCCGTCATGTCGTTCTGCAGGGCATAAAGCTTGATCGCCTTGGCCATCAGGCCTTCGTCCTTGATCGTGAGCTTCACTTCGCGGCCGGCAAGCCCGAAGAGCGCCGCCTGCGCGCGATTGACGTCGAAGGAGAAGAACTCTTCCGTAAAGCCGCTTACCAGACCGGCAAAATTGACGCTGCCGAAATCCTTGCTGCTGAGCGAGATATCGCGGATCACCAGATTGCTGTTCGGTTCGTCCCAGCCGGCGGCGAGGCCATAAGAGAAGGCCAGCGTTTCGAGACCCATTTTGCGGGCTTCGACGAAAACTTCCTCCGTCGAATCCGCAGGAATCGGAAGCGTGAGCTCGTCCTGCCTGATCTCGATATCGGTCGGAATGCCGTTGAAGGGCTTGGTCAGCCCCATCTCGAAATTCTTGAGCGAGAATTTGATGCGTTCCGGCGTTCCGGCCGTTTCTTCCTCCGTCTCCTCCTCCGTCTTTTCCGGCGCGGCGATATCGACGTTGATGCCGCCGACGCGCACCCGGCCGAGTTCCGGTATCAGGCGATTGAACTGGAAGGTTTCCATCTGCGTCTCGTCGAGCGCGATGATCTCGGAAATTCCCTTGATCGTCGAACTCCAGTCGAAGCCCTTGAGGCTTGCTTCCGCGACTTCAATCTTGCTGTCGCCATCGCCGATCGACATGCCATTCAAGCCGAAGTCGAGCGTGCGGCTGTCCATCTGCATGTCGATGCGGTCGATGGTGGCCTTGACCCTTTTGCCGGCCGCCCCTTCCTTTTCGTCCGGCGCGTCGGCCTTGAGGCCGATGAACTGCATGTTGCTCTTGCCGAACATGTCGAGAATGGACACGACCTTTGCGAAAAGCGCCTGGCGTTCCTGCGGTGGAAGCTGGTCGGGATCTTTGGTCGCCGTCAGCGCTTTCAGGGTATCCAGCAGCGGTTCGGACGGCATGCGGGCGGTAAAGCCATCGCTGCGGATTTCATCGTAGCTGAAATGACCGTCTCCTTCAGAGAAGGAAACGGCCTTGACGGAGACCGGCCCGTAGAGCGGCTTCGCTTCCTTGTCGTCCGGGCCGGCCTTTTCCGTATAGAGCCGGGCGAGATAAGCGACGTCGATGTCCTGACCGGCGATCGCGCCGGTCGACACGACCATATGCTTGTCTTTCATCGCGCCTTCGCCGTCGGGAAGCTGCATCTTGATGTCGTAGCTGCCATTGTCGATAGAGTATCGGGCAATGCGGCCGCCGGCGATCTCAGAGAAAGCCAAGTTCCTGTAAACGGTCTTCTGCTCGGTGGTCGCGACGGACTGGGTAAACGTCACCTCCGGCGTGGAGATGCTTGTCGCCGCGAAGCGCTCGATGCGCCGGGGCAGGGAGCCGCCGTTTCCTTCCGCCTGTGCCGGCTTTTCGAATGCGGCATTCTCGACGCGGGCCTGCGCCATCGAAATCTTTCCGGTCGGCACATCGATGTCGATGGTGTTCATGTCCAACGCGCCGTCCAGAAACGGAAGTTTCGGACGTCCATCGATAGCCGCGATCTTGATATTTCCGCCCTCTTCAAGCGGCAGCGTCAGATCGCGAACATGAATTTTCCCGAGAAAATCGACCTCGATGGAAGTGGCCGTCGCACCGCTGCGGGCAACCAGCTCCTTCACCTTTGCTTCGTAGAAGGTCTTGCCGCCGATGACGCCTGCGGCAGCAACGGCAATAATCGCAACTGCCGCCCAAAGCGCCCTGCGCCGACCCTTGCCGGTCTGGATGTTTTCCTGTTCCACGAAGTGAGTCCTCTCTAACGAACTGATATTGGCTGCCTTTTAAGCACGCAAAAGTTGCTTAGCAAGTGGTCATTGCCAGGCGGTTCCTCGCGTGGGAAATCTTGACGGAGAGGAGGTGTCAGGTAATCCGAAGTGCTGGCTGGCCTCTACCTGGGCTGCGCGCTATGGCGCAACATCACCATTTCGACATTCTGTGCCTTCATCTGTTCTTCAACCACAAGAATGGCAGCGCCCATGATGCCTGCGTCCGGGTCCGGGGGCGAGATCACCAGTTCCAGCTCCCTCGTCGCCAGGGGAAGCGAGCGCTTGTAGACCAGCTCGCGTATGCCGGCCAGAAGGTGGTCGTTGGCGATTGCCAGTGTCCCGCCGATCACGATCATCTGCGGGTTCAGGATGCTAACGAGGCTTGTCATGACCTCGCCGAGAATGCGGCCGGATTCCCTGACGAGGTGAATGGCAAGCGGTTGGCCAAGTTCGACCAGCCGGGTCACGTCGCGGGCGGTGTGCGCCTCGATGCCCTCTTTGCGCAACTCGCGTGCGATTGCCCAGCCGGCGGCGCGCGCTTCGACGCAGCCAATCTTGCCGCAGCGGCAGAGCGGTGCGGGTTCACGTGCGAACTGGATATGGCCGATATCGCCCGCCGCACCTTGCGCACCGCGATAAAGACGGCCTTCCGTAATGATGCCGCTGCCGATGCCCGTCCCGACCTTGACGAACACCATTTCGCTCACATTCGTCCGTCGCTGCCGATGGTCGCTCAAGGCCAGAAGGTTCACGTCGTTTTCGGCGTAGACGGGAACACCGAATCTTTCTTCAAGGTGTTGCCTGATTTCGAAATTGTCCCACCCGACCATCACGGAAGGACCGACGACCCGGCCGTTGGCGTAATCGACAGGGGCAGGCAGGCCAATGCCGATGCCCAGCACGTCGGCTGTTGTTTTGCCAATCTTCGATAAAAGCGCCTCGAACTGCTCCTCGATCCAGTTGAGAACCACAGCGGGGCCGCGCAGAATATCGAACGTTTCCGAGATTTCCGTCAGGATTCGCGGCTGCAGGTCGGTGACGGCGACGCGGATATGCTGCTCACCGATATCGGCGGAGAGGACGACGGCGAAGTCGCGGTTGAGATCAAGGGCGCGCGTGGGCCGTCCGCCGCTCGGAAGCGTTTCCTCTGTCTCGCGGATCAACCCCGCATCGATCAGGCCTGCGAGTTTCTGGTGTACAGTCGCGCGCGAGAGGCCGGAAAGTTCGGTCAGGGCGCTGCGCGAACGGGCGCGACCCGAACCGACGAGCGACAAGAGCGCCGCGCTTGCCTTGATCGCGTTGAGATCGCCCTGCCACTCGCGAGGGGTAGATCCTTGTCCGGAGGTTGTGCTTGCCATTGCCGGTTTCCGTTCCTCACAGCGTCTTTTAGTGTCTGGCATGCGGCCGCGTGCCTGACGAGACTGCTTACCAATATTTGGTAGAAAATCCCCTTATAATCCGAAATTTCCGATATTGCTCCTGATATATGTATAAAAAAATACAAAATGGTAATTAGATAATGTTGACAGTATGCATAATTGGGGTCAGTAATAATCGCGCCAAGACGGATTACGTCCTCCGGATGGGAGGGAGCGCTTGGTAATCTGGGAGGATTTCAAATGAAGTTTTTTGAAAAACCCGCTTCTGCGGGCAGTTTTGCCATGTCCGGACGTCTCGGCGCCGCAGCGCTCGCTCTGGGGGTAAGTCTTGCTTTCATTCCCTTGAACGCGCAGGCTGAAGACATCCTTATCGGCGTCATCACCAAAACCGAAGCCAATCCCTTCTTTGCCAAGATCCGCGAAGGTGCGACCTTGAAGGCCAAGGAACTTGGTGGCGTGAAGATCCAGAGTTTCGCCGGCAAGTTCGACGGTGACAATGAAAGCCAGGTGGCTGCTGTCGAAAACCTGATCTCCGCCGGTGCAAAGGGTATTCTGATGGTGGCGAGCGACACCAAGGCAGTGGTGCCGGTGGTGGAGCAGGCCCGTAAGGCGGGTATCCTCGTCATCGCGCTCGATACGCCGCTCGAACCTGCCGATGCCGCCGATGCGACCTTTGCGACCGACAATTTCAAGGCGGGTGAACTGATCGGTTCCTGGGCCGCCAAAACGGTTGGCGATGCTTCCAAGGCCAAGGTCGCCTTTATCGATGCGCTTGAAAACCAGCCGACAGTGGATGTCGCCCGCGATCAGGGCTTCATGAAGGGTTTCGGCATCGATCCCAAGGACGTGACGCGTTATCTGGATGAGGACGATGCGCGCATCGTGGGCCACCAGTGGGGGCAGGGATCGGAAGAGGGCGGCCGCACGGGCATGGAAACGCTCCTCCAGAAAGACAGCGATCTGAATGTGGTCTACACCATCAACGAGCCGACCGCCGCCGGCGCTTATGAGGCGTTGAAGGCCACCGGCAAGCAGGACTCCGTCATAATCACCTCTGTGGATGGCGGCTGCCCCGGCGTTAAAAACGTGAAGGCGGGCGTCATCGGCGCAACGTCGATGCAATATCCGCTCAAGATGGCGTCGCTTGGTGTCGAGGCAATCGTCGAATATGTGAAATCCGGCAAGAAGCCCGAGGCCAGCCCCGGCCTGCCGTTCTTCAATACCGGCGTCACGCTCGTCACCGACAAGCCGGTTGCCGGCGTTGACTCGATCACTTCCGATGAAGCGCTGAAGGCCTGCTGGGGCTGAGCAGCCTTTGACGCCCCGTCCTCTCTAAGCCGCGGGGCGTCACTCCTGGCCAGGTCAGTTTCCGAATAAACACCGTCTGGCCACGCTTTTGAAAATCTGCCGTAACAGAACGCCACACTTCCCTGCTGATGTGAAAAGGCGCTCCAACGTGTTTAATCCGTGCATCGCATTTTCCGGCAGCCGATCCTGTATCCGGGTTGAAGCCGCAGACCTGCGAAGGGTGTATCTCGATGACTGAACCCAGCAAACATGCTTCGACTGGTCCGGCAGGCTTTGAGGCCGGTTCGATAGCAAAAGAAACATCTCATGCCGTGTTCGAGGATCAGGACACGAGCCCGCTTCGCAGGCTGCAACGTTTCCTGCACGGCAATCCAACGGTGGTGCCGTTCATTGTTCTTGCAGCCAGCGTCGGGGTGTTTTCCATCATCGTCGGCTCACGGTTCTTTCAGCCTTTCAATCTTTCGCTCATCCTCCAGCAGGTCACCATCATCGGCATTATCGGCATCGCCCAGACGCTGGTGATCCTGACGGCGGGCATCGATCTGTCCGTCGGCGCCATCATGGTATTGACCTCGACGCTCATGGGCCGCCTTGCCATTACTGCCGGGTTGCCACCGGAACTCGCCTTCCTTATCGGGCTCGGCGGCGGGTTGGGTTGCGGCCTCATCAACGGGTTTCTCATAACCTATATGCGTCTTCCGCCTTTCATCGTCACCCTCGGGAGCTGGAGCGTCTTCGGGGCGCTGAACCTCTGGTATTCCGGCAGCCAGACCATCCGTAGCCAGGAGGTTGCCGAGGTCGCACCGATCCTGCAATGGATGGGGGCGGCAATCCAGTTCGGTGGCGCGCGCATTACGCTCGGAACCGTGCTGATGCTCGCTCTCGCAGCTCTCGCCTGGTATGTGCTGAACCGCACCGCCTTCGGCCGCCATGTCTATGCGACGGGTGACGACCCGGATGCGGCGACGCTTGCCGGCATCGATACGCGTCGCGTGCTGCTGGCGGTTTATGCCTGTGCGGGTCTCATCTCCGCCATCGGCGCCTGGGCGTTGATCGGCCGGGTCGGCGCAATCAGCCCGACCTCCGGATCGACTGCCAATCTGGATTCCATCACCGCGACGGTGATCGGCGGAACATCGCTGTTCGGCGGGCGCGGCACCATCATTGGCACCCTGATCGGCGCGCTGATCGTGGGGGTCTTTAGAAACGGCCTTGCGCTCGCGGGCCTCGATGCGCTGTGGCAGGAATTCGCGGTCGGTATTCTGATCGTGGCGGCCGTCGGCGTCGACCAGTGGCTCCGGAGGGTTTCGGCATGACAGGCGAACTTGCGCTCGAAGGTCGCGGCCTGACCAAACGATACGGCAATGTCGTTGCACTCAACGGTGCGGACTTCGAATTGCGTCGCGGCGAAATTCTCGCCGTGATCGGTGACAACGGCGCCGGAAAATCCACCCTCATCAAGGCGCTTGCCGGTGCGGTTATACCCGACAGCGGCGAAATCCGGCTGGAAGGCAAGCGCGTCGATTTCAGAACGCCGATGGATGCGCGCTCCGCCGGCATCGAAACGGTGTTTCAGAACCTTGCCCTTTCGCCGGCGCTGTCCATCGCCGACAATCTTTTCCTCGGGCGTGAAATGCGTGTGTCCGGCATCGGCGGTTCGGTCTTTCGCCTGCTGGACCGCCCCCGCATGGCGACCGAGGCGCGGCGGCACCTGTCGAGCCTCGGTCTGATGACGGTGCAGGACATTCACCAGAGCGTCGAAACGCTGTCCGGCGGGCAGCGGCAGGGTATTGCCGTCGCCCGTGCCTGCGCGTTCGGTGGGCGCGTCGTCATTCTCGACGAGCCGACCGCAGCTCTCGGGGTCAAGGAATCCCGCAAGGTTCTCGACATGGTCCTTAGCATTCGCGACAAGGGCCTGTCGATCGTGCTTATCAGCCACAACATGCCGCATGTGTTTGAAATCGCCGACCGTATCCACATCCACAGGCTCGGCAGGCGGGCGGCCGTCGTCAATCCGGGAGACGTCACCATGTCGGATGCCGTGGCGATCATGACCGGTGCCACGGCTGCTGCCAGCCCGATAATGTGAAAATTGGCAACGTGAAGAACGGCAGTGTTTCAGTCCCACCCAATTGCGAGATCCCATGCCCCTGAATGATGCTCACACCATATTTGCCAGCAGTCGCGAGGGGGCGTGAGATCATGACCGATACCTATATAATCGGCATGGATTTCGGCTCGGAATCGGCGCGGGGCATTCTCGTCAATGCCCGCACCGGCGCGCAGGAAGGCCACCATGTCCATCCGTATCGCAACGGCATTCTGACGCATTCGCTGCGCGGTCGAAGCCTGCCCGCCAATTTCGTGCTTCAGGTCGCAGATGACTACACGGAAGCCGCCGAGATTATTCTGTTGGCGCTCGGCAAGGGCCGCAACGTGGCGGGGATAGGTATCGATTTCACCGCGTCTTCCCCCATGCCTGCACGCGCCGACGGCACGGCGCTTTCGGTGCTTTATCCGGATGAGCCGCATGCCTATGTGAAGCTCTGGAAACACTCGGCGCAGGCTCATGCGGATGCGATCAACGCTTTGGGTGGTGATTACCTTGAAAACTTCGGCGGGAAGCTCTCCGGCGAATGGATGCTCGCCAAGGCGGCGCAAATGCGCGCTGAAGCACCCGCTTTGTGGGCCGAAACCGGGCGCTTCATCGAGGCGGGAGACTGGCTGGTCTGGCAGCTGACCGGCAACGAGGCGCGAAGCCTCGACTTCGCCTCCTACAAGGCGCAGTTCTCGCGGGAAACCGGCTATCCGGAAGACGTGGTGCCGGGGCTTGCGGAGCGTCTTTCGAAACCGCTTCAGGTCGGTAGCCCGGCCGGTTCCCTGACGCCGGAGTGGCGTCGTCGCACCGGGATTACAGGCGATGCCGTCGTTGCGGTTTCTGTTATCGACAGTCATGTCGTGCTGCCTGCGGTCGGCGCGGTCGGTCCCGGTGTTTTTGTCGGCGCGCTCGGAACCTCTGCCGGCTTTCTCATTCTGGATGGTGAGGGACGCGGCCTGCCGCCCGGGCTCGAAGGGGCGGCCTTCGGTGCCGCCCTGCCGGATTTGTGGTGTTACGAGGCGGGGCAGGCGGCGTTCGGCGACATGCTGGCCTGGTATGTGAAGACTTTCCCGCGCGATGACGACCTTTCGCGCAACTTCGCCCTACACAATGAGGCGGCGCAGGCGGTCAGTCCGGGCGCGGGCGGTGTTCTGGCGCTCGACTGGTTTGCGGGAAACCGCATTCCGCTGGCCGACTCCATGCTGTCGGGATTGCTGGTGGGCCTCAGCCTGAAATCGACCTCGGCCGGAATCTACCGGGCGCTGATCGAGGCGCTCTGTTTCGGCACGCGATCCATTCTGGACATGGCGATAGCGGGCGGCGTGCCGATCAGCCGTATTGTGATGACGAGCGGTCTGGCCCGCAGCAATCCGTTTCTGGTGCAGACGATGGCGGATGTGTTCGGACGCATGATCGAGGTTCCGGACGTGGAGAACCCGACGGCGCTCGGCGCGGCAATCCATGCGGCGGTGGCGTCCGGGATCGTTGGCTCTTTCGCCGAGGGTGCGGAAAGGCTCGGTGCGCGCAGCCTTCGCGAATTTGTGCCGAACCTGCGCCATTTCGAAAAATACGAGACGCTTTATGCCGAATATCGCCGGCTTGCGGCGAACGAGGAGCTCCGGCGGGCCATGCGCTCGCTTCATCTGTTTGCCGCACGTCAAAATGCACATTCGCAACCGAAGTCGCCGAACGCCGAGGCGGCACAGTGAATTTGGCGATGGAAATGGCGGTTCGTCAGGTCAGTGGCGCAGGGGCAGCGGGCGAAACCAGCGTCACCTTGCACTCCGTAGCTTTGAGCGAGGTCATCGCATCCTGCGAAATGCCGTTATCGGTGATGACCTCGTCTATCTGCGAAATATCCGAAAGCGTGCAGAAACCGGGCGCCGCGAATTTCGAGCTGTCGACCAGAAGCACGGTTCTGCGGGCTGCGGCGATCATGGCACGCTTGAGCGAGGCCACTTCCAGCGAGGTTTCCGTCAGCAGCGTGCCGGTAACCGCAGAAGCCCCCGTCATGCAGATATCGGCGTGCAGCGTTTTGATGAAGCTTTCCCCCGGCTCGCCCGCCAGGTGGCGGTGCCCGGGCCGCACCGTGCCGCCCGGCAGGATGGTGCGCCAGGATTTGATATCGGCGGCGAAATCGGCGATCTGCAGGCTGTTGGTCACCACCGTTAATGGAAGGTCGCGTTCGGCAGCGGCCCGCACCGCCTCCATAACCGTCGAGGAACTGTCGAAGATGACGCTGTCGCCGGCACTCAGCCGCTCCGCGGCCTCGCGGCCGATCGCAACCTTTTCCGCGTGCTGAAGCGCGGCATTGACCGTCATCTCCCGTTCAAAGGTCGCACGCATCGGCTGCAGCAGATGCGCGCCGCCGTGGGTGCGCTCGAGATAGCCTTTTTCCACCAGATGCTCGAGATCACGCCGCACGGTCGATTGCGATCCGCCTATCGTATCCGCGAGCTCCTGAATGCCCGCCGCGCCATTGATGCGCAGGTGCTCCAGAATGAGCGCCCGTCTTTTGGCGGGAACCATATCAACACGCTTGCTCGAAGACTCCATGCAATCACCCGGTTTTCGGCCCGTAGAAACGCGCCGATTCTCTCCAATGTCCGTCAAGCTCTACCAAATCGTGTATCCGCAATCCACCGCAACGATCGTGCCCGTCATGGCGCTGGCGGCGTCCGAGGCCAAAAACAGGATGGGCGCGGCGATCTCATCGGGCCTTGCGACGCGCTTCATCGGCGTCATCTCCATCCAGACCGGCATCAGCGTTTCATCTGAAAAGCCGCCGCGCGACATGACGGTATCGACATAGGTGGGTGCAACGCAATTGACCCGAACGCCGCGCTCAGCCCATTCGCCCGCGAGGCAGCGCGTCATGTGGTGAACGGCGGCCTTGGCGGTGTTGTAATGCACCTGCCGCTGCGGCTTGTTGGAAATCAATCCGGACATCGAACCGAGGGTGACGATGGAGCCGTGTCCCCGCGCCAGCATCGGGCGGGCGAATTCACGGCATGACCAGTAAGCGCCGTTGAGATCCACATCCACCACCTTCAACCAGACCTCGTCGCTCATCTCTTCGCCCGGCGTGTCCGGCCAGGCGATGCCCGCATTGGCAATCAGGATATCGACGGCGCCGAAGCGGTCGTTGGCGGCCCGCGCGGCCTCGGCGACGGCCTTCGCATCCGTTACATTGAGCTGCATGGCGTCCGCCGCATGGCCTTGTGCCTTCAGTTCCGAGAGACCCGCCTCCAGCACCTCGGCATTCATGTCGGAAATGATGACATGCGCGCCTGCTTCCGCCAGCGCTTGCGCCGTCGCAAGGCCGATGCCGCGCCCGCCGCCGGTGATGAAGGCGGTTTTTCCATCCAGACGAAATCGTTCGAGAAACATCGTTTTTCCTTCAGGCCTGTTTGAGGGCGGCGGGGGCGGTCACGACGCCGGGATTTCCGAGAACGAGAAGGCACCCGGCCGTGAAACTGTCGCCGAGGCCAAGCGTGGTGGCGGGCTTTTCAACATAGGGCGAGGCGCAGGCAACAAAGGTCCAGCGGCCTTTCCGCACACGATTGTCGAAGGGCAACGCGTGAAACTGCGCCAGCGCATCGGTACGGATCGCGTTTGCCGGTTCCCCATTGGCAGCCCGGGCGCTGGCAATGGCGCATCCGGCCATCAGCGCCAGTTCCTCCTCGTCGGGGTCGTTGCGCGTCACAGCGGCCGCCCAGGTGTCGGCATGCACGCAGACACGGTCTATATCCAGCCTGTCCCCAAGAGCGATCAGCGCCTCCATCGGATGCTGGGCGGTGCCATCCATTGCCAGCAGTTCCGAATGGCTCATGCCGAGCGAACTGATTGCACCCCTGGCCTGATCGAGCAACTCGCTTACGGCGTCCTGCGAAGCATAACCGGCAAGCTCGAAATGCACCGTCTTCAAGCCCGCATCCATCCAGTCGCGGCTGAGCGCAAAGACATGGCGGGCGGCGGCACCGACATTTTCCGCGGCCTCGTCGTTGAGGCCGGACAGAAGGCCTGCAGCGGCGGTGGAGGCGCGCTTTCGTGATACCGCCTCAAATGCCGCATCATGCTGGATACCGCGATCGCAAAAACGCACGATGATGCGTGTCGAACGATTGGGTATGAGCGCACCGATTGGCTTGCCCGCCGTGAATTCGAAGATGAATATTTCGGGAATATGCCGTTCTGTCGGCGTCACTTCCGCCGCTGTTTTCAGCGCATTGCCCTCGGCCAATAAAACGCCCGGTGGGATCTGACGAAGCTGCTGCTCGTGGCGATCCTCCAGCGCCACCAGGGAGGCGACGCCGAGCCGCGAAAGCACCCAGGCGGCCTGCGGACCGGTGCCGCCCAGCGCGTAGCGAACATCCAGATGATCGCGCAGCCATTGCGGGCCGTCCAGCCAGTCGGCGCGTACTTCACCGCCGATACCCTTTGCGGCGCGCGCCAGCAACATGGCGGCGAATTGACCGGCCGGCGTTTCGGCTGGGGCATCGAGAAGCGGCTGCATATTGTGCATGTCGGCCCGTGCATCGACACAGGTGGACATGCCGCACAAGAACAGCCCCGCCCGCGAAAGCGCCGATGTTCCAATCGGGCCGGAGCGCGGATCGGCGAGCGCGACATAACGCTCCCCCCAGTCGCCTGTAAAAACGTCACCCATAGCCGAGTATCTCCTCCTCACGCGGCAATGATGTCAATTGCTACCATTATCTCTCAAATCGTCAACGAGATTTTGCACTGAAAGTGCTATTTTGCCAGAATTTGCGCAATGCAGCGCATTTTTAAAGCGGCGCAGCACATGTTTTGCGCATGCGAACGTCTTGGGTGGCGCATTGACCGCTGATTTGCCGAAAATAAAGACATTTCAAGCGTATGGACGGACGCCCATTGTGGCGCTGGTGTTTTGTTGATGTGGCATGAAAAGACACTGGAAGGCGTCTGGACGAGCAATTTAAAATGTTGATTTATTTTTATAAAATTCGAAATTTGGAAACTTTGAATCCCATCCTTCGGTCAAGAATATGGAGCGAGCTGCCTTGTTTTAGAGAGAAAAAGATAGCTATTGACAGAATATGAGAAGTGGCCGTTTATAAATGCAAGTCTGCGGTCGCAATCGAAGCGCTGGCAGCCGAACTCCAACATTCATTGAGGGCTACGATGGTCACGAGACTCGACAGAAAACTGGCGAATATTCGCGCAGGGCGTTACAAACCGACTGATTTTATCATTGCCGATGCAAAGGACAGCGATGTCGGCGCGGGTGTCTCCGCCACCGGTTTCGATTATTCCGTCAAGCCGCCCCGCCGTCGCACCCGCCAGGAATTCATAACCCAGATCGAGGAGATCATCGACCAGGACGTGGTCGACATCATGCTGGTATCGCAGTCCAATCTCGATCTGCTGGACGAGCGCGGCGCGTTTTCCGGCAGCGAGGTGAAACCGGCCATTCGCGGCAATCTCGAAAGCATGTGCTGGGGTGGCGTGCGGCATGGCACCTATACACAGTCGCCATCCGTGCCGTTCCGCGATACCGGCCTTGCCCGCGCCATCGCCAACTACCCGACCTCCGGCACCGATCTCTGCCTTTATTCGGTGTGCTTCACCAACGATCTCGACCGCGACATATGCACGCTCAAAGCTTTCGCCGAGTTCCGCGCCGAAGCATCGAAGCACAATTTCAAATATTTCTACGAGGTCTTCAACCCGAACGTCGATATCGGCCTGACGCGCGAACAGACCGGCGAATTTGTCAATGACCACATCATCAAGTCACTGGCGAGCGTGCCGCGTGCCGAACGGCCGCTGTTTCTCAAGATGCCCTATAACGGGCCGAAGGCGCTGGAGGAACTCGCCTCGTTCGATTCCGAGCTGATCGTCGGCGTGCTTGGCGGCGGAGCGGGCACCACCCGCGATACATTCGAGCTGGTGGCGCAGTCGGAGCGTTACGGTGCGCGGCTCGCGCTGTTCGGGCGCAAGATCAATCTGGCTGAAGCTCCGCTCAATCTGATCGTGCTGATGCGCGCGGTTGCCGACGGCGCCCTGAAGCCGGAAGAGGCGGTCCGCGCCTATCATGGCGAGCTGCAGACACTGGGGCTTTCCCCGGTGCGCCCGCTCGCGGACGACCGCGTCATTACCGAGGACGTGCTGAAAGCGGCGGCGGCCAAGGCGGCCTGATAGCTGCCGGGATTTCGAGTGAGCGCGGCTCTGGGAGGGCCGCGACAAAATCGGGCGGCAGGTCCGCCGGCATCTTTAAACAATGCGTCTTTAAACAATAAAGGGAGGAATATGATGAGGAAGACGTTGTTTCTTGCAACGACAGTTCTGACTGCCGTTCTGTCCGCTGCTGTTGCGAGTGCCGCGCAGAAAGAAGTGACCGTATGGTCATGGTTCGTGCAAAGCACCATGAAGAAGTCGATTGCGGCCTTCGAGAAGGCCCATCCAGACGTGAAGGTGAACTACACCTATTACAATTATTCGCCGGAATATATCACGGCGCTGAAGGCGGCGGCGGCATCCGGGAGTTTGCCTGACATCATCGGCCTGCAGCCGGGGTCCCTCACACAGCAATATCGCGATAATCTGGAGCCCGTAAACGAACGCGCCGCCAAACAATGGGGTGCAACATGGGAGGAGAAGATTTTCCCCGTCAACCGCAAACAGATGTTGATGGGCAATCCCGCCGGCGACAAGAATTTCTACATCATTCCCCAGGAATCGCAGGTTCTGTGCATCTGGTACAACCGCAAGCTCTTCGAAAAACACAATATCGCTGTGCCGAAGACCTATGCGGAACTGAAGGCTGCCGCCAAGACGCTGAGCGATAACGGCCTCATCCCGATGTTTCAGGGCGCCGCGGACGGCTGGCAGAACGAAAACGTCTTCCTGATGCTCGCCAACCAGTTTTCCCCCGGCATCGTCGACAAGGCGCAGGCGGGTGAAACGCCGTGGACCACCCCGGAGCTGGTGGCCGCCATGAAGGCGTGGAAGGGCCTCTTCGATGACGGCATCTTCCAGCAGGGTGCGCTTGGCGCGCATGCCTATCCGACCGGCGCGCAGCTCTTCGCACAGGGCAAGGTGGGCATGATGGCGCTCGGCTCCTGGTGGATGCAGGAAAGCAAGTTCCCGCCGCCGCTCTCCGAATATGTGCAGAACATGGACGGGTTCGACTTTTTCTACATGCCTCCCGTCAAGGAGGGCAACAAGGCAAGCCCGCCGGTCGGCGGCATCGACATCGGTTACGGCCTGACGAAGAATGGCGGCAAGAATGACGCCGCATGGACTTTCCTTGCCGAGCTGACCAACGGTGTCGGTCTGCAGGAGGCGCTGAACGACCTGAACGATCTGCCGGCCTTCGAAGGCCATACGCCGAAGGGCGATATTACCGACCACGTCAAGCAATTGTCGGCACGGTTCATGGCAGATCTGCCCAAGGCCGAAAACCAGCGCTTTTCTTCGCCGGCCGTGGCCGAGGCGCTGGACAACGCCCTGGCGGGTGTAGCCGCCGGCAGCATCGAAGCCGAGGCCGCGCTGGCCAAGGCGGACGAGGCGACCAAAAAAGCGCTCGCGTCAAAGTGACAGGCGGCCTCAAGATGCCGGGCGTTGCCAAATGCGCCCGGCGGGTTGAAGCGCATCGACCACGACAAGACCTCCCTGGTGCGCTTCAACACCTTTCGACGCCGTTTCGTTTGATGGCGGTGTGATTATCAATCGGTGAGAACCCATGCGTGCAGAAGTTTTAAGGGCCGGCGCTACGCCTGTTATCATTGAACGCAGCAGAGCTTCGAGGGCGTCCATGCTCTATGTCTTCGCCCTTCCTGCCGTTCTGCTGTTCGTCGTTTTCATTGCCTATCCAATCCTTTGGGTGACGGGACAGAGCTTCTATGCGGCTTCCGGCGAGGCACGCAGCTTTGCGGGATTTTCGAATTACGTCACGGTTCTTGGTGACCCTACCTTCTGGATCGTCGTGCGCAACATGGCGCTCTGGGGTGTCATCACCATTCCAGTCCAGATGCTGGTGGGCGGGGTGCTCGCCTGGTTCATCGAACGGCACACGGACCGGCTGCGCGGTTTCTTTCGCACCATGTTCTTCCTGCCTGTCGTTACCTCCGTTTCGGTGGTCAGCCTCGTCTGGGTGCAGATTTACGCGCCCTATTACGGCATCGCGCAGGAGTATCTGAAATATGCCGGTATCGTCATGTCGACCTCGCCGATCGGCGATCCCAAAACGGCGATCTATGCCCTCATTGTCGTCAATATCTGGCAATGGACCGGGTTTTCCATGCTGATGTATATCGCCGGCATCGCCAACATGCCGTCTGAAGTGCTGGATGCGGCGCGCATCGATGGCGCGAAGGGTTTGAAACTCGCCGCCCATGTTGTGGTTCCCATGCTGGCGCCCGCCACAAAGTCCTTGCTGCTTCTCGGCGTCATCGGCACGCTTCAGACCTTTCCCATCGTGCATCTGATGACCGGTGGCGGCCCGAACCGGGCAAGCGAGGTTTTCGGCACCTTCATCTTCAAGCAGAGCTTTGTGCTGGGCGATACCGGCAGCGGTGCGGCGCTTTCCGTGATCGTTCTTGTCGTGGCGCTTGGCCTCTCGCTGCTGCAGATCGCAGCACTTGGCGCACGGCTGACGCCCGCCGGAAAGGACCGGTCATGACGGCTTTTGCCCGCAACCGCGCACGCGGCATTCTCATTCATGCGGTGCTGTTCATCGTGCTCGGCATCTGGATGGTCCCGCAGGTCTATATGCTGTCCGTGGGTCTGAGAACGCCGGCGCAGGCTTTCGACGCGGCGCTCTTCACATGGCCGGTGACCTTCGACAATTTCATCACCGTCATCCGCGACAATCCGCTCGGTGGCATCTTCCTGAACAGCCTGATCGTGACGGTCGCGACGGTGGCGATCGTGGTCGCCGTATCCTCGCTTTTTGCCTTCTCCATCGCTATCCTTCGGCTCAAAGGCACGCTGTTTCTCTACACGACGCTTCTGACGACGCTGATGGTACCGCTCGCCTCGATGGTGTTGCCGCTTGCCATTCTCCTGAAGAATTTCGGCTGGGTGAACACCTATATCGGCCTCATATTGCCCTATGCCGCCCTTGGCGTGCCCTTCGCCATGGTCATCCTGAAATCCTTCATGGAAGACGCGCCGCGTGAACTGTTCGAGGCGGCCAAGGTGGATGGCTGCAACGCCTGGCAGACCTACTGGCATGTGGCGCTGCCGCTGGTGCGCCCGGCGCTGGTGTTCGTCACCATCTGGCAGTTCATCGTCACCTGGAACGAGTTTTTCCTGGCGCTGATCGTGCTGACGAAAAGCGAGATGAAGACGCTCACCATCCTGCCGATGCAATATTCCGGCCTCTATATGGCCAATCCCGGCGCGCTGTTTGCGGTGCTGACGCTGATCGCGCTTCCCCTCATTCTTCTTTATGTGCTGGTGCAGCGCGCCTTCGTGCGCGGCCTGACTGCCGGCGCGGTGAAAGGCTAGACCCATGGCGACGCTTTCGATCGACAAAATCACCAAGGCCTTCGGCAGCCTGACGGTCATTCCCGAATTGTCGCTGACCATAGAGGATGGCGAATTCTGCGTGCTGGTCGGCCCTTCCGGCTGCGGAAAATCCACGCTGCTGCGCATCATCGCCGGGCTGGAGCCGATCAGTTCGGGCCGCGTGCTGGTGGATGGCGCGGATATGAGCGATGCCGAGCCGCCAGAACGCGGCGTGGCCATGGTTTTCCAGTCCTATGCGCTTTATCCACATATGAATGTTGCCCGCAATATCGGCTTCGGGCTGGAAATCGCCCGGACACCCACAGCCGAAATCGGCGAGCGGGTGGGCCGCGCGGCCGGCAAACTCAAGCTTTCGAGCTATCTGAAACGCAAGCCGCGCGAATTGTCCGGCGGTCAGCGCCAGCGTGTCGCCATCGGCCGGGCGATGACGCGCAAGCCGAAGCTTTTCCTGCTCGATGAACCGCTTTCCAACCTCGATGCGGCCCTGCGCGTCGGCATGCGGGTGGAAATCGCACGGCTGAAGGCGGAACTCGGCTGCACGATGATCTATGTCACGCATGACCAGGTGGAAGCGATGACGCTGGCCGACAAGATCGTCGTCATGAATGGCGGCCGCATCGAGCAGATCGGCTCGCCGATTACGCTTTACCAGCGTCCCGCCAATCTTTTCGTTGCGGGTTTCATCGGTTCTCCCGCCATGAACCTTCTGAAAGCGCGCGTTGTCGCCGTTGCAGAAGGCATCGCCACCGTGTCTCTCGCCGCCGGCCCCTCCCTCGATATTGCGGTTTCAAGGCCGCTTGAGCCTGGTGACACCGTAACCCTCGGCATCCGCCCCGAACATATTGCAATCGGCGACGGGCAGGGCGGACAGTCCTATTCGATGAAAGCGACGATGGTCGAACTGCTCGGCAGCGATACTTTCATCCATGTCCGCGAGGGCGAGGAAACCATCACCATAAGAGACAGTCTTGGCCGCATGGCGCGCGCGGGCGACCGCATAGCCGTGTCGTTCCCGGCCGCCGCCTGCCATCTGTTCGACGCGAAGGGGCAGAGAGTGTCGCAGGATATGAACACCCCGCGAGAGACTGAACCGGGGCGGATCAATTGAAACGTTGTGAAGGGTGCGGAATCTTCGGCGCCATGAGGGAGGAAGACGGGAAATGACGGATTTTCAGGGCAGAACGATCCTTGTGACGGGCGGCAGCGGCGGTATTGGCGGCGAAACGGTGCGCCATCTCGTGCGCGCCAATGCCGATGTCATCGCGGCAGGGCGTTCGCAGGAGGCGCTCGAGGCTATTGCGAAGGAAACCGGTTGCCGTACATTGACGTTCGATCTTGCCCGCGACGAGGAAATTCGCGCCGCGCTGGAGGGACTGGATCTGTGGGGCGTCGTCAATTGCGGCGGTTTCGGCGGCGAGATTGCCACGCCGATGGACACGGATATCGCCATTTTCGACAAGGTCATCACCATCAATGCGCGCGGGGCGCTGCTGGTGACGAAATATGCCAGCCAGTCCATGGTGAGGCTCGGCAAGGGCGGCGCCATCGTCAACGTGTCCAGCCAGGCAGCCCTTGTGGCGCTGCCGGGCCATATCTCCTACGGCTCTTCCAAGGCCGCTCTCGACAATATCACCCGCTGCTCGGCGCTGGAGCTCGGCCGCTACAATATCCGCGTCAACAGCGTCAATCCAACCGTTGTCATGACACCGATCTCGTCCGGCCACTGGAGCCAGCCGCATGTGGCCGAGCCGTTCCTGAAGCAGATGCCGCTCGGCCGGTGGGCCAGCGAAGCGGAAATCGCCGCACCCATCGTCTTTCTGCTCAGTGACGCAGCCTCGATGATTACCGGTGTTTCGCTGCCCATCGACGGCGGTTTCACCTGCTGCTGATCGTGTAACGATGTATGGCGTCGCGACCCAGTCAGGGAAGCGTCGCCGCCGCGTCGCGGCTCTCCGAGCCAACATGAGGCTGCGCCGACGAGTTCGGCCTCATCGAAAACACCTTCGCCAACCCAGGCCACGATCCCCTCCGGCCGCAAGAGAACCGCAAAGTCCGGCGCACTGCGCCCCACAAGCGCGTGACGCGCACCGAGATCGTAACGCAGACCGATGCCCCAGACGCGTTCGACTTACACGCCCTTTATGATATTGCAGATGCCTTCGCGAATGACGTTCTTGTCGGCGATCTGTCCTGCCTGAATATTGAAAACGGCATCGATCCGCACAGCATTGCCTTTCTGCCGCGCCACCACCCGCAGCGTCTGGATTCTGCCGCTGCCGCTGGTTTCCTGATGGGCATCGATGGATGAGAGCGCCTTGTTGATCTGGATACCTGAAAAACCTTCAGCAGCGACGGCCTGTGCAAGCTTTTGAAGCACCGCGGGCGCCTTGGCCTTCGGCAGTTCCTGCCATGATTTGTAAGAAACGGCGGTCACCATCGGCACGCCCGAAACGGTGAAGTTCTTCTCGCAGGAAGCTGCGAAGGCAGGGCTTGAGACGGCGATGAGGCCAAGGGCTGCGATGAGGGATTTCATTGGTATGATCCGATCGTTGGTGAAGGTTTTCAACTGTTGCCCATGTCAGAACGACGACCGTTTTCCCCGGTAGGTCGAAGGCGGCGGCAAGGCTTCATGGGCTTGCGCCAGCGTTTCCAGCCATGTTGCGAGGCCATCGGGAACGGCTTCATTGCCGGCTTCCAGCGCTTCTATCCATGAGAGCTCGCATTGCAGGGCAGAGGCAATATTGATTGGCGTCCAGCGGATAACCCGCAGGCATTCATTGAAGCGGTCTGGCGACATGATGATTTGTTATGTTCCCCGTCATTTTCCTGGCGAAGCTCACTCACATGGATGCGAGAGTCAATCATTTTCCGCAACTTTTGATCGATCGTTTCCCCTGTATCCCTTCCCTGATAAAACTTAGTCGACATGCTAAGTTTCTGCTTGCCCCATCGCGATGAAACATGATAGTTAGCAACATGACTAAGCATCATCAGGAACTTTCACTGATCTTCCAGGCTCTGGCCGATCCGACGCGGCGGGCAATTCTGGCGCGCCTTGGCGGCGGTCCGGCGCCGGTCATGGAACTGTCCGCTCCCACGGGGTTGCGTCTGCCCACGGTCATGCGGCATCTTTCCGTGCTGGAGGAGGCGGGGCTGATCGTCACGTCCAAGGATGGGCGGGTGCGCACCTGCGCTATCGTGCCCGAAGCGCTGGAGCCGGTAAGCACATGGCTCGATGAGCAGCGGGCCGTGTGGGAGAGCCGGCTTGACCGGCTGGAGGCATTTGCAATGCAGGCCATGAAGGAGGAATCCGAATGACAACGAAACCGGATCAGGAAGGCGCACACGCTGAACCGCATCAGCGGCAAGACCGTTTTGCAACGCTCAGCTTCGAACGGGAAATTGCCGTTCCGCTATCGGCTCTCTGGCAGGTCTGGCTGTCACCCGCCGCCCGGGCGGCGTGGGCCTCTCCCTCGCCCTCGGTGACCGTGGAATTCCTGGAGGCGGACAGCAGGCTGGGCGGTCGCGAAGTGTCGCTCTGCAAGGTCGCCGGCCAGCCGGATATTCGCTGTGAATGCGGCTGGCTGGAGCTGCAGCCAACCCGCCGCAGCGTGAACTACGAGGTGGTCTCATCCGGCGGCGTAACCCAGTCGGCAGCGCTGGTGACTGCCGATTTTCAGGCTGCGGAAGAGCGTAGCCGCTTGACCGTAACGGTGCAGCTTTCCTCACTGGCCGAGGATATGCGCGATGGCTATCAACAAGGTTTCAGCGCCGGTCTCAACAATCTGGCCAGCGTGGCCGGGCGAACCATGGTGCTGGAGCGAACGATAAAGGTGCCGCGAAACATTGTCTGGAAAGCCTGGATGAACGAAAAGACGCTGCCGCAATGGTGGGGCCCTGAAGGGTTTTCCTGCCGCACGAAGAGGATTGATCTGCGGACCGGCGGCGAATGGGTCTTTGACATGATCGGCCCTGACGGCACAGTCTTCCCGAACCATCATCGTTATGTCGAGGTCCGCCCCGAAGAGAGGCTCGCCTATACGCTGCTATGGGGCGAAAACGGACCGAAACATGCCGATGCCTGGGCCTCCTTCGAAGATCAGGATGGCGCGACGAAAGTTGTGCTGGGCATGGTGTTCAGCACGGAAGCCGAGTTCCAGCAAGCGAAGGGTTTCGGCGCCGTGGAGCTGGGGCAGCAAACGCTGGGCAAACTGGAGCGCTTCGCCAAGGCGCTATAGATGCGCCGTGCCGTCAGCTCCCTGTGCAGAGGTCTCGATACTGGCTCCTGTCCAGACCGGCATTAATCTTCAAAACCGCTCTGCGCGTGCGAGATCGTCTTGCAGGTCCCGCCATCCTTCTCGCCAACCATACGCTTGTCACGAATGACCGAACGCTTGGCGATGTCGATCTCCCATGCCACCGAGCCTTCATTCAGGCTCGCTTTACCACCGGCAAAGGTGCCTTTCTCCATTCTCTGGCTTCCAGAAGCCGGGACATAAACTCCAAATGTCCCGGTAGCTTCGTCCAGAGCGAAATTGAACACCTGAGGAGTTCCCTTCGAACCGGCGAACTCGCAGCTAAGGTATGTTGGCGCGGCAAAGGCAACAGAGCCTGAAAAAAGCAGGGTGGCAGCGGTGAATCCGGTTCCTGTGATGACTTTCAAGTCTTGATCCTCATTCGTGTTTTCTCGTTAAACTAGAAATATTTCGCCCCGTTGGCAAAGTAAACGATATAGCGATTTAATTACCGTGGCGCTCATGGTTGGCTAGGGAGCAGGAGCGGCCGTAATGTTGTGATGAATATTGACAATATATGCTACGCTTTTCATAATCGAGGAGACCGAAAGGAATATGCCATGGCGTCAGGAAGCATTCACGTCAAAGTCAGCGGAGCATTGCAAGACCATATCCAGCAGCAGATTGGTGATGACGGTCTTTATGAGAATGCGAGCGAATATATTCGAGCACTTATCCGGCGTGACCTGCAAACTCGCGACGAGGCATGGGATGCCTTGCAAAAGGAATTGTCTCCCGCCATGCGCGCGGATGAAAGCGAGTTTGTAGCCGTCTCCGCTGACGATGTAATCGGCCGAAACAAACGTCGTTAGTTATGGCAGCTTATCGCTTTTATGTGCCTGCTGACGCCGCACAGGACAAAATCTGGCGTGACACTGCGGATGCTTGGGGTGAAGCGCAGGCTGAGACCTATATACGTGGCCTGCATGCGCATTTGCAGCGCCTCTGCTACAACCATCTGCTTTGGCGGCGTCTGCCCCAAAGACTTGCCGTCCCCGGTGACCTCAAGAGTGAGGCTTATTTCAGCCGGTATGAGCATCATTACCTGTTTTTCCGAAAGCTTGATAACGGCGACCTAGGCGTGATGAGTATCCTGCATGAACGGATGGATATGGCGGTGCGCCTGCGAGAAGATCTCACGGCGCTAGATGCCAGAGGCATTATCAATACTGGCTAGAGCGGGTGCTTAAACAGTGCTCTGCCTCCGCCAAGAGCTTATGGCATTCTGGGTATCAGACTTAGGATTCTCTTCATTCCAGCGATCCCAGAATGCAATTGTTTGGCTGTCAGGCCACATCTTTGGCTCAGCAATTCGAACGCGTGTCGGTAGCAGGCTGGCGTCACCAACAACCAAAGCCTCGCCAATGTCCAAGACCGGCAAGAGGTCGCCGAAGCTACCCAGGCTATCCGGCAGGAGCCGTTTGATAACGCTCTGATCGTCGCCGTTAGTCAGACGCATAGCTACAACGTTATTGCACTGGCTGAGGACCGTTCGGTTTACTTCTGACGGTCGCTGGCTGATCACCACAAGGCCGATCCCGTATTTTCGGCCCTCTTTGGCTATCCGTTCAAAAATCTCAACAGCGACGGCATCAGAACTGTCAGCCTGTGCACGTTCCGGGATGTATAGGTGTGCTTCGTCACACATGATCGCGATTGGGTGACGCTTCTCGGACTTTGTCCAAAGACTCGTTGAAAAAATGATTTGTGCTAATAGGCTCACGGTTAGCGGCAATACGTCGGAAGGCACTTCCGAAAAGTCGATAATTTTAATGCCACCTTCGTTTTTGTTTTGTGCGCCGCGGCCGGCAGAGATGGCGTGGACCATTCGCTCGAGCCAAGCCATGTCCATACATTCAGGTGGAGGCTGAAACAGGAAAGCCAGACGTCGGTCGTGTCTCTTGGCTTCAAGACGACCGATCAACCTGCTGAGTTTACCGTGATACGGACCCTGCTTGTCTGTTCTAGTTCCTTCGACCATTTCCTTGTCCAACTCCGTCAATTTATTAAGGACGGTGTCAAGGTCGAATGGCACTGGGCTATCAATGGTAAAATGCTCTAGGATTTCTTTGTGCTTGACGGGATCAAGGGAGCTCTTTTTGGCGTCTACGATGGTTCTTGTCATGACCATCGACTGATTAGGCGCATTTTGGTCACTGCGGTCGACAAACATCGACACCAAGGCTTCATAACCGAGCAACCAATATGGCAGGTGAAGAACCCCATCATTCAGCCCACGATTGTATTCAATGTCGGATGGTCCTGCAATCCGAATATGTTTGAAAGCCGCGCCCTTCAGCGGACGGTATTCACCATGGATATCGAACAATACGACGTTTGCTTGGGGCAGTTCGGCGATCTGATCGAGCAATCGTGCTGTCGTCCAAGATTTGCCTGAGCCGGTGCTGCCAACTATGACGGCATGGCGCTGAAAGAGCTTATTGCCGTTGAGATAAGCAATTGCTTCTTCATCGAGCGTGAAATGGCCAAGCGACAGCTTTGGGCCGTCGCTTTGCAGGTTGGAGATTACCTGCATGAACTTGCTCAGCCTCTGTCTCTCCAAAGAGAAGCAATTAGCGTCGATCTCTGGAACGGTCTCAAGTGTGCGACGAAATACGTTTTGATCTTTACCGACGCGGTCCAGCAGGGTGCCGATGAGGGTAATCTTCACGAGGTTATTTTCGCTCGGAACGAGAGATTCGTCAGCAGACTCGGTTTCATCCAGCTCGCGCGTGTCCGGCTTGCGGGTGATCTTCACAACAACACCAATCAAGTGTTGACCTGGCTTGCTGCTTTGCAGAACCACGAGTCGGTTGACCTGGAGGCGCTTTAGCCGATCAAGATCATCGACGCGGATAGTAGCCGCCGTAGTATCGACAGAAATGACTCTGCCAAGCGCTTCTGTGTCTGCGAAATCGAAAATGGACATGAGCGTTACCTATAGGACCAAATTGTTGAAGCCATCGAGAGACCAAAGATCAGATACTGTGATTTCGATTCCGTTAGGGTGGGTAGGCGAAAAAACCCTGCTTCCACTGCCAGATCGCTCGATTCCCAAGTAGTTCGTACCCGCCTTAGTTTTCAAAAAGTCTTTCGCCTCATCTGTCAGCGTGCGTGCCAGCACCACAGTTGGGACGTTCCTCTCTCGGCATCGCTCAATGATCTTGGGATGAATGTGCTGGTCCCGAAAGCCGAAGCCAACACAAAGGAAGGCGGAGGCATTTTTCAGTGCAGAATCTGCCCCGTTGATGGTTGTTCGAAAGGGATCTTCGTATGTCTTCTCGTATTTGTTGAGGCCGGGCGTGACGATGAGTGGTGTGTAGTGCTCGGCAGACGGCAGTTCGAACACGGGTAGCCCGATTGTCCTCTCATCTGCGGTGCGAAACCAGTCAAGGGATCCGTGAACTTTCCATATTTTCACGACGCGGGACGGCTTTGCGGCGTGCGTGAATTTCACGCGACTCGTGCTTTCCCATTTTTGAATGTAACCTGGCGCAAAGCCGGTTTGAAACAGTACGTTTTTGGAATTACAGGCAAACTCGGCAACGCGGTCATAGTTGGTCGTAACCACATGGACCTCGCTGTGGGTGCTGCTGAACATTCTCGCCAGCAACTTCCCCAAAGCGAAATTGCTATCGTTGGCGGCTGCGGCTTCCAAGAGCTGCATGTCTTTCTCGTTTACGCAACGCCAAGTCAATCCCACGATCTTTGACAAAAGCGACGGAGGTAGGTTCTTGCCTTCCAAAGCTGCTTCGAGGTGGTCGCCGTTGGCCAGCGCTGTCTCGACGAGCAACCAAGCGTCACTTTCCGCGTCATCTTTTGCTTCTATGTTATTGCGAAGGTAAGTGCTTAGCTCTCCCATACTAGGAAGCCCATGAGGCATGGATGCCCCGCTGCCAAGGACGATGGTTGGGCAACCCTGAAAACAGGTTTGGGCGACCTTGGATATCTCGTCGGTTGTCACGTGTTTTTCGTCCAGTCTCAATATTTATGCTCTACACAGGGTTGTATCCCATGTCGTTCAGATTCGAAAGGTGTACTCCACTTGCACTTCATCTAATAAGTGTCGGCGTCTATTAGACCGTCAAAGCAACCTTCCTGTGCTGAATCGTCAACTCATGCCTATTCGCAGAGAAACTGCTCTTCTGGGTTCGCCGTGGCGAAGGATCGCTTTGCGATATCCAATTTTAGCGAGAAGCGGACATGGTGATGTTTAGTGAGTGATGACAAAGTAGAAAATTGTTTTTTATTGACTCTTGTGGGTGTTGGTCCTGCATATCTCAGCTTAAAAGAATAAATTTTTCAATTAATTGATGCCGTTTTACCCAGCTTCCTTTGTTTTGGTTAGCTTTTGGAAAAGTTTTTTGTTTCCTCATTTATGCTCACCCTGCTTGCCTGACCTATACTGCCCCTATTCCGCGACGAACCGGGAGATGTTTTGGTTTGAAGCGGAGCCAGCGCCGGCTGTGAGAGAAAGACGTCACTCTCATATTTCGGGGCCTGACAGGGAAAGTCCTCAGGCAATGACCGGGGGAGAGATGGAATCTGGTTTGTGGTGGGCCTCTCTATTTCTCCGAAACGCATTGGCTGAAGGACATGCTCTGACAGGTACAAACCGCTGATGCGGGGCACTGATAAGTGTCTTTATTTCCCTAGGTGGCAGTTTTCAGTGCCCCGTTGCAATGCCCATTGAGCTGAAAGGCTGATGGGAAAAGAGATGAAGCTCAAGACACGGTCGCAACTGCGTCGCGTGATAGGAAAGGTGTGTTCAAATGGGTCTCTATGAAATGTACGTTCTTGCAGCTCGTGCAGATACAGCCCTGATGAGGCGAAGGGTGGCGAAGATTATGAATCGTCGGCGCAAGAAGCAATATTTATACAACCAGAAGAAGAATTCGGATTTGGAAGCCGAGATAGAGAGGGGAGAGCCCCTTCGACCTGGGAGGATTCCGTAAACATATATTTATATAGATATATACGCAGAAACATATAAAATATATGCTGCGTTGAATTGTATATGAATATTTGAGGGCGGACGAGAATCCGCGGCCAGAATCTTGTTTTTACGGCCTGCAATTTGCGGATTGCGGGACGATAACGTGTAAATATATGATTTTTATGTTGAAATTGCCGATATGGCTGGAGAATTATTATGCGCGGAAACTATATGAGTGAGATGGAATTGATTAGAGTGGGAATCAGATTCGAGTGACGATCGATCATAATA
>NZ_JADQWB010000024.1 GCF_015704895.1 Agrobacterium leguminum | reverse complement strand
GTCGCCACAGGTCGATCTCCCCCCTTGTGGGGGAGATGCCCGGCAGGGCAGAGGGGGGTGAGCCACACCCACCAGGGTCACCGCATCCCACCCCATATGCACTGTTGTCATCCCGCCCCGCTTGCCCTAATCCTTCTCCCAGCAAATGGGGAAGAGAATGCGCGATCTGAGTGATTTCAAGGGATGTCCGCCGCCGCAGCCGGTGGTGTTGAAGGGCCGTTACGTGACGGCTGAGCCGTTCGATCGCGAAAAACATCTTGCAAGGCTCTGGGCCGCACTTGGCGGTGAGGGCGTGAATGCGCTGCTCAAATATTTCCCGCAAAGCGCCTTTCCCGATGCCGACGCTTTCGGCGACTGGCTCATCGGCGCGGGGCAGAAGCTCAACTGGGTCACGCTGATCTTCGTTGAAAACGCCACCGGCGATCTCGTCGGCATGGCGAGCTATATGCGGCCCGATCCCGCCAATGGCGTGGTCGAGGTGGGCTCCGTCGCCCATGGCGCGAAAATGAAGCGCTCGCCTCTTTCCACCGAGGCGCATTACCTGATGGCGAAACATGTTTTCGAGGATCTGGGGTATCGCCGTTACGAGTGGAAATGCCACAATGAAAACGAGCCCTCCAAGATCACGGCGAAGCGTTATGGCTTCACCTTCGAGGGCGTCTTCCGCCAGCATATGATCTCGAAGGGCCAGAACCGCGATACGGCGTGGTTTTCCATGATCGACGGCGAATGGCCGCTGATCGGCAAGGCCTTCGAAGCCTGGCTTGCGCCGGAGAATTTTGCGGCCGACGGCGCGCAGAAGCGCAAGCTTGAGGATATCCGTGCGGAGTTTGCCGATGCCATTGCCTGAACACTCGGCGCCTGAAAACCCGGCGCCTGAAAAGCCGAGCCCCGGCAAGAAGGATTGGTCTCCGGCCATCGCCGCCGCCCTCATCATTGTCGGTTTCGGGCTGGTCTTCTTCGTCATGCCGAAGATCATGCTGTGGCTGGGCGATTATTCGCCCTGGCTCGCCGCTGCCTTCGGCACGGTGGCGGTTCTGTGTTTCTTCCTGCTGTTCTGGCTGCGCGCCCGCTACCAGCGCCGTCGTGACGGTTAAAGCTTAAGCGACGCGCCGAGCAGCAACAGCCCCATGATGAGCACGAACAACGCACCGGCGATCTCTATCGCATGGCTGATGCCGGCCGCCCTGCGGCTGCCGGGGCCGGCGAAACGCACGGCGAGGCCTTTTGCCGAGACGGCCATGATGGCGAGCAGCGATACCGTTATCGCCGTGCCGAGCGACATGGCGAGGACGGAGAGCACGCCACCGAGATAAAGCCCGTTCAGAAGCGCGAAGCTCATGACGATGATTGCGCCAGAGCAGGGCCTGAGCCCAACCGCGATGATGGCGGACCATGCCTCGTGCAGGCTGAAGTTCTTGCCCTTCAGCAGCATGGGATCGGGCGCGTGGGACTTTCCGCAGGCGGTGCAGAGATCGCCGGTGCCGTCATGGTCGTGATCTGCAAAGACCGGCTTGCCCTGGAACCGCAGCCCCGTGCCCATGCCGCTGGTTCGGGCCACCGATGCCTCGCCTGCCGTGGCAAAGACGGGAACGGGTTCCCGCCGGACGCGCAGCGACCAGAGTTTTCGCACCAGCAGCCACGCGCCGAACAGCGCGACCATGGCGAAGCTGGCGATTTCCATCGCCTGCGTCGCCTTCGTCATAGTGATGGAGGTGCCGCGCAGCACGAGCCAGGCTGCGCCGACGAGGCCGATGGCGACCGCACCCTGAATGAGCGCCGAGACGAAGGAAATGAGAATGCCGCGTTTCAGCTGGGTTTCATTGGCAATCATGTAGGACGAAATGACGGCCTTGCCGTGGCCGGGACCGGCGGCATGGAAAACGCCATAAGCAAAGGAGAGGCCGATCAGCGAGCTGAGCGCCCAGCCATCCTCGCGCATGGCCTTCAACGCGCCGGTCAGCGCACGATAGAACATCTGCTGGTGCACGTTGATCCATTGCATCAGTGGCGCGAAGGGGCCGCCGACGGAAAAGGAAGGTTCGGCCGAGCCGATGCCGAGCGGCGACTGCGCATGGGCCGCACCGGCCACGGCAATGAGGCCGATGGCGACGGCGAAGAGGCCGGCCCTGCGGCTCAGCATGAGACCTCCAGCCGGGTGGCGAAGAGCTTGGTCATGTCGGTGCCGGTCGGATCGTTGAAGAAGGCGTCGGTGAGCGTGCCCTGGTTCTGCGAGATCACCTCGTCGGGATCGGGGCGCACCACGTGGTGCTTGCAGGCATTCAGATCCTTACCCTGCGTGGCGATATCGCCGTCCTTGGCGAAATCGATTGCCGTATACATGGTCGGATCCCAGGCGCCGAAGCTGAGCTTGCCCTTGACGGCCAGAGGCTTTGTCGGCTTCACGGAGAAGAACATCAGGATCTGCTGATCCTTATAGTCCACGTGAATGGCCTCGGGCTTCCCAAATTCCACCGGTTTTCCATTGGCGGTGATGAAGGTGTAGTAGGAATATTCGGCGAGCGATTCCAGGACGGTATTGCCGATCTCGGCCAGCTCGTCCTTGTCGAGCTTCAGATCGCTGTTTTTGTCGTAATCCATCACCACGCTTGCCGAGAACATCTCGTCGAAACGCCAGATGTTGCGCACTTCCTGAACGGTGCCGTTCGGCCCCTCGACGATTTCCATGCGGGCTTCGGCAAAGATATGCGGATGGGCCGCCGCGGCGACGGGAACGCAGGCAAGGCCGGCCGCGAGGAGCAAAAAACGTTTGTTCATTATCCGGTCTGTCCTGCCTTCGAATCTGGAAGGCCCGACTCTAGCAGAAATTGGGACCGAATTTCGACCTGATGCGGCTGATCCTTCGCGCGGGCCGACACTAAATTTCAGAAGGTGCCGCTGAAACGCGAGGTGATGCTGGAGCCGCTGTAGGCAAGATCGGTATCGCGCTCGCCATGCAGCAGGCGGTTGAACTCCACCTCCAGCTTGCTGTTCTTGCCGGTATCGAAGGAGAGTGTCGCGACCAGCCGGCGCTCGCTGGTATCGTAATTATAATAGATCCAGTCCTTGTGGACCCGGTGCAGCGCAAGATCGAGCCCCACCTTTTCGGTGAGCCTGCTTTTCATGACGAATTGAAAGCGGCGATGGAATTCGGCAATCGGGTCATCCGGGTCGAAAAGCGCATAGTCCTGCGAAAAGCCCGCGCCGAAGGCGATGCGCTCGGTGGCCTTCACCTCGGCCTCGGCCCGCAGATAGGGGCGGGTGCGCTTTACCTTGTCGCTGATCTCATCGCCGGAAATGGAGGTGAAGCCCGCTTCGGCCAGAACCGCGAAACGGTCGGAGAACCTGTAACCATAGGCCAGAGAACCTCGCAGCGTATTGGCCGGAAAACGTTCATATTTTTCCTGCTGCCCCTCCGGCACGGCGATACGGTCGTAAGCAAGCGTCAGCCCTGCCTCGCCGCCGCCGAGTGATCGTGCATGTTCGGCCTTCAGCGATAAAAGCGCCTCGTTCGCTTCCAGTCGGGTGGGCAGGAAATAGGCCGGGCGGAACCGCGCCTTGCCTTTCATCAGGCTGGCGAGGCTTGCCGTCAGCGTATTCTTGCCGCCAAGGGCGAGGATGCCGAGCTGGGAAGACGCCTCCAGCTTGTGATCCAGCTGCCGGTAACCAATGTCTTCTTCCGGCAAGTGCAGGAAGATATCGCCGGCATCGCTGCGGCTGCCGCGCAGCTCAAGGGCCCATTCCAGCTTTTCGGAAAATCGTTTCGTCAGCCCCAGTGCCGCGATGGTGTTATGTTCATTGGCGAAACGATAACGGGGCAGGCGAACCTCTTCCTGCTCGAGCGAATAACGCAGCTCCGCCCCTTCCAGCGCGATCTTGCCATTGAGCCCGAAGCCGGCGCGCAGCGAAATCGCGCTCAGCCGGTTGGTGTCGGCGAAATAATTGCTGTCATAAGCAACGCCGGATTTATAGGTGACATTGTGCTCATCGGCCTTTTCCCCCGCCCGCGCGCCGCAGGCGCAGGCAAGCCCGAGAACAAGCGCGATATATCCCCCCACCCGCATTCGCATCTCCGGTCTCTAATTAAGCAATATCTTATATTTGGATGGTTAATAAAGTTTCCCGCGCCGCTTTACTGTTGCGGGGCAGGTGCTGGCCGACATTGTTTGAACAAGGGGCGGAAACGCGAAGATGCGATATGTAAAATTTTATTAAAATCGCAAGTATTAGTGTTAATCGTTTATTGTAATATTAGCCTTTGCTTGAATTAGAATCCTCTAAATATACAGTTCAGTTACGCCAGATGGCGTGATCAAACAAAAGAGGAGAGAGAAATGATTGCAAAGTTCGCTTGTGTAGCCGCTATTCTTACTGTCGCTTCCGTTGGTCAGGCCAATGCGGGCGGTCTTCTGGGAGGCATCCTGTCCGGCAACAGCAACAAGGGCGGCGCCCTTGTCGTCGTCTCGCCCAGCATCGATCTCGGTGTCAGCGGCATCCTGTCCAATAACGGGATTCTGAACGGCAACAAGACCGGCATCCTGAACGGTGTGCTGAACGGCAACAAGACGTCCGTCGATGTCATCGACAACAAGAATGACGGCGGCAAAAAGCGCCGGCACTAACTGAAACGTGGAACGGGATGGCGAAACCATCGGGCTTTTCTCCATCCCGCTCCAACGCAACAGCTCGAAAATCATCAGGGATTTTCGACGCAGACGATGCGCGCAGCGCATAAGCCGGCAATGATCCTCGAGTTGCGTGTGTTTGACGCATGGCGTTTCCGGCAAGAACAAACGGCGCATCGCATGACTGGAAGAGGGCCTCGCGGCCCTCTTTTTTTATTCTGGATGATCCATCAGTGCCTTATTTCCGCCGATCCGTGACCGCTTCGGAAAGGGGCGTGCGCCGGCGTATTTATATTTGTGTATTCTAATTTTTATCTATGTAATAAATAGGATTATAAAGTATAAATGTGATTTATGTTTTAAAATACTCTCAATTTTGCTGTTGTTGTTACTTGCTTTTAACTTTTGGATGTTTCAATTAACACGTGCCCCCGACTCGCCATTTGTGATTGTGATTGTGATTTCGGTGGCGGGTATGTTCGCGGCTCGCATTTCGGCGGGTAAGGAAGTTTTGAAGGAGCTATTTCATGTTGAAACAATCATTTCTCGCGCTCGCCGCGCTCGGCGTTCTTTCCGGCGCAGCCATTGCTGCCGATGCCGTCAGCGACGTTCCGGCAGCACCAGTCGTCAACGATGCCGCGCCTGCTTTCTCCTGGGACGGTTTTTACGCCGGTGTTTCGGGCGGCTATGGCTGGAACCGGTTGAAAACGACTGAAGACGGTGAGACCGACAAGCATAGTTTCGATGGCGCTCGCTTTGCGGGCTTTGCCGGTTACAATGCCGAAGTCGCGCCGTCCGTCATTCTCGGTGTCGAGGGTGATCTCGGTTATGCCTGGGGCAAAAAGACGATTAACCTCAGCAAGGTTTCCTCGGGCCTGAACGGCTCCGCGCGCCTGCGTGCCGGCTATGCCGTCGACCGCGCCCTGATCTACACCGCCGGTGGTTACACCGCGACGGACAGCGAGATCAAGACGCCCTTCGGCAATACCAGCAAGATGCTGAATGGCTGGACGATTGGTGCCGGCATCGATTACGCCTTTACCGACAACGTATTCGGCCGTCTCGAATATCGTTACAACGATTTCGGCAAGGAAACCTACACTGTCCGGGGCATTTCCGCCGATGGAAAGCTCAGCGAACATGTCGTCAGCGTCGGTCTTGGCGTAAAGTTCTGATTTGCGGATTTTCGTTTCCGGAGAGGGTCGCCCATCTTTACGGCGGCCGTATCGGGGGCCACAGTCCGACATATATCAATCCATAACCTGCCCGGCGGCAAGAACATCGCCGGGCAGGTGCTTCTAATTGAGTGATACGGGCTTACGGTTGAGAGCTTACGTCCAGCCCCAGGGCGGCAGCCAGGCCCGGCATAAAAGAAGCGGCTTCACCCTTAACCGGCAATGAAACCGCATCCGGCTTTTCAGGCAGGCTTGAACAGCAGGCCGTTTTGGTGTGATGGTGGTCGCCGTCATCCCGTCTCGCCTCCCAGCCTTCAGTCGATTCCCATGCTACAGAAAAGCACTTTGCCGGGCGCTTTCGATCGTCAGGCCTATTTGATCGCTCTGCTGGTTTTTATTGCCGGCAGCACCAATGCGGCTGTTGTGCCGTTTATCGGTTTTTACATCATCCAGGTGCTCGGCCATCCGCCGGCGACCGTCGGTTTTTACAGCGTGACGGCGGCGCTGGCTTCGATTGTCGCCAGCCGTGTTTATGGCGAGCGTGTCGATGCCGGGGTGCGGGTGAGGCCGTTGTTGATGCTTTCCGTGTGCGGCGCTTTTGTCGCGGCGGCTGCGGCGAGTTTCGGGCATCTGGCGTTGCTGGTGGCGATAACGGCGACCGGCATGGGGCTTTCCAATGCCGCCAGCACGCTCATTTTCAGTTACGGCCGGTATCATGGCCGGGTGAAGGCGCTGGATACGGCCGCCTATAATGCCTTCCTGCGGACGATGGTGTCGGTGGCATGGATGCTGCTTCCCGCCGCCGCCTATCTGATCTTCGATCTCGCCGGCGCGAAGGCCGTGTTCGTGAATGCCATGCTGATGGCGGTCATCTGGGGCGGGCTTGCCCTTGCGGTCGTACCGCGCGACCAGACCAGCCCGATGGAGCGGCGACCGGCGGGTGACGACGATACACGGCGCAACCTGCCGCTGATTCTGGCGGCGGCCGCCAGCTTCTGCATGTCTTTTGCCCACGCTCTCTGCGCCTCGGCCCTGCCGGTGTTTCTGGTGCGGGAGGTCGGCCTGCCGGATTACGTGCCGGGCCTGTCGCTCAGCGTCAAATGCGCCATGGAGGTTCTGTTCATCCTGCTTGCGCCGCGGATGATGCGCCGCTTCAGCGCCCGCCTGCTTCTGGGCGTTTCGGCGGTAATGGCCATCGTCGCTTTCAACGTCATCGCTTCGGTCACCACATTGCCGGCCATGATCGCGGGTGCGGCGCTGGAAGGCGCCTATTACGGCCTTTGCGCCGGCACTTGCCTTACCTTCGTGCAGGGCTTTGCACGCGGCCGCACGGCCCGGGCGACGGCGCTCTACATGAACTCCATCTTCCTCGCCGCGCTTTTTGCGGTGCCGCTGATGGGGTTCGTATCGCAATATGCGAGTTTCGGCGTCTCGATCCGGCTCGCTTCGGTTGGCGCGGGCGCGGCCTTGCTGCTCCTGTTTCTGACGCGACGGCAGGTGGGGGAGTAGGACGTTCCGGCGGAAGTGCGGAGAGTTTCATCTGCCCTTGCAGCTCGACCCCCTCATCACAGGAACGAGGGGAGTGTGGAGCGGCCTGTTACGCCCGCGACCATCCCTCAAGCCGAAATATCGATAATCCCGCAATCCCCCGCTTCCGAAGCAAAGGCAAGCAGCTTGCCGGTGGCGCTCCAGTCCATGCCGGTGATGGCGCCCTTGCCGGGGCGGCGCAGCAGGGCCTCCTTGCCGTCGGCAAGGCGCACGCCGAGGATCATGCCATCGATGAAGCCGATGGCGAGCACATCTTCCACGGGGTGGAAGGTGACATTGGTGACCATGATGTTGGCGCGGCTGCCGAGTTCTTCCGGGGCCTTGCCCATCGGGCCGTCCTTGCCGGCAAACGGCCAGACGATGGCGGCCGGCGCGCCGGAAGAGGCGAGCCATTTGCCCTTTGCCGACCAGGAGACGGATTTGACCTTGGCGGGATAACCCGTCATGCGCATGTGGCGGGCTTCCATGCCGCCCTTGGTGGCTTCCATCTTCCAGCCGTGCAGGGCATTTTCCTGCATGGTGGTGACGAGGAACTTGCCATCGGGCGAGAAGGTGACGCCGGTATGCGCACCCTTCCATTCCAGATCGACGGGATCGCCTGATGTTGCCACCCAGTGCAGCGTCACACCGTTATAACGGGCAACGGCAATGCGCAGGCCCTTGGGCGCGAAGGCGATGGCCTCCACCGTGCGCTCTTCTTTGAATTCCTTGACCGTGCCGTCCGACAGCCGGACGAAACTGGACTTGCCGACGCCATAAGCGACAGCCTTCTGCGGCCCGCCGGCAACGACGCCCACCCATTTGCGCGGCACATTGGCGATTTCGCCGATGCTGCCGTCATGGCCGATGCGCAGCACGCGCCCGTCCTCGCCGCCGGAAAGCAGGGTGGCGCTATAGGGGTCGCGCACGCAGGTCAGAAGTCCGTCATGCGCCTCAGTCACCTTCTCGCCGCCATCCAGCCGGTGAATGGTGCCGGCGGCGGTGGCAAACAGGGGAATGTCGCCGAGAAAATGGGTCGAGACCACGTGGCCTTCGATATCAAGCGGGGCAACAGTCGGCATGGGGCATCGGTCTTTCGTATCTGTGTCGGATTGGCGGGGGCGTTGCTCCCGCTCGCTGGCATGGTTCTAGAGCATTTCCGGCAAAAGCGGAACCGCTTTACATCCCTTCAACCTCATTCCTGTGCTTGTCACAGGAATCCAGCCGACGCGCGTCTGCGCGGCGAGAAAAGTTCCTTCAGCCCAAGGACTTGGGCTGGCTGGATCTCTGTGACAAGCACAGAGATGAGGGAAGGAAACGGTGACACCCCGGCTCAGGGCCGGGGTGAAAGAGGGAGAGCGATCAGGCCGTGGCGAGGCAGGCGTTGAAGCTCTTTTCCAGCTTTTCGCGGTCCAGTTCGCGGCCGATGAAGACGAGGCGGCTTTCGCGTTTTTCGTCTTCCTTCCATGGGCGCTGGTGGTCGCCCTCGATGATCATGTGCACGCCCTGCACCACGTAACGTTCCGCATCGCCCTTGAAGGCGATGATGCCCTTGAGGCGCAGAATGTTCGGGCCGTCGGTCTGTGTGACCTTCTGGATCCATGGGAAGAACCGTTCGGGGTTCATCTCGCCGCCACGCAGCGAGACCGACTGCACCGTCACGTCATGGATCGGCGAAACCGCGCCATGGTGGTGATGATCGTGGCCATGGTCATGCCCATGGTCGTGATCGTGGTGATGGTGCCCGTGATCGTGGTGGTGATGGTCGCAATCGGGGCCGCAGACGTGGTCGTCATGGCCGTGCTCGAGGAAATGCGGATCGTTTTCGAGCGCGCGCTCCAGATTGAAGGCGCCCTGATCGAGAACCCGGGCGAGATCGACGCCGGACCGGGTGGTCTTGTAGATGCGGGCGGAAGGATTGATGGCGCGCACGATATCCTCGATGCGGGCGACTTCCTCCGGCGAAACGAGATCGGTCTTGTTGACGACGACGACATCGGCAAAGGCGATCTGGTCTTCGGCCTCGCGGCTGTCCTTCAGGCGCAGCGGCAGGTGCTTGGCGTCAACGAGGGCAACGACGGCGTCAAGCTCGGTCTTGGCGCGCACGTCGTCATCCATGAAGAAGGTCTGGGCGACGGGAACGGGATCGGCAAGGCCTGTCGTCTCGACGATGATGCCGTCGAAACGGCCGGGGCGGCGCATCAGGCCTTCCACGACGCGGATCAGGTCGCCGCGCACCGTGCAGCACACGCAGCCATTGTTCATCTCATAGATTTCTTCATCGGACTCGACGATCAGATCGTTGTCGATGCCGATCTCGCCGAATTCATTGACGATGACAGCGTATTTCTTGCCGTGGTTCTCGGAGAGAATGCGGTTGAGAAGCGTCGTTTTGCCGGCGCCGAGATATCCCGTCAGGACGGTGACTGGAATGGGCTTGGCTATAGCTGTTTCGGTCATGGAAAACCCCGCGTGGAGAGAGGCCTGTTGGCCTCAGGAAGATGTGTCGTCGTCCATATAGGCGCGACGTCCTGGCAGTTCAAAGAGATTTTGGCCGAATTCGGCCATGGCACTCAAATTTTGTTATGAAATAACGTTATGTCAAAAGCGTGGATATCTTCAAGCAGTTCGACAAGGCCTTTTACGGCGTGGGAAATCAGCCTTTCGCCCTTTTGCGCGGTGGCAGCGGCGGCGTTTCCGGCAACGCCATCGGGGTTCAGATCGCTCATCAGCCAGCCGAAGGCGTGTGGACCATAGGCGCGCAGATGTTTGAAGCGGCTGGCGAAATCGCTCTGGCGGGAGGGAAAGTTTGCGGCCTTCTGCATCGCCACCCGTTCAGGATGAAGCGCCAGCATGACCGATGTTTCGATATCGCCGCCATGGATGTCGATCGCCTTGTCCTCGGGCTTCACGATATCCGCCGGCACGCCGAAACGGGTCCAGCTTGTGGCGACCGCCAGCATGCCGAAACGGGCGCGGGCCTCGGTGGCGACGATGGTCATCAGCGGTGAATTGCCGCCGTGGGCGTTCAGCATCACGAATTTGCGCGCGCCATTTTTATATTCCGCCTCGGCGATGCCGAGCCAGCGCTCGATGGCTTCATCGTAACGCAAGGTCTTTGTGCCCGGCACAGTCATGTGCTCGATGGAATAGCCGACCGGTTCCACCGGCAGGAAGGAGACGGGCAGGTGGGCAGGCAGGGCGGCGGCGAGACGGGCGGCGATGCCTTCGGCGATCAGCGTATCGGTCTCGAACGGCAGGTGCGGCCCATGCTGTTCATGCGCGCCGAGAGGCAGCACGGAAATTGCACCTGTTGCGCGAAGATGCGGGTCTGTTACGTTTTCGTCGTGATAATGCGTGTATGAGTTTGGCATATGGCAGTCCGCGCGTGCATTCGTTAAGGATTTCCAGCAACATATATCGGTTCCGCCACAGGGTAAAAGGCACTCGCATATGAGCAAGGACAAAACCGGGCATAAGGACAAAAGCGCCAAGAAGGAAAAGGGCGGCAAGAAGGTAAAGGACGCCAAAAAACGGGATGAGAATTTCAACCCCGAGGAACTGGCGCAATCCATCACCCAGGCGGCCCGTTCCATGCGCACGGCGCTGAGCCACAGCCTTGCCGAAAGCGGGCTTTATGCGGGCCAAGACGGCGTTATTCTGGCGCTGGCGCAGGAAGGCAGCCTGACGCCGGGGCAGATCGCCCAGAAACTCGGCGTCAAGGCGCCGACCATGACGCGCACCATCGGCCGCATGGAAGCCCAGGGCTTCGTGGAACGCAGCGGCGACGACGAGGATGGCCGCGTGACGCTGGTGAAGCTGACGGAAGCGGGTTTGAAAAGCGTCGAACACATCAATGTTTCCATCGCCAATTGCGGCGCAAGAGCCGTCGAGGGGCTTTCCGCCAAGGATGTGCGCAACATCGTTAAACTCTTGAAGGCGATAGACGCCAATCTCCAATAATTTTTGCTGAAATTTTTAAAAGAACCATCTGTTTTGTGGGTATTCCTTAAACGGGTTGCGGATTTTGTTTAAATTGTTTAATTGCAATTTAAACGGAGCCATCCGTCATTGACACGCGTTTGGGGAGGAATGCCGTGGCCCAAAAGGTCAAACTGTCCACGATTGCCGAAAGCCTCGGTCTTTCGACCGCCACCATTTCCCTTGCATTGCGCGACAGCCCGCTGGTCGCTGCCGATACGCGGGACAAGATCAAGGAACAGGCGCGGGCGCTGGGTTATATCTATAACCGCCGCGCCGCCAGCCTGCGCACCTCGCGTTCCGGCATTGTCGGCGTGGTATTCCACGATGTGATGAACCCGTTTTACGGGGAAATTCTGAAAGCCATCGAAAGCGAGCTGGACCGCAGCCGCCAGACCTTCATTCTTTCCAACCACTACGATTCGGTGGAAAAACAGCGCACCTTCATCGAAACGCTGCTGCAGCTCGGCTCGGACGGCATCATCATGTCGCCGGCCATCGGCACGCCGATCGAGGACATGACGCTGGCCGAGGAAAACGGTATGCCCGCCATTCTGGTGGCGCGCTCCATGGATGGCGTCGACATGCCGACCTATCGCGGCGACGACAGCTATGGCATTTCGCTTGCCACCAACCACCTGATCAGCCTCGGCCACCGCACCATCGCCATGGTTGGCGGCACCGACCAGACCTCGACTGGACGCGACCGTTATCAGGGTTATGTCAATGCGCTGCGCAAGGCCGGCATCGAGGTCGATCCGAACCTGCGCATTCCGGGCCCGCGCTCCAAGCAGGGCGGTTTCGAGGCGGCAGTGCATTTCCTCTCGCTGCCGCAGAAGCCGACTGCCGCCGTCTGCTGGAACGATCTCGTTGCGATCGGTCTCATGAACGGCATTTCCCGCGCCGGTCTGGTGCCGGGCGTCGATATTTCGGTCACCGGCTACGACGATCTGGAAGAGGCGGCGATTGCCACGCCGGCGCTGACCACCGTTTCCAACGGTCAGGCCGAGGTGGGGCGCTTAGCGGCCCGCGCGCTGCTGGACCGGCTGGCGGGCAGCCACGAGCCTGACGGCATTCACCTCATCAAGCCGGAAATGCGCATCCGGCAATCGACAGGGCCGGTGCGGCCGCGGGTGTGAGCCTGACCTGATGCGCAGGAGCGGTCTTGGCGTCGCACCTCCCCGTCATTCACGCTTTGACCCGAAAGCCAGCCGAGGTGCGTCCGCGCGGCGGGAAAGGACTCTTTTTTAGGAAGATGGTCCCGCCACCTGCGCCGACGTCATCCTCGGGCTTGTCCCGAGGATCTGCAACGTCTTGATTTTGTCGACGTGATTAGATCCTTGGGACAAGCCCAAGGATGACGTCGCGAGAAACCATATCCTTCGCGCTTGACCTCCGTTCAGGCGCAACCTCTCTAGAGATTTATACCGAATACCGGCGGATCAGGTCGGCATGACGGACGTGCATGTGTCGCAAAAAAATCGGCATGAAACTTCCGTCTGCCCCCATAGCATCCCCTTATTGCCCTTTTCACGGCCGTCTTTGTTTGAAAGGATCGCCGCCCAGAGGAGTGGGATGGCGAAAGGTTCGCCTGAAACCTGCTCCGGCTATCGGAATGTTATCAGGAGGAATATCCGCTCATGTCTGACAAAAAGGCCGTCGTTCTCGTTCCCGGCAAGATAAACCCGCGCGTTCTCGAACGCCTCGAAGGCAAGGTCGAGATCGTGGCCGTGCCTGCCGGCGCCGAGCCGGTTCTGCCTGATGGTGCGGCCGAGCGCGTCAATGCCATTGCCGTTTCCGGCGTCGTCAACGCCAAATGGATCGATGCGCTGCCGAAGCTCGAGATCATCGCCAATTTCGGTGTGGGTTATGACGGCGTCGACGCCAGACATGCCGCCACACGCAACATCGTGGTGACGAATACGCCTGATGTGCTGAACGACGAGGTGGCCGATACGACGATTGCGCTTTTGATCAACACCGTGCGCCGGCTCTATCAGGCCGAGACCTGGTTGCGCGATGGCAAATGGGTTGGCGAAGGTCCGTTCGCGCTGTCGCCGTTTTCGCTGCGCGGCCGCAAGGTTGGTCTCTTCGGCATGGGCCGCATCGGGCAGGAAATCGCCAAGCGGCTGGAGCCTTTCAAGGTGGAAATCGGATACCATACCCGCAGCAAGCGGGATGGCCTCCCTTACACCTATTACGGCTCGTTGAAGGAGATGGCGGAAGCGGTCGATATATTGATCTGCATCGTGCCCGGCACGCCGGAAACACATAAGGCGATCAATACTGAAATTCTGACGGCGCTTGGGGCTCAGGGCGTGTTCATCAATGTCGGGCGCGGTTCCAGCGTCGATGAGGATGCGCTTTTGCAGGCGCTTAAGAGCGGTGCTGTGGGGGCTGCCGGTCTCGATGTGTTCTATGCTGAGCCGAAGGTGCCGGAAGCCTTCCTGTCGCTGCCGAATGTCTCCCTGCTGCCGCATGTCGCCTCCGCCTCGATCCCGACGCGCAACGCCATGGCCGATCTGGTGGCTGACAATATTCTCGGCTGGTTCAGGGACGGCAAGGTGCTGACGCCGGTGCCGGAAACGCCGGTCAAGGGGTAATCATTTACCGCCACACGCCCGTCACCCCGGACTAGATCCGGGGTCCAGCGCGATCAAGTCCTTGATCGCGGAAGAGTCCTCTCACGGCGCAGACGCGCCGTGGCTAGATGCCGGATCAAGTCCGGCATGACGGAGGAGACGTTTTCGCCCTTTGTGGGCGTTCTATTCCGCAATCTCCGCGCTTCCCACCCAGCGCCCTTCGGCAAACGACCGGGCCATGGCGTGAATGCTGCGCTCGATCTTCAGCCCTTCCTCGAAATCGATGATATGGGCCTTTTTCCCCTCGATAGCCACGATCAGTTCCCGGCATTCGATAACCTTCAGATCGTTGAAGCCGAGGCCGTGGCCGGGGGCGGGGATGAAGCGGTCATAGGGCTTGTGGTGCGGCGCGGTGAGGATTGTTCTGAAACCCTGCTCCTCCGGGCGTCCATCCGTGGTGTAAAGCTGGAACTCGTTCATCCGCTCCTGATCGAACAGGATCGAGCCGGTGGAGCCGTAGATCTGGATGGCGATGCGGCCCTTGCGGCCCCAGGCGGAGCGGTTGGCGATGAGCACGGCGGAAATGCCGCCTTCGAGCTTCAAAAGCACGCTGGCAAGATCATGCGTCTCGACGGCGCGGTCGCCACCGCCGGCAAGCGGGCGGGTTTCGTAAGGCTTCACCATGTCGGTGATGGCGCTTTCGGCATGACCGAAAAGGGCGAAGAGCAGCGACAGCGGGTGCACGGCAAAATCATCCAGCGCGCCGTAACCGGAGGAGGCTTCGCTCTTCCAGTAGAAGGGCTGGGTGGCGTCGGCCATGAAGTCCTCGTCCATTTCGGCGCGGACATGATAGACCCTGCCGATGGCGCCTTCGTCGATCAGGCGGCGGATATGGCGGATGACAGGGTTCTGGATGTAGTTGTAGCCCATCGCCGCGGCCTTGCCGGAACGGCGGGCGGCATCGCGCATCTTCACCGCGTCAGTAAAGGCGGGCGCCATCGGCTTTTCACACCAGACATGCTTGCCGGCCTCAAGGGCGGCAATCGCCATTTCCGGGTGGAAGGCATTTGGTGTGGTGACCGAGATGACGTCGATCTCGGGGTCGGAAAGCAGGTCGCGCCAGTTGCCGGTCGAGCGGGGAAAACCGAACTCGGAGGCTTTCTTCGCGGCAAGCTCGGGATTGACTTCCGCGAGCGTCACGAGGCGGGGGCGGTCCACATCGCCGAAAACGCTGGTGACATTGTTCCACGCCAGCGCGTGGCATTTGCCCATGTAACCGGTGCCGATAAGGCCCACGCCAAGAGCGGCCATAGTATTCTCCTCCCGAGAGTTTTAGAATGAAATCAATGTATTGAGCGTTTATTGAAATGTGGCAGGCGAAACAAAGGTTCTCCTCCCTCATCCCTGTGCTTGTCACAGGGATCCAGCCAGCCCAAGTCCTTGGGCTGGGAAGGCTCTCCCCGTCGCGCAGACGCGCGCCAGCTGGATTCCTGTGACAAGCACAGGAATGAGGATAGGTGAGTGAATTACGGATTATCCCGCTTAAAAATCCAGTCGTGATCCGGGTGGTTCTTGAAGCGCCATTTGCGCATCGGCCCGGCCATCACGTTCAGATAATACATCTCATAACCATAGGGCGCGCCGCAGGGGTGGTGGCCCTTGGGCACCAGCACGACATCGCCGTCCGACACCGCCATGGTTTCGTCCAGCGAACCGTCTTCGGTGAAGACGCGCTGGAAGCCGAAACCCTGCGCCGGGTTGAGGCGATGATAATAGGTCTCCTCCAGATAGGTCATATCGGGGTAATTATCCTCATCATGCCGGTGCGGCGGATAGGACGACCAGTTGCCGGATGGCGTGAAGACTTCCGTTACCAGCAGGCTGTCGGCCACATCGCGCTCTTCCATGGCGATGGGGAAGATGTAACGCGTATTGGCGCCCTTGCCACGCTCGGTCAGCTGCACGCCATTGGGACCGATCTGCTGCGCCTCGCGGCTGCCTTTTTCGCCGGGTGCGGTGCAGACGCCGACGGTGCAGTCGGTCGTGGCGGTCAGCGACCATTCGGAACCTGCGGGCACGTAGACGCAATGCGGCGGCTTGCGCTCGAACACATTCATGCGGTCGCCGAGTTCACCGAAGTCCTTACCGCCTGCGGAAATCGTCGCCTTGCCTTCGACCAGTACGAGGATGACTTCCGTATCGCCGGTGTTTTCCGCCGCCTTCTCGCCCGGCTTCAGGCGGTAAAGGCCGAAACCGACATAACCCCAATCCGCGCTTTGGGGCGTGATATCGTGCACCTTGCCGCTGGTCGCGACCGGCTTGCGCAGAAGTGAGGTCATGGTGGTGTTCCTTTTTGGTCAGTCGTTCGTCGGTTCTTGCCGTCTCGTCACCCCGGCTTTGAGCCGGGGTCCAGCCGACGCGCGTCCGCGCGGCGGGGACAACTCTTTTCAGCCCAAGGACTTGGGCTGGCTGGATACCGGCTCAAGGCCGGTATGACGGGCGGGGTGTGCCGCCCGCTGTCGGTTCAGCTCAAGCAGCCTGAGCCTTGTCCAGCCCTGCTTCGCGCGCAAAAGCCTTCAGCGATTTCAGCCCGAGGCTCTGATATTCGAACGGGTTGCGGACGTCAGGGTCCTGTTCGGCCTCGATCACCAGCCAGCCGCTGTAACCATGCTCGGCCGCGACCTTCAGCACCGGCGGGAAGTTCACGCCGCCTTCGCTGTCGCCGGGAACGGTGAACACGCCGCGGCGCACGCCTTCGAGGAAGGAGAGCCGCTCACCCCGAACCTGATCGGCAATGGCAGGGCGCACGTTCTTGGCATGGATATGGCCGACGCGACCCATGTATTTTTGCGCGACGCGCACGGGATCACCGCCGCCGAACAGGCAATGGCCGGTATCGAGCAGCAGATGCGTCTTCGGGCCGGTATGCTTCATCAGGAGATCGATTTCCTCTTCGCTCTCGACCACCGTTCCCATGTGGTGGTGATAAACGAGGGTGATACCCTGTTCGGCGGCAAAGGCGGCCAGCGCCTCGACGCCCGCGCCGAATTTCGCCCAGTCCTCGGCCGCAAGGCGCGGACGGTCGACCAGCGCCTTGTTGTCATCGCCATGGATGGCGTTGGAGGTCTCGCAGACGATGATGACCTTCGAGCCCATGGCCTTCAGGAGATCGAGCGCCGGCTGCATCGCCTTCTTTTCGGATTCGATGTCGTCGGTCAGAAGGTTCAGCGAATGCCAGCCGGAGACGAAGGAGAGGCCGCGCGGCGAAAGCACGCCCTTCAGGCCCTCCGGCTCGGTCGGGAACTTGTGGCCCTTCTCGATGCCGTCGAAACCGATCTTGGCGGTTTCATCGAGGCATTGTTCGAGGCTGATATGCGCGCCCAGCGTGCGGTCGTCGTCGTTGGACCAGGCAATCGGGTTGGTTCCGTAACGGATCATCTTACTGTCTTTCCTTGACATGGTTTTCATAACGGACGCGGGCCGGGCCGATTTCAGCGCGGTCGGAAACTTCAGGCACCGCGACATCCCACCAGTGACCGCCGGCCTGCGGCGTCGGATAGGGGTCGGTATCGATGACGATGACGGTGGTGCGGCTGGATGCGCGGGCGGCGGCCAGCGCCTCTTCCAGTTCGGTTATGGTGGAAACCTTGCGCGCATCCGCCCCCATCGAGCCGGCATGGGCCACGAAATCGATGGCGATCGGGTTGACGTTGGTATGGGCGTAGAGATTGTTGAACTCCGCGCCGCCGGTTTCCATCTGCAGCCGGTTGATGCAGCCGTAACCGCGATTGTCGGTGATGACGAGCGTGATCTTCACGCCCATGGCAACCGATGTCGCAAGCTCGGAATTCATCATCATGTAGGAGCCGTCGCCGACCATGACGATCACGTCCCGGTCCGGTTCCGCCATCTTGATGCCGAGGCCGCCGGCCACTTCATAACCCATGCAGGAGAAGCCGTATTCCATGTGATAGGAGAGCGGCAGCTTGGATTTCCACAGCTGGTGAAGCTCGCCCGGCATGGTGCCTGCGGCGCACATGACGACGGTATTGTCACGCGACTGGCGCTGCACCGCGCCGATGACCTGCATGTCGGTGGGCAGGCTGTTGGCGTTGTCCTCGCCCGGCGCTGCCGTATCGGCATCGGCCTTTTTAAACCATGCAGCCTTGAGACCGGCATCCGGCGCCACAAAACGGTGGCTGCCAAGCGCTGCGGAGAGTTTCTCTAGTCCGATCTTCGCATCAGCCGTCAGGCTGATCGCATCGTGCTTGGCGCTGTCATAGGGCTGAACGTTAAGCGCCAGGATTTTGCGGTTCGGGTTCTTGAACAGGGCCCAGGAGCCGGTGGTGAAATCCTGAAAACGGGTGCCGACACCGAAGACCAGATCGGCCTTTTCGCTGATGATATTGGCGCTTTCCGCACCGGTAACGCCGACGGGACCGAAATTCAGATCATGATCCCAGGCGAGGGCCGATTTACCGGCCTGCGTTTCGACGACGGGAATGGAATGGGTTTCGGCAAAGCGCTTCAGGGTTTCGGTTGCGCCGGCAAAATGCACGCCGCCGCCGGCAACGATAATCGGGCTCTTCGCCGCCTTGAGCGCAGCGACGGCCTCTTCGAATTCCACCACATCCGGCTCGGGACGGCGCTGGCGCCAGACGCGCTTTTCGAAGAAGCTCTCGGGGTAATCATAGGCTTCCGCCTGCACGTCCTGGCAGAAGGCGAGCGTGACGGGGCCGCAATCGGCCGGGTCCGTCATGGTGCGCATGGCGCGGGGAAGTGCGGTGAGCAATTGTTCCGGCCGCATGATGCGGTCGAAATAACGGCTGACGGGGCGGAAGCAGTCATTCACCGTCATCGTGCCATCGCCGAAATCTTCGAGCTGCTGCAAGACCGGATCGGGGCCGCGATTGGCGAAGACGTCGCCGGGGATCAACAGCACCGGCAGGCGGTTGACATGGGCAAGGGCGGCCGCCGTTACCATATTGGCGGCACCGGGGCCGATGGAGGAGGTGACCGCCATGGCGCGGCGGCGGCGCAGTTGCTTGGCATAGGCGATGGCCGCATGGGCCATGGATTGCTCGTTCTGGCCGCGATAGGTCGGCAGTTCGTCGCGGATACCATAAAGCGCTTCGCCGATGCCGGCGACATTGCCATGGCCGAAAATGGCCCACATGCCGGCGATATAGGTTTCGCCATGTTCATTCATCTGCGCTGCCAGGTAACGAACCATGGCCTGCGCAGCCGTCAATCTGATTGTCTTCACGCTGCCTCTCCCTTTTTGGCGCGCGCCTCATCCCAAATGCGGCACAGGCTGGTATAGCGCTGCGCCATATCCCTGACCGCTTCCTCATCGGTCATCTTGCCACCGAGCCAGCTGCGGGCGGCATCCGCGAAAATCGTGCGGCCAACGGCGAAACCTTTGACCAGATCGAAACCGGCGGCAAGGCGGAAGCTCTCTTCCAACTCGCTTTGCGGTGCGTCGAGACCGAGAACGACGATGCCTCGCACGTAAGGATCGTTGCGATGCACCGCGTCGCAGGCATTCTTCCAGGCCGCGCGGGTCTTCATCGGCTCCAGCTTCCACCAGTCGGGATAGACCCCGATCTCGTAAAAGCGCTCGATGATGCGGGCGGCGGTCAAATCGTCGGTCGGGCCGACCTTGGAGGGAATGACCTCCAGCAGCATTTCCAGCCGGTTGCGGCGTGTCGCCTGGAACAGACGCATGACCGTCTCTTCCTGCGTGGCGCGCATCTCATCCGCATCGTCGGGATGATAAAAACACAGAACCTTGACGACATTTTCAAGCGGCCATTCGGAGAGACCGCCGAAATCCTTGCCGAGATCGGGTTCCAGCGTCAGCGGGCGCGAACCCGGCCATTCCACCGGGCGGCCGATCCAGAGGCCCGAGCCGCTGGCGGCAAACAGGGCGTCACGGCCGAGACGACCGTCGCAGAGAATGCCGTAACCCGGCTTGTCGCCGGCAACCTGCTGTGCGGCCTGAAGGCAGAGTTTCTTGAAAGCGCCGATCTGCTCGTGCTTGACGCCAAGCTCGTCGGCGATGGCTTCCAGCTGCATGCGGTGGTCGAAGGCGAAGACGCGCATCGTGTCCCAGTCGCCCTTGCGGTTGGTCGACCAGTGCACCTGCTCCAGCGCCTCGTCCTTGCGCAGCGCCTTGTTGCGAATGCCGGCCTTGAAGAAATATTGCAGCTCCTCCCAGCTTGGATAGGCGGGCGTGCAGCCATGGCGGGAGACGGCGAAGGCGCCGCAGGCATTGGCATATTTCAGCGTCGTCGGCCAGTCTTCGCCGCGCAGCCAGCCGCGAAACAGCCCGGCCATGAAGCCATCGCCGGCCCCTAGAACATTGAAGACCTCGATCGGGAAACCCTCGCCCGTCTCGCCATCGTCGAGGCTGGCAGGAATGTCGCCGGCGAAAACCGAAGCACCCATCGGGCCGCGCTTGCATACCAGCGTCGCATTCGAGACCTTGCGCACGGCGTTCAGCGCGGTCAGCGTATCGGTGGAGCCGCCGGCAATGTGGAATTCCTCTTCCGTGCCGACGATCAGGTCGAAGAGGTGCAGGGTGGATTGCAGCTTGGCGGTGACCTTCTGCGATTCGACGAAACGGCTCTCGCCATCGCCGTGGCCGGCCACACCCCAGAGATTGGGGCGGTAATCGATATCGAGCGCGGTCTTTGCGCCATTTTCGCGGGCGAGTTTCAGCGCCTTCAGCACGGCCGCTTCCGTCTTCGGATGCGACAGATGCGTGCCGGTGGCGCAGACGCAGCCTGCCTCGGCAATGAAGGCGGGATCGATATCGTCTTCGCTGAGCGCCATGTCGGCGCAGTTTTCGCGATAGAAGATCAGCGGGAACTGGTTCTGGTCGCGAATGCCGAGCAGCACCAGCGCGGTCAGCCGCTCCGGGTCCGTCTTCACACCGCGCACATCGACGCCTTCGCGCACCAGCTGTTCGCGGATAAAGCGGCCCATATGCTCATCGCCGACACGGGTGATGACGGCGCTGTTGAGCCCGAGGCGTGCAGCGCCGGCTGCGATATTGGTGGGAGAGCCGCCGATATATTTGGCAAAGGAGGCCATGTCCTCCAGACGGCCGCCGACCTGCGAACCGTACAGATCGACAGACGAGCGCCCGATCGTGATGAGATCAAGTTTTTTCAAAAGGTTCCTCCTTAGCACCGCACCTCGGTACGGTCTGCCTCACATGTCTGGAGCAGCATTCAGGCGACGATCGCCCGCATCTTTCGCCATCCCGCTCCGATGAGCCTCCTCCGCTCATTTTCGTTCGTCACGAGACGGACGATTATGGAATGCCCGTTTCATGGATTTGGATCATAAATTCTATTTTTTCCGTTTTCAATAAAAATATTCAGGCTGTTTTGCGCGTTCCCACAGCCACGGCCAGCGTAATGGCCAGACAGAGCGTGGCGGAAAGCGAGCGGAACGCGCCGAAATCGATCTCGGTGACGGTCAGCAGCGTCGCGCCGGATTTGCGCAGCGGATTGACGGCGGAATCGGAAAGCGCCACGACCGGAATACCGTTGGCGCGGGCGTTTTCCGCCAGCTCCAGCGTTTCCGCGGAATAGGGAGAAAAGGTGATCGCGATCAGCGCGTCGTCACGGGAAATGGCGCTGATATTGCCGAGCCCGCCGACCGCACTGTGCAGAACCGCCGGCACCTTCATCTTCTCGAAGGCGTAAGCGAGATAGCTGGCAATGGGGAAAGAGCGCCGCAGACCGATGATATGCACGGTGCGCGCTTTCGCCAGCGCCGAAACCGCCTCGTCAAGCTGGCGGGTATCGACCGATTTCAGCAGCATTTCCAGCGAGGAACGGCCGGCCTCCACGAATTCGGCAAGCAGGCCGGATGCGCTTTCATCGCCCTTCTCCCGCAGATGGTCGAGTCGCGTGGCATAATCCGGCCAGCCGCCGACATAGGAATCACGGAACAGCCGCTGCATTTCCGAAAAGCCGGAAAAGCCCATGATCTGGCAAAAACGCATGAAGGCCGAGGGCTGCACGCCAGCCCCTTCCGCCATTTCGGCGACGGTGGAAACGGCGATGCGATCCTGATTGGAGGCGACATAATCGGCGCATTGCCGCAATCGTTTCGGCAAACCCTCCGCGACCTGGAGCAACCGCTCCTCAAAAGCCTTTACGGATTCTGGCGCCTCGATTGCCGTCATTGTCGTTCCTTTGTGCAGACTGAAATCGTGTGCACTTTAACTGCAGTGGAATTTTTATTCCATTGGGTTTTTTAGGAAGAGGTAAATGAGGTGGGTGGGTTGAGTATGGAAAGGGATGGTCAGGCACACTCCCCTCATCCCTGTGCCTGTCACAGGGATCCAGCCGACGCGCGTCTGCGCGGCGAAACAACTCCTTCCAGCCCAAGGACTTGGGCTGACTGGATTCCTGTGACAGGCACAGGAATGAGGGGGAGTGTAGTGTCCTCCCTTGCGGAATACTCAGATAGAATGCATCTTATTATACATGAAGGGTTACGTTTATATTTTAGCATCCAAACGAAACGGCACGCTCTATACTGGTGTGACGAAGGATTTGCCGAACAGGATTTTCGAACATCAGAATGAACTAACACCCGGCTTTACTTCGCGATATGGCGTGAAGATGCTCGTGTGGTTCGAGGAATACGACCTGTTGACGAGCGCTATTACGCGCGAAAAAACGATCAAGAAATGGCCGCGGCAATGGAAGCTCAATCTGATTGAAAGCACCAATCCGGATTGGGGTGATATATCTGCTCATCTGCATGGCCTGTGACCCACGCCTTATGACCAAGCCACTGACGGTCACCACACACTCACCTCATCCCTGTGCTTGTCACAGGGATCCAGCCGACGCGCGTCTGCGCGGCGAGAGAGTCCTTCCAGCCCAAGGACTTGGGCTGGCTGGATTCCTGTGACAAGCACAGGAATGAGGGTGGTGGTGGGGGCTCAGTGCAGCCCGCCAACCCCAAGATGCGTGTCGATAATATCCGGGTTCTCCGCAAGGTCGCTCGACGGCCCTTCCCAGACGATGCGGCCGCGTTCCATGATGATGGCGTGGTCGGCGAAGTCGATGGCCATCTGGATGCGCTGTTCGACGAGGAGAATGGTCATTTCGCCCGATTGCGCCAGTTTGGAGAAGGCGGCCATCAGCTCCTCGCAGATGACGGGAGCGAGGCCTTCCAGCGGTTCGTCGAGAAGCAGCACGCGCGGCTGGCCGAGAATGGTGCGGGCGGTGGAGAGCATCTGCTGTTCGCCGCCGGAAAGTTGTGAGCCGAGATTGCGGCGGCGCTCCTTCAGGCGCGGAAACAGCGTGTAGGCTTCCTCGATGGCCGATTTCGGCCGGGTCTTGAGACCGACGAAGAGATTTTCCTCGACGGTGAGGGTGGGAAACACATCCCGCGTCTGCGGCACGTAGCCGAGGCCGGCTTTGGCGCGGGCGGCACTCGGCAGGGCGGCGATGTCCTGCCCGCCGATGCGGATATCGCCGGCGAAGCGTTTCGTCTGGCCGGCCAGCGTGGCGAAGAGGCTGGTTTTGCCGACGCCGTTGCGGCCAAGAACCGCAAAACGCGAGCCCGACGGCACGGAAAGCGACAGGCCCTCGATGACCCTTGTCGGGCCATAACCGGCGGTGAGGTTGACGATTTCAAGCGGCGCTGCGGGCATCGGCGTAACTTCCCAGATAAGCTTGGCGGACTTCCGCATTGCTGGTGACGTCTTCAGGCGAACCGTCGAAGATGACCGCGCCTGCGGCGAGCACCACCACACGTTTGGCAAAACGGAAGACCAGATCCATGTCGTGCTCGATCATCAGGATCGCGAGATCGGCCGGCAGCCGGTCGAGCGCCTGTTCGATGCGCGCGGTTTCCGTGGAAGGCACGCCGGCGGCCGGTTCGTCCAGCAGCAGGATTTTCGGGCGAAGCGCCATGGCAAGCGCGATCTCGATCAGCCGCTGCTGGCCATAGGCAATTTCGCGTACCTTTGTTTCGGCAAGTGCGAGAAGGCCAAGCGTGCCGAGAATATCGCGGGCTTCGCTCATCACCGCAGGCATGGCGCGGTAACGGCCGAAAATCCGGCCCGTCTTGCCTTCGCGCTGGAGAATGGCGAGCGCCACGTGTTCCTCCGGCGTCATGTCCTGAAACAGCCTTGTGACCTGGAAGGACCGCACGAGGCCGCGCTTCACCCGCTGGCTGGCGCTGAGGCCGGTCACGTCTTCGCCGGCAATGCGCACCGTGCCGGCCGAGGGCTTGATATTGCCGGTGACGAGATTGACGAAGGTGGTCTTGCCGGCGCCATTGGGGCCGATCAGCACCGTGCGGTCCCCCGGCGAAAGCGACAGCGAGACATTGTTGGTGACGACGAGGCCCCCGAAATTCTTCTTGAGGCCGGAGACTTCGAAAATGGCGCTCATTTGCGACCTCCACGGATGCGCGCGATGATCTGCTCACCCGCGCCATAAAGCCCGCGCGGCGCAAAAAGCACGACGGCAATCAGCAGCAGGCCGACAATGGTGAGCCAGTGGAACGGATTGGCGGCGGAAACGACATCTTCGAACCACATGAAGGTGACGGTGCCGATCAGCGCGCCGTAAAGCGAACCCGCGCCGCCGAGCACCAGCATGACCAGCGCTTCGGCCGAAAGCGTGAAGCTGAGGCTATCGAGGCCGACGACCTGGGTGGAAATGGCGTTAAGCGCACCGCCAATGCCGGCGACGATGCCCGATATGACAAACATCTTCAAAATCGTGCCGTTGACGGCGCCGCCCATGGCCTGAATGCGGATGCTGTCCTGCTTGACGCCGCGACACAACATGCCAAAGGGCGAGTTGACCACGACCCTGAGAGCGAGGAAGACGACGAGCAGCAGACAGACGCCGTAAATATAGGCGGTGCGGCCGAAAAGGTCGAATTCGAAGGTGCCGAACAGCGCGTCCGGGGAAACGCCGGCAAGACCGTCGCTGCCGTCCGTCCAGCCCGATGCCTTGTTGGCCGCCTCATGGAACAGGTGGATGACGGCGATGGAAAGAACGAGCTGCGGCAAGCCGTGGGCGCGCAAGAGAACCGTACCGGAGACCAGCCCGGCGACGCCGCCCGCAGCCGCGCCGATCACGGTCATCAAAAGCGGATCGGTTATCTCGAAATGGGCGGCGGCAATGCCGGCGGCATAGGCGCCCGCACCGAAGAGCGCGGCATGGCCAAGCGTGGCGACGCCGCAATAACCGGTGACGAGATCGATCGACAGCACCAAGAGAGCAATGGCGATGATGCGGGTCAGAAGCGCCAGATTATCCGGAAACAGGTAATAACCGGCAATGGCGGCGATAATGATGAGGAGCGGTCCCGCAAGCGTGCGCAGCGGCGAGCGCGCCTTCGGGATCTCTGCCGTTTCAGTCACGTCGTTCATGAGCACCGCCATCTCATTTCGCCCTTCCGAGAAGGCCGCGCGGGAACAGCGTGATGATCACGATGACCGCCAGGTAAAAGAAGAATTCGCCATATTCCGGCGCGAGATACCGCCCGGTCGTATCGATGGCGCCGAGCAGCAGGCAGGCGATCAGCGCGCCCGGAATGGAGCCCGCGCCGCCGACCGAGACCACCACGAGGAAGGTCACCATATAACGCAGCGCATAATAGGGTTCGACCGGCAGCAATTCCGCGCCGATGACGCCGCCCATGGCGGCAAGGCCGACGGCGATGGCGAAGCTGACGGCATAGATGATCTCGGTGCGCACGCCGAGTGCGGCCGCCATGGCGGCATTATCGACAGCAGCGCGCAGCTTGATGCCGAAGGCGGTCTTTTCGAAGGTGAACCACAGCGCGCCGGCCACGGCAAGACCGCAGGCAATGGCGAAGATGCGATGCGTGGCGATGGTGCGGAAGCCGAGATCGGTGGGGCCGGCCAGTTGCTGCGGCAGCGGAATGGTCTTCAGCGTCGGCCCGAAGACGAAATTGGCGATGCCGATGATGCAAAACGTGATGCCGATGGTCATCAGCACCTGTGTCAGCTCCGGCGCGCCATAGATGCGGCGATAGAGGAAGCGCTCAAGCGGAATGGCGATGACGATGGTGCCGACGATGGCGACGAGGATCGCCACGGCATAACCGAGACCGAGGCCATGGGCGGCATAGGAGGCGAGATAACCGCCGATCATGGCGAAGGCGCCATGCGCCAGATTGACCACCCGCATCAGCCCCATCGTCACCGAAAGGCCGATGGAGATGATGAACAGGACCATGCCATAGGCAAGCGCATCGACAAGGATGCTGAAGACCGTCTGCATGCTGAAAATTCCTCCCGGTGCTGCAATGCCCATCCGGGCCGGAGACGGGCCGCGACGGGCGGCCCGGAACATCTCTACAAACCGCCGTTATTTCGCGGCGGCGAGGCCCGGATCGCCCTGCTTTTCGAAGGTCTGGACTTCCTTGTTGTAATAATTGCCGTCATCGCCCTTGGCCACTTCGCGCAGATAGATGTTCTGCGTGATGTGGCGGCTTTCCGGATCGATGCTGACAGGGCCGCGCGGGCTTGTCCAGGAAAGACCCTTCACCGCGTCCACCGCCTTTTCCGCATCCTGTTTGCCGCCGGTGGCCTCAATCATCTTGCTGATGACATACATGCCGTCAAAGGCGCCGACGGAAGGGAAGGAGAGCTCCTTCGGATTGCCGATCGCCTTGGCGGCGGCTTCCACGAAGGTCTTGTTCTCAGGGGAATCATGCGAGACGGCGTAGTGGAAGGTCGTCTGCATGCCGAGTGCGGCTTCGCCAAGCGCCGGCAGGTCGGATTCCTGCGTCAGATCGCCCGGTGCGAAGAGCTTGACGCCTGCGGATTTCAGGCCGTTATCGTTGAAGGCCTTGACGAAGCCGAGCGTGGTCGGGCCCGACGGCAGGAAGGCGAAGACGCCTTGCGCGCCGGAATCCTTCACGCGCTGCATGATCGGGCTGAAATCATTGGTGGAAAGCGGCATGCGGATGGTTTCGACAACCTCACCGCCGGCGGCGGTGAAGGCCGCCTTGAAGGCGTTCTCGGCATCGACGCCCGGACCATAATCGCTGACCAGCGAGATGACCTTCTTCACGCCGCCATCAAAGGCCACCTTGGCGATGGGGGTGGAGGTCTGCCAGGTGGTGAACGAGGTGCGCACCACATAGGGGCTCTTGGTCACGATGGCCGAGGTGGCGGCATTCATGATGACCATCGGCACGTTGCCCTGCTTCAGCAAAGGCGTGACGGCCATGGCGTCGGGGGTGAAATAGAAGCCGGCGAGATATTGCACACCTTCCTTCACCACCAGTTCCTGCGCCAGCGCCTTGGACTGCGCCGGATCGGCCTGCGGCACATCGCGATAGACGACCTCGACCGTATCGTCGCCGACCTTGTTGCCGTGAAGGGCGAACCAGGCATCGATGCCGGCCTTGAAGTTCTTGCCCTGCAGCGCGAAGGGGCCGGAGAACGGACCGACCACGCCCACCTTGATGGTCTCGGCATAAGCGGCAGTACTGAAGCAGATGGCCGCGATGGCGGCGGTGATCCGTAATTTCATGATTTCCTCCCAATTGATCCGTGGCTCCCATCCACCGATCCAGACTGCCAGATTGATGAGTGCGGTGGCCAAAGTAAAATGAAATAAGGGGGGTGATAAATAACCTGACGGTTATCAATACCCGTCTCACCGGGTTTGTCTCATGCGAGATCGCACAATAGTGATCATCCCGTGATTCTCAATGTATAGCGCCGCCGCAGCCATCACGACCGGTGTTTTCGCGGCACCCGGTATCGAAATGCTTCGTCATGAAAACCAGCTTTTGTGACATGTTTCGAAAATGACGGTCATACCCGCGCAAGCCTCGTGCCTTAACCAGTTCTAAGGGGATTGTTTGTAGCCTCGCGAAGCATATTGTGAACTTTATTTGGTGTCTGATGGGCGAATATCAAAATAGAGTTGTTGAGTTGATGCGAGATCGCGTTGGCGAAAGTATACTCAACAATAAGATCGAGCGCCGCGAAGCATTTCTTCGCAAGGCGCTGGCGCTGTATCACGTCATGGGCGGAGATGCGCAAGGCATGCACGCTGCGGTGGAGGATGTCGTCAACCTGCAAAAGCCGAGTGTCGATGTCGCTATTGGCGACGTGATGCATGAACTGGCAGCAATCGGTCACGTTGCCGATCTTGATATTATCCAAGCCGGGTACAACAAGCTTGATGCCGCTAATCTGCATATTCTGAGCAAGGGCAAGAGGTTGTTGCAGAAGCAGCGGGACCAAAAACTCGCCGGTACGGCGGGAAAATAGGCCGCCCATCGAGGGCGGCCGCAATATCAGGCCACTTCCCCGACGAGAATCTCCTGCCAGGCATCATAGGCGGAGAGAACCGTTTCCATCTGCGCGGTGTGGCCGGTGATGAAGTCGGTGCCGTAGATCGTCTCATCAGGATATTCGGTGATCAGCGTCATCGGCACGGTGTGGCGGTCGTCGACGGAGGACAGGCACGGGAAGCCGTTGATGATGCGGAAACCGGTTTCGCCGGCGTGGATTTCATAAAGAGCGATCTGTCGGTTGTTGTAATCGAGCAGGCCGGGAATGGCGCCGAGATGGCGGGTCACCCGGTCGAGCAGGGCTTCGGCCTGCTTTTCCCAGTCCGCATGGTGGCGGATGATGAGGAAGAAACCCTTCGGTAGCGTCCACATGGCGAAATTGCGCGGGACATAACCGGAAAGCGGCCGGGTCCATTCATGGGATGGATAACCGTGCAGGTTCACATGCAGGCTGGCGCCGCTCATTTCCTGCGCCCTGAAACGGATTGCCTTCTCGTTGAGATGGACGCCCGAATTTTCCCGCGTGCGATATTCGAGATCGTCGCCGAGCGCCGTGTAACGCGCCGCGTGATGCATGTGGCGCGGATTGTCGGCTCTCAGCCGCTGGTGCAGGGCGTAACCATCCGGATTTTCCAGCGGCGAAATGGTGAAATGTGCGCCCTTGCGCTCTGCGAGTTTGCGCGCGGCGCGGATGGCGCCGACGATGCCTGTCGTCTCGTTGGGATGCTGGCCGCCGCTGATCATCACCGCGGCATCGCTGCCGGCGACATAACGGGCGGCAAGAATGCGGCCGGAACGGGAGCGGGCCTCGAAGGCTTCGCCGCCGATCTCTTCAAGCAGTTTCGCGAGCTGGCCTGCCGCAACCGGTTCGCTGGCCGTATCGATCTGCTGTTCACGGCCATCGAGAAAGGCTGTGGTGAGCGTGCGGGCCTCGATGCGGACGGAGACTTCACCTTCGCTTTTCACGATTTCCGGCACGATCTGGCCGGGCTTCAGGCCCCGGTCGCCCAGCGGCCGGCCGGATTTCTTCTGGAAGAACTCCAAAAGCGAGAAATAGAAATCCTCATGCAGGGCTTCGCGCAGGCTGACGACCTCATCGCCGAGGGAGAGCGGCAGATCTTCGGCCGGATGCGCGACGCGGATGTTCAGTTCCTCGAAATAGGGCTCTTCATCGCCCCAGCCGTGGTTGGCGACGGCATGGATCGCCGCTTCGAAAAGCCGTTCGTAATCCGTCTCCAGCCGCTCGCCCAAAGCGTCGCCGGCAAGCCGGAACCAGCCCGTCGGCGAAACATTGGTTTCGCCGACGATATCCATGTGCACCCGGTTTGGCGCCAGAATCTTCAGGGTTTCCTTCTTGCCGTTGCGGCTCAGGGTAACATCATAGTGGAAGGCGTCGTCTTTTCGGGCGACGAAGTCGATCGTCGCATCGCCCACCAGAGCCGCCAGCGGATAGGCTTCCAGCCGGAACCGGTTGACGGGGGCGTTTGCGTGTACGGGGTAACGCACCTCGATGGTGTCGACGCCATCCAGATTGATCTCTTCCATAAAGGTGAAGAGAAGCGGCTTGTAGGCGCTGCGGATGCGGGCGCTGACGCCTTTTTTCTTCAGCCGGTTTTCGGCTTCGCGGCGGCTTTTGGCATCATCGAAGCTCCATGCCTCGAAGGACTGGCCGGGTTCGGCATTGGCGAGAAGCGCATCCAGCGTGCGTTCGAAAGTCTGGTCGAAAATCTGGCTCATCTGATTACCTCGAGGTTCTGCCGGTGGGGTCGAGGCTATCGCGCAGCCAGTCGCCGAGAAGGTTGAGGCCAAGCACGGTCAGAAGGATGGCAAGACCCGGGAAGACGCTGACCCACCATGCCGTCTGCAGATAGGTCCGTCCATCCGCCAGCATGCCGCCCCAGCTCGGAATGGTCGGATCGACGCCGAGACCGAGGAAGGTAAGGCTGCTTTCCAGCAGGATATTGTTGGCGACATTGAGAGTCATCAGCACGATGACCGGGCCGATAAGATTCGGCAGCAGGTGCTGGAGAATGATGCGCCAGTCCTTAACGCCGATGGCGCGGGCGGAAAGGATGAATTCCCGCTCCCGCAGCGTCAGCACCGAGCCGCGCACGAGGCGGGCATATTGCACCCATTGCGAGACGATCAGGAGGATGATGGTGTTGGTGAGGCTGCCGCCGACAATGGCGATGAAGGTGATGGCGAGCAGAATGAAGGGCATGGCGAGCTGGATATCGGCAAAGCGCATGACCAGCATATCCCAGAAGCCGCGATAATAACCGGCCACAAGGCCGACAGCGACGCCGAAGACCACGGCACCGATGACCGAGGTGAAGCCGACCAGCAGCGAAATCTTGCCGCCGGCAACGACGCGGGCGAGCACGTCACGCCCCAGCGGATCGGTGCCGAGCGGATGGGCGGCATTGGCGAAGGGTTTGGCAAGGCGCGCCATCAGGTCGATCTTGTCCGCGCCGCCCGGAAACAGCACGTCGGAAAAGACGACGGCAAGGCAGATGACTGTCGTGAGGAACGCGCCGAGGATGAATTCGAGATTGGTGAAGCGCGCGAGACGCGAGGTTTTGGCAGCCATCGTCACTTACTCCGTGCGGATGCGCGGATCGACAAGCCCATAGGCGATATCGACCAGAAGGTTGATGCCGACGATCATCAGCGACAGCACGGTGATGACGGCCTGAAGCACGGGATAATCGCGCGCGCCGACCGCATCGAAAGCCAGCGTGCCGAGGCCCGGCCAGTTGAAGACGCGCTCAATGACGACGATACCACCGAGCAGCCCACCGAATTGCAGGCCGAAATAGGTAATGAGCGGAATGGCGCAATTGCGCAGCGCGTGTTTGTAGAGAACCTTGTTTTCGCTGAGACCCTTGGCGCGCGCCACCATGACATATTGCGAGCGCAGCGTATCGAGCATGGCGGTGCGCACGAGGCGGACATTGGTGGCGGTGAGGATGACGCCCATCGTCACGGCGGGCATGATGTAGCTGGCAAAACCGCCCATGCCGCTTGGCGGCAGCCAGCCGAGCGTGATGGAGAACAACAGCACCAGCATGGTGGCCAGCCAGAAATTCGGAAAGGACAGGCCGACGAGCGAAAAGATGCGGATCACCTGATCGGCCGTCTTGCCGCGCGAGGTCGCCGCCTTGATGCCGAGCGGGATGGAGAGCGCAATCGACACCGCCATGGAGATGAAGGCGAGCAGCAGCGTGGCGGGCAGGGCATCGGCGATGAGGCGCGAGACCGGCGTGCTGCCGGTGAAGCTGCGGCCGAAATCGAGCGTCACGAGGCCCTTCAGGAAGCTGAAATATTGCACGAAGAACGGCCGGTCGGTGCCGAGCGCCGCGCGAATGCGCGCCAGATCGTCTTCCGTCATGCTGCCGCCGCCCTGGAACATGGTGACAGCCGGATCGCCGGTGAGGCGAATGGCGAAGGAAACGAGAAGGGTGATGGCGATGACGACAAAAATCGCCTGCAGCAATCGCTTGATGAGGAAACCGGCCACGTTTTTTACCTTGAAGAGAGACCCGACCTTGCCCGCATTGCGGCGGGCAAGGTGTGTTGATCAGAAAACAGCCTGATTATTCGACGGTGACGTCGGTCAGCTTCAGGCGGTTATCCGGCGGTGCGATGAAACCCTTGACCCGCTTGTTGATGCCGTAAATGGCATTGGTGTTGTAAAGCGGAATTTCCAGCGCGCGTTCGGCGGTATAGCTGCCGATTTCCTTGAGGATCTTTTCGCGCGCGGCACGGTCGGTCAGCGGGCGCTGGGATTCCAGCAGCTTGTCCAGCTTCTCGTCCTTGTCGTAAGGGTTCCACTTTTCACCCGAGTGATACATGGAATAGGCCGTGTTGTCGTAATCGAAGGTCCAGCCGCCCCATTTCTGCTGGAACATCGCGCCGGTCTTGCCCTGCGGGATGATGTCGTTCAGCAGCACGTTGGTTTCATAGGGCTTGATGGTGGCGGTGATGCCGACCATGGAGAGGTAGCTGGAAATGACCTGCGCCACCTCGTTCATCGTCGCGTCATTGCCGCGGATGTCGATCTGTAGCGCCGCACCTGCCTTGACGCCGGCTTCCGCGAGCAGCTTCTTGGCACCTTCCGGATCGTAAGGCAGCGGCTTCAGCTCCGGATCGTAACCGAAGGACAGCGCGCTCTGGAAGCTTGCGATTTCGGATGCCTGGCCAGCAAGGATCGACTTGACGATGGTGCCGCGGTCGACGGCCATGATGATCGCCTTGCGCACCTTCGGATCGGCGGTGATGCCGTCACGCGTGTTGAAACGCAGCGCATCGACGGTCGGGCCGGGCACACTGACGATCTCAAGCTTGGAATCGCCTTGGATGACCGGGATCATGCCGATCGGGATGGTCGGCGGAATGACGAGATCGACGCGGCCGGCCTGCAATTCGGCAACGGCGGTCGCCGGCTCGGCGATGAAGCGATATTCAAGCTCGGAAAGCTTTGGCGCACCGCCCCAGTAATCCGGGTTGGCTTCGAGCTTGATATTGGTCTTCGGTGCGTAGGAAACGAATTTGAACGCGCCGGTGCCGACGGGGTTGAGGTTGAAATTATCCTCGCCCTTTTCCTGAATGTACTTCGGCGGAACGATCATGCCGCCATAACCGGCAAGCTTGGTCAGCAGCACCGGATCCGGCGCCTTCAGCTTCATGTCGACGGTGTAGTCATCGATGACATCGACACTTTCGATGGCGACATAGTTGGAGCGCTGCGGGCCCTTGGCACCCTGTTCGCCGAGAAGGCGCTCGAAGGTGAACTTGACGGCGGCGGCGTTGAAGGGCTCGCCATTATGGAACTTGACGTTCTGGCGCAGCTTGAAGCGGATGCGCTTGCCCTCATCCAGCTCTTCCCAGGATTCGGCAAGGCCGGGCACGACCTTCAGGTCCGGGCCGCGATAGGTGAGGCCATCGAAAATGTTGGTGGCGACGGCAGCCCATTGCACGAGGAAGGTGTCGATCGGATCCCAGCTGCCCGGATCCTGCGGGCTGGAAATGGTCATCTTGCCGGCGGCAAGAGCCGGTGCGGCGGTAAAGGCCGTGGCGGCCATGGCAAGTGCGACGAACGTTGTCGTCATCCCCTTCTTGATCATTGTCATCTACCTGTTCCTCTTCAGATGGTTGTGGGTCTGGTTGTTATTCAGGCGCTCTTCGCGATGAAGTGGCCCGGATTGATTTCCTCATGGGCGAGAATGGCCGGCTCATCGCCGACACGGCGCACGGGATTGGGGATTTCGCCCTCGATCATGGCGATGCGGCGCTCGATGGTCGGATCGGCGACCGGCACGGCCGAAAGCAGGCGGCGGGTATAATCATGCGTCGGCGTTTCGAAGACCTGCCGGCGGCTGCCCATTTCCATGATCTGGCCGAGATAAAGCACGGCGACGCGGTGGCTCATCTTTTCCACCACCGCCATGTCATGGCTGATGAAGAGATAAGCGAGCCCGCGCTCGGCCTGCAAATCCATGAACAGATTGATGATCTGCGCCTGAATGGAGACGTCGAGTGCCGACAGCGCCTCATCGGCGATGATGAGCTTCGGATCGGAAGCCAGCGCACGGGCAATGCAGACGCGCTGGCGCTGGCCGCCGGAGAACTCGTGCGGATACCGCGCGGCATGTTCGGAGCTGAGGCCCACACGCTCCAGCAATTCATCCACGCGCCGCTTTACGGCCTTCTGATCGTTGATCAAACCATGGGTGTTGATCGGCTCGGCAATCGAAAAACCGACCGTCTTGCGCGGATCGAGCGAGGCGAAGGGATCCTGAAATATATATTGCACTTCCTGGCGCATGCGGAAGCGCTCCGCCGCCGACATCTTAGAATAGCTGCGACCATTGAAGGCAATTTCGCCCGAGATGGCCGTCTGCAGCTGCTGGATGGTGCGGCCGATGGTGGATTTGCCGGAACCGGATTCGCCCACCAGCGCCAGCGTTTCGCCGGCGTGAATATCGAAACTCACCTTCTGCACGGCGCTGCAACGGTGCGTCGCCTTGCCGAACAGGTTCTTGCGGATATCGAAACGCACGAACAGGTCCTTGACCGACAGAAGCGGCTTGGCGTCGTATTTCGCGGTGTTTTGCACGCGCTCCTCGCCGACAACGACCGGCTTGCCGTCCTGCAACACGGTGAGCGGCAGGCGCTTGGGAAACTCTTCGCCTTCCATGCTGCCGAGGCGCGGAACGGCGGAAAGCAGGGCGCGCGTGTAAGGGTGCTGCGGATTGGCGAAGATATCCTTGACCGGACCTTCCTCCACCTTCTTGCCCTTCCACATGACGATCACGTCATCGGCCATTTCCGCCACCACGCCCATATCATGGGTGATGAAGACCATGCCCATGCCGAGCTTCTTCTGCAGGTCGCGCATGATGTTGAGGATCTGCGCCTGAATGGTCACATCCAGCGCCGTCGTCGGTTCGTCGGCGATCAAAAGCTTCGGCCGGCAGGCGAGCGCCATGGCGATCATCACGCGCTGGCGCATGCCGCCGGAAAGCTGATGCGGATACCGTTTCAGAAGTTCGGCCGCATCGGGCAGGCGCACCATTTCGAGCAGCGTCTGCGCTTGCGCCATCGCTGCCTGCTTGCCCATCTTTTCATGCAGCACAAGCACTTCGCAGATCTGGTCGCCGATGGTGAAGACGGGGTTGAGCGAAGTCATCGGCTCCTGGAAGATCATGGCGATCTCCTTGCCGCGGATCGCGCGCATCTCTTTCTGCGACGCCTTCAGCAAGTCCTTGCCTTCAAACAGGATTTTGCCGGTGGGGTAGGTCGCGCCCATCATGTCGGCAAGGCGCATGGTGGAAAGCGAGGTGACCGATTTCCCCGATCCGGACTCGCCGACGACCGCGACCGTGCGGCCGGGCTCGACGCTGAAGGAGATATCGTCCACGACGCGGCTGTTGCCGAACTCGACGCTCAGGCCTTCGACCGAGAGGAGGGCGTTTGCGGGTGCGGCAGTCATGTCAGCTTCTCCGGCGTGGCCTGCGCGGCAAAGCTGACGCGGCCATGTGAAAATGAGGAAGGGGAAAATGTCTCGGGCAGGCGCGTGCTGGGCGATGCCATGGACAAGGACGGGAATGTCGCGAAGAACTGCATGTCTTCAGGCCGCTTTATCGGCAAAATGCGCATTGGCCGTCGCCCGCGGACACGGCACATTCGATGTCACCGAAGCGCCGCAGGCAACCTCATCGGTACCGGCCGGATGATTTGCGTCGGCCGCAGATTCGACGATGCGCATGTAACTCTAATTCCCCACCCTTGTTTTGCGAAAAAGCTAACAAAACCGAACAATCATGTCCAGAGTGTTGAACAATTTTTGTGTACTGCTCTACAAATACGCAGCTGCACCGATTTTGAGCGCGCATTCCTGAAGAATGCTTCGCAATGATGCGTGTATTCCACGGTTATTGTCGCTAAAAACCTTTGAGAAGAACGATGAGGAATGGGAATGCCGGGCATGAACAACAAGGCAGGCGCAGTCAGGCTGAGGGGCTTTTTACGGTGCTTGTCCAAAGATGATGTCGAGCTGGTGCGGCGCCACCTTCCCGAACATCTGCGTCTGACCAGAGCGGAACCCGGCTGTCTTTCCTTCGAGGTGTCCGAGACAGACGATCCCCTGATCTGGCAGGTGGAGGAGCTTTTCGCCGACCGTGCCGCCTTCGATTTCCATCAGCAGCGGACACGGGCGTCCGAGTGGTTCACGGCGACCTCCGCCATACCACGCGACTATGAGATAACGACATTGGCGTGAATGAGAACAGGCCGCAGCGGCATTCCTGCCGGCTGCGGCCCGATTGGATTTCCCCGATCGTATTTCGGTGCCGGGAGTTATTCCTTCGGCATGCCGACCGGCGGCGCAAGCCGTCTTTGCGCGGCGATGCGGAAGGGGGCGTTCATCGCGCCATAACCGCCATAGGCTCCGCGCCTTTCGATGATTTCGAAGAAGAAACCCTCGCCGAAGGTGCGGCTGTAGATCTGGAAATATTCGCCATTGTCGTCGCGGTCATAAAGAATGCTCGCGGCCCTGAGCGCATCGGAAAACTCCGGCTCCAGCCCGAAACGGGCTTCCAGATCGTCGTAATAATTGCGCGAGATCGGCAGGGCGTGGAAACCGCGCGCCTGCAGGGCTTTTGCGGTGGCGAAGATATCGTCGGTGGCAAACGCGATGTGCTGGATGCTGGTGCCGAAGCCCTCGGCCAGAAATTTGCCGGCGAAAGTCTTGCGATTGTCCGCACCGTTCATTGTCAGGCGGAAATGCGGTGAGGGCACGCTTTCAATCGCCTGGCTGCGCACCAGCCCGCCCGGATCGACCACATCGACCATCGGCGTGCGCCGCGTCGCAAACAGAGAGGTGTAGAATAAAAGCCAGGTCAGCATTTCATCGTAATGCGTTGTTTGCGCAAGATGATCGATCCGCCTGAGGCCGGCATCGCCTTCCGGCGTTCGGCCTTCCGTCGGCACGAATTCATTGTCCCAGATGGAGGAAAGCTCCGGTGAACCGTCGAGGAAATAGATGACGCCGTTGCCCACGCCCTGAATGGCGGGAACGGCGATTTCGCCTGACTTGCGCGGCTCGGCGAAGGTGGGCGCGCCGAGCGCTTCGGCCCGTGCCAGCGCTGCTGCGGCATCATCCACCTTCAGCCCGAAGGCATAGGCATTGGTGCCGTGGATGGAATAGGAGGCTCCTGCGAAACTATCGCCGCCATCGCTGGTATTGATGACGATGCGAATATCGCCCTGCGTATAAAGATCGACATCGCGGTTGCGGTGCCGGGCGGTGTTTTCAAAGCCGAGCGTGGCGAGAAGGGCTTCCAGATTGGGTTTTTCTTCCGGTGCGGTGGTGAATTCGACGAATTCCACGCCTTCCGTCTCCACCCGTTCCGGCATGGCGGGCACATCGATGCGGATATCGGGTTCGAGACGCCGCACCTGATCCATCAGGTTGATGAGCGAGCGGTGGCCGTCCTCGGCCAGCAGCCGGGCCGAGCCGCCGCGGAACTGGTCGTTGAAGATTTCGAGCGATAGCGGGCCGCTATAGCCGGTGGCGGCGACGGCGCGCATGAAATCCACCACCGGCAGATCGCCTTCGCCCGGCATGTTGCGGAAGTGGCGGCTCCAGTAAAGCAGGTCCATGTCGATCAGCGGCGCATCGGCAAGCTGCACGATGAAAATCTTGTCGCCAGGAATGGAGCGGATCGAATTGGGATCGATCTTTCTCGACAGCGTGTGGAAACTATCGAGGATGATGCCGACATTGGCGTGATCGGCGCGGCGCACCACCTCCCAGGCATCGCGGTGATCGCTGATATGGCGACCCCAGGCCAGCGCCTCGTAACCGACGCGCACGCCATGTTTTGCCGCAAGCTCGCCAAGCTGATGGAAATCGGCGGCGGCGCGGTCGATGCCGCCGAGCGAGACCGGTGAGACATTCGAGCAGATCAGCATCAGGTCGGTGCCGAGTTCGCCCATGATGTCGAATTTGCGCTCGGCCCTTTCAAAAGCGCGGCTCCGGTGCGGCTCCGGCATGCCCTCGAAATCGCGGAACGGCTGGAAAAGGGTGATATCCAGCCCGTGATCGGCTGCCAGCGCTTTCACCTCGCGCGGGGAGGCGTCGTAGGTCAGGAAATCGTTTTCGAAAATCTCAACGCCGGAAAAGCCCGCTTTGGCGATGGCCGCCAGCTTTTCGGGGAATTCGCCGCTGATCGATACGGTTGCAATGGATGTGCGCATTGGCATGCCGTGTCTTATTGTGTCATAGCTCGCCATATTGCCTTCCTTTTCAGCCTTATGTACTGATTGGTTAATAAAGGGGACGCAGCCAGAAGCCAGCCCCGTCCAGGGAATGAAGCATGAGCAAAAGCACGACCTCCAAAGGCACCCGCGATACCCGGCAGGCGAAGCGCGATCCGGAAGGGGTGCGCCGGGATATTCTTTCCGTCGCGATGGAGGAATTTTCGCAGAATGGCCTGTCGGGCGCCCGCATCGATGAGATTGCGGCGCGTACGCGCACGTCCAAGCGCATGATCTATTATTATTTCGGCGACAAGGAAGGCCTTTATAAACGCGTGCTGGAGGAAGCCTATGCGCAGGTGCGCGGCGGCGAAGGCAGTCTTGAGCTGGATGATCTCGAGCCGGTCGCCGCACTTGAAAAGCTCTGTCGGTTTACCTTCGAGCACCACCGCCGCAACCCCGCTTTCGTGCGGATGGTGATGACGGAAAACATTCACCACGGCAGGCACATCAGGGTTTCCGAAGCGATCCGCAACGTCAACCGACCGGCCATTGAAATCATGCGCCGAATATTGAAGCGCGGGCAGGATGCCGGCGTGTTTCGGCCCGGACTGGACGCTCTTGAACTGCATTGGCAGATCAGTGCTTTGTCTTTTTATAACGTCTCGAACACGGAGACATTTTCGTTCAATTTTGGCGACACGCTTTTTAGCGAGGCCGGCCAAGAAGCGCTGTCTGCGCATGTGGCGGAGATGTTGCTGCGCTATGTATTGATGCCCGAGCATATTACGAGGATCGGGAAAGGCGATTGATGAGGTGGCGCAGCGCCACCTCATAGCCATCGATGCCGAGGCCGGCGATCACGCCTTCGGCGCGGGTCGAGATATAGGAGTGGTGCCGGAAAACCTCGCGTTTGTGGATGTTGGAAATATGCACCTCGATCACCGGCCCCTCGAAGGCATTGAGCGCATCGAGGATCGCGACCGAGGTGTGGGTAAAGGCGCCGGGATTGATTACAATGCCCGCGGACTTGCCGCGGGCTTCGTGAATCCAGTCGATCAGCTCATATTCCCGGTTGCTCTGGGCAAAAAACAGATCGTGGCCCGCGGTTTCGGCGATCCCACGGCAATTGGCCTCGATATCGGCGAGCGTTTCATAACCATAGATTTCCGGCTGGCGCTGGCCGAGCAGGTTGAGGTTGGGACCGTTCAGAACAGTGAAAAGGCTCATGCGACGCCCTCCGCCATACAAAGCTCGGTGAAATGCGCCGTCATGCGCCCGGCATCCGGCTCGCGGCCGCAGAAGAGGCGGAATGCGCCGACGGCCTGAAACACCGTCATGCCGCCGCCGGGCAGGGTGCGACAGCCCTTTTTCGCCGCCGTCGCCAATAGCTCGGTGACAAGCGGCATATAGACGATATCGGCCACCCAGTGCCGCCGTTCGATGAGATCGGCCGGAACCGGCATGCCGGGATGGGCCGGCATGCCCATCGGCGTGGCGTGGATCAGGCCATCGGCAAAGGGCAGGGAGGCGGCGGGGTCTTTGACGGCAAGCGCGCGGCCCTCGCCGAAGCGGGCATTGAGTTCCCGGGCCAGTTGCTCCGCCCTTGGGAAGTCCCGGTCGAAAATGTCGAGACGGGCGATATCGAGCTTCAATGCGGCATGGGCCACCGCAACGCCAGCGCCACCCGCGCCGACCAGAAGCGCCCGGTCACGCCGTGCATCCGGCAGGCCGCGCACGAAGCTTTCGTAAAAGCCGTACCAGTCGGTGTTGTGGCCGATGCGGCGTCCGTCCCGGAAGACCACGGTATTGACCGCGCCCAGCATGCGGGCATCGTCCGACAGTTCGTGCAGATGCGGAATAACGGCCTGCTTGAAGGGATGGGTGATGTTGGTGCCGGAAAAACCGCGCGCTTCCAGCTCGTCCAGCAGGTCGGGAAGGGCGCTCGGCGGCAGCTTGCGGGCGGTGACATCCACCAGCTCGTAGGAATAATCGAGGCCATGAGCCGCCCCTTCGCGCATGTGCAGCGCGGGCGATTTGGAAAGCTGTATATCGGCGCCAATCAGGCCGACCTTGAAGGATGTTTTCTCTGTCATGATCACGTGTCGCTCATCGGACGGTGTGGGAGAGGCGGGATTATCCCCGCCCGTCTTAAGAGCGCGCGAACCTCAGTGGTGGGCGAGAATTTCGCCGAGGAACGTGCGCGTGCGCTGGTGCTTGGGATCGCGAAAGAATTCCTCCGGCGGGCCTTCCTCGATGATCTCGCCTTCCGACATGAAGATCACCCGGTCGGCCACCTGCCGTGCAAAGCCCATTTCATGGGTCACGCAGATCATCGTCATGCCGTCGCGGGCAAGGCCGATCATGGTGTCGAGCACTTCCTTCACCATTTCCGGGTCGAGCGCCGAGGTCGGCTCATCGAACAGCATGGCCTTCGGCTCCATGCACAGCGCCCGGGCGATGGCCGCGCGCTGCTGCTGGCCGCCGGAAAGCTGGGCCGGGTACTTGTCTGCCTGGTTGAGAATGCGCACGCGCTCCAGATATTTGCGCGCCGTCGCCTCCGCATCGGCTTTCGACAGGCCTTTCACCCGCATGGGCGCAAGCGTGCAGTTTTCCATGATGGTCTTGTGCGGGAAGAGATTGAAGCTCTGGAACACCATGCCCACTTCGCGGCGAACCGCATCGATGGCGCGGCTGGAATCCGACAGCGTCGTTCCTTCGACCGTGATCTTGCCCTCCTGGATTTCCTCCAGATGGTTGATACAACGGATGAGCGTGGATTTGCCCGAACCGGACGGCCCGCAAAGAACGATTTTTTCGCCCTTGCGAACCGTCATGTTGACGTTTTTAAGCGCGTGGAAGGCTCCATACCACTTTCCCACCCCTTCAAGGGCGATCAGCGGAGCCTGAGCGGCGGATTGCGGCATGGAACTTTCCTTCATGCTTTGGCAGCAGTGTTAGTTGACGGTGTAGGGAATGTCGGGAAGCGAAGCCGGGAACTGCGGTACCGGGCGCTTCATCCATTTGGCGTAGACTTTTTCGAGGTCGCCATTGGCCTTGATCTTGTCCAGATAGGCGTTCAGCGCTTCGTTCCAGTCCTTTTCGCCGGGGCGTGTGGCAGCGCTGTTGTAAAGGGTCACGAGGTCGAACTTCACCTCGTAATCCTTGCCGCCGGCAGCCGCGAGACGGTCGCCATAGAACTGGTTACCGCCGATCGCCTCGATCTGGCCCGACAGGATCGCCTGAATGGTGGCGGCGTCGTCATCGAAGCGAAGGATATTCGCCTTGGTGCCAGCCCCTGCGGTCAAGGCTGTATCCATCGGGCTGGATTTCGGTGCGCCGACGGTCATTCCGGTCAGATCGTCGAAACCGGCGATCTTCTTGTCCTTTGTGGCATAGACCGACATGACATTATGCGCGTAGGGCTGCGCATATTGCACGTTCTTCGCCCGCTCCGGCGTCATTCCCATCGATGCGAACAGGGCATCGACCTTGCCGGTGCGAAGCGAAGGGATGCGGTTGGCGACGGCAAGCGGCACGAATTCCACCTTCAGCCCCAGATAATCCGCAAATCCCCTTGCGAGATCGGCGTCATAACCCTCCTGAACGCCGGTGGAATTGATGAAACCCCAGGGCGCATTATCGCCCTGGATACCGATCACGACCTTGCCGCTGGCTTTTGCGTCGTCAAGCGTTCTCGCATCTGCCGCCACCGGCGTCAGAACCGGCAGCAAAGCTGCCGCCAGTCCCGCCGCAAGGGTTGCTCGCCAACCCGTCAGGGTTTTCAAGATTCTCATTGTTTCCTCCTCCCAAAATCCAGACGGAACCCGCCGTTACTTCACGGTGAACGGGATGTCGGGCAGGCTGTCCGGGAAGGCCGGGACTTCGCGCTTCATCCACTTGTCGTAGATCTTGGCGAGCTGGCCGTCGGACTTGATCTTGTCGAGGAAGGCGTTGACGGTCTCGTTCCAGTCCTTTTCACCGGGGCGGGTGCCGGCGCCGTTGTAGAGCGTCGTCAGGTCGAATTTCGGCTCATATTTGCCTTCGGCAGCCTTGTTCAGGCGGTCGCCGTAGAACTGGTTGCCGCCGACGACCTCGACCTGGCCTGAGATCAGCGCCTGAATATTGGCGGCGTCATCGTCGAAGCGCAGGATATTGGCCTTGGAACCGGCGCCGGCGGTGATTGCCGTATCCATGGCGCTGGACTTCGGAACGCCGACGGCGATGCCGGTCAGATCGTCATACCCGCCGATCTTCTTGTCCTTGGGGCCGTAGACGGAAAGCACGTTGCCGGCATAGGGCTTGGAATATTGAATGGTCTTGGCGCGTTCGGCCGTCATGCCCATGGTTGCGAACAAGAGGTCGACCTTGCCGGTCAGCAAAGCGGGAATGCGGTTGGCCACGGCGAGCGGTACGAACTCAACCTTGACGCCGAGATAATCGGCAAAGGCCTTGCCGATATCGGCATCGAGGCCATCCTGCACACCGCTGGAATTGACGAAGCCCCACGGCGAGTTGTCGCCCTGAATGCCGATGACGACCTTGCCCTTGGCCTTGGCCTCTTCCACCGTGCCGGCGAAAGCATCGACCGGTGCGACGAAGGGCAGGGCAACCGTTGCCGCGGCAAGCGCGAGCAGGGCGCGGCGAGAGAATTTCATGCTGGTGGTTTTCATCTTTTGCTCCTCCTTACAAAGCTGATGAGATCTTCATGGACTTAGCGGGTTGCGGTCTGCAGCCGCTTTTCAACGCTGGCGCCCCACAGGGAAAGCGGCCAGCAGATCAGGAAATAAATGACGCCGACGAGGGCGAAGACGGTGAGCGGGCGGAACGTCTGGTTGGAGACGATCTGGCCGGCGCGCGACAGCTCGACGAAGCCGACAATGGCCGCAAGCGAGGTGCCCTTGATGAGCTGCACGAGGAAACCGATGGTGGCCGGCAGCGAAATCTTGAAGGCCTGCGGCAGAACCACGTCCTTCATGCGCGAGATGTAATGCAGGCCGAGCGCATTGGCGGCTTCCGTCTGGCCCTTCGGCACCGCCTGGATGCCGCCGCGCCAGATTTCGCCGAGGAAGGCGCTGGCATGCAGCGTAAAAGCGATGGCGACCGCAATCCAGGCATCGACATTGAGGCCCGCAAGCGCCACGCCGTAATAGACCACGAAAAGCTGCATCAGGAGCGGCGTGCCCTGAAAGACGGCGATGTAACCGGTGCTGGCGCGCTGGATCGCCGGGCTATCCGCGACGCGGGCAAGCGCCACGCAAAGGCCGAAGACGCCGCCGCCGATAAAGCCGATGATGGTCAGCGCAAGCGTCCATTTCAGGCCTTGCAGCAGGAAGAAGAGTTCGTTGGGACCGATGGACGCCATTGTCTTTTCCTCACTTGACCGGATAGCTGAAGGATGCGCGGGAGATGAGCGAGAAAATGCCCATCATCAGCGAGGAAATGACCAGATAAAGCAGCGTGATCGAGAAATAGACCTCGAAGGACCGGAATGTATCCGCCTCGATCTTCTGCGCCACCGAGGTCAGCTCGTAAGCGGCGATCGAGGTGCAGACGGAGGTGGTCAGCGTCAGCATGATGAACTGGCTGGTGAGCGAGGGATAGACCGCCCGCAGCGCCGGCTTCAGGATGATGTGCCGGAAGATCTGCGCGCGGTGAAGGCCGAGCGCAAGTCCCGCCTCCACCTGGCCCTTGGGAATGGAATCGACCCCGCCGCGAATGATTTCAATCGCATAGGCGCCGCCGTTCAGAGCCAATGCAATGATGGCCGTTACCGTCGGGTTGAGCTTGATGCCGATCTGCGGCAGGGCGAAGAAGATGAAGAATATCTGCACCAGAAACGGCGTGTTGCGGATTGTTTCCACAAAACCGATGACGAGGCCGCGCAGCAGCTTGAACCGCGAGCGGCGGGCGACGACGCCCAGAACGCCGATGACGGTGGCGAGCGACATGCCGGCAATCGCAAGGCCGATCGTCGCCAGACAGGCTAAAAGCAGCTCGGGCAGGCGCTCTATGACCGCCGAAAAATCGAGACTGTAAGACATTCTTCCTCCCAACCCGTTCGGGTCCGGACAGGCGTTTCGCCTTGTCCGCATCGCTTTGGAAACCTTGCGGCGCCAAAGCCCTCCATTTGTCGTTCACTGTCGCCGCAGGCTTCAAAACCCCTGTCGGCGGCAGGCTGTTAATCTTAATGTTTGTACCAGTTAGTTCATTTTTGTGTCAAGCGGCATGTCCGGTTAAAAAGCAGCTTTCATGCTGTTTTTTCATTTTCTGGATTTCTGAATAAAGTCTTTTTTATCAATGACTAATGCGGAAAATCGCAAGCGCTTTCCACGCGTCGTCATGTTGCCTCCGGCTCGCCGTTCGGCAGTGCCCGAAAACCCTGTCTGCGCACGAAATCGACCGACCTTGCGGCTAGTTTTCGCCTGTGCCCAGCCTGTCTATCTGCTCGGCCAATCGCTCGGCGATCAGCAGCGAGGCGCCCGTTGCCGTCACCATTTGCGGCAGCGACAGCCATTCCAGCATCCAGCCCGCGCCGGACCTTTCCTGTTCGTGCACGAGCGACTGGTGCAGGGCGGATATCTGCACGGCATTGAAGCGTGCGAGCGTCACCAGCGCTTCGGCATTGACCGGGTTCTGTTTGTGCGGCATGGCCGAGGAGCCGCCGCCGCCGGAGAGGCGGATTTCCGCACCGAGCTCGGCCATCAGCGCAATATCCTGCCCGAACTTGCCGAGCGCGCCGGTGATGAGCGAGAGCAGATTGGCGAATTCGGCGATGCCGTCGCGCTGGCTCTGCCATTGCGGCCTGTCGGCAAGGCCGAGCCGTTTTGCGAGATCGGCACGCACCGCTGCGGCATCGTCGCCAAGCTTTTCCAGCGTTCCGGCAGCCCCACCGAATTGCAGGGCGAAGCCGCTCTGCGTAAAACTTTCGAGCCGCAGCAGGTGGCGTTCCAGCGGCGCAGTCCAGCTCGCCGCCCGGTCGGCGACGGTGATGCCGATGGCGGCCTGCATGCGGGTATAGCCCGTCAGCGGGTTGTGGCCGTCGCGGGAGGCAAGGTCTCCCAGCGTATCGATCAGGCGGCCGAGCCGGGCGGAGATGATTTCCGCCGCAGCCTTCAGCCGCAACATCAGGCTGGTATCGATGACATCCTGGCTGGTGGCACCGAAATGCACCCTGTCCGCCGCCTGAGCGGCGACCGCCGCGCGCATCTGCCGGATGAGTTCCGGAACCACGACGCCGTCCTTCGCGACGCCATGGCGAAGCGCGGTCATATCGGCGGCAAAGTCCGAAAGCCGCGAAACGATTGCTTCTGTCGCCTCCTCGGGGATGATGCCGGCCTGCGCTTCCGCCTGCGCCAGCCCTGTCTCGAAACGGACCATGGCGTCGATATCCGCTCTTGCCGAAAACAGCTCGACGATCTCGCTGTCGCCGAAGAGGCCTGACAAAAACGGATGCTCGAAGGGGGAAAGGCTCATCTTCCGTCTCGCTTTTTTTTGCGCATATCGTCGTCGCAAAACCGCTGCACACTTTTGCGCGATATGCGTCAGATATCGAAAAACACGGTTTCGCCTTCGCCCTGAAGGCGGATATCGAAACGATAGACGTTGCCTTCCTCTTTTTTGGCGACAAGCGTGGCGGTGCGGCTTTTCTGTTCGATGCGGGCAAGAACCGGGTCGGCGGCATTGGCCTCCTGTTCTTCCGGGAAATACATGCGGGTCTGCAGGCCGATATTGATGCCGCGTGCGACGATCCAGAAGGTGATATGCGGCGCCATCGGCCGGCCGTCGCGGAACGGCACTTTGCCCGGCTTTATGGTTTCGAAGACGAATTCGCCCGTATCCATGTCGCCGGGCGAGCGGCCCCAGCCGATAAAATTCGGATCTGCCTTGCCCCGCGTTTCGCTGGGGCTGTTGTAATAACCGTCGGTATCGGCCTGCCAGATTTCGATCAGCGCGTCCTTCAGCGCCATTCCGGCCCCGTCATAAACCGTGCCGCGCACGCTGATGCGTTCGCCCCGGGCCTTGTCGTTATAAAGCGGACCGGAGCCGAGATCCTTCTCGAACACGCCCTCGATGCCGACGAAATTCGGCGTGCAGCCGATATGCACGTAGGGGCCCGCCGTCTGCGAGGCGGTTTCCTTGAGATAGTTGAGCGGCTGAACCATGGTCAGTTGCCCTCCATGCGGTTTTCGAAAAGGGTCGAGCGGCGGCCGCGCAGAACGATATCGAACTTGTAGGCCAGCATGTCCATCGGCAGCGTCGCATTCATGTCCAGCGGCGCGATCAGTCTTCTGATCGCATCCTCGTCCGGAATGGTCTTGACGATCGGACATTTCCAGATCAGCGGATCGCCTTCGAAATACATCTGGGTGATGAGCCGCTGGGCGAACCCGTGGCCGAAGACCGAGAAATGGATATGGGCCGGCCGCCAGTCATTGACGCCGTTCGGCCACGGATAAGCGCCGGGCTGGATGGTCTTGAACCAGTAATAGCCGTTCTCATCCGTGATCGTGCGGCCGACGCCGCCGAAATTCGGATCGATGGCGGCGAGGTAGCTTTCCTTCTTGTGGCGGTAACGGCCGCCGGCATTGGCCTGCCAGAATTCCACCAGCGCGCCATCCACGCCGCGACCGCGCTCGTCCAGCACCCGGCCGTGCACCAGAATGCGCGGCCCGACCGGCATTTCGCCGGGGCGGGCATAGTTGAGGATGAGGTCGTTATCCAGCGGGTTCAGCATTCCATGGCCGAAGACCGGGCCGGTGATCTCGCTTTTTGTGCCTTCCAGCGAAATCAGCGCGCGCTGCGGCGAGCGCAGGATCGAGGTCTTGTAGCCGGGCGCATAGGCGAGCGGATGGATGTCGCGGTTGCGTGCGAAGAACGGTCCGGTTTCCGGCGGCTGGTTGCTCATTTCGTCTCCTCCTCATCGCCAGAATTATAAGTGCCAGAGTTATCAGGGGAACTATCGGCTTTCATGCTGGCCAGGGCAAGCTTGGCGATCTTGAAAGCGTGGTTGGCGGCGGGCACGCCGGCATAGATCGCCACATGCAGCAGCGCCTCGCGAATATCCGCCTCGGTGGCGCCGGTATTGGCGGTGGCGCGCACATGCATGGCCAGCTCTTCGTCCTGCCCGAGTGCGGCGAGCAGGGCGATGGTGACCATCGAGCGCTCGCGCTTCGTCCAGTGGTTGCCCGACCACACCGTGCCCCAGGCGGCTTCGGTGATGAGCTGCTGGAAAGGCTGGTCGAAACCGGACGTCATGGTCTGCGCCCGGTCGACATGGGCGTCGCCGAGCACGGAGCGGCGGGTCTTCATGCCCTGTTCGAATCTTGCGTTCTTGTCGATATGGTCCGCCATCGGTCAATGCTCCGGCAAGGTCTTGAGAAAAATGGAGGCTGCCTGCGCGTAGGCGAGCGGCTGTTCAAGGCAGGGAATGTGGCCGCAGCCGGCGATGGTGACGAGACGGCTTGCGGGAATGAGATCCGCCAGCGACCGCACCAGTTCCGGTGGGGTGGAGCCATCCTGATCGCCCGCCACGCAAAGCGTCGGCACGGCGATGCGCCCGGCCTCTTCGGTAAAATCCGCATCGCGGATGGCGGCGCAGGTGCCGCTATAGCCGGCTTCCGGCTGTTGCGAGAGCATGTTGCGCGCGCCGGCATAGGCGGCATTGTCTGGCTGGCGAAAGGCGGGTGTGAACCAGCGCTCCATGACGGGATCGACCAGCGAGACGAGGCCGTCCGCGGCGATCTTGTCGATGCGGGCGTTCCACATCTCGGCCGTGCCGATTCTGTGGGCGGTGTTGCTGAGCAGGAGCGCGCGCACCAGATCGGGACGGCGGGCATAAAGCCCCTGCGCGATCAGGCCGCCCACCGACAGGCCCCAGATGATCGCGCTCTTCACGCCAAGATGATCGAGCAGCGCGATCAGATCGCCGGCGTGATCGTCGATGGAATAGGGAGTGTGCCCGACATCCGAGAGCCCGTGGCCGCGCTTGTCGTGCAGCACATAGGCATAATCATCGCCGAGCGCTTCGATCACCGCATCCCAGATGCGGAAATCGGTGCCGAGCGAATTGATGAAGGCGATGACCGGCTTGCCTGTGTCCAATCCCCTGACGCGGTAATGGATCACGGTCTCGCCGCAGCGCAGAAAATGCATGATGTGCTCCTCCTGCCGGGGATATTGCAAGCGGGTTCCGGTTAAGTAAAATGACATTATCGATGGAAATCATAACCTGTGGATTATATGAGCGATGGTCGATCAGCGTATCAAGTTCCGCCACCTGCAGACTTTCGTGGAGGTGGCGCGGCAGAAAAGCGTCATCCGCGCTGCGGAAATCCTGCATGTCAGCCAGCCGGCGGTGACGAAGACGATCCGTGAACTGGAAGATATTCTCGGCGTCTCGCTGTTCGACCGGGAGGGGCGCGGCATCCGCATCAGCCGTTATGGCGAGGTGTTTCTGCGCCATGCGGGCGCGACGATGACGGCGCTCAGGCAGGCGGTCGATTCGGTATCGCAGGAGGCGGCGCGCGCCGGTCCGCCGGTGCGGGTCGGCGCGCTGCCCACGGTTTCGGTGCGAATCATGCCGAAGGCGATGGCCGGTTTTCTGGCCGAGAAAACCGGCAGCCCGGTGAAGATCGTTACGGGCGAAAACGCCGTGCTGCTGGAGCAGTTGCGCGTCGGCGATCTCGATCTTGTTGTCGGCCGTCTGGCTGCACCGCAGAAAATGGCGGGTTTTTCCTTCGAGCATCTTTATTCGGAAAAGGTGCGCTTCGTGGTACGCGCCGGGCACCCGCTGTTGTCACCCGGCCTTTCGGTGTTCGATCACCTGCATGAATATCCGGTGCTGATGCCGACACGCCAATCGGTCATCGGTCCTGTCGTCGAGCAGTTCCTGATCGCCAACGGCGTGCCGGCCCTGCCGATCCGCATCGAAACCGTGTCCGACGCCTTCGGCCGCGCCTTCCTGCGCACCAGCGATGCGATCTGGATCATCTCGGAAGGCGTGGTGGCGGCCGATGTGGCGGATGGCATCCTGGCGATCCTGCCGGTCGAAACTGGCGATACCAGCGGCCCGGTGGGGCTGACGGTGAGGGCCGATACGCAGCCCTCGCTGCCGCTGTCGCTGCTGATGCAGGCTATTCGCGAGGCGGCAGGCGAGTTGCTGGATGGCAGGCCGGAGGCTGCCTCTCAGTAAGTAAGCCCCACATAATTCTCCGCAAGCGCGGTGGAAGCGGCGCGCGATTGTACGAGGTAATCCAGTTCCGCTTCCTGAATGCGCTGGCCGAAATCTCCCGTATCGGGAAAGCGGTGCATCATCGTCGTCATCCACCACGAGAAACGCACGGCCTTCCAGACGCGGGAAAGCGCCTTCTGCGAATAGCCGTCGATGCCGGCCTCGGACTTCTCGCGATAAAATTCGATCAGCGCCTCGCTCAGATAATGCACATCGCTGGCGGCAAGGTTGAGACCCTTCGCGCCCGTCGGCGGCACGATGTGGGCGGCGTCTCCGGCCAGAAACAGCCTTCCGAACCGCATCGGTTCGCAGACGAAGGACCGGAGCGGCGCGATGGATTTTTCGAAGGACGGGCCGGTTACCATCACATCCGCATGGTTTTCCGGCAGGCGACGGCGGATTTCGTCCCAGAAGCGCTCGTCGCTCCAGTCCTCCGGCCGGTCCTCCAGCGAACATTGAATGTAATAACGGCTGCGGGTGTGCGAGCGCATGGAACAGAGCGCAAAACCGCGCGGGTGGTTGGCATAGATGAGTTCATGGTTGACGGGCGGCACATCGGCCAGAATGCCGAGCCAGCCGAAAGGATAAACCTTCTCAAATTCCTTGATCGCGCCCTGAGGCACCGATTTGCGGCTCACCCCGTGGAAGCCGTCGCAGCCGGCGATGAAATCGCAATCGATCCGGTGGGTTACGCCGTCTTTCTGATAGGTGACATAGGGGCTGGCGCCATCGAAATCATGCGGTTCGACATTGCCGGCATCGTAGATGGTAACAAGGTTTGCCGCTTCGCGGACATCCATCAGGTCATGGGTCACTTCGGTCTGGCCATAGACCATCACGTGGCTGCCGCCGGTCAGGTCGAAGAGATCGATACGGTGGTCGCGGCCGTCGAAGGTCAGCGAAAATCCGTCATGCGGCAGGCCTTCCCGGCGCAGGCGTTTATCCGCGCCGACCTTTTCCATGAGCTGCACCGTGCCTTCTTCCAGCACGCCGGCGCGGACACGGCCGAGAATGTAATCCTTGCTGACCCGGTCGAGAATGACGGTCTCGACGCCTTCTCTGGCCAGAAGCTGGCCAAGCAGAAGCCCCGAGGGGCCGGAGCCGATGATGACGACCTGGGTGCGCATTGTTTCCTCCCGAACTTGTCTCCTATCAAGAAATTGACCAAGGGACGCGGCAAGCTCAATGGACTTTCTGATCGGCAAATTGCACAATCCGACCATTGTGCGGAGGAGCGAAGGAACATGCGGCTTGCTGCAAGTGAGGGTTTGTATGGCGAAGAAGCGGTGCAAGGCACTGATTTCCGCTTTCATTGCGAGACGCTTTTTTCCAGAAGCAGCCTTCACCGCTTTGAAATCGGCCTGCACCGTCACGCTGCCTTTCAGCAAATCTTGTACATTTGGGGCGGCGAGGGCGATGCGCTGCTGGATGGCCGCATCGAGGCGATCCGACCGCCGGTCGCCATTGTCGTGCCGCCGGGTTTCGAACACGGCTTCCGGTTTTCGCGCGATATTGGCGGGGTGATCGTTACCGTGCTGCCGGGCGCCCTGCCGGCATCGGTGCAGGCGCTGTTGCTGCGGAATTTCCAGCGGCCTATCCTGTTGCCGCTACGGGATTTTGCCGATGGCGAACGCCTGCGCAGTGGGTTCGAACAGATTTCGGCTGAATATGAAACACGTGAGACAGGCCGGGATGCCATCATCGAAGGTCAACTGGCCATCGTGACGGCGCTTCTGGCGCGGGCGGCGCGGCCGCTGCTGGAAGGAACCGGCGAAGGTCTGGCGGAGCAGCGTTTCGAGCTTTTGCTGTCGCTGATTGCACGCCATATTCGCGAGCCGCAAAAGGCGGAGTTTTACGCGAAAAAACTCGGTCTTTCCGAGACGCACCTCAACCGTCTGGTTCGCTCCGTTTCCGGTCTCAGCCTGCAGCGGCTGATCGCTAAGCGTCAGATCGAGATCGCTCAGCAGGAGCTGATCTTTACCGTTTCCAGCGTGCAGATGATTGCGGAGGGGCTGGGCTTTGCCGATCCGGCTTATTTCAACCGGTTCTTCAAGCGCGAGACCGGCATGACCCCGCGCGCCTGGCGGCTGGCGGAGCAGCGGAAAATGGGGGATTCCGGGGCGCGGCAGGTGCCGCTTCAGACCAGCATTCTTGCCAGTTCCCGCTGAACGGCAAGAAGCGCGGGCAGGTATCGCTCCACGAGGTCCTCCATCGAGGCGACCGAGGCGGCGAGCCCGACATTGAGGGCGGCCACCGTCTGGCCGCGCATGGTTTTCAGCGGCACCGCGATGGAGCGAAGGCCGATCTCTACCTCCTGATCGATCAGCGCATAACCGCGATTGCCGGTGGCCTCGATTTCGGCGAGCAGGGCGTCCATCCTGGTGATCGTCTTTTCCGTGCGCGCCACCAGCCGGGAGGCTTCGAGAATGTCGCGCTGCCGCTCGGCCGTCTGCGCCGAAAGAAGAACCCGGCCCATGGAGGTGCAATAAGCGGGCAGGCGCGAACCCGGCATCAGCGCAATCGACATCACTCGCTGCTGGGCGGCGCGGGCGACATAAACGATCTCGGTCTCATCCAGAATGGAAACGGAGGTGCTCTGGCCGATCTCTTCGGAAAGGCGGTCGAGCAGCGGCTGCACGATGCGCGGCAGCGGCATGGTGGCCAGACAGCCGGTGCCAAGCCGCAGCACCTTCGGTGTCACGGTAAAGAACTTGCCGTCATAAGCGGCATAACCGAGTTCCGAAAGCGTCAGCAGGCAGCGCCGCGTCGTGGCGCGGTCCAGCCCGGCAATCTCGGCGGCATCGGAAATCGACAGGCGCGGCCGTTCGGCGCTGAAGGCCTCAATGACCCGCAATCCCTTGGCGAGACCGCCCATCATGTCTCTTTCGCTGACAGCCATGTCGTAGCTCCATTTGTGCGATATACGAACAAAAATCATATAGCGCACAAAATCCTTGCCGTCGAGGCAGTTTCGGATTTACCTCACGGTCAGGCAGCCTTGCGGGTTCCATCCGTCCGGCTGGATGGAGGTTTTAATGGACAAGACAATCAAGAGCGCTGGAGATGCGCTTTCCGGCATCGGTGACGGTGCGACGATCATGATCGGCGGTTTCGGCGGCTCCGGCGCGCCCATCGAGCTGATCCATGCGCTGATCGACAAGGGCCCGAAGAACCTGACGGTCATCAACAACAATGCCGGCAACGGCCGCATCGGCATCGCCGCGATGATCGATGCCGGTATGGTCAGGAAGATGATCTGCTCTTTCCCGCGCTCTTCCGATCCGCGCGCTTTCACCGACCGGTATCTGGCCGGCGAAATCGAGCTGGAACTGGTGCCGCAGGGCACGCTTGCCGAGCGCATCCGCGCCGGCGGTGCCGGCATTCCGGCCTTCTACACCCCCACCGGCTTCGGCACGGAACTGGCCGAAGGCAAGGTGATTGCCGAATTCGACGGCCGCTCTTACGTGCAGGAACGCTGGCTGAAGGCGGATTTCGCCATCGTCAAGGCGGAGCTTGGCGATACCTATGGCAACCTCACCTACAACAAGGCGGGCCGCAATTTTAACCCGCTGATGTGCATGGCCGCAAAGACCACCATCGCGCAGGTCTCGAAGATCGTCGCCGCCGGGGAGATCGATCCGGAGCATGTCGTCACGCCAGGCATTTTCGTGAACGGTGTCGTGGAAATCCCCGATCCGCAACAGGAAGAAGTCCTCATTCGCGCGGGAGTAGCCTACGCATGACCACGACCATCGACACCCGCGAAGACATCAAGCTTTCCAACGCCCAGATCGCATGGCGCGCGGCGCAGGACATCGAGGACGGCGCTTATGTCAATCTCGGCATCGGCTTTCCGGAAATGGTGGCGCGTTACCAGCCGCCCGGCCGTCAGGCGATCTTCCACACCGAAAACGGTATCCTGAATTTCGGCGAAGCGCCGCCGGAAGGCGAAGAGGACTGGAACCTCATCAATGCCGGCAAGAAGGCTGTGACGCTGAAGCCGGGTGCAGCCTTCTTCCACCATGCCGACAGCTTCGCCATGGTGCGCGGCGGGCATCTGGATGTGGCGATCCTCGGGGCCTATCAGGTGGCGCAGAATGGCGATCTTGCCAATTGGCGTGTCGGCTCCAAGGGCGTGCCGGCCGTCGGCGGCGCCATGGATCTGGTGCATGGCGCCAAGCAGGTCTTCGTCATCACCGAACATGTGACCAAGAACGGCGAACCGAAGCTCGTTGAAAAATGCGCCTTTCCGCTGACCGGCGTTGGCTGCATCACCCGCATTTATACCAGCCATGCTGTCATCGACGTGGTGGATGGCCGTTTCGTGCTGCGTGAAAAACTGCCGGCGATGACCTTCGATGAATTGCAGGCCATGACCGGAGCGCCTTTGGCGGTCGATGGTGAGGTCGCCGATCTCCTCGCCCCGGAACTTTGAGGAAAAACCGATGACCGATGCATTCATCTGCGACTATATCCGCACGCCCATCGGCCGCTTCGGCGGCGCGCTTTCTTCGGTGCGGGCCGACGATCTCGGGGCGGTGCCGCTGAAGGCGCTTGTCGAGCGCAACCCGTCCGTCGACTGGGAAGCGGTCGAGGATGTGATCTTCGGTTGCGCCAATCAGGCGGGTGAGGATAACCGCAACGTGGCGCGCATGTCGCTGCTGCTGGCCGGCCTGCCGGTCTCGGTAACCGGAACGACGATCAACCGGCTGTGCGGTTCGGGCATGGATGCCCTCATCGCAGCCGCCCGCGCCGTGAAATCGGGCGAGGCGGAATTGATGATCGCCGGCGGCGTGGAAAGCATGAGCCGCGCGCCTTTCGTTCTGCCGAAAGCGGAGAGCGCCTTTTCGCGCAATGCCGAAATCTACGACACCACCATCGGCTGGCGTTTCGTCAACCCGCTGATGAAGGCGCAATATGGCGTCGATTCCATGCCGGAGACCGGCGATAACGTCGCCATTGACTATCAGGTCTCCCGTGAGGATCAGGACGCCTTCGCCGTTCGCAGCCAGCAGAAGGCGGCTGACGCGCAGGCCAATGGTCGCCTCGACAGGGAAATCGTGTCCGTGACCATCCCGCAGCGCAAGGGCGATCCGCTGGTGGTCTCGAAGGATGAGCATCCGCGCGCGACCAGCCTTGAAGCGCTGGCGAAGCTGAAGCCTGTCAACAGGCGCGAGGGCGCGACGGTGACGGCGGGCAATGCGTCCGGCGTCAATGACGGCGCGGCCGCACTCATCGTCGCATCGGCGGAAGCCGCGAAAAAATACGGGCTGACGCCGATTGCCCGCATTCTCGGCGGTGCCGCCGCCGGCGTGCCGCCGCGCGTCATGGGTATCGGCCCGGCCCCGGCCTCCGCAAAGCTGCTGGCCCGGCTCGGGCTGAAGCAGGAGCAGCTGGACGTGATCGAGCTGAACGAGGCGTTCGCCAGCCAGGGCCTTGCGACGCTGAGGCAGCTCGGCATTGCGGATGACGATGTGCGGGTGAATGCCAATGGCGGCGCCATCGCGCTCGGCCATCCGCTCGGCATGTCCGGTGCGCGCATTGCCGGCACGGCGGCGCTCGAACTTTCGCTGACCGGCAAACGTCTTGCGCTCGCCACCATGTGCATCGGCGTCGGGCAGGGTATTGCCGTGGCGCTGGAAAGGGTCTGATTGTCTGGCGGCATTCGGCCTCGTCAAAACGGTGCGAATGCCGCTGCCTCGATTTCTTCTTGAGTGACTTCTGCTCGTCCGGCACTCGGTTGGCGATTCTCTCGCCTTGGTACCTCCTTCATTCCTGTGCTTGTCACAGGAATCCAGCTGGCGCGCGTCTGCGCGGCGCAGGGAGTCTTTTCAGCCCAAGGACTTGGGCTGGCTGGATCTCTGTGACAAGCACAGAGATGAGGGAGACAACGGCATTTTAAAATGCCGATCTCGCAAATTCGGCACCTGCCTGACATTCACCTCCATGGCCCTCCCTGACGAAATCCTCCGGCATGCGTTGGATTCCATCATGATCCGTGACATGTTTTGCGAGATATGACAGGAATCTTTCCGTCTACGGGGTGCCAGCATGAAACGTCCGACCATCACAGATGTTGCGACAGCCGCCGGTGTCAGCGTCGCCACCGTCGACCGGGTGCTGAACGGTCGCCTGCCGGTGCGGGAGGAAACCGCGCGGCGGGTGTTCGAGGCGGCGGAGAAGATCGGTTTTCACGCCACCAACATCATTCGCCAGCGCATGCTGGCCGATCTGCCGTCCTATAGTCTCGGCATCATCCTGCGCAAGGAGCGGCACGCCTTCTACCAGACCTTTGCCGACGAGCTGGAGCTTGCGGCGCGCAACGTCCGGGATCGTCATCTCAATCTGCGCATCGAATTTGCCCAGTCGGGCGAGCCGAGCGAGCTTGCGGCCCTTCTGACGGGCATGAAGGGCCGCGTGCAGGCCGTGGCGGCCACCGGGCCGGACCATCACGATGTCACCGCCGCCGTCGAGGCCCTGAAGGCGAAGGGCATCCCCACATTTTCGCTGCTTTCGGATTTCGCGCAGGGGGTGCGGGAAGCTTATCTCGGCGCCAACAACATGAAAGTCGGGCGCACTGCGGCCTGGATGATCTCGCGGCTGGCGCGCAGCAGGGGCAAGGTGCTTTTGCTGCTCGGCGGTCACCGTTTTCACGGTCATTCGCTGCGCGAAACCGGCTTTCGCAGCTATATGCGGGAATATGCGCCGGAATTCGAGGTGATGGATGCGCTGATCACGCTGGAAACGCGGCGGCTGACCTATGAGCTGGTGATGGACACCATCGCCAAGCACAAGGATCTGATCGGCATCTATTGCATCGGCGGCGGCATGGAAGGCGTCATCGAGGCCCTGCAGCAGGAAAACCGGCAGGAGGCCATCGTCTGTCTTGTGAATGAACTGACGCCCGAATCCCGTCAGGCGCTGCTGGAAAAGCGTATCAGCGGCATATTCCAGACGCCGCTCCGTGAATTATGCGCGGACCTCATCGCCACCATGGTTCACAGCATTGAACATGGCATGGCGGAAACGCCGGGACAGCGGTTCGTGCCCGCCCATCTGTGGGTTCCTGAAAGCCTTTGATGGTTTGATAGATTCTATCATAAATTCCGCGTCTCTTTCTATCAGCCTTGATGGTTTCGGTTGCCGCTGACCCGTTGACGCCGGGCCGGGACTGGGAAATCTTGCCTGCGTGTGGAGCGGGCAGGAGGCCGATCCACGATAATAACGACGTTTCGGATTGCTTCAGGCTGCGGACTTGTCTTCGCGGCGACGGGTATTTTTTGCCGGAAAACGGTGGCGGCGCGATGGGCGCTGAACCGTGCAGCCGGTTCTTTTCAAGGGTTTTGGAGGAAAACGACATGAAAAGACATTTCGCGATTGCAGCGCTCGCCACCATGCTGGCGACGACCGCCTCGGCGGAAACCATCGGCGTTTCGATGGCCCTGTTCGACGATAATTTCCTGACCGTGCTGCGCAACGGCATGATCGACTATTCAAAGGGCATGAGCGGCGTTTCGCTGCAGATCGAGGATGCGCAGAACGATGTCGGCAAGCAGTTGAGCCAGGTGCAGAACTTCGTCGCCGCCGGCGTCGACGCCATCATTGTCAACCCGGTGGATACGGATGCGACCGTGGCGCTTTCGCAGGCTGCCGCTGCCGCCGGCATTCCGCTCGTTTATGTCAACCGCCAGCCGGTAAACCTCGACAGCCTGCCGGAAAAACAGGCCTTCGTTGCCTCCGATGAAAAGCAGTCCGGCACCCTGCAGACGCAGGAAGTCTGCCGCCTGCTGAAGGCGGCCGGCAAGGCGGAAGCGAAGGCGGTGGTGATGATGGGCGAGCTTTCCAACCAGGCGGCCCGCATGCGCACGCAGGATATCAAGGACGTGGTGGCGACGCCCGATTGCAGCTTCATCAAGCTTGTCGAGGAGCAATCCGCCAACTGGTCGCGCACTCAAGGCTCGGACCTGATGACCAACTGGCTCTCGGCCGGAGTGCAGTTCGATGCGGTGATTTCCAACAATGACGAAATGGCCATCGGCGCGATACAGTCGCTGAAGGCGGCCGGCCGGTCGATGGATGACGTCATCATCGCCGGCATCGATGCCACGCAGGACGCGCTTGCCGCCATGGCGGCGGGCGAGCTGGATGTGAGCGTTTTCCAGAATGCCGCCGGTCAGGGCAAGGGCGCGGTTGATACGGCGCTGAAACTGGCAAAGGGGGATGCGGTGGACAAGAAGGTTTTCGTACCCTTCGAACTGGTCACACCGGCAAACCTCAAGGACTATCAGGCCAAGAACTGAGACCGTTTGGGCCCGACAAGATGTAACAGACCGAAGACGCTGGAGGCGGGGGGAGGATATCCGGCTTCAGCGATATCAGTGCGATTGAACCAGCGGAGGTTTTCCGCGGGAGGAAAGACTTTGAAAAACCTGTTGATGGCGACTGCGCTCTGCATTTTCGCAACGCCTGCCCTTGCCGAGACCCGTGTTGCGGTCTCCATGACATCGTTCGACAATCCGTTCCTGACGATTTTGCTGAACGGTATCAGGGCTGAGGCCGGGCGTGAGAAGAACATCGAGCTTCTGGTGGAGGACGCCCAGCTCGATCCTTCGAAACAGCTCAATCAGGTGCAGAATTTTATCGCCAACGGTGTCGATGCGATCATCGTCAATGCCGTGGATGGCGATGCCACCTCGGCGATCACCAAGGCCGCATCCGCCGCAAAAATCCCGCTCGTTTATGTCAATCATCCGCCCGCCGAGCTGGAAACCGGCCTGCCTGACGGCACGGCCTTCGTCGGTTCCAACGAACTCGATTCCGGCACCATGGAGGCGGAAGCCGCCTGCAAGCTGATGGGCGGCAAGGGCAAGGCCGTGGTCTTGATGGGACCTTTGGAAAACCATGCGGCGCTGGTGCGCACCAAGGATGTGGAAACGGTGTTTGCCCGGCCGGACTGCAAGATCGAAATCCTCGAAAAGCAGACGGCGAACTGGAGCCGGACGCAGGCGCAGGACCTCGTTTCATCCTGGCTGACGGCGGGCATCCAGTTCGATGCCGTTATCGCCAACAATGATGAAATGGCGATTGGCGCCGCGCAGGCGCTGAAGGCGGCGGGCGTTTCCATGAAGGATATCGTCATCGCCGGCATCGACGCCACGCCGGACGGCCTTGCCGCCATGCAGGCCGGCGATCTCGACATTATCGTCTACCAGAATGCGACGAAGCAGGGCGAGGTCTCGGTTCAGACGGCGGTGAAGGCCGCTGCCGGGCAAAGCACTGAGAAGACGCTTTGGGTGCCCTTTGAACTCGTCACACCGGAAAACATGTCCGCCTACGCCAAATAAGCGGCGGCTTCGGCCCCGGTCCGTCTATCACTCCACTGGAAACAGCCATGAAACATACGCTCGACCCCCACATGTTCCGACACCTTTCGCTGGCCGAGACCTGCCGCAAGGTTGCCGAACTCGGCTATGATTACGTCGAACTTTCACCCCGTCCGGATTTCCTCTCCTGGTGGACCCGGCCGAAGGTCTATCCCGAACGCGTCGCCGAATTCAAAAAGGCGCTGAAGGACCATGGTGTCGGCCTTGCGACGCTGCAACCCATGTATCGCTGGGCAAGCCCCTATCCGGACGAATGGGAAGTGGCGATCGACAACTGGAAACGCGCCATCGAGATTGCCGTCGAGATGGAATGCCCGATGTTCGTTTCGGAATTCGGCCGCGGCGGCTCGCCGGATCGCAGCCTCAACGACCGTTCCGGCCTGCATCGCCCGGAAACCTGCGAAGCGCAGTTCTTCCGCGCCATGGATATTCTGGTGCCGATCCTCGAGCGGGAAGGGCTGGTGCTGTCGCTGGAGGCCCATCCCGAAGACTGGATCGAGGAGATCGCGCCGGCCATCGACATCATCAAGACCATCAATTCCAAGGCGGTAAAGGCCTCCTTCATCGCGCCGCACACGTTCTTTTACGGGCCGGACATGGTGGCTAACCTGCGTGCGACCGAGGGCCATCTGGTGCATGTGCGCCTTGCCGATACCTATGACCACAACAAGTCGTCGCAGCTGCGTTACATCGTCAATCCCCCCGGCTCGAAGGTCAGGGTGCACCAGCACACCGATTTCGGCCAGGGCGAGATCGACTGGGAGACCTTCTTTGCGACGCTCGCCGACATGAAATTCGACGGCGTGCTGTCGAACTGCGTGTTTGCCTGGGAAGACCGCGTCGATGAAAGCGCGCGGTTCATGCTCAGCGAAACCCGGCGATACGTCGCCAAATACTGGAAATGAGGTTTTCAAATGACTGTCAGAATTGGTGTCGTCGGCACCGGCGCAATCGGGCGTGATCACGCCCGCCGTATCAACAAGGTTCTGGGCGGCGCGAAGATCGTTGCGCTGAGCGATGTCAATCGCGCCTCCGCAGAGGCGGTCAAAAACGACATCGCCCCTGATGCCGTCGTTTTCGCCACCGGCGAAGAGCTGATCGCATCGCCGGATGTGGATGCCGTGCTCGTCACCTCATGGGGTGCCACGCATGAGCAATATGTGCTGGCAGCAATCGAAGCCGGCAAGCCATGCTTTTGCGAAAAACCGCTGGCGACAACGGCGGAAGGCGCAAGACGCATCGTCGATGCCGAGGTGGCGCATGGCAGGCGGCTGGTTCAGGTGGGCTTCATGCGCCGATATGACGCCGGTTACGTGGCGCTGAAACAGGCCGTCGACAGCAGGATCGGCGCGCCGATCATGGTGCACGCCGCCCACCGCAACCCGGCGGTTCCGGAGCAATATGTCACCCCGATGGCGATCCATGACACGATGATCCATGAGATCGACGTGCTGCGCTGGCTGCTCGACGATGACTATGTTTCGGCGCGGGTTCTCTTTCCCCGTTCGGCGGCCAGAAGCCATGCGCGGCTGAAGGACCCGCAGATCGTCATTCTGGAGACGGCGAAGGGCACGATCATCGACGTCGAAATCTTCGTCAATTGCCATTATGGCTATGATATCCAGTGCCAGGTGGTGGGCGAGGACGGCATTGCCAGCCTGCCGGAGCCGATGTCGGTGCAGACCCGCCTCGGCGCCAAGCTGCAGAACGATATCCTCACCGACTGGAAAGACCGCTTCATCGCCAGCTACGATGTGGAATTGCAGGACTTCATCCATGCGGCGGCGAAGGGCACGGCATCGGGACCCAACGCCTGGGACGGCTACGTGGCCGCCATCACCTCCGACGCCTGCGTGGCCGCGCAGGAAACGGACGGGGCAGCCGTTGAAATCAAGCTTCCCACCCG
>NZ_JADQWB010000023.1 GCF_015704895.1 Agrobacterium leguminum | reverse complement strand
GAAACCCAACAAGCAATCCGCTCATCAACTTGATTTCTTAAGAACGAAAGTCGCCGTCGCCAGCAGCGCCGCCGCCCTCGTTCAGTGAGCGGACTTATAAATCCACCCAACCAAACAAGTCAACACAGCAATATCAAAAAAAACAAGAAATGTGATATCTAACTGATTGTAAAAGGGAATTTGAAAATTATCGTATAAATTAACGACTTTTAACGGTTTTCCCATCGGTGTCCGTTAAGCTTGATGGGACTTCCCCTATATAGGGGCTCCATATCGCAATAACAGGGGCGAAGGCCTTGCGGATGTCAGTCGGAAGACGGGCTGAAGCGGGCGACCAACGCATGCGCATTGCCGGGATAGGTGAAGCGCACATAGGTGACAGCGCCCGAATTGCTCCAGGTACGGCGCTCCACGACAAGACACGCCTGCCTGTCGGAAATGCCGAGCAGGCGCGCAATCTCCTTCGACGGTGTTTCGGCGCTTATCCGGTGTTCGGCAGTGCTCCAGGGAACATGGCCGAGCAGCCAGGGGCCGGGTGCAATTTCGGTAAAGTCGGTTTCAGCCGCTTCCGGCACGGCCGTCAGATTGATGAAGCGCTGTTCGACACAGAATTCCCGCGCACCGGCGAAATGGATGCAGAGAATGTCGAGCAAGGGTGTCCCGACGGAAACGTCGAGCCGCTCACGATCCGCGCTTTTCGCGCTGCGCCTTTTGCGCTCCAGGATTTTGAAGCCATAGTCGAGGCCAAGGGATTCGACCTCGGCCCCGATATCGTGAATTTGAAGAACGGCGGACTGGATCTGCGGCTGGCGAACGAAACTGCCGGATTTCTTGCGGCGTTCGATCAAACCGGCCTTGGCGAGCTGGCCCATGACCTTGTTCACGGTCATGCGCGAACAGTGATATTGATCGGCGAGGTCGACCTCGAAAGGCAATCGATGGCCCGGCGGCCATTCTCCCGAAACGATCCGGCCCTCGATCTCAGTGAGGATACGCTGGTGCAGGGTCTGCCCGGCTGCTGCTTTCGTCACGTCCGCAATGCCTTTCCCCGCTGGCTTTTTCCTGTTTCCGCCGAGCCCATATCAGCTATCGAGAAGTTCAGCCATGACCTTGTTGAAACGATCGGATATTTCGCGGCGATGGATATGCCGGCCGGCCTGCACGCGCTTTTTGCCGCGCACCCAAACGGAATCGACAGAAACGCCGCCCGCGAATATCCATTGATCGAGAATCTGGGATATCGGAAGATAAGAAACGGCCGAAACATCAAGAGCGACGAAATCGGCGCTTTTTCCATTTTCCAGACCGTTTCGCGACGCCAGAGCCCTGCCGCCGCCTTCGCGCGCCTGCCGGAAGAGTTTTTCTCCCGTGGAATGGCCGGCATCGGCGATGACATTGCGCGCGCGATGCGAGAGGCGTTGCGAATATTCGAGCGTTCGCAATTCTTCCGGCACGGAAATCAGAATGTTGGAATCGGATCCGACACCATAATGGCCGTTTTCAGCGAGAAACGCCGGAGCCGGGAAGATGCCGTCGCCGAGATTGGCTTCGGTGATCGGGCAGAGGCCGGCAACAGCACCGCTTTTTGCCATGCCTCGCGTTTCGGTTTCCGTCATGTGTGTCGCATGGATAAGGCACCAGCGGCCATCGACCGGCGCGTTTTCAAGCAGCCATTCCACCGGTCTCGCACCGGAAAAGGCGAGCGAATCTTCCACTTCTTTCGTCTGTTCCGCCACATGAATATGGATCGGCCCGCCTTTTGCCAGCGGCTCGATGGCTGCCAGCTCGTCGCCGGTCACCGCACGCAGGCTGTGCGGCGCTATGCCGAGGGTGGCCCCCGGCAGCCTGTCCACCACGGCCTGCGCGCCCTGCATCAGCTTTCCGTAACTGTCGAGCGAATGGATGAAACGCTTCTGCCCGTCGATTGGCGCCTGGCCGCCGAAACCGGAATGGGCGTAAAAGACCGGCAGCAATGTGAGGCCGATGCCCGTCTGCGATGCGGCCGCGCCGATACGTTCGGCCATTTCGGCGATATTGCCGTAATGCGAGCCATCCCTGTCATTATGCAGATAGTGAAATTCTCCAACCCGCCCGAAACCGGCCTCGAGCATTTCCATATAAAGCTGAGCGGCAACCGCCTCGACATGGTCAGGCGTCATGGAGAGCGCGAATTTATACATGACGGTGCGCCAGCTCCAGAAACTGTCGTCGCCGGGACCACGGATTTCGGCAAGCCCGGCCATGGCGCGCTGAAAGGCGTGGCTGTGAAGATTGGGCATGGCCGGGACAATGACGGCATGTCGCTCATCCTGCGGCTGCGGGGAAACGCCGGTTTCTACGGATAAGATGACGCCGCCATCGCAGACGATGCGAACATCCTTCGCCCATCCATCCGCCAGAAGCGCTGCGCCCGCGTGAATTGCCGTCATGCCACCCTCTCCTTTGGTTCTGTCTGGCAAGGCCATTTCAAACACGAAATTGCAGCTTGCCAAGCCGATTATTATGTATATACATTTAACTCACAAAGGAAAGGCGAAAAGCAAATGCCAGGGAACAAATCTGCAAACGGAACGGCGACGGGGAACGCCACGGCTTTGTGGCGCAACGCCCGGCTGGCAACCTTCAATCCCGCTATGGAAGGCATCGGCACCATCGAAAACGCCGTCATTGCCGTGCGTAACGGCCGCATCGCCTTTGCCGGCCCTGAAAGCGATCTGCCCGCCGATCTGGCGACAGCCGATGAGACCAACGATTGCGGCGGCCGCTGGATCACCCCTGCCCTGATCGACTGCCACACCCATCTCGTCTTCGGCGGCAACCGCGCCATGGAATTCGAGATGCGGCTGAATGGGGCAACCTATGAAGAGATCGCCAAAGCGGGCGGCGGCATTGTTTCTTCGGTGCGCGACACGCGCGCGCTTTCAGAAGATGCTCTGGTGGCGCAGGCTTTGCCGCGTCTCGACACGCTTCTTTCCGAAGGCGTTTCCACGGTCGAAATCAAATCCGGTTACGGTCTCGACATTGAAACCGAGCTGAAAATGCTGCGCGTCGCCCGCAGGCTCGAGACATTGCGGCCGGTCCGCATCGTCACCAGCTATCTCGCCGCACATGCGACGCCTGCAGACTATAAGGGGCGCAACGCCGATTATATTGGCGATGTCGTTCTGCCGGGGCTGGAAAAAGCCCATGCGGAAGGGCTGGCGGATGCTGTTGACGGTTTTTGCGAAGGCATCGCCTTTTCCGTCGAGGAGATCGACCGGGTTTTCAAGGCTGCAAAACAGTATGGCCTTCCGGTCAAACTGCATGCCGAGCAGCTTTCCAACCTTGGCGGTTCCGAGCTTGCGGCATCCTATAACGCCCTTTCGGCCGATCACCTCGAATATCTTGATGAGGCCGGTGCGACGGCGCTGGCGAAAGCAGGAACCGTGGCCGTGCTTCTTCCCGGCGCTTTCTACGCGCTCAGGGAAAAACAATTGCCGCCGGTGCAGGCCCTGCGCGATGCCGGGGCCGACATTGCGCTGGCAACGGACTGCAACCCCGGCACTTCGCCGCTCACCTCCCTGCTGCTGACCATGAATATGGGCGCAACGCTTTTCCGCATGACCGTGGAAGAGTGCCTGACGGCGACGACACGCAACGCGGCAAAGGCGCTCGGCCTGCTTACGGAAACCGGCACGCTGGAGGCTGGAAAATCCGCTGATTTCGCCATCTGGGACATCGAGCGTCCGGCAGAACTCGTCTACCGCATCGGTTTCAATCCGCTCCACGCCCGCATTTTCAAGGGACAGAAGGTTTGCCCATGACCATGAAGACCATCACGCTTCACCCCGGCAATGTGACCTTAGCCGATCTCGCCGAGATATACTGGGAGAACGGCAGCGCCAAACTCGACCGCAGCTTCGATAAAGGCATTGAAAAGGCGGCGGCCCGCATCGCCGAGATCGCTGCCGGCAATACGCCGGTCTACGGCATCAATACCGGTTTCGGCAAACTCGCTTCCATCAAGATCGACGCGGCGGATGTGGCAACGCTGCAGCGCAATCTCATCCTGTCGCATTGCTGCGGGGTCGGCGCACCGCTTCCTGAAAATGTCGTACGGCTGATCATGGCGCTGAAGCTGGTTTCGCTCGGTCGCGGCGCATCCGGCGTGCGGCTGCAGCTTGTGCGGCTGATCGAAGCCATGCTGGAGAAGGGCGTCATCCCCGTCATTCCCGAAAAGGGTTCGGTTGGGGCTTCCGGCGATCTCGCGCCGCTTGCCCATATGGCGGCGGTGATGATGGGCGAAGGCGAAGCCTTTTATGCAGGCGCGCTTCTGCCGGCCGGCGACGCGCTTGCAAAGGCTGGGCTAACCCCGGTGGTTCTGGCCGCCAAGGAAGGGCTGGCGCTGATCAACGGCACGCAGACCTCGACGGCGCTGGCACTCGCCGGTCTTTTCCGCGCCCACCGCGCGGCACAGGCGGCGCTGATTACCGGTGCGCTTTCCACAGATGCCGCCATGGGGTCTTCCGCACCTTTCCATCCCGATATTCACAGTCTGCGGGGTCATAAGGGCCAGATCGACGCCGGAGCCGCCCTTCGCCGGTTGCTGGAAGGTTCGGAAATCCGCGTCAGCCATATCGAGGGCGATGAGCGGGTGCAGGATCCCTATTGCATTCGCTGCCAGCCGCAGGTGGATGGCGCCTGCCTCGATCTTCTGCGGCAGGTGGCCCGCACGCTGGAAATCGAAGCCAATGCCGTGACCGACAATCCGCTGGTGCTTTCAGACAATTCCGTCGTCTCCGGCGGCAATTTCCACGCCGAACCGGTGGCCTTTGCCGCCGACCAGACGGCGCTTGCCATTTGCGAGATCGGCGCAATCGCCCAGCGCCGCGTGGCGCTGCTGGTCGATCCGGCCCTCTCCTATGGTCTGCCGGCCTTTCTTTCCAAAAAGCCCGGGCTGAATTCCGGCCTGATGATCGCCGAAGTCACCTCCGCCGCGCTGATGAGCGAGAACAAGCAGATGGCGCATCCGGCCTCGGTGGATTCCACACCCACCTCCGCCAATCAGGAAGACCATGTCTCCATGGCCTGCCATGGCGCGCGCCGCCTGCTGCCGATGACGGACAATCTTTTCGCCATTCTCGGCATCGAGGTGCTTTCGGCCGTACAGGGCGTGGAGCTGCGTGGGCCGCTGAAAACGAGCCCCGAACTGCAAAAGGTGATTGCGGCATTGCGCGTGGCGGTGCCTTCGCTGGAGGAAGACCGCTATATGGCGCCGGACCTGAAGGCTGCGGCGGAATTGATTGCCTCCGGCGCGCTGGTCGCGGCAATTTCGGACGGCATTCTGCCAAAGCTGGAGGTTTGAGATGCGTGTCTTCGACGTCAAGGAAGGTTCATCGCCGATCATTCTCGGCCTGCCCCACACCGGCACGGATGTACCGGCAGATATCTGGCAACGCCTGAACGACAACGGCAAGATTCTCGCCGATACGGACTGGCATATCCATGAGCTCTATGCCGGCCTTCTCGAGAATGCGACAACCGTAAGGGCGACCTTCCATCGTTATGTGATCGACGCCAACCGCGACCCGGCTGGGGTCAGCCTTTATCCGGGCCAGAACACAACCGGGCTTGTTCCGGAGACCGATTTCGACGGCGAGCCGATCTGGAATGGAGGACAGGAACCCGCAGCGGACGATATTGCGTACCGTCTGGAAAACTTCCACGCGCCTTATCACGCGGCCCTTGCGGCGGAAATCGAGCGGGTCAAATCCATCCACGGCATCGCCATTCTCTATGATTGCCATTCGATCCGTTCGCATATTCCCTTCCTGTTCGAAGGCAAGCTGCCGGATTTCAACATCGGCACGGATATGGGCAAGACCTGCGATCCGGCCATCGAAAAGATCGCCGTCGAGGTGACCGCCGCTGCAGAGGGTTACGACAGCATTCTGAACGGTCGTTTCAAGGGCGGCTGGACGACGCGCCATTACGGAAAACCGCAAAGCGGCGTGCACGCCATTCAGATGGAGCTGGCGCAAGCCACCCATCTTCAAAGCGAGACGCCGCCTTTTGCCTATGACACGGGCAAGGCCGAACGGCTTCGCTCCCATCTCAAAACCATTCTCACGCGCATGGAAAAATTTGCGCTCGACACGAAACGATAAGGGGAAAACACATGAACAATCCACGCCACAATATTCGCGATGTCCGCTCGCCGCAGGGCACTGACCTCAATGCCAAAAGCTGGATGACGGAAGCGCCGCTGCGCATGCTGATGAACAATCTCGACCCCGACGTGGCCGAGCGCCCGCATGAGCTGGTGGTTTATGGCGGCATCGGCCGCGCCGCCCGCACCTGGGACGATTTCGACCGTATCGTCGCGACGCTGAAGGATCTGAACGAGGATGAAACCCTCGTCGTGCAGTCCGGCAAGCCGGTCGGCGTGTTCCGCACCCATAAGGACGCGCCGCGCGTCCTGATCGCCAATTCCAACCTCGTGCCGCACTGGGCGAACTGGGATCATTTCAACGAGCTGGATAAGAAGGGCCTTGCCATGTACGGCCAGATGACGGCCGGTTCGTGGATCTATATCGGTACGCAGGGCATCGTGCAGGGTACCTATGAAACCTTTGTCGAGGCCGGCCGCCAGCATTATGAAGGCAACCTGAAGGGCAAGTGGATTCTCACCGGCGGTCTCGGCGGCATGGGTGGCGCACAGCCGCTCGCCGCCGTCATGGCCGGCGCCTGCTGCCTTGCCGTCGAATGCGATGAAACCCGCGTCGATTTCCGCCTGCGCACCCGTTATGTCGATGCGAAGGCGCATACGCTCGATGAGGCGCTGGCGCTGATCGACCAATGGACCAAAGCAGGCGAGGCGAAATCCGTCGGCCTGATCGGCAATGCGGCGGAAATCTTCCCGGAACTCGTCCGTCGCGGCGTTCGTCCCGATATCGTTACCGACCAGACCTCGGCGCACGATCCCGTCCATGGTTACCTTCCGGCCGGATGGACCGTTGCCGAATGGCGCGCCAAGCAGGAAAGCGACCCGAAGGCCGTTGCGGCTGCCGCTCGCGCCTCCATGAAGGTGCACGTGCAGGCCATGGTCGATTTCTGGAACGCCGGCGTTCCGACGCTCGATTACGGCAACAATATCCGCCAGGTCGCCAAGGATGAGGGCCTGGAAAACGCCTTCGCCTTTCCGGGCTTCGTACCGGCCTATATCCGCCCGCTATTTTGCCGCGGTATCGGCCCGTTCCGCTGGGCGGCCCTTTCCGGCGATCCGGAAGACATCTACAAGACCGACGCCAAGGTGAAGGAACTGCTGCCAGACAACAAGCACCTGCACAACTGGCTGGACATGGCGCGCGAGCGCATCGCATTTCAGGGCCTGCCGGCGCGTATTTGCTGGGTCGGCCTTGGCGACCGCCACCGTCTCGGCCTTGCCTTCAACGAAATGGTCAAGAACGGCGAGCTGAAGGCGCCGATCGTCATCGGACGCGACCATCTGGATTCCGGCTCCGTCGCCTCGCCCAACCGCGAGACGGAGGCCATGAAGGATGGCTCGGACGCCGTTTCCGACTGGCCGCTTCTCAATGCGCTGCTCAACACCGCATCCGGCGCGACCTGGGTGTCGTTGCACCACGGCGGCGGCGTCGGCATGGGCTTCTCGCAACATTCCGGCATGGTCATCTGCGCCGATGGCACCGACGATGCCGCTCGCCGGCTGGAGCGCGTGCTGTGGAATGACCCGGCAACCGGCGTCATGCGCCATGCCGATGCCGGTTACGACATCGCCGTGGAGTGCGCAAAGGAACAGGGCCTGCGCCTGCCCGGCATTCTCGGCAATTGATCCTCTTTCGGCCGGAAAGAGAAACACCTCTTTCCGGCCGATCCCTCTCAAAAGTGGAAAACCATGACCCTGCTGCGCGCAAGCGACTATAAGCGAATGCCCTGGAAAAACGGCGGCGGCGAAACGGTGGAAATCGCCATCTTTCCACCCGCGTCTTCCGTCGAGAATTTCGACTGGCGCATCAGCATGGCGACGGTGGCGAGCGACGGGCCGTTTTCGATCTTCCCCGGCATAGACCGCACCCTCTCCATTCTTGAGGGAAACGGCATGGCGCTGGCAATTGCGGCAGGCGATCCGCTGCTGCTGACAATGGAAAGCCCACCCCTGCCCTTTCCCGCCGATGTTCCCGTGAATGCGACCCTGCCCGATGGCGCGATCACCGATCTGAACGTCATGACCCGCCGCTCGCGCTTTCGTCATGTCGTTAAAAGGCATTCCAGCCCGTTTTCGGGAAAAGCCGCCGGAAACACGACGCTTGTGCTGGCACTCGACCCGCTGACGATTTTAACCGGTGAAAGCAAGGACCGATTGGGAAAGCTGGATGGTCTGCTGATCGAAGGCGGTTTACCGTTCACCGTCGAAGGAGATCAAAGCGAAAGCGCGTTTTTCCTGATCACCCTCGAGCGTCTCTGAAGCCTTCCGGAAAAGGCTTCACAAGTTCCGTCCAGATAATGCCCAAACCGCTGCCGCCTCAGTCGAGCCCCAGCGGATCGGCCACCCGTGGCCAAAGCTCAAGGCTCGCCTTGCGATAGGGCGTTTTCGCCGGATCGGTCGGATAGGATGTCGGGGCCGCGATATAAACAATCTCGGAGGCGACCGGCGCAAACCCCGCATGGAAATGGTTGGTGGACTTGACCAGCAGCACGTCTTTCTTCGCAAAATCGACGCCGAGATTGGAAAAGATATCCGGCTCATAAGTTTGCGTGCGGCTGGTGATGAGGATGATATCGATCTGCGTACCGAGCGGCCGGACGACAGCGGCACGGCCGAGCGTGACCCGGCTGTTGCGGAAACTCTGCCAGCCGGCCTCGGCCGTGCGCATAACCTTTATGCGGAAATCGAGCGGCTCGCCGCCTTCCGGGCTGGATTTGCCGCCGATGCGCAGATCGATCTCGGCCCCCTCGCCCGCAGCGTGACAGAAAGACACCGCAATCGGGTCCCAGATCGTCGCGACGGCGATGTTGTCCATGCCGCGCTCCACCATGCGCCGCAGAATATGAGTCGCGTCACCGGCGACACCGCCGCCCGGATTGTCCCAGATATCCGATACGACGACCGGCCTGTCCGGATTGTTGCTGCGAATGGCAAGAACCTGGTCGAGACCGGATTCCGTATCCAGCATCGGCATGGCGGTCAGTTTCCGCATGGCATAAAGCTCATGGCCAAGCTTTTCGGCCAGCGCATCGCCCTTTGCCCTGTCATTATCGGTCACGACAACGATGCGCGTTCCCATATCCGGCACATCGCCCGCCATGAAACCGTGAATGACGGAAATCGACAGGATGCCATCCTTGCCTTCCATCGCCTTCAGCCGGTCGACGTAAGAGCGCATCGGCTCACGGCTGGTGGGATAAATGGTGATCATGCGGCAATCGAAAGTGGAGATGACCGGCTTGATCTCCCCCCGAAGCGTGCGCAGCGCCATTTCCACCACATGCTCACCACGCTCTTCGAAATCCGTATGCGGAAACTCCAGAAACGTCGCCATGATATCGAGATTTTTGACCCGAAGCGCCGTCAGATGGCTGTGCGGATCGAATTCTGCCGCGACCAGCACATCCGGTCCGACCAATGCGCGGACGCGTGACAGGAAATCCCCTTCCGGATCGTCATAACCCTGCGCTACCATGGCGCCGTGCAGACCGAGCACCACGGCATCGACCGGCAGGGCGGCACTGAGTTCGGCAAGAATGGTGTCCCGCAGCGTTTCATAGGTCTGGCGCTGGATAAGGCCCGCCGGTTCCGCCCAGCAGGAAGTTCCTTCTATTACCGTAAACCCTTCCGCCTTACCGCGACGGCGCAAGATCGGCACTGGCGATGAGCAGAGCGTCGGCGTTTCGGGATGTTCCCCCGGCCCGGCATAAAAAGCCGCACGAAAGGCGTCCATATCCGTCGGGACGGGTGAAAACGTGTTGGTTTCGGTGGCGAGTGACGCCGTGAAGATGCGCATGTCTCTAGATTCTCGTTACCGCAATCTGCCCTTCGGCAGCTTTATTTCAGGATTTAATTAGCCGGGTAATTTTTACCAGACCGTACCGCGCGCCGCGACCTGCTCAACCCGCGTCACGACGCCGTTTCGATGAAAAACCATCCTGTCGAAAAGATTGCTGACGACACAGGTGTGGTTCGGAACGACCTTGACCACATCGCCGATTTCAGGCCGGCCCGAGGCACAGCCGGATAGATCGACAACCGCATGTTCTTCCGAAAGCGAGATGATTTTCGCACCTTCGTAGCCTTCGAGCAGCCCGTAATCGCTGAAACCCAAAAGATCCGAGGTCAGTGCCTTGGAGCCGCAATCCAGCACCGCCCGATCGGCTGTCGGTCGCGATACGACGGTGGCAAGAACATGCATGGCGAGATCGCCCGCCGTGCAATGTCCGGCGCGCAGCATGGCACGATCATTATAGACATAGGTGCCGGCCCGATGTTCGGTGGCGGAAGGAACAAGATGGGCGGCGTAAAAATCCGGAGAACCGCCGCTGGATCGTACCGGGCAATCCATGCCCTTTGCCGCCAGCAATACCATAGTCTCGCGAAGGAAGTTTTCCACCGTCGCGGCTCCGCCCGGTGCCGGATAAGTCAAAATGCCCTTGAATGTGAGGCCCGGTGCCGCAGCGATCTTTTCCGCAAGCGCCAGTGCCGCTTCCGGCGTCTGCACACCGCAGCGCTTGCCGCCCGTGTCGCATTCGACCAGTACGGCAAGCGGCCTTGCCGCATCGAATGTATCGGCAAGCCCAGCAATCGTGACCGCGCTATCGGCAACCACGCTCAACCGGCCGATCCGCGCATTCAGCGCCTTCAGCCGCGACAGCTTTGCTGCACCGAGAATATTATAGGTGATCAGAATATCGTCGAAACCGGCATCCGCAAAAACCTCCGCCTCACTGACTTTCTGGCAATTAATGCCGATGGCGCCGGCCTGAAGCTGCTGCTTTGCGACAGCGGGTATCTTGTGCGTCTTGATATGCGGCCGAAAGGCCTTGCCGTGATCATCCAGATAGGATTGCGCTCTGAGGATATTGGCGGCGAGCCTGTCCTCGTCGATGACAGGCATCGGCGTCGAAATCGCATTGAGGGGTGTGCCCGCATCAGGCCAGGGATAGGTCATCGTCTACTCTCAAACATCGGCAAATTGGGCTTCAGGCCAGCGGCTTATAGGCGATAACGTCCATTTCCACCTTGGCGTCGACCATCAGCGGAGATTGCACGGTGGAGCGTGCCGGCGGATGATCGATGAAATATTTCTGGAAGACAGCGTTGAAGCTCGAAAAATCCCGGGCATCGTCCAGCCAGACATTGACCTTGACGACATCCGCAAGCGTACAATCGGCGAGCGCCAGAACATCCTTGATATTCGCAACCACCTGCTCGGTCTGCGCCACGATTCCGCCAGTCACGACCTCGCCATCGACGGTTGGCACCTGCCCGGAAACATAAACGAAATCGCCGGCGCGGACGGCCTTGGCAAATGGTCGCCGCTGTCCGCCAGCCTGATTGTCCGCCGCCTCATATCGCATCAGTTTCGGCTTTTGCATGAATCCTCGCAAATTATTTTCATAATTTCAGAAATTTTCGCGATTTGTAGCCGATTTCATGACGCATTTCCATAAGCAATGTAAATTATTTAGCAATCGCGCACATTACCTGCGAAATCCGCTGCGGTGCTTACCGCCGATACATTATAGGGAAGTGTATGGCTCATGGTCGATATATGGCGTGATTCATTGGGGAACTGCATGCTTATAATGCGGTCCCCGTGGGCATTCGCGCTGCGTTCCACTCGCCAAATTCGGCATCCATGGAATTTCCAGCACATTATTCAGAGAACAAGTTTGCCGCGGCTAACCTCTTAGGAGAGGTACTGGACACGTCTCGCTTCGGCCGGTCCTTCAACCAGCTCACCCCCGTGCGGAAAGCCGATCGCTCGCTGTCACCCTATCCGTGATCTCTTGCGCGATCTTCTGCGCCTGCACACGAATATCCGGAACAGCGGTAATTTCCCAGAAGCGGCCCGCCGTCAGCGCACCGGCGGCGAAAAGACCGGGCCAGCTTCGTCCGTCCGTCCGCAGCAAACGAGACTGGCCGTCGACTTCCACCCCGAGCCCGAAGGGATCGAGCAAAATAACGCCGTCAGCGCGCATCGTTTCAAGAAGCCGCGAATGGCCGATGCCGGCCCGCTCCATTCCCGTGCAATTGATGACCCAATCGACCTGCAGTCCTTTCAATATCTGCGTATGCCTGCGGCGGTAACACACGACGATCCCCTCCTCTCCTTCTTCTATGGAGCGAAGGTAACCCGCATGAATTTCAAGAACACCATCTGAAAGCAACTTCCCGAAAGCGCCAGACACTTCAGGCGCGATACGGTGCCGATGGATGTTCCACCACGGCAAGGCATGTCGAAGGAACCGGCTGCGCTGCGCAGGTGTAAGACGTTGCCAAAGCGATTGGGTTTGCGGCCGCAAGCCATCCATGACGGTGCGCCACGGCGCACCATCGCGCACCTGCTTGCGCAGAGAGTGCACCAACCGGCTGATCTCCGTCGAGCCTTCGGGTAAATTCGGCCCCACAGGCTGTGACGGCGGGCTGACATGCGGATGCGGCACCAGACCACGACGGGACAGGACATGGATTGGCCCTTGATGTCCTTTTCCCCTCAGAGTCAAAACCTGATCGATCATCGTCAGGCCCGACCCCAGAATACAGATGCGATCCCCGGCTTTAATTTTGGACAACCATCCCGGCTGCCAGCAGTGGCCGATGACACGTTGTGGCCCCTCTTCTTCCTTTGCGACAGTTTGCACCGGCAAACTCGCCGCACCAACACCCAGACACAGAACGACATTCTGCGCGCGCAGCTGCTCACCATTTTCCAGCGTAAAAGAAAATCCGCCCGTGCCATCCGGCCGACAGGCCGAAGCCTTGGCCCGAACGAAGTCCACCCGGGCCCGTTGCTCCCTGCTTCTGAGCAGGCCGGCCAGCCTGTCGCGAAGATAAAGACCATAGTCACCGCGCGAGGCGAACAGCAGGGGATTGTCCGCGATCCCGTTTTCCGCCAACCAGTCGACAAAGTCATCAGGCCTGTCAGGGAAGACACTCATTCGCCCGGCTGGCACATTCAGACGATGATAGGGCAGTTCCGTGCGATAGGCGGTGCCCCGCCCGAAATCCGACTCATCGCCGACGATAGCGATAGAGGCTTCCGCAGGCAGGGACGATAAAAGATGGGCGGCGGTACAGATGGCCGAAAAACCCGACCCGACGAGAGCGACATCATAGGACATTCATTCCTCCAACCTGCGACAGCTTGAACAGCCAGACGACGGGTGTCGAACCCAACGATACTCTAGTCAACGAGTAGAGATTAAACAGATGCGAATGTCTACCCTTCACTTTCTGGCGCCGGAATTATCGGAGGCATAGAAGGTCAAGCACAAAAGTTAGCCGCGGCAAACTTCCGCACGAGGCGGATACTCCGCACGCCAAAAAGACACGATCACGCCCCTCAGTGTGATCGCCAAGACGAAGTTAGCCGCGGCTAACCGTCAAACTGTCACAAAAAGCAAATGTGATTCTTCCACAATGCTTTAGCGGCACTTTCCAACCTGAGAAAAAAGCCTATTGCGCCAAAAAGAGAATCGGCGCTTATATCTCAGTTGCGGAAAAAACCGCCTTTTTCGAAAAAAACCGCTACTGCAATTTCGAGCGAAAGAAGACCGATGACACAGAGTGCCGATTTAAGACGTGCCGCAGGAGCACCCGACCTGACGAGTCTTATACAACAGCATTCGGCTGCGTTGTCAGCCCAATTGCAGGCTCATAATGCAAATACATTTTCACCGCACACCGAAAAGAGCATGCGCCATTTTTCGCCGGCGGAAACCGCACGGTTGATCGGCATCGGCGAAGCCTATCTTCGCCAGATCGCCGCCGAGCGTCCGGAACTCGATGCGGCGCAGGCTTCCGGTCGTCGTTCCTATTCCGTCGAGGATATGGACGAAATCAGAAAATTCCTCGATCAGGGCGCGCGTGGCACACGCCGTTATCTGCCGCATCGCCGTGACGGCGAAGAGTTGCAGGTCATCGCGGTCATGAACTTCAAGGGCGGTTCTGGAAAAACCACGACATCGGCGCATCTGGCACAATATCTGGCGCTGCGCGGTTACCGGGTGCTTGCCATCGATCTCGATCCGCAGGCCAGTCTGTCCGCTCTCTTCGGTCATCAGCCGGAGATCGATGTCGGTCCGAATGAAACGCTTTATGGCGCGATCCGTTACGACGATGAACGCCGGCCGATCGCCGAGATCGTTCGTGGCACCTATATTCCCAATCTCCATATCGTTCCGGGCAATCTGGAGCTTATGGAATTCGAACACGACACGCCCCGCGCCCTGATGCGTCGCGCGCCGGGCGATACGTTGTTTTTTGCCCGCATCGGCCAGGCGATAGCCCAGGCGCAGAACTTTTATGACGTTGTGGTCATCGATTGCCCGCCGCAGCTTGGTTACCTGACGCTTTCAGCGCTGACGGCTGCCACATCGGTTCTCGTCACCGTTCATCCGCAAATGCTTGATGTGATGTCGATGAACCAGTTCCTTGCCATGACCGGCGATCTTCTCGCTGAAATCGGCAGGGCGGGAGCGCGTTCCGACTATAACTGGATGCGTTACCTGATCACCCGTTTTGAACCGAGCGATGGGCCGCAAAACCAGATGGTCGCGTTCCTGCGCTCGATTTTCGGCGAAAACGTCCTCATCCACCCGATGCTGAAGAGCACGGCCGTCTCGGATGCCGGACTGACCAACCAGACACTTTTCGAAGTGGAAAGAACCCAGTTCACCCGGTCCACCTATGACCGTGCGCTGGAAGCCATGAACAACGTAAACGCTGAAATCGAAGGACTGATTAAAAAAGCGTGGGGTAGGGCAGCATGAGCAGAAAACAGATCTTCGCCAATCTCGGTACGCCGGGCACCGACAGCAACGAGACTGCCACCGAGCGGTCGCGTCCGCGTATCAGGCCCATCCTCGGTTCTCCGGAACTCGTGACGGATGTTCTGAATTCCCCGGTCGGCATGATCGGCCAGTCGCTCAACGAAGTATCGGAACGCGCCAAGCGCGCAGAAGAGATCGAAAAGCAGCTCGCGGAAGGTCTTACGATCGTTTCGCTCAACCCTGCCGATATCGATCCCTCTTTCATACCCGATCGTATGCCAGCCTCGGAAGAGGCGGATGCAGGTCTGGTAGAGGCCATTCGTGAACAGGGCCAGCAGGTTCCCATTCTGGTGCGCCCGCATCCCGAATTCCCCGGCCGTTATCAGGTCGCCTTCGGCCATCGTCGCCTGCGCGCCGTCTCCAGCCTCGGTATTCCGGTCAAGGCGGTCGTTCGTGATCTTAGTGACGAGCAGCTCGTCGTTGCCCAGGGACAGGAAAATAACGAGCGTCGCGACCTCACCTATATCGAAAAGGCACGTTTTGCCCAGAAACTGCAGATGCGGTTTCCTCGGGATACGATCATGGCCGCCATGTCGCTGCACAAGGGCGATCTCTCCAACATGCTTTCGGTTGTCGGCCGCATTCCCGAAGATCTGGTCGATCTGATTGGCCCGGCTCCGACTGTTGGCCGTCGTAACTGGATGGATCTTGCCGATCAGCTTTCCTCCTCGCAGGTCAAGGAAGCAGCCCGCGCCTATGTCAAGGATGCATCGGTTGCCGCCCTGCCATCGGAAGAACGTTTCAAGTCGCTTCTGGATTTTCTGAAGCCCAAGGCGCAGGCGAAAAAAACCGGCGTCTGGTCATCGCAAACCGGCGGCCGACTGGCAAAGGTGGTCGAGAGCGACCGCAAGCTGGATATCTCCATCGACAAGAACGAAGCTCCGGAATTTGCCGAGTTCGTTCTGGAACATCTTCAAACGCTGTTTGCCGAATACCGGTCCAAGCAGTGATTTTTAACTCGAACGACTAACAGGAGACGCATCACAAAAGAAAAAAGCCCCCGAACGTTGCCGCGCGGAAGCCTTTCTTTGATTTAAGCACCCGAAGAATCTCATTTCCGCGAATCATAGTCAAGAGTCTTGGCATCGAATTTTTCGGTGAGCGATTTTCTTTTGCCTTGTGAAAGGTGAAAGACATGGACAGCACATGTGTAACGACGCCCTTTGGGCGGCGAGCGATGTCGTTTGGCGTCCTCGCAACCCAGTTCGCCGCGCAGAAAAACAAGAAAATCGAAGCGGTCGATAAATGGAAACTCTATCGTTCGGTCTGCGAAGCCAGGCCATTGCTCGGCGTGACTGATCGCTCACTTGCGGTCCTGAACGCGCTTTTGAGTTTTTATCCGAAGAACGAACTTTCCAACGAAGCCGGATTGGTTGTCTTCCCGTCGAATACGCAATTGTCACTCAGGGCCCATGGCATGGCCGAGCAGACATTGCGCCGGCATCTTTCGGCTCTTGTTGAGGCCGGTCTCATCATTCGCAAGGACAGCCCGAACGGAAAACGATACGCCCGCAAGCACAGGGGAGGGGAAATCAGCGAGGCTTACGGTTTTTCGCTGGCGCCGCTTCTTGCCCGCAAAGCGGAAATCGAGGAACTGGCCGAACGCATCGTCAGCGAGCGGCTCGATCTTCAGCGGCTTCGTGAAAATATCAGCCTTTGCCGCCGCGATATCCAGAAACTCTGCGAGATGATTGCCGCGAGCGGTGAAGTCGAAACCTTCGAAGGGTTTCAGACCCGCTACAATGCCATTGCCCGCTCTCTCGGCCGCAATTCCAAGCCTGCGGAGCTTCGGGAAATCGCCGGATTTTTGGCCTCTTTGCGCGCGGAAGTGACCAACTATCTGGAAAATATTGAAAAATCGGAAAAAACGGGCGGCAATGACTGCCAAAATGAGCGCCTCATAAAGAATTCAGAATCCGAATCCATATCTGAACGGCAAGATTTGCGCGAACCGGCAACCGTTGCACCTGCCAGCACGGCAAGCACCCAGCCGGCATATGTGGCACCCGTCAGTCCAAAAGCTTCGCCTCAGTCAGCAAAGCCTGTTCTTCATAAGCAATTTTTTGTTCCTGATATTGTTTTGGTTTTGAAGGCTTGCCCGGATATCTCGCTCTATGCCCCAGGCGGAGCGGTTACCGGATGGCGCGATCTTGAAGTGGCGACATCCGTCATCAAAACCATGTTCAACATCAGCCAGTCGGCGTATCAGGATGCGCTTGTCACATTCGGCCGACAGGGAACGGCAGCCATTCTCGCATGCCTTTTGCAGAAAGCGGACCAGATAAGCTCGCTTGGCGGATATCTGCGTAATCTGACCCGTAAGGCGCAGGACGGCGGCTTCGATGTGCAGACTATGCTTCTGGCGCAGTTGCGAGGACGTAAGGACACCATGGAGGCGAACATGCTTTCGTGAGTTCACACGGGCCTCGGGAAATGGTCATCGCTTGCGGAAAAAGCAGACGGAAGTTACATTAACGCCGTTTCCGCAAGTAGAAAGAGATTCGCATGAGGCTGCTGTAGCAACAGTGCAGCCGGTGGATTTCTATGGTTAATGCAAGGTAATGAAAACTAAGCTCGGTTTAGCTTTCGTTTGCGTTTTTCCGTGATTGGTTTCAATCGCTTGAGTCGAGGCTGTTTTTCGTCGAAATTGCGACGAGAAGAGCGGAAAAGCGCAATCTGTATGCACGGAGCACCTGGCAAAACAGGCGTGTGGTACTGAATAGAAGCGCATGCCCGGGCGCCGCAAGACCGAGATATGGCCATCGGAAGTGAATGCACGGTCGACAGACAAAGCCTCGCGCCGAGGCGACGAAGTTGAACTTTCTGCGAGGTCCTGCGTTTGCGCTCAATTGCTTGAACGGATGGCTGAGCTGATGAATTTTCCGGATGACATGGAACTGGCCGTCGCCCTCTACATGGCGGATAATGCCTTGCCTCGGGAAAGGGCTATCGAAAAGCTCCTGAGGGCGGAGCTCGAAAACACTGGCCATCTGCCCGGTGACGAAGGTCGGCCGCCGGAGATCGTCGGTGGGCAACCGAGCGCGGACTATGTTCAATATAGCTCCTACCTTGATGGGGATGGCTGACGAGCGGCGGAACCAAAGCGGGCGAGGGCTGTTTATGGCGCAGATAATTGTGCCAGGATATGCGTCCCATGTTTCCCAGATCATTTCTTCTTTCAGCCGCACTCGCCGCGATGACGAGCCTGCCGGCAATTGCCCAGCCTCTCGAGGTCAGCACGCTTGCGGTTTCCAGTGCCGACAGCATTCCGCTTTCGCCAGAGGCCGCGACCCCGAACTACATTACCGACGTCTCTGGGAAGAAAGTCCGTCTGGTTGGGCCGCGTTTTTATCCCGACAGTGCGCGGGCGCTGGAGTTTCCCGGCCGAAAGTCGAACCCGGTTGCATCGGGCAGCGAAGAGGCTTTGTCGCAACGGTGAGGGGCATGGTGAGAAGACCGGTCGAAATATTGCGGCGGAGGTGGAATGAGGACCAGGGGTGAGCTTCAAGGACGCAAAGCGGATGCGGAAAGCTGGATAAGGCAGGAGGGCCAGGACGCCGGCAAGGCCAGTTTTCCCGAATTGTTCTTCGATCTGGTCTTTGTTTTCGCGCTGATCCAGCTCTCCCACGCGCTGGCCAAGGATTTTGGGCCCACGGCGGCGCTTGAGGCCGGCATCCTGATATTGTCGCTCTGGTGGCTATGGATACACACCACCTGGATCACAAACCTGCTGAACACGGAAAAGGAGCCAGTCAGGATCCTGCTGTTCGTGCTGATGTTCGGCGGCGTTCTGCTGGCCATCGCGCTGCCGGAGGCTTTTGCGGAACAGGGCCTTGTCTTCGCCCTGATCTACAGCGTGATGCAGGTCGGTCGAAGCCTGTTCGCTCTCTATGCGTTCAGGGGTGAAGACCGGCAGTCCTTTCTGGTCTTCGTGCGCGTGACGATCTGGCTCGTGGTATCGAGCCTGTTCTGGCTGGCCGGTGGGCTCGTCGATCTGGCGGATCGCATTCTCCTGTGGGGCATCGCACTTGCAATTGAATATGCCGGCCCTGCCTGCCGTTATGTCGTGCCGGGCGTGGCCTCGAGCGACGAGGACAGGCTGCATCTTTCCGGTGAGCATCTGGCGGAGCGATGTGCGCTTTTCGTCATCATCTGCCTTGGCGAAACGATCCTGACCACGGGACGCACGGCCACCGAATATATGAATTCGGGCCTGACATTCATCGTCTTCTGCTCCGCTTTCGTCAGTACCGTGGCGATGTGGTGGATTTATTTCCATCACGGGCAGGAGGAGGCTTCGAGAAAAGCCGAGAATGCCGAAGAAAAGGCGAAGATCGCCCATAATCTTTTTAACTACGGGCATTTGCCCATCGTGGCCGGTATCATCCTGACGGCGGTGGGTGAGGATTTCAGCCTCTCCCATGCGCGGGATGGCGCAACGATGCGCGAAGCGCTCGCCATTCTCGGCGGTCCGGTCCTGTTTCTGGCCGGCAATATCGGCGTCAAGATCGCCGTCGCCTATCAGCGACCGGTTTCGCATTTTGCCGGCGTGGCGGCGCTCTGCCTGCTTTTGCCGGTGCCGGGTATTCCCCTCTTCGTGCTGCAACTGGCGAGCACGGCAATTCTTCTGCTTGTCGCCCTTTGGGAATATCTGGCGCTGAAAAGGGCGGTCGCCAATGCCTGACCCTTGATCAGGCGTTGACGAGATTGCGCGCCCTGTCGTTCCAGAGCCGAAGGCTGCGGGCATAGGCTTCCTCGAAGGGCAGAGCCATATCGTTGACCAGCATCAGCGCGATGGCCGTCGTGGAGATGATAGTGGTTTCTGCCCTTTCGTCCCTTGCGGCACCCGTCCAGACCGCCCGCCAATATTCGAAGGTTGTGAACATGGTCGGCATTTCGGCGGGCGGCGTTTCGCGTGCGGGAACGATGAATTCCACATCCCTGCCTTTCGAAAGACCGAAAATCCGGGTGCTGCGAAACGGCGTGAATTGCGCGAAATCCCGCGTATTGCCGAGAATGGCGAGGTTTTCCACCGAAAGCAGCCGCGCCGTGTCCCGATGAAGTTCCTGATAGGACGGGCGGGCGACGCCGATGATCGTGCTTCTGGCGCGAAGCGGATTGAGAAGATGCACGACCGTATTGAGCGGCAGGCGCATCTCCAGAATGCCGTACAGGCCAAGCAGGCTTTGAAACTGCAGGGACAGACCACCGATCGGCAGGTAGGCGATGCGTTCCGAGGCTGTGGCTTTCGCCGCCTGCGAAAGCGAGTGGCAAAGGGGAATGCCGCAGGCCTGTGCTGCAAGTTCAAGCTTGCCGCCGTTTTCTCCCTGCCCCACATGCCCGTGCAGCAGGACGCTATATCCCGCCATGGCGACAAGACGCGCGGAATGGAGGAACCACGGCGCATCGCGATGTTTCGGCGACATATAAGCGGGCCAGTCGAGATCCACCGATGCAGGTCCTTGCTGGTTCCTCTCTATATGTCGCCACATGGCTTCGATGAAACCGGCAAGCTCCGCCGCGGTCACGCCGCGATAATGCATGGTGGCGAGCAAGGCCCCGATCTGTATCGGGTCGGCATCGCCATCGAGAATAATCGAGAGCGCATCCATCGCTTCCACCTGGCTGAGCGGGCGGCTGTTGCCGATGCCCATCGCGCAGGTTGCGATATATTTGGCAAGCCTCTGCTGCGGATCGGCATTGTGGCCGATGCGCGCGAGACGGTCGGCGATGTTTTCCGGTGTCGGCTGACCTTCCAGAAGAACGCTGGGGCGAAGCGAAAGCGGCGGCGCCTTCATCAGCACAGGCCGCTCCCAGCCGCTTGCACTGGCGTTGGCCGGGGCGGCGGGTTTTTCCTGCGAATAGTCGATCAGGTTCTCGGCCTCCGCCGCCAGCGAACGAATGCGCAGCCGCATGTTTTCGGCAAAGGGGGTGGGACGCAGGCCCTGACCGGTGCGCAGAAAAAGCTGGTCGCCGTATCTTTCGCGCAGCTGCTGCAAGATGCGGCTCATGGAAGATGTCGGCAGTCCCATGCCCGCCGCCGCGCGGCTGACGCTGCCTTCCCGCAACAACGCATCGAAAGCGACAAGTAGTTTCAGCTGCCCAAGCCTGTCGGGTTTTGTCGTGGAGGCTGGTTCATCTTTTCTCTTGCCGGTTGTCATCTTGCGATTTTTTTACTCCGCCGCTTGTCCGGGGAGCCCTTTTTGCAATTTCTGGAATTTAGAACTGTTCGAAAACAAACGCGTTGCGCCCGCACTCCCTCCTAAATAAGTGGGGTTAAATTCTCAAGTTAAATGCGGGGGCGTAACATGGAATTGAAGTACCGCGGTCGAGATATGGCCGCGACGATAATAAAGGCCGGTCTTTCGGCAGCAATGGCGGGAACGGCTCTCAGCATTGCTCTGCCGGTTTTTGCGCAGCAGGCGTCTGAGGGGAACACGGTTCTTCAGCAGATCGTCGTCACCGCATCCGGTTTCGAGCAGAATGTAAAGGACGCTCCGGCTAGCATCACGGTTGTGACGCGGGAAGATCTGGAAAAGGGATCCTATCGCGATCTCACCGATGCCCTGCGGGAAGTTCAGGGCGTATCGGTCACCGGTATTGCCAATGAAAAGGATATTTTCATTCGCGGTCTGCCCGGCGCTTACACGCTGGTTCTGGTTGACGGCAAGCGGCAGAGCACGCGCGATGCCCGCACCAACGGCAATTCCGGCTTCGAACAGAGTTTCGTGCCGCCGGTTTCGGCGATCGAGCGCATCGAAGTGGTGCGCGGGCCGATGTCCTCGCTTTATGGTTCGGATGCCATGGGCGGTGTCATCAACATCATCACCCGCAAGGTCGGCGATGTCTGGTCAGGTTCCGTCACCACCGAAGGCACGGTTCAGCAGCATTCCAAATTCGGCAATAGCGGCCAGGTCTCCTGGTACGCCAACGGACCGATCCTGAAGGACCAGCTCGGTCTGCAGCTCTGGGGCAGGGGTTTCACACGCGGCGAAGACCGTATTCTGAGCGGCACCACGGGCGCCAAGGAATATGATTTCAACGGTCGTCTGACGTTTACGCCGAACGAAGATCACGACATCTATCTCGAAGGCGGCAAGACGCGGCTGCGCCGCAACGCCGAGCCCGGCGACACGCTGGCGGCGACGGACGCAAACGGCACCTACAATACCAATACGCGCGACCACTGGTCATTGTCGCATACCGGCCGCTGGGGGCCGACCACATCCGAATTTTCGTTCCAGCAGGAATGGGCGGAGCGCACCAACTTCACCAGAAATATCCGCACCGGCCGCGTGACAGAAAATCCGCGCTCGCCGGAAGTGCGCAACACCGTTCTCGATGGCAAGTTCACCACGCCGTTCGAATTGTTCGGCAACCACACGCTGGTCACGGGCGGACAATATTTCGAGGCGCGGCTGACCGACCAGAACCCGGGACGCCGCACCGGCCGCGACGAGACATTTTCGGCGACGCAATGGGCGCTCTTCCTCGAGGATGAATGGCGCATTGTCGATAATTTCGCGCTGACGGGCGGTCTTCGTCTCGATAATCACGAGAAATACGGCAATCATTTCAGCCCGCGCCTTTATGGCGTCTGGAGCGCGACCGAGGAACTGACCATCAAGGGCGGCGTCTCTACCGGTTTCCGCGCCCCGGAAATCCGTCAGATCGCACCGGGTTACGCCTATACGACGGGTGGCGGCGGTTGCACCTATGGCCCGAGCGGCACCTGCGGCGTGATCATCGGCGACCCCAACCTCGAAGCGGAAAAGAGCACGAGCTATGAAGTGGCCGCGCTTTGGGACAATGGCGACGTCGCTCTCGGCGCCACCTATTTCTACACCGATTTCAAGGACAAGATTTCCAATGCGCTGGTGCTCAATCCGGATGGAACGCCTGCTCGCTGGAGCGAAGACCGCAACTATCGTCTCTGGTACAATTACAACATCGACGATGCGGTCATTCAGGGTGTGGAACTGACGGCGACATGGTATGCGACGCCGGACCTGACGCTGCGCGGCAACTATACCTATACCCATTCCGAACAGAAAACCGGCGACTATGAAGGCTTCCCGCTGGCGCGCACGCCGGAGCATATGGCCAATCTGCGCGGCGACTGGGTGACCCCAATCGACGGTCTGGAAGCCTGGGCCTCGCTGAATTACCACGGATCGGAAATCAATGCCGGCCCGCGCATCGGCACCAACGGCACGCCTGTGACGATCAACGGCAAGGCCGGGCGTAAATATGACGCCTACACCACGCTGGATATCGGCGCGAAATATGCGGTCGCCGAAAATGTCGATCTCAACGCCGCCATTTACAATGTCTTCGACAAGGATGTCGGCACCGATGATTTCAACACCGTCATGGAAGGCCGCCGTTTCTGGATCAGCATGACAGCGAAGTTCTGATCCGTCGCCACATTCACGAAATTTGGAGGCGCCTTTGGGCGCCTCTTTTTTGGGCTATCGCCTATTGACCTCAACTATGGTTGAGGAATTATACCGGCTGCTCTTCACTATGTTTCCGCGTTTTCCGAGCGGAAATCGTTACGGAAGCAGGAGCCAGAATGGAAAATACCGTATTCAAGCACAGCCTGACGGTTGGGGAGGTTGCCCGCCGCAGCGGCATCGCCGTGTCCACCATCCATTTTTACGAGGCGAAGGGGCTGATTGAAGGCTGGCGAACCGCCGGTAACCAGCGCCGTTATCATCGCGCCGTCCTGCGGCGTATCGCCATCATCCGCATCGCGCAGCGGGCAGGTATACAGCTCAGCATCATCAGGGATGCGATGGCCGACCTGCCGCAGGATCGGGTGGCGACGACGGCCGATTGGCGCAGGTTTTCCCAATCCTGGCGGGAAATGCTGCAGCTTCGCATCAACAGCCTTATCATGCTGCGCGATCAGCTTACCGGCTGTATCGGTTGCGGGTGCCTTTCGCTGGATGATTGTCCGTTGCGCAATCCGAACGATGTTCTGGCCGATGACGGCGCAGGTCCGCGCCGCCTCGTGTCCGCGGAATGAACCGGATTTCCGAACCGGAACGATTGTTCCTCACTCGGAATCGGCTGCAACCCAGACGCTGACGCTGCCGCCATTGGTGGGAAAGACGCCCTTGCCGCTCTCATCGAGGGTAATCCGTTCTTCACGGTGCCCGAGAAAGTCATGCCAGACCGCCCCGGCGTGATCGGGACCGAGATCGATCTGCTTTTCCGCCGGCTCGCCATTCGACATCACCACCACGCAGCCCGGCGCATCGGCGGTGCCGTGGCGAATAAAGGCGATGCAGCTTGCATCGTCGAGAATATCCGTCTGGGCTCCGTTGGCGAAACGGCTGCGGGCTTCGATGAGTTTCGGCAGGCATTCAATGGCGGGCATATCGATTTTATATTCGTTGCCGTCATTGCCGGTGTCGGTATAGCTCGTGCCGAACAGATCGGGATAAAAGACGCAGGGCACACCCTCTTCGCGCAGCAGGATGATCGCATAGGCAAGAGGTTTGAACCAGGGTTCCACCGGCGCTTCCAGCGATTGCAGCGGCTGCGTGTCGTGATTGTCGACCAGCGTGACGGCATGGTCTGGAACGGCGGAGACAAGCGAACCATCGAAGATGCTGCGCATATCGAAATCGCCGCCCTGTTTCGAGGCATCGTGGAAGCTGTGATGAAGCGCGACATCGAAAAGCATCAGCTGCTTGTCGACGAGTTCTAGATAGCTTTTCAGCGCCTCGAGATCGGGGTGCCAATATTCCGCCACGACGAAAAGATCGGGATCGACCGTTTCGCGCATATGGCCGACCCAGTCGCGGAAGAACCAGGCCGGAATATGTTTGGCGGCATCGAGGCGGAAGCCATCGACCTGCACCTGCTCGGAGAGCCAGCGGCCCCAATATTTGAGCTCTTCGTAAACCGCCCGGTTCCTGAACTCGACATCGGCACCCATCAGATAATCGAAATTGCCGTTTTCCTGATCGACTTCCTCATTCCATTCCCCATCGCCATACTCATTGACGAGGCGGAATATGCCGTCTTCGGTCGGCTCTTCGATGTGGTCGACGCCGCTGAAGCACTTCAGGTCCCAGATGAATTTGGAGTGTTTGCCGCTGCGGCCGGGAAAGGTGAAGCGGGTAAAGGCCTGCGCCTGAAAGTCTTCATCGTCGATTTCGGTACGGTCTTCGGGATTGACGCGGCGAACCCGCACCTTCTCCTTTTCATCCGCACCCATCTTGTGATTGAGAACCACGTCATGAATGACGCGGATGCCGTTTTCCTTCAGCGTCCGGCCCGCATGTTCGAGGGCGGCGCGATCGCCATATTTGGTGGCGACGGTGCCCTTCTGGTCGAATTCACCGAGGTCGAAGAGATCGTAGGTATCGTAACCGACCGAATAGCCGCCGGCAGCACCCTTATAGGCCGGTGGCAGCCAGATATCGGTGATGCCCATTTTGGCAAGGCTTTCGGCCTTTTCGGCCACCTCGCTCCATAATTTCCCTCCGTCCGGATAATACCAATGGAAGAACTGAAGCAAGGTCCGTCCGGCCATATTTCCCTCACAGTCGTTAGCAGGTCGCGCCATAAACGGCCCGGCGGCGAAAGGGTTCCGCCGCCGGCCATACGCGATCTGCAATTGTGAGGCCGGCTGGCCGTTCGTATATTAGCCGGCTATGTCGAGAAGGGCTGCGCCCGCCTGCAGATAGTCGCCTTCCTTGACGATCAGGCGAACTTTGCCCGCCTTGGTGGCGACAATCTGCGTTTCCATCTTCATGGCTTCCATAACGGCCAGAAGATCGCCTTCGGAAACCAGGTCACCGTCTTTTACCTTGAAGGACTGCAGCGTGCCGGAAACCGGGGCGGTGATTTCGCCTTCCTTTTCCTTGGTGGCGGCGGTGCCGGGAACAGCCGTGCTACTGCCACTAACCGCACCGAGGCTGGAGAGCAGCAGACTGGGCAGACCGACCGATACACGCTTGCCGTCGATTTCCAGAAAAGTGCGGGTGACGGAAGGGTCTTCGGCCGGTGCCGGGCGCTCCATGGCATCCGGCATGGCGGCGAAATCGGTCTCGATCCAGCGGGTGTGAACCTTGAAGCCGTCGGTGCCGATGAAATCATCGGTTTCGATTGCGGCGCGATGGAAGGGCAACACCGTGGCGATGCCTTCGATACGGAACTCCTTCAGCGCGCGGCGGGCGCGGCGCAGGACCTGATCGCGGTCGGCACCCGTGACGATCAGCTTTGCCATCAGCGAGTCGAATACGCCCGGCACGCTGGAGCCGCTGACGACGCCGCTATCCACGCGAATGCCGGGACCGGAGGGGGCATCGAAAAGCGAGATCGAGCCGGGCGTCGGCAGGAAGCCTCGGCCGGGATCTTCGGCATTGATGCGGAATTCCATCGAATGTCCACGCGGTTCCGGCGTTTCGAGAACCCGCAGTCTATGGCCTTCGGCAATACGGAATTGCTCGATGACGAGATCGATACCGGTGGTTTCTTCGGTAACGGGATGTTCCACCTGCAGGCGCGTGTTGACCTCGAGGAAAGAAATCGTGCCATCGACGCCGAGCAGGAATTCGACGGTGCCGGCGCCGGAATAACCGGCAGCGGCGCAGATAGCTTTGGCAGCCGCATGGATTTTCTGCCGCTGTTCGGCGGAGAGGAAGGGGGCGGGAGCCTCTTCGATGAGCTTCTGGTTCCGGCGCTGCAGCGAGCAGTCGCGGGTGCCGAGGACAAGCACATTGCCATGCTTGTCGGCGAGAACCTGCGCCTCGATATGGCGCGGCCGGTCGAGGAAGCGCTCAAGGAAACATTCGCCGCGGCCAAAGGCGGCCGTCGCCTCGCGCACGGCGGATTCGTAGAGATCGGCGATCTCTTCCATCTTCCACGCAACCTTCAGGCCGCGACCGCCGCCGCCATGGGCCGCCTTGATAGCGACGGGCAGGCCGTGTTGTTCCGCGAAGGCGGTGACTTCGGCAGCGGAAGCGACCGGGCCGTCACTGCCGGCGACCAGCGGTGCGCCGACGCCGGTGGCAATGCGCCGTGCCTCGACCTTGTCACCCAGGGCCTCGATGACATGCGGATCGGGGCCGATCCAGACGAGGCCGGCATCGAGAACGGCACGCGCAAATTCAGCGCGCTCGGACAGGAAGCCGTAACCGGGATGAATGGCATCCGCACCGGCGCGTTTGGCAATCGCGATCAGCTTGGCGATGTCGAGATAGGTCTCGGCCGGGCGCACGCCCTCCAGCGCATAGGCCTCATCGGCCAGCCGGACGAAGAGCGCTTCCTGATCGGGATCGGCATAAACGGCGACCGATTGCACGCCGTAATCGCGACATGCGCGGATGATGCGCACCGCGATCTCGCCGCGATTGGCAATCAGCACTTTTTTCATCGCTCTTCTCCTCGGAATTATGTGTTCTTGGCCGCGATTTCGGCGAAGGGGCCGATCGGGCGGAATTTGATTTTGGCGTTGACGGGGATTTGCCCGGCAAGATCGAGATGATATTCGGCGACAGCACCGATGACGGGATAACCGCCGGTCAGCGGATGGTCGGCAAGGAACAGAACCGGCTGGCCGCTATGGGGAATCTGGATCGCTCCCGTCGCCGTGCCTTCGCTCGGCAATTCGGCGCTGTCCTTGCGCTCTACCGGCACTTCGCCGGCAAGGCGGATGCCGACCCTGTTCGATTGCGGTGTGACCTGCCAGAGCTGGCCGGTCAGCGTCTCGATGCCCTTTTGCGTGAACCAGTCCGTTCGCGGTCCGAGAACGACGTCCAGCGTGACGACCTCGCCGGTTGCCGGCGCTTCGAAGGCCTGAACCTCGTCGATCGATACGCTGGAAAGGCCAGTCTTCTCGCCCTTGAGGGAAAGGATGGCGCCCGCGCCCACCGGCTCGGGACCGACGATAGCAAGCGTGTCGGTGGCGAAGCTGCCCAGCACCGGCTCGACCTCAAAACCGCCGCGCACCGCAAGATAACAGCGCATGCCCTTTGGCGGCTGACCGAAAGTGACCACATCACCAGGTTCGAGCGACACCGGGCCATGGGTCTTGGCCGCGAAACTGCGATCTGCCGTGGTGATGGTGACGGGGCAGGGCGCACCTGCAATGCCGATGACGGCGCGGCTCGTGCTCTTAAAGGAAAATCCGCCGAGCGTCAGTTCGAGACAGGGCGTGTTGACGGGGTTGCCGACGATGCGGTTTGCGGCATTGAACGCGCCGCGATCCAGTGCGCCTGAGGCAGAAACGCCCTGTCCCGTCTGGCCGAAGCGGCCGAGATCCTGGAAGATGGCGGGCATGGGGGCGGCGAGCACCTTGAAATGCGGGCCTGCTTTTGCCCGGTCTTTCCCGGCGCTGCGCGGTGCTGAGACGGGGATGTCGACCGTTTTGCCGGCCTTGTCCATGTCGAAGAAACGCACGCGGTAACCCGGCTGAAAAAGCGCGCCGGGATCGCGGTCTATGTCCCACATCTTCACCGGCGTGGTGCCGATGATCTGCCAGCCGCCGGGGCTGTTTTGCGGGTAGACGCCGCTGAAGGCGCCGGCCAGCGCCACCGAACCTGCCGGAATGCGGGTGCGTGGGCTTTGCCGACGCGGCACATGCAGCGCCGGATCGCCACCGACCAGATAACCGAAGCCGGGAGCGAAGCCGCAAAAGGCCACGGTGAATTCGCTTTCGGTGTGGCGGCGGATGACCTCTTCGATGCTCATGCCGGTCAATTCGGCAACATCGGCGAGGTCCTCACCATTGTAGTGGACGGGAATTTCCACGAGATTGTCCGAAGGCGCGATTTTTGCGGAGAGATCGCGGCTTGCCAGCCGCGCGGCCAGCGCTTCGGCACCGATCTTCTCAGGGCGAAAGCGGATCATCAGGGTGCGGGCAGCCGGCACCGTCTCTTCGATGCCTTCGACCGGATCGTTCTGAAGCGAGGCGAAAAGCGCCAGCGTTTCATCGAGATCGGCGAGTTCGACAAGAATGGTGGTGAGGCTGACGGGGAGAAAACGCATCATGTCCTCACGCGTGATAGGCTGAATCGGGAATATCGGTGATGAACATGTGTCCCGGCGCATGGGTGATCGCAAAGGGCACGCCCGACGCCATCACGGCGGCCTGGGGTGTGACGCCGCAGGCCCAGAACACCGGAACCTCGCCCGGCTCGATCCGCACCGCATCGCCGAAATCAGGCTTCGAAAGATCGGTAATGCCGATCTCTTCCGGTGCGCCGACATGTACGGGTGACCCGTGTACGGCCGGAAAACGTCCCGAAATGGTCGCAGCATCGGCCACGCGCGAGGCCGGGATCGGCCGCATGGAAACGACCATATTGCCCTTCAGCCGACCGGCCGGGCGGCAGGGCCGATTGGTAAGATACATCGGCACATTGCTCTTGTCGGTCATATGGCGGATTTCGATGCCCGCTTCCACCATCGGCGTTTCGAAGGTGAAGCTGCAGCCGATCAGGAAAGCGACGAGATCGTCACGCTCCGCCCAGGCGGCGGTGGCGTCAGCCGTTTCCTCGACGAGCTTGCCGTCCCGCCAGATGCGGTAGAGCGGCAGGTCGGTTCTCAGATCAGCGCCGGGCGCCAGAAGCGTGGTGGGCGAACCGGGATCGGAGACATCCAGCACCGGGCAGGGTTTGGGATTGCGCTGCGCATAAAGCAGGAAATCGAAGGCCCAGTCGCGCGGCAGCACGATCATGTTCGCCTGCGTGAAGCCGGGTGCAATGCCGGAAGTTGGGGCGACGAGGCCGCCGCGATAGGTGGCGCGGGCTTTGCGCGCGGCGTCCGCGTCCGTGTGGTTGAGATAGGATGTCGGTATCGTCATCGGCTATCCTTTCAGCGATTGGATGCGAAAGAGCGGATGTCGATGCCATCAGCCTCGAAACGGCGGCGGATTTCCTGGGCTATGGCGACCGCGCCGGGGCTGTCGCCGTGCACGCAGATGGATTGCGCTTCGATTTTTATGATGCTGCCATCTATCGCCTCCAGCGTGCCCTCGCGGGCAAGCTGTACCATGCGGTCGGCGATTTTGGCTGCGTCGTGCAGCACGGCACCGGCCTCGCGGCGGGAGACGAGCTGGCCCTGAGGCGTATAGGCGCGATCCGCGAAAGCTTCGGCGACGACGGCGAGACCCGCCTTGCGGGCGAGATCGAGAATGGGCGCGTTGGCGAGGCCCATCAGCACCAGCGAAGGATCGATGGCCTTGATGCCGTCGATCACGGCCTGCCCCTGTTTCGCGTCATTGGCGATGCGGTTGTAAAGCGCGCCATGCGGCTTGACGTAACGCACCGTTGTGCCGGCAGCGGCCGCGATGCCTTTCAGCGCGCCGATCTGGTAGATGACATCGGCAATCAGTTCTTCCGAGGTCGCGTCCAGATCGCGGCGGCCGAAGCCGACGCGGTCCGGATAGGAGACATGGGCGCCGATGACCACGCCTTTTTCGGCGGCGGCCTTGACGGTGCGGTAGATACCGGCCGGATCGCCGGCATGAAATCCGCAGGCGATGTTGGCGCTGGAAACGATAGCGAGCATCGCTTCGTCGTCTCCCATGCGCCATGCGCCGTAACTTTCGCCAAGATCGCTGTTGAGATCGATAGCGGCCATGTTTGCCTCCCTTTAGAGCATTTCCAGCAAAAGTGCGTAGCGGTTTTGCGTTCGGAAAATGCGTAAAAACACTAGTTTATTACAGGCCGAGCAGGCCGAAGATGGTGCCGGCGGACTTGTAGCCCATGTACCATGTCAATGCGCAGGTCAGAACGCCAAGCACAAGCAGGATGCGCGGGTAACGATAGCCGCCCATCAGGTCTTCGCGCTTCCATGCGGCGAACAGGAAGATGCTGAGGCCGATGGGCAGGATGAGACCGTTCAGGCCGCCGACGAAGACCAGCATGGCGGCGGGTGGCGTGGTGATCAGCAGGTAGCAGACGAGCGAGACGGCGATGAAAACGATCGTCGCCATGTTGCGGGCGCGTTCGGTCATGTCCTGCTTGAAGACGGGCAGGAATGAAACCGACGTATAGGCCGCGCCGATGACGCTGGTGATGGCCGCTGCCCAGAAGATGATGCCGAAGAGCCGGAAGCCGAGATCGCCCGCAGCCGAACGGAAGGCCTGTGCGGCAGGGTTGGCGGCCTGGCCCGACGTATCGATGATGACGCCGCTGGCGACGACGCCGAGAATGGCGAGGAACAGCACGTAGCGCATGACGCCGGTGACGGCGATGCCGGTTAGCGCGGCGCGGTTGACGGCAGGCAGGTTTTCGATGCCGACCATGCCCCGGTCAAGCAGCCGGTGGGCGCCGGAATAGGTGATGTAACCGCCGACGGTGCCGCCGACGATGGTGGTGATGGTTGCGAAATTGATCGTGTCCGGCAGGAAGGTCTGGCGGAAGGCGTCACCCACCGGCGGTGCGGAAACGAAGGCCACATAAAGCGTCAGTACGATCATCAATATACCGGCGAAAATGATGAACCGGTCGACGGCAAGGCCCGCGCGTTTGGAAACGAAGATGGCGATGGAAAAGACCGCGCTAATCGCGCCACCGATTTTCGGGTCCAGCCCGAAAATGGCGTTCAGGCCAAGGCCGGTGCCGCCAATATTACCGATGTTGAAGAACAGACCGCCGATGATGACGAGAATGGCCAGAAGATAACCGGAGCCGGGAATGGCGGCATTGGCGATGTCGGATGCGCGCATGCGCGTCAGCGTCACGATACGCCAGATGTTGAGCTGGACGACGAAGTCGATAAGGATGGAGGCGAGGATGCCGAAGGCGAAGGCGGCACCGAGCTGGGTGGTGAATGTCGCCGTCTGCGTGATGAAGCCGGGACCGATGGCGGATGTCGCCATCAGGAAGATCGCCCCCATCAGGGATGCGCGTTTTGACATTTTCATATCGGCAGTCGGGGTGAGCTTTTTCTGCTCCATGGATTTTCTCCGCTCCTGTCGCAATCCGCCCCTCGCGGATGCTTTATGCCGCCGATCTTGTCGTGTTCTGCGAAATTGTCAACTTTGTTCAACAATATAAAGTTATCGTTCTTTCATTTTGTCCATTTGTTGGACGTAATGAGCAGGATTTAATCACGTTTTTTTCGTGCTTTGCTAATGCTTTGTGCTATGGGCAATCATGCCGTGCCCGAACTTGCCTGTCACGGAATTCCCGATGCTGCATTGCCTTAAGGAAAGAAGCGCCATGACGGAAACGATAGAAGGTCTTCCGCTTGCGGATCGATTGGCCAAGGGTATCCGCACCCTGCTGATCTCCGGCGAGTTGATGCCGGGACAGCGTTTATCGGAGGCAGCCTTCAGCGAGCGCTTTGATGTCTCCCGCAATTCCCTGCGCGAAGCCTTCCGTCTGCTGACAAAGGATGGACTCTTGCGCCACGAGGCCAATCGCGGGGTCTTCGTTGCTGTTCCCACGATGGCATCCGTGATCGACATCTATCGCGTGCGACGCATGGTGGAATGCGGCGCACTTCGCCAGGCCTGGCACAAGCATCCCGCAATCAAGACGATGCGGGCAGCGGTCGAGGATGCCAAGGTCAAGCGTGAAGATGCCGACTGGCTGGGTGTGGGCAGCGCCAACATGAAATTTCACGCCGCCGTCGTCGATCTTCTCGACAGCGCCCGCCTCAGCGATTTTTACGAGCGTATCGCCGCTGAACTCAGGCTTTGTTTCGGCTTGCTGAAAGATCCCGAACAGCTTCATTCCCCCTTTGTGGACATGAACAGCAAGATCCTGTCGCTGATGGAAGAAGGCAAGGCGCAAGAGGCCGGCGACGAGATGGAAATTTATCTCAATCTGTCCGAGCGGACGGTTCTGAAGGCGCTTGAACGCGCCGTCGAACACGCTTCCTGACATGACGGGCGGCAGGGTAGGAAACGACCCTTGCCGCTCCCGCCATTTTTTGCAGCCGCAGCCGATTGCCAAGTTTGCTGCGCTGCGTCATCAATGCTGACATGACGCTTCGCGACCTGACCATTCTCGTTATCGACGAAAACGCGATCCGCGCCTCCATCATCGAGGAGGGGCTGCGCGAGGCCGGCTATCATCGCGTCACGGTCATCCATGAGGTGAACGGGGTGGCGCGCACCATCGAGACGCTGCAGCCCGATGTCATCTTCATCGATCTTGAAAATCCCAATCGTGACATGATGGAGCATCTGTTCCAGCTTACCCGCACGGTCGGCCGGCCGATCGCCATGTTTGTCGATCGCTCCGATACCGCGTCCATCGAGGCGGCCGTCGAGGCGGGCGTTTCCGCCTATGTGGTGGACGGGCTGAAGAAGGAGCGGGTCAAGCCCATTCTCGATATGGCGGTCAGCCGCTTCAATGCCTTCAGCCGTCTTCAGCGGGAACTTGCCGAAGCGAAATCGGCGCTCGAGGAACGCAAGGTCATCGAGCGTGCCAAGGGCATTCTGATGAAGATGCGCGGCCTTTCCGAAGAGGAGGCCTTTGCGCTTTTGCGGCAAACCGCGATGAACGAGAAAAAGAAGATTTCCGAGATCGCGCAAAGCGTGGTCACCGCGGCCGGTCTGTTGATGTGACGAACCGCCGGTCGGACAGTGTGGAGTGAATGATATGGCGGCACCGGAAAAAACGGCCGGATCAGACGGCGGAGTAACGCAAGCACCGGCAATCGTCGGCAGCGAGCGGCAGAAAATCCTGCGCGCCGGCTTTATTCCCCTTGTCGACGCATCCGTCCTGATTGCTGCGGCCGAATTCGGTTTCGCAGAACGCGAAGGCCTTTCGCTCGATCTCGTCAAGGATGTTTCCTGGGCGAATGTGCGCGACCGGCTGGCGTTTCGGCAATTCGATATCGCCCACATGCTGTCGCCGATGCCCGTCGCCTCCATGCTCGGGCTCGGCTCCAACCCGTCGCCGACCATCACGCCCTTTTCACTCGGACGCGGCGGCAATGCTATCACGCTTTCGACCCGGCTGTTTGCACGGATGAAGGCTTTGACCGGGCTTTCCGAAACGGCGGGAGCGCTCGAAAATGCCGAGGCGTTGAAGCGGGTGCTCGATGATATGCGCGCCCGCGGCGAACCGCCGCCGACGCTTGGCATGACCTATCCGTTTTCATCGCATAATTACGAGTTTCGCTACTGGCTTGCCGCCGGCGGCATTCACCCCGATCACGATGTCAAGCTTGTGGTGGTGCCGCCGCCATTGACCTCGGATGCGCTTGCCGCAGGGGCCATTGACGGTTTCTGCGTCGGAGCGCCGTGGAACATCGTCGCCGCCGAGCGCGGTGTCGGTCGCATCGTTGCGGCCAAGCAGGATTTGTGGCCTTCCGCACCGGAAAAGGTCATCGGCATGCGACCCGAATGGGCGGAAAACCAGCAGGAAACGGTGGGACGGCTGCTGACGGCGCTCGATGCCGCCGCGCGCTGGTGCGACCTTGCCGAAAATCACGATGATCTCAGCGCAGCGCTTGCCGATCCCCGCTATATCGGCGCACCGGAAGGCATCATCCGTCGTGTGCTTGCCGGTGAATTCAGCATCGACAGCCAGGGCAACCGCCGGGTAATCGACAATTATTTCATCTTCCACGGCGGTCACGCCAATTATCCGCGCCAGAGCCAGGCATTGTGGATCTACAGCCAGATGATCCGCTGGGGGCAGGCCGAGTTTTCACAGGTCGGTGTGGAGGCCGCCCTGTCTGCCTACCGGCCGGATATTTATCGGGCGGCGCTGGGCGACGCCAATGCACCTGACGATGCCGATATCCGCATCGAAGGGCAGGAAGAGCATGACCGTTTCGTGGATGGCCTCGTATTCGATCCCGCCGACATTACAGGCTACGTGAACGCCTTTTCCGTGCGCACCGCCGCGCCGTTTTCTCCGACTTCAGGCGAGACGTAAGCGGCGTCATGCTTTACAGGCTGCGCAAATTTCAAGCGCAGGATTCTTCTCTTTGCACAAATGGAAGACAGAAAACGCGCTGGTTAAAATTTAATCAGTAGATCGATTTTCAAAAATACTCCTTTATTTTCAATAATATAATCTGTTTTTTATAAACTGGCACGCCTCTTGCTTCTTGTTTTTTGCACCGGTCAACGGCGATCGGGGCGAGCAAGGCGCGGCATAGGCGCTTTCACAAGACACAGACGTCGCAAGGTTTTGCTGCCCGGAACACCTCCCGTTCCGCAGGCGCAAACACCGAGCGGCGTTTTTTTATTTTCAGGTTTTTTCGCAAGCGAAAACGTCACCCGCAGAGGTGGCCCAATAAGGGGAACATGCGAATGAAAAAGATATTCTCCGGCGATGTCAGCCGCCGCACGATACTGAAGACGACAGCCACCGCCGCCCTTGTCAGCGCCGTGCGCGTGGCCTTTCCGTCCGGTGCTTTCGCAGCCACCGCTGAGCCCGAAGTGAAAGGCGCGAAAATCGGCTTTATCGCGCTCACCGATGCCGCTCCGCTCATCATTGCGGCGGAAAAGGGCCTGTTCGCCAAACACGGCATGCCGGATGTCGAGGTTCTGAAACAGGCCTCCTGGGGTGCGACGCGCGACAATCTCGTGCTCGGCGGCGCATCGAACGGCATCGACGGCGCACACATCCTGACGCCGATGCCCTATCTCATGCATACCGGCAAGGTGACCCAGAACAATGTGCCGGTGCCGATGACCATCCTCGCCCGCCTCAACCTCGACAGCCAGGGCATTTCCGTCGCCAAGGAATATGCCGAAACCGGCGTTCAGCTGGATGCCTCCAAGCTGAAGGCGGCTTTCGAGAAAAAGAAGGCCGAGGGCAAGGAAATCAAGGCCGCCATGACCTTCCCCGGCGGCACGCATGATCTGTGGATCCGCTACTGGCTTGCCGCCGGCGGCATCGATCCGGACAAGGACGTCTCCACCATCGTCGTTCCGCCGCCGCAGATGGTCGCCAATATGAAGGTCGGCAATATGGACGTCTTCTGTGTGGGCGAACCCTGGAACGAGCAGCTCGTCAATCAGGGCATCGGTTTCACCGCCTGTACCACCGGCGAACTCTGGAAGGGCCATCCGGAAAAGGCGCTCGGCATGCGTGCGGACTGGGTGGAGAAGAACCCCAACGCCACCAAGGCGCTGCTGATGGCTGTCATGGAAGCGCAGCAATGGTGCGATGAGATGGCGAACAAGGAGGAAATGTCCACCATCCTCGGCAAACGCCAATGGTTCAACGTGCCGCCGAAGGACGTGCTTGGTCGCCTGAAGGGCAATATCAATTACGGCAACGGGCGTGTGCTCGAAAATACCGGCCTGCAGATGAAGTTCTGGCAGGACCATGCCTCCTATCCCTTCCGCAGCCACGACAGCTGGTTCATCGCGGAAAACATCCGCTGGGGCAAATTCGCGCCCGATACGGATGTGAAGGCGCTGGTGGAGAAGGTGAACCGCGAGGATATCTGGCGCGCGGCGGCCAAGGATCTCGGCGTTGCCGATCTTCCCGCCTCCACCTCGCGCGGCAAGGAAACCTTCTTCGACGGCAAGGTCTTCGACCCGGAAAACCCGTCGGCCTATCTCGAAAGCCTGTCCATCAAGGCGGCCTCCTGAGGAGGAGACCCGGGGTGTCGCCCCTCATCCGCCAGATGCGCTGCCCAACCGGCGCGACTGAAGACCGGATGAGGGGCGAGCCCCAGACCGCAACCGAAATCAAGAGGAAATGCCCATGTCCGCATTGGCCCGAAAATTCAACGAAGAGCCGCAGCAGCCGGTAGCGCAGAAGGCAAACGTCGTGGCACTTGCGCCGAAACAGTCGCCGCGGATCGATCTGCGCAAATGGGGTGCGGCGGCGGCCCGCAACATCGTACCGCCGTTCATCGTCCTCGCCATTCTGCTGGGCGTCTGGCAATTGCTCTGTTCCGCCCCCGGCTCATCGCTGCCGCCGCCGAGCCAGGTTTTCGAGGAGAGCTACGATCTCATCGTATCGCCGTTCTTCCATAACGGTTCGCAGGATATCGGCCTTGGCTGGCGCGTTCTGGTCTCGCTGGAGCGTGTGGCCTATGGTTTCGGCCTCGCCGCCATTGCCGGCATCATCCTCGGCGCGGTGATAGGCCAGTCGGTCTGGGCCATGCGCGGTCTCGATCCGATCTTTCAGGTTCTGCGCACCGTGCCGCCGCTTGCCTGGCTGCCGCTTTCGCTGGCCGCCTTTCAGGATAGCAACCCTTCCGCCATTTTCGTGATCTTCATCACTTCCATCTGGCCGGTCATCATCAATACCGCAGTCGGCGTGCGCAATATTCCGCAGGATTACCGCAACGTGGCGCAGGTGCTGCGGCTCAACCAGCTGGAATTCTTCTTCAAGATCATGCTGCCTTCGGCGGCACCCTACATCTTCACCGGCCTGCGTATCGGTATCGGCCTTTCTTGGCTCGCAATCGTCGCGGCGGAAATGCTGACCGGCGGCGTCGGCATCGGTTTCTTCATCTGGGATGCGTGGAACTCCTCCCGCCTGCCCGACATCATCGTGGCGCTCGTCTACATCGGCGTCGTCGGCTTCGTGCTCGACAAGCTGGTGGCGGCGCTCGGCAAGGTCATCACCCGCGGCGCTGCGGCAAATTAAGAGGGCGACGATAATGAACGCTTATTTGAAGCTCGATCACATCGACAAATATTTCGACAAGGGCGGTTCGCGCGCCGAGGTGCTGAAAGGCATCAACCTCACCATCGAAAAAGGCGAATTCGTCTCCGTCATCGGCCATTCCGGCTGCGGCAAATCCACCATGCTCAACCTCATCGCGGGGCTGACGAAAGTGTCTGCCGGCGCCGTTCTGCTCGAAAACCGCGAGGTCAACGAGCCGGGTCCGGAGCGCGCCGTCGTGTTCCAGAACCACAGCCTGCTGCCCTGGCTTTCGGTCTATGAAAACGTCAATCTCGCCGTCGAGAAGGTCTTCCGTAACACCAAGACCCGGGCCGAGCGGCATGACTGGGTCATGCGCAATCTCGATCTCGTGCAGATGGCCCATGCCAAGGACAAAAAGCCTTCGGAAATTTCCGGCGGCATGAAACAGCGTGTCGGCATCGCCCGCGCGCTCGCCATGGAGCCGAAGATCCTGCTGCTCGACGAGCCTTTCGGTGCGCTGGACGCGCTGACCCGTGCCCATCTCCAGGATGCGGTGATGGAAATCCACGCCCGGCTCGGCAACACCATGGTCATGATCACCCATGATGTCGATGAGGCGGTGCTGCTTTCCGACCGCATCGTGATGATGACCAACGGGCCCGCCGCCCATATCGGCGAAGTGCTTGACGTACCGCTGGCACGCCCGCGCAACCGCATCGAGCTCGCATCCGACAAGACCTACCTCAAATGCCGCGAGGCCGTGCTGAAGTTCCTTTACGAACGTCACCGCTTCGTCGAAGCTGCGGAGTAACGACCATGACGCAAAAACTCGTCATCATCGGCAATGGCATGGCGCCGGGGCGCATGCTGGAGAACCTGTTCGAAACCGCTCCCGGCCTTTATGACGTCACCATTTTCAACGCCGAGCCGCGCGTCAATTACGACCGCATCATGCTCTCGCCGGTGCTCTCGGGCGAAAAGAGCTATGAAGACATCGTCATTCATAATGACGAATGGTATGCGGCTAACAATGTCACACTGCACAAGGGCGCGAAGGTCACCGGCATCGACCGCGACAGAAAGACTGTGACCAGCGAAAACGGCATCACGGTTTCCTACGACAAGCTGGTGATAGCCACCGGTTCGTCGCCCTTCATCATCCCTGTTCCCGGCCATCAATTGCCGGGCGTGCTCGCTTATCGCGATCTCGACGATGTGACGAAGATGCTGGAGATTGCTGAGGGCAAGGGCCGCGCCATCGTCATCGGCGCCGGCCTTCTCGGGCTGGAAGCAGCTTATGGTCTCAAGCGCCAGGGCATGGATGTCACCGTTATCCACCTGATGCCGACGATCATGGAGCGCCAGCTCGATCCGGCAGCGGCTTACCTTCTGGAAAAAGCGCTCAATGAGCGCGGAATCGACATCATCACTAAGGCCAACACCAAATGCATTCTGGGTGAGGAGAAGGTCGAGGGCATTGAGCTGGAAGACGGCCGGGTCATCAAGGGCGACATGGTGGTGATGGCGGTCGGCATCCGTCCTGCCTCGGGTCTCGCCAAGGAGGCGGGTATCGCTGTCAATCGCGGCATCGTGGTAGATGACGGCATGATGACCTCGGACGCCTCGATCTACGCGCTTGGCGAATGCGCCGAACATCGCGGCATGTGCTACGGACTGGTCGCGCCGCTTTATGAATCAGCGCGGGTGCTGGCGGACCGGCTGTGCGGCGGTTCGGCCGAATATCACGGCTCCGTCACCAATACCAAGCTGAAGGTCACCGGCATCAACCTGTTTTCCGCCGGCGATTTCGCAGAAGGCGACGACCGCGAGGAAATCGTGCTGCGCGATGCCACGGCTGGTGTCTACAAGCGCCTGATCCTCAAGGAAAACCGCATCATCGGTGCGGTTCTCTATGGCGAGACGGCGGATGGCTCGTGGTTCTTCGACCTGATGAAGAAATCGACCGATATTTCCGCCATGCGCGAAACCCTGATCTTCGGCCAGGCCTATCAGGGAGGGTCGCCGCTGGACCCTATGGCGGCCGTTGCAGCCTTGCCGGATGATGCGGAAATCTGCGGCTGCAACGGCGTCTGCAAGGGCAAGATCACATCGGCCATCACGTCCAAGGGGCTGACTTCGCTGGACGATGTGCGCGCCCACACCAAGGCGTCGGCCTCCTGCGGAAATTGCACCGGCCTTGTCGAGCAGCTGATGACGATAACGCTCGGCGACAGCTACAATCCCGCTGCCGTGCAGCCCATGTGCAAATGCACCGATCTCGGCCACGACGATGTGCGCCGTCTCATCAAGGCGAAGGGGCTGAAGACCATTCCCGCCGTGATGCAGGAACTGGAATGGAAGACCTCCTGCGGCTGCGCCAAATGCCGGCCGGCGCTCAATTATTACCTCGTCTGCGACTGGCCGGATGAATATGCCGACGACTACCAGTCGCGTTTCATCAATGAGCGCGTCCACGCCAATATCCAGAAGGACGGCACCTATTCCGTCGTGCCGCGCATGTGGGGCGGCGTTACCTCTTCCTCTGAACTCCGGGCGATTGCGGATGTGGTCGACAAGTTCGAAATCCCGATGGTGAAGGTAACGGGCGGCCAGCGCATCGATCTTCTCGGCATCGAGAAGGAGGATTTGCCCGCCGTCTGGGCCGATCTCGGCAAGGCCGGTTTCATTTCCGGCCAGGCCTACGCCAAAGGTTTGCGCACGGTCAAAACCTGCGTCGGCCAGCAATGGTGCCGCTTCGGCACGCAGGATTCCACCGGTCTTGGCATCCGTATCGAAAAATTCATGTGGGGCTCGTGGACGCCCGCCAAGCTGAAACTTGCCGTTTCCGGCTGTCCGCGCAACTGCGCGGAGGCGACCTGCAAGGATATCGGCGTCATCTGCGTCGATTCCGGTTTCGAGATTCATTTTGCCGGTGCCGCCGGTCTTGATATCAAGGGCACGGAAGTTCTGGGTCTCGTCAAAACCGAGGATGAGGCGCTGGAACATATCGTGGCGCTGACGCAGATGTATCGCGAACAGGCGCGCTATCTCGAGCGTATCTACAAATGGGCAAAGCGCATCGGTTACGACGAAATCCGCCGCCAGATCATGGACGATGCGGAAAAGCGCAAGGCCTATTTCGACCGCTTCGTCTTCAGCCAGAAATTCGCGCAGGTCGATCCCTGGTCGGAACGCGTATCCGGCCACGACAAGCACGAATTCAGGCCCATGGCGGCAATCGGTTTCAGTGAGGCGGCGGAGTGATAACGATGGACAGCAACTGGATCGATATTGGCGATATCTCCGACATTCCCCTGCGCGGCGCGCGTTGCGTAAAAACGCCGATGGGCAAGATCGCCGTGTTCCGCACGGCGGAAAATCAGGTCTTCGCCATCGAGGACCATTGCCCGCACAAGGGCGGGCCTCTGAGCCAGGGCATCGTGCATGGGGCTTCGGTGACGTGTCCCTTGCATAATTGGGTCATTTCGCTGGAAACCGGTAAGGCCTTGGGGGCGGATGAGGGTGAGGTAAGGACCATTCCGGTGCGCAATCTGGATGGGAGGCTTTCGATAGCGCTTGAAACCCTGATGATTGCGGCGGAGTGAATTGCGATGGCGGTGGCGTTACCCCCCTCTGTCCTGCCGGACATCTCCCCCTCAGGGGGGGAGATCGACAAGCGGAAAGCTACTCGTTCCCTCTCCACCGGCGACGACGCCAGTTGTGAATGGAAGTTTGTGCCGCGATTGATCTCCCCCCCTGAGGGGGAGATGTCCGGCAGGACAGAGAGGGGTAAACGCCACGCACCGAGAGGGCAAACCCATGCCCACTGAAACAAAAACCACCTGTCCCTATTGCGGCGTCGGCTGCGGCGTCATCGCCACTGTCAACGACGATGGCGCGGTGTCCGTCAGAGGCGATCAGGACCACCCCGCCAATTTCGGAAGACTGTGTTCCAAAGGTTCGGCTCTGGCCGAAACCATCGACCTCGACGGGCGCCTGCTCCACCCCGAAATCAGCGGCAGGCGGGCGGCATGGGACGAAGCGCTCGATCTCGTCGCTTCCCGGTTCTCTCAAGCCATTGCCAAACACGGCCCGGATTCGGTCGCCTTCTACGTCTCCGGCCAATTGCTGACCGAGGATTATTACCTCGCCAACAAGCTGATGAAGGGTTTCATCGGCTCGGCCAATATCGATACGAATTCAAGGCTCTGCATGTCGTCCTCGGTTGCCGGCCATCGCCGTGCCTTCGGGGCCGATACGGTGCCGGGCACCTATGAGGATATGGAGCTTGCCGATCTGGTGATCCTCACCGGTTCCAATCTCGCCTGGTGCCATCCGGTGCTTTACCAAAGGCTTGCGGCGGCAAAGGCCGCGCGGCCGGAAATGAAAGTCGTTGTCATCGATCCGCGCCGGACGATGAGCGCAGATATTGCCGACATGCACCTCGCCATCCGCCCGGATGGAGATGTGGCGCTGTTTACCGGCTTGCTGGCGCATCTTTCCGATAGTCCTGCAATCGATCGCGGTTATGTGGACAATCACACGGTCGGTTTTGATGCTGCGATGCAGGCAGCAACCGCACATAGCCTGCCGGAGATCGCCGAGGCCACCGGCCTGACAGTCGCCGAACTGATTTCCTTTTACGAATTGTTCGAACGCACCGAAAAAACCGTCACCTGTTACAGTCAGGGCGTCAACCAGTCACAAAGCGGCACGGACAAGGTCAACGCGATCATCAATTGCCACCTCGCCACCGGCCGCATCGGCAAACCGGGCATGGGGCCGTTTTCGCTGACTGGCCAACCGAACGCCATGGGCGGGCGCGAGGTCGGCGGGCTGGCCAATATGCTGGCCGCCCATATGGCTATCGAAAATGCCGAGGATCGCGACCGCGTGCGGCGTTTCTGGGCCTCGCCCGCCATTGCGGAAAAACCCGGCCTGAAGGCGGTGGACATGTTCAGGGCCGTGGCTGACGGCCGCATCAAGGCGCTGTGGATCATGGCGACCAACCCGGTGGTTTCCATGCCAGATGCCGGCGCCGTCGAGGCGGCCATCAAGGCCTGTCCTTTCGTCGTGGTGTCCGATGTCATGGCCAATACCGATACGGCCCGCCATGCCCATGTGCTTCTGCCATCGCTCGGCTGGGGTGAGAAGGACGGCACCGTCACCAATTCCGAGCGGCGCATTTCCCGTCAGCGCGGTTTTCTGGATGCGCCCGGCGAAGCGAAAGCGGACTGGTGGCAAATGGCGGAAGTGGGCCGGCGCATGGGTTTCGGCACGGCCTTCGCCTATGGCCAGCCATCGGAGATTTTTGCCGAACATGCCGCTCTTTCCGGCTTTGAGAATATGGGCAGTCGCGATTTCGACATCAGCGGGATAGAGCCCGAATCCTACGACACGATGGCGTCCTTCCAATGGCCGAAAGTGGAACGGGGCAATGGCGTCGTCACCCGGTTTTTCGCGGATGGACGGTTTTATCACGCCGATGGCAAGGCGCGCTTCATTGCCACGGCCTTGCCGGAGACGTGCAGGACATCGGCGGATTATCCGCTGACACTGAATACCGGCCGCATCCGCGATCAATGGCACACCATGACCCGCACCGGCAAAAGCGCACGCCTCACCGCCCATATCGCCGAACCCTTCGCCGAGCTTCATCCGCGCGATGCGCAAGCGCTGGGAGTCGAAAGCGCCGATCTGGTGGAGCTGGAAAGCCCCCATGGCAAGGTGTTGCTGCGGGCGCTGGTGAGCGAAAGGCAGGCGCGCGGCTCGGTGTTTGCGCCGATGCACTGGAACGACCAGTTCGCCTCGCAGGCGCGCATCGATGTCGTGGTTGCCCCGGTGACGGACCCGCATTCCGGTCAGCCCGCTTCGAAAAATGTGGCGGTAAGGGCAAGGCGCTTCGAAGCGAAGGCCTATGGTTTCGCCATCTCCCGCATCCGGCCGGATGCGCCGGACTGTGCTTACTGGGCCACGGCCAAAGCGGATGGCGGCTATCGCATGGAGCTTGCCTTTACCGAGGAGCCGCAGGACTGGACACTCTGGGCGCGACAGGTCTTCGGCATCGAGGCCAGGGTTGAGCCGCTGGGTTACAGCGACCGGCAGACGGGCGACCTGCGCCTTGCCTTCTTCGACGGCGATATCCTGCTGGCGGCGCTGTTCATCGCCAGGCAGCCGGTTGCCGTTGCCCGTAACTGGGCGATCTCGCAATTGACCGAACGTCATGAGGATCTGCGCATGCGTTTTGCGCTGGTTGCCGGTCGCCCCGGTGCCGGCCGCGCCGATCCGGGCGCCACCGTCTGCTCCTGCTTCAACGTCGGAGTGAATCAGATTACCGCGGCCATCCGCGAAGGCTGCCACAGCGTCGAAGCCATCGGCAAGGCGTTGAATGCCGGAACCAATTGCGGCTCCTGCCGCGCCGAGATCAGGGGGATCATCGATGGATGCCTTAAAACCGCAGCGGAATGAACCGGCCCGCATGGAAAGATTAGCCAAGTTGCCGGTCTTCTGGGGGCTTGAGGGCAAGCGCGTGGTGCTGGCGGGCGGATCGGATGGAGCCGCCTGGAAAGCGGAACTGCTGCTCGCCTGCGGTGCGGAATTGCATCTTTATTGCGAGGCAAGCGAGCTTTCGGAAAGCTTTGCAGCGCTTGTCGCAAAAGGCCAGATGCTGAGATGGCATGACCGTCCGTGGGGTCCGGATATCTTTGGCGGCGCGGAACTGGCGCTGGCGGATTGCGAGACCGATGCGGAAGCTGAGAGCTTCTACGATGCCGCGCGCGGGGCCGGCGTTCCCGTCAATGTCATCGACAAGCCGGAATTCTGCCAGTTCCAGTTCGGCTCCATCGTCAATCGCTCGCCGGTGGTGGTGTCTATCTCCACCGATGGCGCCGCACCCATTCTGGCGCAGGCCATCCGCCGGCGCATCGAGACATTGCTGCCGCTTTCGCTGAAGGACTGGGGCGGGCTTGCCCAGACAATCCGCGAGCGCGTCAATCTGCGGCTCGCTCCCGGTGCGTCGCGGCGCTCTTTCTGGGAAAAATTCGTCGATCGGGCTTTTACCGAAAGGCTGGGTGAGGGCAGCGAGGAACGGCTGCTTGCGGATATCGGAATGCAGGCCGCGCGGGCAGGATCGGGGCGCGGCCTTGTAACGCTTGTGGGCGCCGGGCCGGGCGATGCCGAACTGCTGACGCTGAAAGCGGTGCGCGCTTTGCAGGCGGCCGATGTCATCCTGTTCGACGATCTTGTCTCGGCCGAGGTGCTGGAACTGGCGCGGCGGGAGGCGAAGCGCATGCTGGTCGGCAAGCGCGGCGGCCGGGAAAGCTGCAGGCAGGAAGATATCAATGACATGATGATCCGTCTCGCCAAGGCCGGCAAACGGGTGGTGCGGTTGAAATCCGGCGATCCAATGATTTTCGGGCGCGCCGGCGAGGAGATCGCCGCGCTGGAGGCTGAAAATATCCCGGTCGAGATCGTGCCCGGCATCACCGCCGCAAGCGCCATGGCCTCGCGCCTGGGTATTTCCCTGACCCATCGCGACCACGCTCAGTCGGTACGCTTCATCACCGGCCATTCCCGGCAGGGAAAGCTGCCGGAGAATATCGACTGGCAATCCCTGTCGAACCCCTCCGTGACCACGGTTTTTTATATGGGCGGGCGAACCGCAGCCAGCATAGAGGCTTGCCTGCTCGCTCACGGCATGCCCGCTTCAACGCCCGTTGCGGTCATGATTTCCGTCAGCCGTGCGAATGAGCAGCGCTGGTGCGGCCCCCTGATGGAACTTGGTGCTGCCGTCGAGAGACTGGGCGTGAACGAACCTGTGCTGATCGGTATCGGCGATGTGTTCAGCGCCGCATCCTCGAAAGCTCTTGAATGGCAGCCCGCACGAACCGCAATCTGAGACAGGCAGGGCGCAAAACCCCGTTCTAGTCTCCGGGCATTGTGGCACGATGCCGTAAAGCTCGCCCGCCTCTTCGCGCGGTCCGGGCAAATGCCCATCCAAATCACAGATTGATATCGCGGTCCTCGATGGTTCTGGCCATGGAGGCCTTCCTGCATTGTTTTTGATGTTGCATTCAGTGCAATATATTTTACTGTACGTAATAAGAGGTGGATAGGGCGATTTCGATACCGGGATGAGGAGATGCTCCCGGCCTCAAGCGCCGCCGCAGAAGACGACAGGGAGGAACGAAACCGTGCAGAGCGAAACGAAAAGCAACATGATGGTGCCGGATGACACGCCGGAGCTTCGCCAGCTTTATGCGGATTTCGAAGCGGAACATCTAAAACCGCTCTGGACCCAGATAGACGACCTGATGCCGGTGGTGCCCAATCCCAAGGCCGTGGCGCATGTGTGGAAGTGGTCCAGGCTCTATCCGCTTGCGAAACGGTCGGGCGATCTCGTTCCGGTCGGGCGTGGCGGGGAGCGGCGGGCGATCGGGCTTGCCAATCCGGGTCTTGGCGGCAGGGCCTATATCAGTCCCACGCTCTGGGCCGCGATCCAGTATCTCGGGCCGCGCGAAACGGCGCCGGAACATCGCCACGCACAGAATGCCTTCCGCTTCGTCGTCGAAGGCGAAGGGGTCTGGACCGTGGTGAATGGCGACCCGGTTCGGATGAGCCGGGGTGATTTTCTGCTGACGCCGGGCTGGCATTTTCATGGCCATCACAACGATACCGACCACCCCATGGCCTGGATCGACGGGCTCGACATCCCCTTTTCCTACCAGAACGATGTCGGCTTTTTCGAATTCGGGTCGGACCGCGTCACCGATTATGCGACGCCGAAATTTTCGCGCGGCGAAAGGCTCTGGTGTCACCCGGGCCTGCGGCCGCTTTCCGGCCTTGCGGCAACCGTATCCTCGCCGATCGGCGCCTATCGCTGGGAACATACCGACCGCGCCCTGACAGAGCAGCTTCTGCTGGAGGAGGAGGGGCAGCCGGCCACCATGGGGCCGGGGCATGCGGCGGTGCGCTACATCAACCCCACCACCGGCGGCGACGTCATGCCGACCATCCGGGCGGAGTTTCATCGGTTGCGGGAAGGCGCCGTCACGCCCGGCCGGCGCGAGGTGGGCTCGTCGGTTTTTCAGGTATTCGATGGCAGGGGCTCCGTCGTGCTCAACGGCAAGGAACACAGGCTCGAAAAGGGCGATATGTTCGTCGTGCCGTCCTGGGTGCAATGGTCGCTGCGGGCGGAAAGCCAGTTCGATCTTTTCCGTTTTTCGGATGCGCCGATCATGGAGCGGCTTCATTTCGCCCGCACCCATGTGGAAGAGCGGGACCGGTGACGCGACCGGGAGTAATGGACGATGTCTTCTGATCTCACCGACGCCCGTTTGGAACTGCGTCAACGTCTGGGGGCTGGCGCCCGTTACGATTCGTCTGCGGCGCCGGCCGCCGAATTGCGATATGCACGGCTGGGGACTGCTTATTTCGCGAGAAAATTGAACGAACTCTCCGATGGCGAGCTCGCTCTTCCTTCGCTCGTTCCCGGCTGGACCAGGCGACACGTGATTGCCCATGTCGGTTTTCAGGCACGGGCGCTTGCTCGGCTGGTCGAGGCGGCGCGCCTTGGGCGGCGACGGGAAATGCTGGAAGAGCCGGAAGCGCAGAACGAGGATATCGCCTTCGGCGCAAGCCTGCCGGCCCATGCGCTGCGGTACCTTTTCAAACATTCGCAGGTGCATCTGGATGTCGAGTGGCGCGATCTCGATGGGGCGGGGTGGCGGGCGCAGGTGGAGCCCCTGAATGGCGGTCTTGTCGAGATCGCTCAGACACCCTGGCTGCGGACCCGGGAAATATGGCTCTGCGCCGTCGATCTCGACAATGGGGCCTCCCTGCTGGATGTTCCGTCCGAAGTGGTGGATCGCCTTCTTCGAGAGGCGGCGCAGGCGCTGGACATGCGCGGCCAGCCGTTCTCATTGACGCTGAAGCCGACGGACAGGGTGGGCTCCATCGTCATCGGCTCAGGCAAAAACTCGGTCAGCGGGCCGGCCGTTGACCTGCTTCGGTGGCTGACGGGACGTGGCCCGCGCTGCAGCCTTGTTTTCAACGGCGAAATTGCAGATCCGCCCTTCTGGCCGGAGAGGCCCTAATGCATGTCGCCCGAAGTGTGCAGCGGTTTCGGGATAACGACATGCATGAAAACAAAGAGATTAAGCGCGACGCGCTTTAGGCCTTCGACGAAGGCCATTGCCGCCGGCTGGATATGGCTGTTGTAAAATCAAGCAGCTGGCGCACGGCGGGATTATCCGCCGACAGGATCTGCTCGGAGTTGCTGATTAAGGTAACGGCAGCTTCCGCCTCGCCCTGCCAGTTGATGACGGGCGCCGCCACCGCCCGAAGGCCGGGGACGTAGCGGCCGTCGACGCTGGCAAAACCATCGGCGCGAATGGTTTCCGCCAGCCGGTCGATGCTTGCGCCGCTAAGATCGAGATCAGGCCAGGAGAGGCCTGCATCCATCGCGCGTTCGACCTCGAGATAAAGCCGGGCGGCGGTGACGTGGCGTGGCAGAAAGGCGAGAAAGACCCGGCCGCTGGAGGAAGTGAGAAGCGGCAGGCTGCTGCCGAGGCCGAAGGATGTCACCATCGGGCTCGGCGCCCGGCACCAGCGGATCACGGTCGCGCCCTGGCTGCCCCATACGGTGAGCAGCACCGTCAGGCCCGTCTGTTCCACGAGGTCCGGCAGCGCATCGGCGGCCTGATTGACGAAATCGCTGCGGCCGAGCGCGGCGATGCCGAGAGAAGCCGCAAACGGCCCCAGCTCGTAACGGCCGGATCGCTGGGTCTGCCGGACAAAACCGGCATGGATGAAACTGGCGAGATAACGATGGACCTTGCTGGATGGCATGGATACCGCCCGGGCGATGTCGATCAATGCGGCAGGCCCTTCGAAATCGGCAAGCGCATGCAGCACGGTCAGAGCCGCATCGAGAGCCTGAATGCCGCCGCGGGCATTGCCGTTGCCCGAAGCCTCGTTGTCGACATCGTCCTCGCCGTTCATTGTAGTCGCCTCCTGAATTCCGCGGATATGGGCGCGCCCTTGAGACCATTATCCGTCATGGTTGCCCATGCCCGAACCTCATAACCCTCCGCGATGATCTTTTCACCGGAAAAAATGCGATAGGCGATGCGGAACCTGCGTTCCTGCCATTCCGCAATAGTGGCCTCGATGCGAAGCGTATCGTCATAGCGGGCCGGCGCCTTGAACTGCAGGCCGACATCCACAAGCGGCGTCACCGCGCCGAATTCCGCCCTGTTCTGCCGTTGCCCCAGATTTTGCGAACGCAGCAGCCTCTGGAAGGTGCAATCTAGCCAATAGAAATAGTTCGGATAAAAAACGATGCCCGCCTCGTCGCAATCCCCCCATTCCACTGTGATTTCCGTTGCGAAGGTTTTCATTCGTTGCGCTCCATAAAATCTATTGCACTATACGTAATATCCGCTAGATTGATGAAAAGCAATTGCGTGAGGGAGGATGCGCATGAAGCGGGTGGCTGTTATCGGCGGTGGGCCGGGAGGGCTTTATTTCGCCGGTCTGTGGAAAAGGCGGCATCCGGCCGACGTCGTGAAGGTGTTCGAGCACAATCCGGAAGGGGCGACTTTCGGTTTCGGTGTCGTGTTTTCGGCAAAGGCCATGGATTTCCTGCGTACCGACGATCCGGAAACGGCGGACCTTGTCACGGCCCGCATGGAGACCTGGTCGGATATCACCCTCGTCCATCGTGGTGAGAGTGTTGCGCTGGATGGCGTCGGGTTTTCGGCCATCGGCCGCCTCGACCTTATCCTGCTGTTGACGGAAAGGGCGCGCGCCGCAGGTGTGGAGCTTTCGTTTTCAACGACAGTGCAGTCGGTGTCGGAACTCGATGGTTACGACCTTGTCGTTGCCGCCGATGGCGTCAATTCGCTGGTGCGCCGCGCCTTTGAAGGCGATTTCCAGACGTCGCTTACCTATCTCGATGAGAAATTCGTCTGGTTCGGCACCACCAAGCGCTTCGAAACGCTGACACAGACTTTTGTCGAGACAGAATTCGGCGCTTTCAATGCCCACCACTATCGTTATTCGCCAACCATGAGCACTTTCATCGTCGAGTGCGATCGTGAAAGTTGGCTGAAAGCAGGCTTCGATCGGCTCGGCCCCGAAGACAGCAAGGCGCGCTGCGAGGCGATTTTCGCCGAAACGCTCGATGGCCACGGGCTCGTCGCCAACAAGTCCACCTGGCGCAATTTCCCGTGGATATGGAACGGGCGCTGGTCGCATCGCAACATGGTGTTGATCGGCGACGCCTTGCACACCGCGCATTATTCCATCGGATCCGGCACCCGGCTGGCGCTCGAGGATGTTCTGGCGCTGGTAAAGGCGCTCGAAGCGCATCCTGGCGATGTGCGCGATGCCCTTGAGCACTATCAGGCCGAAAGGCAGCCGGTGGTGGAAAAGCTGGTGCGGGCCGCGCGTGAAAGCGCCGGCTGGTATGCGGATGTTCCAAAACATATGCGCCTTTCGCCGGTCGATTTCGCCCATAGTTACATCACTCGCTCCGGCCGTATCGACGATGAGCGGCTGCGGTCGATGTCCCCGCGTTTCATGCAGCGCTACGACGCCTCGCGTCCGCGCCCGGCCGCCTGAAGGAGGAAGATATGATCGTTCAGGCCAAGCTTTACGAAACCCTGCCGCAGCCGCCCGAAGACGGGGTGCCGCGCAATGCCGCCGGCAGTCTCGAAATCGGCTTTTCCATGCCGGAAATCTACAATGCCAGCACCATCCTTTTCGATAATCTGGAAAGGGGCCGAGGCGATCATCCGGCCGTGATCGGCCCAGCCGGAACCCGCACCTATGCCGAGCTCTGCGCCGATGCCTGCCGTTTCGGCAATGCCTTGATTGAAGCCGGTCTTGGCCATGGCGAAAGGGTGCTGCTGTTTCTCGATGACACGCCCGCCTGTCCGGCGGCTTTGTTCGGTGCGCTTCGGGCCGGCCTCGTGCCGCTGCTCATCAATACGCTGACGCCGCCCGACCTTTTGAATTTCTATCTGCAGGATTCCTCGGCGCGTATCGCCATCGTCGATGCCGCTTTCGCCTCCCGTTTCGACACTGTCGCCTGCACCGATACGCTGCTGGAAAAGGTGGTCGTGACGAACGGCCCGGTTCCGGCCGATTGCCCGGTGCCGGCGGTCGAAGCCTGGACATTCCTCGCCGATGCCGGCACGGAGCTTGAAGCGGCGCCGACGCGGCGTGACGATATGGCCTTCTGGCAATATTCCTCCGGTTCCACCGGGCGTCCGAAGGGCATTGTCCATCTGCAGCACGACATGGCTTTTACGGCGCAATCCTTCGGGCATCATGTTCTGGATATCTCGCCCGACGATATCTGTTTTTCGGTTCCGAAGATTTTCTTCGCTTATGGTCTCGGCAATTCGCTGACCTTTCCCTTTTCGGTCGGGGCGACCAGCGTTCTTGTTCCGGGGCAGCCGAAGGCCGATGTGGTCTTCGATGCGATCCGGCGTTATCGGCCGACGCATTTCTTCGGGCTGCCGACGCTCTATACGTCGCTTATCAATGCGCCGGAGGCGGCCGGAGCCGATCTTTCCAGCCTGAAACTCTGCCTTTCGGCGGCGGAAGTGCTGGCCAATGAGGTGGCGGAAGCCTGGCGGGCACTGTCGGGTCACGACATTGTCGAAGGTCTCGGTTCCACCGAGGTGCTGCATATCTATCTTTCGAATACGAAAGAGATGCGGCGGCCTGGCGCTGCCGGGCTGCGTGTGCCGGGTTACGAGATTTCGCTGCGCGATCCCGACGGTAACGAGGTGCCGGATGGCGAAAGCGGTGTCCTATGGGTGCGCGGCGATTCCAACGCGCCGTTTTACTGGAACCGACCCGACAAAACCGCTGAAACCATGCGCGGCGATGGCTGGATCTACACCTCCGACCGCATGAAGCGCGATGCCGACGGGTTCTATTATTTCCTCGGCCGCGCCGATGAATTCATCAAGGTTTCGGGCCAGTGGGTCTATCCGCTGGAAGTGGAGCTTTGCCTCGCTGACCATCCGCTGGTGCGCGAATGCGCGGTGCTGGCGGTGGAAATGGCCGACCGGCGGATGACGCTTCAGGCTTTTGTCGTTCTAGAACAGCCGGATGCGGATGAGGCGAGCGCCGCCGAGACGCTCAAGCAACACGTCAAGAAGACGCTGCTGCCCTACAAATATCCCCGCAGCGTCATTTTCTTCCAGGAATTGCCGAAGACGGGAACCGGCAAGATCGATCGGCAGACCCTGCGGAAAATCGATCTGAGCGCTGAGCGCGTCCATTGAGGACACGCTGGCCCCGACAGGAACACGAGATGGTCTGACGCCGCTTTTGCGGCTTTCAGACCCGGATAAAGGACAGATTGGAAAACCCATGAGCGATTTCGAATTCGATCCCCCGGCCCCGGCATCCATTGCCATCCATGACAGCGAGAGCCGTTTCCCGGTGCGGCGCATATTCTGCGTCGGCCGAAACTACGCCGCCCATGCCCGTGAAATGGGCAAGGATCCGGACCGCGAACCGCCGTTCTTTTTCACCAAGCCGGCGGACGCCGTGGTCGATAATGGCAGCACGATACCCTATCCGCCGGAGACCGAGGATTTCCACTACGAGATCGAGCTTGTCGTGGCGATCGGCCAGGATTGCGTGGATGTGCCGCAGGAAGCGGCCCTCGATATGGTCTGGGGTTATGGCGTGGGCATCGACCTTACCCGCCGCGATCTGCAACTGGCGGCGCGCGACAAGGGACGGCCCTGGGATTGGGGCAAGGCCTTCGATCTTTCCGCTCCCATCGCGCCCCTCCGCCGCGCCGCGCAGGTGGGTCATCCGTCGCAGGGGCGGATCTGGCTTGCGGTCAACGGTGCGAGCCGGCAGGAAGCCGATATTGCCGAGCTGATCTGGGATGTGCCGGAAATCGTTTCCATCCTGTCGCGCTCCATGTCGCTGAAGCGCGGCGATATCATCATGACGGGAACGCCTGCGGGTGTCGGCGCGATTGTGCCGGGAGACAGGGTGACCGGCGGCATCGACGGGCTGGGTGAGATCGCCATCGAGATCGTGGAGCCCGCATCCGCCGCCCGGCGCGCGGGGAAGGCCGCATGAGCCGGCCGATCCTGCATAATTATTTCAGAAGCTCCACCTCCTATCGCGTCAGGATCGCGCTGGCGCTCAAGGGTGTGGACTATGATTACGAAGCGTTCCACCTGCGCAAGGGCGAGCAGCGGTCCGACCGTTTTCTCAGGCTCAACCCGCAGGGTCTCGTGCCGGCGCTCACCTGGACCGATGGCGAAACCTATACGCAGTCGCTCGCGATCATCGAATTTCTGGAGGAGAAAATTCCGGAGCCGGCTTTGTTGCCGAAGGATGCCGAAGGGCGTCAGCGCGTGCGCAGCCTCGCGCAGATGATCGCCCTCGAGATCCATCCGATCAACAATCTCAGGGTTCTGGCCTATCTCAGGGAGCATTTTGGCGCCGATGAAAAAGCGCAGGCCGCGTGGTTCCGGCATTGGGTGGCCGAGACCTTCGCGGCGCTGGAGCAACGGCTTGCGACAGAGCCGGAAACCGGCCGGTTCTGCCATGGCGACAGCGTGACGCTGGCGGATATCTGCCTTGCGGCGCAGCTCGTCAACAACAGGCGTTTCGATGTGGATATGGAGGCCTATCCGCATATCGGCAGGATCGGGCAGGCGCTTTCGGAACTGGAGGCTTTCCGCAAGGCGGCGCCGGTCAATCAGCCGGATAACGAATAACGAAATTATGTTTTCAGGGAGGGAGAACACAATGAAACGTTTCGTAGCAGCGGCCCTGTCCGCCTTGCTCATGAGCGGAACGGCGGGCGCACAGGAGCCGATCAAGATCGGTTTCATCACCACGCTGACCACGCCCGCCGCATCCATCGGCAACGATATGGTCGATGCCGTCAAGCTCGCGGTCGAACATTCCGGCGGCAAGATCGCCGGCCATCCGATCGAGGTCGTTTTCGAAGATGACGGGCTGAAGCCGGAACTCGGCCGCCAGAAGGCGGAGAAGCTGGTGCGCCAGGACGGCGTCGATATCGTCGCGGGTTTCATCTGGTCCAACGTGCTGATGGCGGCGCGCAAATCGGTGCTCGATTCCGGCAAATTTCTGATCAGCACCAATGCCGGGCCTTCCGAGCTTGCCGGCAAGCTTTGCAGCCCCAATTTCTTTTCGCTGCGCGGCCAGAACGACATGGTGCCGATTGCGCTCGGCAAGGTCATGAACGAGCGCGGGGTGAAGAAGCTTTATGTGATGGCGCCCAACTATACCGCCGGCAAGGACATGGCCGCCGGGGTGGAAAGCAGTTTTGGCGGGGAAGTGGCTGGTCGCGATTTCACCAAATGGGGCGATGATCCGCAGCTCGATTTTTCGGCGGAATTCGCCAAGGTGGCGGCATCGGGCGCGGACGCGCTTTTCGCCTTCTATCCCGGCCGCGCCGCGATTTTCGCGCGCCAGTTCGAACAATCGGGACTGAGCAAGAAGGTCAAGCTTTACAGCGTCTATACCATGGACCAGATCGCGCTGCCGAAGCTTCAGGAAGCGAAGATCGATGCGGTTCTGGGGTCAAGCTCGGCGGATTACTGGTCGCCGGATCTTGCAACACCCGCCAACCAGCGCTTCGTTGCCGATTTCAAGGCGAAATATAACCGCGTGCCTTCGAATTACGCGGCGGCCGCCTATGATCTTATCCCGTATGTCAAAGCGGCGGTGGAGCAGGCGGGCGGCGATATCTCCGCGACCGATGCGGTGCGTGCGGCGCTCGCCAAGGCTGACTACGACTCCGTGCGTGGCCGCTACAAGCTTGCCCGCAATCATTTCCCCATCGATCGCTATCTCAGCCTTGAAGTGGCACCGGATGCGAACGGTGTCTGGAGCCTCAGGTCGGACGGTCTCGAAATGAAAGACCTGACCGATCCCTATGTGGAAGCTTGCCGCAACGAGGGGTGAGAAAACATCGTTCGGCGGTACGGCTCTGGGAGGAGAAAATGGATATTATCCTGTTTGCCAATCAACTTCTGAACGGGGTTCAGCTTGGACTGATCCTGTTTCTGCTGGCCGCCGGCCTGTCGCTGGTCTTCGGCATCATGGACTTCATCAATCTGGCGCATGGCGTTTTTTACATGATCGGCGCCTATATCTGCGCCACCGTCGCCATCGCGCTCGATTCCTTTGTGCTCGGCATGCTCATCGCCCTGCCGGCGACGCTGGCGGCCGGTTTTATCGCCGAATGGCTGATTGCCCGGCATTTCTACAAGCGCGATCATCTCGACCAGGTTCTGGCGACATTCGGCCTTGTGCTCTGCGCGGATACGGCGGTGAAATATCTCTGGGGCCCGGAAGGACTGTCGGTTCCCCTGCCGGCCTGGCTCAGCGGGCAGATCGCGCTTGGCGGCATCACCCTGCCGTCTTACCGGCTGTTCATCGTGGTCGTCGCGGCTCTCGTGGCGATTGCGCTCTGGCAGGTCATCACCCGCACGAGGGTCGGAATGATGGTGCGGGCATCCGCCTCCAACGAGGAAATGGCACGGGCGCTGGGCATAGAAACGCGCATGGTCTTCGCATTGGTGTTCGCAATCGGCGCGGTTCTGGCCGGCATCGGCGGCATCATGGTGGCCCCCATCACCGGCGCTTCTATCGGCATGGGCAACCAGATCGTCATATTGGCGCTGGTGGTGATCATCATCGGCGGCATCGGTTCGATCATCGGCGCCTTTATCGCCTCTCTCGGGGTCGGGCTGATCGATACGCTTGGGCGGGCCTATCTGCCGTCGCTGCTGAATGCGGTGTTTCCGCCGGAAGTCGCCTCTTCGGCGGGTCCGTCGCTCGCCTCCATCCTGATCTATCTCACCATGACACTGGTGTTGATCTTCCGGCCCGAGGGCCTCTTCCCGCCAGCAAGCAGGTGATGTGATGACAGAAACCACTTCGGTAATCGCTCCATCAGTGCAGCCGGCTTCAAAGCGGGAGACTGCAGCGGGCAGGGCGGTGGATCGCGATCTGCTGACGGCGATTGCCGTCCTTCTCCTGCTGGCGGTGGCGCCATCAGTGCTTGCGGCGCTCGGCCATGACTTCTGGGTGGAAGTCCTGCTGCGGGCAATGATCCTCGGCATCGCCGCCGTCAGCCTTAATTTTATCATCGGCCTCGGTGGGCTGGTCAGTCTCGGTCACGCGGCCTTTCTCGGCATCGGCGCTTACTCCGTCGGCATCCTCGCCGATTTCGACATCGACAACGGTGTCATCCAGTTGCTGGTCACGGTAGGCGTCAGCGGGCTCTTCGCCTGTCTGACCGGCCTCGTCGCGCTTAGAACGCGCGGTGTGCATTTCATCATGATCACGCTCGCCTTCGCGCAGATGGTCTATTTCACCATGATCGGCCTCAGGCAGTTCGGCGGCGATGACGGGCTGACGATCAATTATCCGAGCAGCTTCGGCACGGTGGTCGATCTCGGCGACAGGTCCGTACTTTATTACGTGGTGCTGGCGGTGCTGGCGCTTGTGATGCTTGGTTTTGCCCGCATCCGCCAATCCGATTTCGGCCTGCTCCTCAAGGCGGCGAAGGGCAATGAGCGGCGGGTGAAGGCGGTCGGGTTCGATCCCTATCGCTATCGCCTCGCCGCCTATATCGCCGCCGGCGTGATCTGTGGCCTTGCCGGCTTCCTCGATGCGAATTTCACGAGTTTCGTGACACCGGAATCGATGAGCTGGACAAGTTCCGCCGAGCTTATCTTCATGGTCATCGTCGGCGGCGTGTCCACGGTCGCCGGTCCCGTCGTCGGGGCGCTGGTCTTTCTCCTGATCGAGGAATTTCTCGGCGGATTGACGGTCTACTGGCACTTCTGGTTCGGTCTTTTCCTGATCGCCGTCGTGCTTTTCGCCAAGGGTGGCCTCGTCGGTCTCATCTGTTCGGGGAGGCGCGCATGAACGCGGTGCTCGAGGTTCGCAATCTGCAAAAATTTTTCGGCGGCCTGCACGCCACCCGCAATCTCTCCATGTCGCTCGCCAAGGGCGAGCTTCATGCGGTGATCGGCCCCAATGGCGCGGGCAAGACGACGCTGATCAGCCAGCTTTTCGGAGAAATCCTGCCGACATCCGGTGCCGTGCTCATCAACGGTGTCGATGTCACCAACCGCCCCTCGCATGAGCGGGCGAGGCTCGGCATGGCGCGGTCGTTCCAGATCACGACGCTGGTTCGAGACCTCAGCGTCGGGGAAAACCTCATCCTGGCGCTTCTGGCAAGCGATGGCCATGCATTCCGCTTCTGGCGTCGGGTCGACCGCAATGCGGATTTGCAGGCGCGTGCGGCGCAGATGCTCGCGCTCATCGGCCTGAACGGCATGGATATGTCGCGAAAAGTGGCCGATCTCAGCCATGGCGAGCAGCGCATGCTGGAGCTTGCCATCGCGCTTGCCGGCAATCCGGCCCTTGTTCTGCTCGACGAACCGATGGCCGGGCTGGGCTCGGAGGAAAGTCGGGCGATGACGCGGTTTCTCGCCGGCCTCAAGGGCCTCATCACCATACTTCTGGTCGAGCATGACATGGAGGCCGTGTTCGAACTGGCCGACCGGGTGACCGTGCTCGTGCGCGGCGAGATCGTCGCCGTTGGAACGCCCGAAGACATCCGCAACGATGCGCGGGTCCGGGAAGCCTATCTCGGGGAGGATGCCTGATGCTGAAAGTCCGCAATTTGACGAGCGGTTACGACCGCAGCCAGATTCTGTTCGACATGTCCTTTGAGGTCGATGCCGGTGAGGTGGTCTGCCTCATGGGCCGCAACGGCATGGGCAAGACGACCACCGTGCGGGCGCTGATGGGCCTGCTGCCGGCATGGGACGGCGCGATCGAGTTCGAAGGCAAAAGGCTCGATGGCCTTTCGACCGCCCGCGTCGCCCGGACGGGGTTGGGTCTGGTGCCGGAGGGGCGGCAGGTTTTTCCAAACCTCACGGTGCATGAAAACCTGAAGGTGGCGGCCGCCAACCGCCGGGCGGAGCCGCAATGCTGGACGGTGGAGCGCATATATGAGCTTTTTCCGGGGCTTTCCGAGCGAAACGGTTCCTATGCCAATCTTCTTTCCGGAGGAGAGCAGCAGATGCTGGCAATCGGTCGGGCGCTGATGACCAATCCACGGCTGCTTATTCTCGATGAGGCGACGGAGGGACTGGCACCCGTCGTGCGCGATCAGATATGGCACTGCATCGCCCGTCTGCGGGAGTTGGGGCAATCCATCGTCGTCATCGACAAACACATCAAGCGGCTGCTTGGCGTCGCCGACAGGTTCTATGTGGTGGAAAAGGGTCGCGTCGTCTGGACGGGCGCACCGGAGAAGCTGCGCGCCGAGGAAGAAACGGTCAAGCAATATCTGAGCGTCTGATCCGTTCCGGCATCCGGGTCGAATGCCGGCGAAATTCGCTTCCGGCCATCTCAATGCGAATGGCCCACAATTATCCCTTGAGCGCGGCCGCCGTCTTGCGCCGCGCCGCCCGATCCGCGCACCAGGCATCCAGCAATGGCGCATAGGCCGCATCGCCGCTTTTCCAGATTTTATTGACGGCCATTCCCCGGATGAGATTGAGCGTTAAAGCGAGTTCCTCTTCCGCTTCGGACGGTGTGTAACCGGTCGCCACGAATGTCTCGATCCATGTCGCTTTCATGGCGCCGTGGAAATTTTCGAGAACCGGGCGCAGGCGTTCCATCAACACCTCGTCGGTCCGCGCGGTGATGACGACCTCAAGCGCGGCGATGAACGGCCAGTCGAAATAGATCGACAGGCAATCCTTCACATATTCCCGGAGAGGCTCCGGCGAGTTGCGCGCAGAAAGCGCCCGCTGGCGGCCGAGTTGTGCGGCAAGCTCGTAAGTATGACCGGTCGCGGCCACGACCAGATCGATCTTGGCGGGATAATGATGCACCCGCGCGCCGCTCGAGACGCCGGCCCGCTCATCGACCAGCGCCGTCGTCAGCCGTGCATTGCCCTGTTCGAAGAGCAGGTCGATCGTCGCCTGCAGGATTTTCTCCTTCGTTTCGGCGCTTCGTTCAGCCTGTGTGCGTCGCTTTTTCTGCATTGCCTGATGCCACTATCCTGTTGCGCCCCTGCGGGGCTCTTGCTTTCGCCATCTTCGCACTCTGCTCCACCGCAAATTCCGGAGCTATTCCCGTATTCAATAGACGAAACTTTCCATAGCAGAGAATCTTTTTGTTGAAAACATACCGATTAAGCGGTATGTAAATGAAGCCGGAGAGGAGCCGGCACGGAGGGGAAAATGACAATCAAATATCTCGCGGCCGTTGCCGCCCTATTCAGCCTCACAGAGCCATTATCCGCACAGGAGCCAATCAAGATCGGCCTCGTTACCACGCTGACGACGCCGGCTGCCGTCATCGGGCGGGATGTCGAAGATGCGATCCGGCTGTCGGTCGATCATGCGGGCGGCAAGATCGCCGGCAGGCCCATCGCACTCGTGGTCGAGGACGATGCCCTGAAGCCCGATGTCGGCCGCCAGAAGACCGAGAAGCTCGTGCGCCAGGACAAGGTCGATTTCATCACGGGCTATATCTGGTCGAATGTTCTGCTTGCCTCGCGCAAAAGCGCGCTCGATTCCGGCACGATCGTCATCAGCACGAATGCGGCGCCGTCCGACATGGCCGGAAAGCTGTGCAATCCGAATTTTTACAGCATGCGCGGGCAGGGCGACGTGATGTCCATGGCGCTCGGTGAAGAACTCAACAAGCGCGGTGTCAACGCGATCTATACCATGGCGCCGAATTACGCCGCCGGGCAGGATGTCGTCAAAGGTCTGCTGAATACCTTCAAGGGCAAGGTCGTCGGCCAGGATTTCACCAAATGGGGTGACGATCCGCAGCTCGATTTCTCCGCCGAGTTCAGCAAGGTGGCCGCGAGCGGCGCGGAAGCGCTCTTTGCTTTCTATCCCGGTCGTTCTGCCGCTTTCATGACCCAGTTCGAGCAATCCGGCCTCAAGGGCAAGGTAAAGCTCTATACCGTCTATACGCTCGACCAGATCGCCCTGCCGGCGCTTCAGAAAGGCAATGCGACGGGTGCGCTTGGCTCCGTGTTGACGGACTATTGGTATCCCGATCTCGATACGCCCGAAAACCGGCGTTTCGTCGCCGACTTCCGGCAGAAATACGGACGGGATCCCTCGAATTATGCGGCTGCCGCCTATGACGCCATCCAGCTTATCAAATCCGCCGTGGAAACCGCCAAGGGAGACCTTGAGAACAAGGCTGCCCTTCGCACCGCGCTGGAGGCGGCGGATTTCAAGTCCGTTCGCGGCAAGCTGACTTTTGGCAAGAACCATATGCCGCTCGACAATTATTACGCCCTTGAGGTGGAAGCGGGGCCGGAAGGCAAATGGCGCATGGGTTCGCCGCGGATCGCAATGGAGCGGGGCGAGGACCCTTACGTCTCCGCCTGCGACATGCCCGCCGTGAAGTAATCGCCGGCATTCCAGCATGACTGAAACCGCCCCGGCCGTAGCGCCGGTCCGGGTCGGAGCGGCGGAGCCTACGCAATTTTCCCGCCTGCGCCAGAACCGCCTGCACTTGCGCGGCAACCCTATCAAGCATCATGAACAGGAAGGCTGATACCATGAAAAATCTGCAAGAACTGATCGATTCGAAACAGAACCTGGTCGACTATTTCTATAACGATACGATTTCCCAGTATCACAAATCGCGGACCAGCCTTTTTGCGACGCTGATTGCGCCGGAATATAGCAACTGGCGCGAAGAGCAGAGGGCCTGGCGTGAAAGCGCCGTTCTCTTCAACCAATCGCATCATATGCCGGTTCTTTATGTGAAAGGTCCGGACGCGCAAAAGCTTCTGAGCGACCTTTCCCCCTGCTCGTTCGCCAATCTTTCCACCGGTCGCGCCAAGCAATATATCGCCTGCACGCCGCGCGGCCATCATATCGGCGATTGCATCCTGAACTATTACGGCGAGGATGAAGGTTTCGAACTCATCAGCGGCATGCCGGTTCTGAACTGGGTTCGCTATAATGGCGAGACCGGCGGTTATAATGTCGAATTCCGTTTCGATCCGACCACACCCTACAGCCCGGACGGCAAACGCACGAAATATCGTTTCCAGATCGAAGGGCCGAACGCCCGCGATATTCTTGAAGAAATCTGCGAAGGCGGTTGGCCGGAAATCAAGTTCTTCCATACGGCCTATGTCACCATTGCCGGATGCAGGGTGCATGTGCTGCGCCACGGCATGGCGGGCCATGCCGGCGCTGAAATATCCGGCGCTTTTGCGGAAATGGATATCGTCCGCGACGCTATCCTCAAGGCGGGCGAAAAATACGGCCTGCTTCAGGCGGGCACCCGAACCTATTACAGCACGCCGCTCGAGGATGGCTGGATACCCTATCCGCTGCCCGGCATCTACTCCGGCGAGGAACTGCGTTCCTACCGCGAATGGCTTCCGGCCGATAGCTGGGAAGCGAATATGCAGCTCGGCGGCAGCCTCTACACCAGCAATATCGAGGATTATTACTGGACTCCCTGGGCGCTCGGTTATGAGCGGCTGGTGAAATTCGACCATGATTTTATCGGCCGGGAGGCGCTGGAAGCGCAGCTCAAGCAGCCGCGCCGGGTCAAGCGCGCGCTGCAATGGAACAAGGAAGATGTTCTCAAGATATTCGCCTCTCAACTGGGGGATGGCCCGATCTATAAGGCGATCGATATGCCGACCGCCTATTTCGGCTGGCCGCAGGCCGATGAAGTCCGTGCGAAAGATGGCAGGCTGATCGGCATGTCGCAATATTGCGGTTACAACATCAATGAGCGCGACATGACCTCGCTTTGCGGCATAGACGAGGCCTATGCGGATGTCGGCACCGAGGTCGTGCTGACATGGGGAGAAGTGAACGGCGGTTCGCGCAAGCCGCATGTGGAACGCCACGCGCAAACGACGATCAGGGCGAAGGTTTCGTCCATTCCATACTCCAAGGCGGCGCAGGAAAAGCTGCGTGCGGTGATCTAGCCCCGGGCGGCTTCGCCCGCGCCTGTGTGGACCTTGAAATCGTGACCTCTTTCATTGCGGCGTGCCCGATGAAAGAGGTCGCCGGATATCAAAATTTTTCAATAATTCATGGAGTTAGGCATGCGCTGGCGGGTCCGGCAAGCCTGCCGCATTCTCTTCAGACCTCCCGGAGGACACATGGTGGCACTACTGGACCTGTTGAAAGGTAGACGCGGGGAGAAATCTCCCGATACAGCCCATCTGAAGGATATCGTTTCCGGATATTCCATTGAAGTGATGCCGAGAACGGCGGCAAAGATCGATGATTTCAAGGCTCTGCTGCCGGCCGGCACGCGCGTTTACGTCGCCCATATAGAGGGAACGCCGATCGATGACATGGTGGCGACGGCAAGGCGTCTTCGTGAGGCCGGTTTTCCGGTCATGCCGCATTTTCCATCCCGCCTCATTGCGGATGTGGCGACGCTGGAAGAATGGATCACGCGCTATAAAAATGAGGCCGGTGTGGAGGAGGCCCTGCTTCTCGGCGGCGGTGTTACCACGCCGGCGGGAGATTTCGACAGTTCCATCCAGCTTCTCGAGACCGGCCTGTTCGACCGTCACGGTTTCAGGCGGCTGCATGTCGCCGGGCACCCGGAAGGCAATGGAGCGATTGACAGGGACGGTTCCACCCGCATCGTCGATAAAGCCTTGGCCCTCAAACAGGACTATTGCGAGCGCACGGATGCGGACATGGCCATCGTAACACAATTCGCCTTCGCCGCCCGCCCCGTGATCGCCTGGGCGGAGCGCATAGCCGCAGCCGGTATTGGCTTGCCGATCCATGTCGGCATTGCCGGCCCGACCAAATTGCAGACGTTGATCAGATTTGCGATAGCCTGCGGCGTTGGCCCATCGCTTGCCGTGCTGCAAAGGCGTGCGCTCGATCTCAGCCAGCTTCTGAAGCCTTACGAACCGGCGGAAGTCCTGGCGGATATAGCGGATTATAAGGCGGCCCATCCAGAAAGCCGCATTGCGCAGATACACGTCTTTCCGCTCGGCGGTATCGCTGCCGGTGCCGACTGGATGAACGGCCAGTTGAGCGAGGAGGCGCGTGTCGCGACCTGATCTGCAGAGATTCCTCACACAATCCAATGAACCTGCTTCAACAACGGAAAAACGAATGACATCCTATGTTCTGACCGTAGCCTGCAAATCGACCCGTGGCATTGTGGCTGCGATTTCCGGTTATCTGGCGGAAAAAGGCTGCAACATCGTCGACAGTTCGCAGTTCGACGAC